>NZ_JBSFPI010000001.1:144246-685879 GCF_053588115.1 Nocardia sp. NPDC003482
CCCTCCTCTGTTCCTCGGCGGGCACTCTCTTCTGCTCCTCGGTGAAGACCCTCCTCTGTTCCTCGGCGGGCACTCTCTTCTGCTCCTCGGTGAAGACCCTCCTCTGTTCCTCGGCGGGCACTCTCTTCTGCTCCTCGGTGAAGGCCCTTCTCTGTTCCTCGGCTGCGGAGCAGTCGAGGACCCCGGGCCCACCCCACAACGGCCCCCGTCGCGGCGATCCACGCGAGCGCCAAGCACGCGAAAGCGGTGGCCGTCCGGGCATCGGGGTGGATCAACGGCTGGGCGCGGAGGGCCTGCCAGAGCAGGAGGGCCACCGCGGTCAGATAGCTGAGGCCGAGGATGCCGATCAGGCGGGCGCGGACTCGTTCCGTGAGCCAAGGACGGCGGCGGGAGAGATAGCCGAGGGTGAGGGTGGCCAGGAGGAGGACCTGGATGCCGTGCAGCCCCGCGAAGTGGGGGACGCGGAGGTCGCCGCCGACGGTGCTCCAATGGGTGACGGGAAGGCCCGGGAGATCGTCCCGGACGGGGAGGGGATGGGGGAGGACCGTATGGCCCGCGGCGAGTTCGACGGGACGGCCCGCGACATCGCGGACCAACTGGGAACCGGTGCCGCCCATCAGATAGGCGAGGGCCATACCGAAAACGGCGATCGTCAGGCCCATATGGATGGCCCGGGCGGTAGGCCGATCGATCAGCCGCTGCCACGAAACCACCACGGCGATAACGAGATTGGCGACGAACAACCCCGGCACCCCGGACGTGAAGATCACCTGCCCGATCCGATTGACACCGTCGACATCATCCATATTGAAATGACTGAACGTCCCCCGCGCCGCCTGCAACACGATGAACCCGACATCCACCAGCCCCGTGACCGCGAACACCGTCCCCAACCACCACGTGACCCGAGACCCCTTGTGCGGCAACGTCAACAACCACGCCAACGTCGCCGAATACAACGCGAACGCCAGCCCGAACTTCAACGGCTTCAGCCACACCGACTCCCCGAGCAGCATCCGCCCATCGAAAATCATTGCGACCGAACAAAACCCGGCCAACACCCCCATGACAACGGCCAACCACCCCAACGGCCGATGCCACCCTCGAACAAACCCCGCCCCACCAGATATCCCGATCATGCCCCGACGCTAAAACCCCCACCCCAAACCCCACCTCCCCCCAAAGTGCTGCCCCCACCCCCTACCCCAGTACCAGCCGCACCCTTTATTCAAATCCGCACCCCCTGCAAGCCCCTGAAAGCGGTGCGAATCCAAATAAAGGGTGCGGCTGAGCTTCGCGGGCCCCCTCATCGGCCCGCGAAACGGATCAGTCCTGGGGCCTGCCCAGTTCGAGGCCGCGGGCGAGGAGCCAGGGGAGGGGGTCGAGTTTGGTGCCGGCCTCGTCGGCCCAGACCTCGTAGTGCAGGTGTGGGCCGGTGGAGAAGCCGCGGTTGCCGACGGTGGCGATGGTGTCGCCCGCGCGGACCTGTTGGCCGACCGTGGCGAGGATGTCGTTGACGTGGCCGTAGACGCCGATGGTCCCGTCGTCCTGCCGCACCCGGACCCACATGCCGAAGCCGGAGGCGGGGCCGGCCTCGACGACCACACCGTCGGTGACGGCCGCGATGGGTGTGCCGATCGGATCGCCGAAGTCGATGCCGGCGTGCAGCGCGCCCCAGCGCATGCCGAAGCCGGAGGTGAGTACGCCCGCCACCGGGCGGACCGTGCGCTTGATCTCGCGCGCCGCCTTCGCCTCGAGCCAGGGGCCGTCGTCGGCGGGTGCGGGCTGCGGCCGCGCCGCGACGGGCTCGACGGCGAGAGGTGCGGGCGCGGCGGGAGCGGTCTCCAGCGAGCGGGCGACGGCGGCCAGTCCGGGCGCGGAACCGGAGCCGTGGCGGTCGGCGGCTCCCAGCGTGGCGATCGACGTGCCGACGACCGCGGTCATCGCCACGGCCTGCGCGGCGCGCCGGGCCCGCCGCGTTGGTAACGAAACGGTCACGGGCATGCAGGGAAAGCTACGACAGTCAAACTCGAGGCCCGTAATCCTGTCGTGACCATCACAGCCGGGCAATACACACCACTAGATCGACCAGCAGCCGCGTAGAAACGGACGAAATGCCATGTAAATCGCCATATGCAAGCCGGAAAGGAGACCTTGACCCCACCCTGGCTAACCCCCAGACTACTTAAGTGGCCACTAACGGTACCCAAGCCCTATCCGCCCTCGCCGACCCCACCCGCCGAGCCATCTTCGAGGCCCTCCCATCCGCCCCTCGCTCGGTCACCGACTTGGCCACCACCCTCGGCATCACCCCCTCGGCCGTCTCCCAACACCTGCGCATCCTCCGAGAGGCCCGCCTCGTCCTCGTCCGCCCCGAAGGCACCCGCCGCCTCTACTCCCTCGACCCGCGCGGCCTGGCCGCCGCCCGCGACTACCTCGACCAGTTCTGGCCCTCTGCCCTGGCCTCCTACTCCGCCGCTCTGACCCACGCCGAATCCACCAGCCCGAACCCTGACCACCCCTCGGCCGCCGGAATCCGTCCCACTCATCCTGACCGAGGTCCCCGCAACACCCTTCCCTCCTCGGCCCACTGAACCCGTCCGCGGAACCTGATCGCGGTCCCCACCCGCGCTCGTCCCCTCGATCCCGCCGCCCGGCCTGATCGAGCCCCTCAGCACCCACCGTGAGCGCCCGCGCTCGAATCAACTACGCCGTGCCTGATGAGTTCCCGCGACTCCGCCCACCTTGCCCGTGCTCAATCCTTGGTCGAGTACGCGCAGAGCGAGCAGCCCGTCAGCGCCGCGCCCTGGTTGGGGTCACCCATCGCCCCGCCCTCCTCACCCTGGGCAACGCCGATCCATCAGCGCCGCGCCTCGACCCACTGCCGCCTCAGCAGTCACCCCCCTCGCCACGCGGCCTCCACCACGCGCCTACTCGACCCACGAACGCGGCGTGCCAGTTCGGATCTATCCACCCGAATCACGCTGCGCGAAAGCACATTTCGAACGCACTCGACCCAGAATGCCCCCGCCACCCGCGAGCCCGCCCCCTCCACAGCTACCCCGCCGCCACCCCTCACCCCCAAACAATCACGGGCAACGGCCCCTCACGCCGCTGCCCGCCACCGAAAACCCTTACCCCAACCCCCTTCTCACCCCACCCGCCGAAACGCCGACCGCCGCCGCTCCAACGCCGCCCCCGGCCAACTCCGCTTACTGAGCTGCTTGTCGACCGCCTCGATCACCTCCGGCACCTCGATCTCGAGCAGCCCGGGATCGGGGGAGTGCTGATCATGGTCGCCGGTCCGTCCCGCCCACAGGACCACATGCCGGTTCAACAGATGCGGCGGTGGGCCGCCGCGGCTCGGTGGGGTCGGGCCGAACAGCAGGACCGTGCGGGTGCCGAAAGCCGTTGCCAGATGGGCAACTCCGGTGTCGCCACACACCACCAGGGCCGCCTCGGCGATCGTCGCGCTCACCTCGAGCAGGGTCTGCCGACCCGCGAGCACCTGGTGGGTGGGCAGTCCGGCGCGCGCCGCGATCGACAGCGCGATATCGCGTTCGAATTCGTCGCCGGTGAGCACCACCTCGCGGCCCTGCACCAGCAGATGCCGCACCACCGCGGCGAACCGGTCCGGCGGCCAGCGCCGCGCGGGCGATCCGGCGCCGACGTGCACGACGACGCAGTCGCGATGACTCGTGGTCGAAACCGGCGGCACGAGACCGAGATTGCGGCGGTCGGCCGCGATGCCGTCCGACTCGAGCAGATGGCACCAGCGGTCCACCTCGTGCATATCGTGCTGCCAGTCCGGACCCTCGAGATCGGGGAAGGCCGGATTGCGGTAGGTGAGGATGCGCGCCGGATTGGTGCGGGCCAACTCCACGATGCCCTCGGCGCCGCCACTGTGCAGATTGACGGCGAGCGCGGGCGCCTCCCCGTCCCAGCGCATGCTCTCCGGATCGGCGGTCGGTACCATCTCGTCGATCGACGCGATCAGATCCACGATCGGCTCGAGCCGCAGCGGCGCGGCGAGCGCGATGTGATCGCGGGGCCGGGCCCGGCGCAGCGCGCGTAAAGCCGGGACCGCGGTGAGGAGATCACCCAATCCGCGTGCGCGCAGCACGAGTACAACCGCCACCCTCTTCTCCTAGCCTCCACCAAGCGATCCATGCGGTCCCGAGACCCCCTCGGCCCCCGCAGGACGGCACGGCTGAGAAGAGCCACCAGAATGGGATACCCGGCGCCCCGATGGCCGAAACTCGTCGATCCCCCGTGATATCGGCCGCATTCGCCCCGCCGACCCGATAGCATGCTCCGGACGGCTCGAGCGACCGGTGTGTGGTGCCCGGCGCGGCCGCGAGTAGCCTGTCGTCGGTCGGGACGTCGAATTGGACTGGAGGATCACATGATTCGGACCGCTGGATTCGCCGCCGCCGTGGTGGCGGTCGGCGCATTCGGGGTGCTGGGCGCCGGGACGGCGCAGGCCGCGCAGGGCACGGTCAGCATCAACGGCAAGCTGTACGACAACCCGACCGGCTGCATCGATACCGGCAACTCGTTCCAGACCACCGTCGGCAACACGACCGACAAGGTCGTCGAGGTGCACGCGGGCCGCAACTGCACCGGCCCGGTCATCGGCCGCGTCGACCCCAACGGCCTCGCCCTGGTCCCCAACGGCAGCCTGCTCATCGTCGAATAAGCCCGCCGCCCAAACCCTTCCGCGCCCCGGTCCCGAAACCGGGGCGCGGTCGTGTCCGGGCATCGAGCGGAAGGTTCGTGCGCGCAGCCCGATGTCCCGCCCCGAGCGGAAGGGTTCGCGGCGCGCCCAGCATGATGTCCCGCCGCCAAGGTGAGGTTCGCGCGCGCAGCCTGATGTCCCGCCCCCGAGGGCAAGGTTCGCGCGCGCCCAGCCTGATGGGCCGCCCCAAGGTGAGGCTCGCGCGCGGGGCCTGATGTCCCGCCTTCGAGGGCAAGGTTCGCACCCGAAAAGATCTCGCTGAGCGGAACCGGGGGCCCCGACCCCGACGCTGATTAGCGTCGACAGGATGGCGAGCAGGTCGGAGCGGCGCAGGCCGTTGAAAATCGTTACGGGCGTGAGCGGCTCACCGAAGGTGTACGACGCCGCGCTGGATCCGGACCGGTCCACGCTGGCCGACGCGGTGGAGATCGCGCGAATCGCCGAGGCCCACGGCTTCGACGCCCTGTTCGCCGCGGATCTGCTCACCTTCGGGGCGCAGGGCGCGATCGGCGCGCAGGAGCCGCTGATCTACCTGTCCGCGCTGGCCGCCGTCACCGAACGGGTCGGGCTCATCGCGACCGTCACCACCACCTTCCATCACCCGTACAATCTCGCGCGGCTGTTCGGCACGCTCGATCACGTGAGCAACGGCCGCGCGGCCTGGAACGCGGTCACCTCCTCGGTCGGCGAGGAGAACTACGGCGACGGCGAATTGCCCGGCCCCGAGGAGCGATACGCGCGCGCCGCCGAGGTCCTCGAGGTGACCGACGCCCTGTTCGACAGCTGGCAACCCGGCGCGCTCACCCGCACCGACTCCGGCGCGCGCCTGGACCCGGACCTGGTACGGCCCATCGACCACACCGGCCGCTTCTTCACCGTGCGCGGCCCGCTCAACATTCCGCCGCTGCCGCAACGCCGCCCGGTCCAGTTCCAGGCCGGGCAGTCCGCGGGCGGCATCGAACTCGGCGCCCGCTTCGCCGAGGTCGTGTTCACCTCGCTGGCCACCCTCGAGGACGCGGTGGTGTACGCCAAGCGAATCCGCTCCCGCGCCGCCGAACTCGGCCGCCCGCACGGTCTCCCGCGCATCTTCAGCTCCCTGCACGCCACCTACGGGGCCACCGAGGAGGAGGCGCGCCGACTGGTCCGCGAACGCGTCGAGGGTATCGATCTCGACGCCGCCCGCCGCACCCTCGAGGACATGCTCGGCGGCGTCGACCTCTCCGAGCTTCCCCTCGATCGGCCGATCCCCGACCACGTCCTGCCCGACGTCCACGCCGTGCACCGCCGCCGCGGCCGCGTCGAGATCTTCACCACCCTGGCCCGCACCGGAAAAACCCTGCGCGAGTTGATCATCGCCGCCCAGGACACCGGCCACTGGGCCGCCGCGGGCACCCCCGAACAACTCGCCGACGCCATCGAGGAGCGCTACACCGCCGGAGTCCTCGACCTCATCGGCCTCGGCGGCCTCGACGACCCGCGCACCCGCGACTTCCTTCTCAACGGCCTCCTCCCCGAACTCCGCCGCCGCGGCATCGTCGCCCCCGAACCCGCCACCGGCACCTTCCGCGAAATCCTCGAACTGCCCCCGCTCCCGGAACGCCCCACCGCGCGATCCGAGCGGGTGCCCGCGTAACCACCTGTGACCGCGGACAACAGCGCGGGGGCGGTGCTGCGGGTGGTGCTCGAGCAGGGGGCCGTGCCGCGCAGTGCCATCGCGCGGGCGGCGAATCTGTCCCCGGCGACGGTGACCGCGCAGGTGCGGGCGTTGGTGGCGGCCGGGCTGCTGGTGGAACTGCCGGAGACCGCGGGGCCGGCGAAGGTGGGGCGGCCGCATTCGCCGCTGAGCCTCGACGTGACCGGGAACGCGGTCATCGGGGTGCACATCGCCGCCGAGCACGCGACGGTCGCCGTGCTGGATATCGCCGGGGGCGTGCGGCTTTCGCATCGGCTGCCGCATCGCGGCCCGGATCCGGACGAGATCCTCGCCACTGCGGCGGCGGAGGTGCGCCGGATCCGCGACGAGTTGACCGAACGGGTCATAGGCGTCGGCGTGGCCGTGGGCGGCTGGGTCGATCCCCGCGCCGGGGAGGTCGTGGACCACGCCACCCTGCACTGGCGCAATGTGGCGGTGCGGCAGCGTCTTTCGGAGCACACCGGCCTGCCGGTGTCGCTGGACAGCCACACCCGCGCCCTGGTGCACGCCGAGCAGTTGTTCGGCCACGCCCGGGACGCGGCGGCCACCGTGGTCCTGTTCGCGGGCAATGTGATCGACGTGGCCTTCGCGGTGCACGGCCGGGTGCACTACGGACCGCGGTCGGCCGCGGGGGCGATCACCCGGCTGGTCGGCGGCGAGGCGGCGGAGGACGAGCTGGCGGGCTGCGCGGACCGGGTGCTGGTCGCTCGGGCGCGCCGCGCCGGACTGGCGGTGCGCACCCTGCCCGACCTCATCGCGGCCGCCGCCGAGAACGAGACCGCGCGGGAACTGTTCGCTGACCGCGCGCGCGTGCTCGGCCGGGTGGTGGCGGTCGTGATCGATCTGCTCGACCCCGACGCCGTGGTGATCGTCGACCCGGCCCTGGTCCGGGTGCCGGGGGTGCGGGCCGCGTATCTAGCCGCGGTGCGGGAGTTCTCGGCCTGCGAGCGACCCGAGGACGTGGTGCGCGGCTCGTCGTTCCTGGGCCGCGCCCTCGAGACCGCGGCGGGCGCGGTGGTGTTGCAGCGCTTGTTCACCGACCCGCTCGGCGTGACCGCCGCGGCCCGACTTTGATTCCGACTAATTTTAAGTCGAACGAATATTGCCCTCGCACAAGGGTTTCCGCGAAAGTTCAAACATGTATCCCGCCATCAGAAAAATAGGGATCGCGCTCACGGCGGCGCTTTTCCTGGGCGCGTGCGCCACCCACGGCGACGGTGACGCGGCCCTGTCGGCACCGCTGCCCACCTCCGTGCCACCCGGCACGAAACTATCCATTTCCGTGAACACCACCCGGGTCGCGCTCGAGGCGTCCGGCCAATCGAACACCCTGCCGTTCACCGTCTCCGACTGGCCCGTCGTCACCGCCGGACCCGATGTGATCCAGGCGTTCCGCGGCGGCGCGGTCGATCTGGCCACCAACGCGGGCATCCCCCCGATCCACGCCCACGCCACCGGGCTCGACGCCCGCATCGTCGGCGTCAAGGTCCGCTCGACGCCGCTGTATCAGCTGGCCACCGCCCCCAATTCGACCATCGGGTCGCTCGCCGACCTGCGCGGCAAGCGCATCGGCTTCTCACCCGGCCAGGCGCAGGGCGTGGTGGTGCTGCGCACCCTGCGGACCGCCGGGCTGAAACCCTCCGACGTCCAATTGGTCGAGCTGAACAGCCCGCAGTTCCTCACCGCGTTGCAGGGCAAGCAGATCGACGTCGCCCCGCTCGCCGAGCCGTCGCTCACCAAATACCTCGCCCAATACCGGGATCAGAGCGCCCGCGCGATCACCACCCCCGCGGTCGACGCGCTCACCATTCTGTGGGCCCCCACCGCGGTGCTGAAGGATTCCGCGAAACTCGCCGCCGTCGCGGAATTCGTGAAGGTCTGGGCGCGCACCGACGTCTGGTCGTGGGAACATCCCGACCAATGGCTCGACGCGTATTACGTGAAGGATCAGAAGGTTTCGGCCGAGGACGGCCGCCGCATTATCGGCACCCTCGACAAACCCTATTTCCCGGCGAATTGGGACGCCGCGATCGCCTGGGAACAGGAAACCGTCGACCTGGTCACCGCCTCCGGCTATTTCGGGAAGAGTTTCGACGCCCACGACCTGTTCGACCGGCGCTTCGAACCCCTTGCGGCGCAGGCGGTTCCGGAGCAGTACCGAACCAAGGAGGCGTCGTGACCGTCGCCCTGCCGCGCACCGCGGTATCGATCCCCCAGCCCGAGGAGGGTTTCGTCGAGCGGCGTCGCCTGCGCCGCCTCGGACTGCGCAAGCCGATCCCCTTCGCCCGCCTGCTCGGCGTCGCGCTGGTGCTCGCCGCCTGGGCCGCGGGCATTCACTTCGGGCTGCTCGACCAGCGCAAACTCTCCGCGCCGTGGACCGTGCTCGACACCGGCTGGCGACTGGTCCGCGACGGCACCCTCGGCGAGAACACGCTCGCCTCGCTGCGCCGCGCCGCCATCGGCCTCGGCATCGGCGTGCTCGTCGGCACCGGTCTGGCGCTGCTGTCGGGCCTGTCCCGGCTGGGTGAGTCGCTGATCGACGGCCCGCTCCAGGTCAAGCGCGCCATCCCCAGCCTGGGGCTGATCCCGCTGCTGATCCTGTGGCTGGGCATCGGCGAGACGTTCAAGATCGTGCTCATCACCCTCGGCGTCGTCATCGCCATGTACCTGCAGACCCACGCCTCGCTCACCACCATCGACAAGCGCTTCGTGGAACTGTCGGAGGTGCAAGGGGTTTCGCGCGGCGAGTTCATCGGCCGGGTGGTGATCCCGGGGTCGCTGCCCGGCTTCTTCCTCGGCCTGCGGCTCTCGGTCACCGGGTCCTGGCTGTCGCTGGTGGTCGTCGAACAGGTCAACGCCACCGACGGGCTCGGCAAGCTCATGTTCAACGCCCAGAACTACGGGCAGGCCGACGTGATCCTGGTCTGCCTGGTCGTCTACGGCGTGTTCGGACTCGTCTCCGACTCCCTCATCCGGCTGCTCGAACGCAAGGTGCTGTCATGGCGTCGCACGATCGCGACCTAGGCGTGCGGACCCGGGACCTGGTGCGGTCCTTCGGCGATCGCACCGTCCTGGACCGGATCACGCTCACCATCCCGCCCGGCCAGTTCGTGGCGCTGCTGGGCCGCAGCGGCTCGGGCAAGAGCACCCTGCTGCGGGCCCTGTCGGGACTGGACCACGACGTGCCCGGCACCGGCTCGCTGCGGGTGCCCGCGAAAACCTCGATGGTGTTCCAGGATTCGCGGCTGCTGCCCTGGCAGCGGGTACTCACCAACGTGCTCTACGGCCAGCCCCGCGCGCGGCGGGCGGCCGGACGGGCGCTGCTGGCGGAGGTCGGGCTCGCCGGACGCGAACGCGCCTGGCCCACTGAGCTTTCCGGTGGAGAGCAACAGCGGGTGGCGCTCGCGCGGGCCCTGGTCGGCGAGCCCGACCTGCTGCTGGCCGACGAACCGTTCGGGGCGCTGGACGCGCTGACCCGCATCCGCATGCACGAACTGCTGCGGGCGCTGATCGCCCGGCACACCCCGACCGTACTGCTGGTCACCCACGACGTGGACGAGGCCGTCACCCTCGCCGACCGCGTGCTGGTGCTCGACGACGGCCGCATCACCGTCGACCTGCCCATCGACCTCCCGCCCGCCCGCGACCCGGGCGGACCGGAATTCCAGCGCATCCGCCGCTCCCTGCTCACCGCGCTGGGCGTCGTGCCCACCGCCGTCTGAAAGCGAATCCCATGCCGAAACAGTTGCACCTCAACGCCTTTCTCATGTCCACCGGCCACCACGAGGCGTCGTGGCGGCTGCCCGAATCCGATCCGCACGCCAACACCCGGATCGAGCACTACGTGAACCTCGCGCGGATCGCCGAACGCGGGAAGCTGGACTCGATCTTCTTCGCCGACAGCCCGGTCCTGTTCGGCGACACCGGCCGCCGCCCGGCGGGCAAACTCGAACCCACCGTGCTGCTCACCGCCATCGCCGTGCAGACCTCGCGGATCGGGCTGATCGCCACCGCGTCCACGAGCTACAACTCGCCGTTCAACCTCGCGCGCCGGTTCGCGTCGGTGGACTGGGTCTCCGGCGGGCGCGTGGGGTGGAACATCGTCACCACCGCGGGCGCGGACGCGGCCCGCAACTTCGGTCTCGACGATGTGCCCGACCACCGGCTGCGCTACGAGAAGGCCGCCGAATTCGTCGATGTGGCAACGAAACTGTGGGACAGCTGGGCCGACGACGCCGTCCTCGCCGACAAGGAGGCGGGCCTGCACACCGACCCCGACAAGGTGCGCGCCATCGACCACGAGGGCCGGTTCTTCAAGGTCGCGGGCCCGCTGAACGTGCCGCGCCCGCCGCAGGGCTATCCCGTTCTGGTGCAGGCGGGTTCGTCCGAGGACGGCAAGGAGTTCGCCGCCCGCTACGCCGAGGCGGTGTTCACCGCGCAGCAGACCCTCGACGACGGGCTGGCCTTCTACACCGATCTCAAGCGCCGCGCGGTCGCGCTGGGCCGCGACCCGGAGACCGTCAAGATCCTGCCCGGCATCGTGCCCGTCATCGGCGACACCGAGGAGCAGGCCCGCGCCCTCGACGCCGAACTCGAGCGGCTCATCTCCCCCGAGTACGCCAAACGCCAATTGGCCCGCACCTGGGGCATTCCCGTCGAGGATCTGGATCTCGACGCCGAACTGCCCGCGGACCTGCCCACCGAGGACGACATCCAGGGCGCCAAGAGCCGCTTCACGCTCATCGCGAATCTGGCTCGGCGCGAACGGCTCACGCTGCGCCAGCTCATCGGGCGGCTCGGCGGCGGGCGCGGGCACCGCACCTTCGCGGGCACCCCGGAGCAGGTCGCCGACACCATCGAGGAATGGTTCACCCGCGGCGCGGCCGACGGGTTCAACATCATGCCCGCCGTGCTGCCCTCGGGCCTGGAGCGCTTCGTCGATCAGGTGGTGCCGATCCTCCAGCGGCGCGGCCTGTTCCGCACCGACTACACCGAGACCACGCTGCGCGGCCACTACGGCTTGGCGCGGCCGGTCAACCAGTTCGACGGGGCGGACGAGCTCGTGGTCGCCGGATGAGTTCCTGTCCCGACTGGATGCGCTATCTGGTCCGGCGGTGCGCGCGGCACCGCCGGACCGTCTTCGTCGCCGCGTCGGGCTCGGTGGTGGCGGCGGTGCTCACCGCCGTGCTGCCGCTGCTGGTCCGGCACGTGGTCGACGCGCTCACCACCACGACCGCGTCGGTGCTGCCGTGGGTGGCGGTGCTGCTCGCGGTGGGAGCGGCCCGGTTCGCGGCCGCCTTCGCGCGGCGCACCGGATCGTCGCGGCTGTCGCTGGACGTGCAACACGATCTGCGCCGCGACCTGTTCGCGGCGCTGCTGCGGGTGACCGGGCGGCAGCGCTCCGGGCTCTACACCGGACAGGTCGTGAGCCGGGCCATCACCGACGTGACGCTGATTCAGATGTTCCTGCAACTGGTTCCGCTCGTCGCGGGCAATGCGCTGCTGGTGGTCGTGTCGCTGGCGCTCATGGCGACCCTGTCCCCGGCGCTCAGCCTGATCGCGCTGCTGGTGATCCCGGCGCTGTGGCTGATCACCCGGCGCAGTCAGCGCGACCTGTTCCCGGCCAACTGGGACGCCCAGGCCCGCGCCGCCGAGGTCGCGATGCGGGTGGAGGCCGCGGTCACCGGGGTGCGGGTGGTCAAGGGTTTCGGGCAGGAGTCCCACGAACTCGACGGGCTCGCCGCGTCCGCGCGCGACCTGTACCGGTCGCGGCTGCGGGTCACCCGGCTCACCGCCCGATACACCCCGGTCATGCAGGCCGTGCCCGCCGCCGGGCAGGCGCTGGTGCTCGTGGTCGGCGGCCTGCTCGCGCTGCGCCACTCCCTCACGCTCGGAACGTTTCTGGCGTTCATGACCTATCTGGGGTCGTTCGTCACGCCCGTGCGCATGTTCACCATGCTGCTCACCGTCAGCCAGCAGGGGCGGGCGTCGCTGGAACGCGTGCGCGAGGTGATCGAGTCCGCGCCGACGGAGACGGTCGCGCCGCAGCCGTCCGGCGCGACGGGTCCGCCGCCGCGCCTCGAATTCCACGGCGTGCGTTTCGCGTTCGAGGACCAGCCGCCGGTGCTTCGCGGCCTGGACCTCACCGTCGCGGCGGGGGAGACGGTCGCGATCGCGGGCGCGGCCGGTTCCGGGAAATCGGTGCTCGTCCAGCTGTTGCCGCGGCTGTTCGAACCGGACGCGGGCCGAATCCTGCTGGACGGCACCGACATTCGGGACCTGCCCGACCTGCGTGCCCGGGTGGCGATGGTGTTCGAGGACACCGCGCTGATGGCCGACACCGTGCGCGCCAATGTCGCCTACGGCCGCCCCGACGCCACCGACGCGCAGGTCCGCCACGCCCTGTACCTGGCCGCCGCCGACGACTTCGTCGCCGCCCTGCCCGAGGGGCTGGACACCCTCATCGGCGAACGCGGGCAACGACTCTCGGGCGGGCAACGCCAGCGGATCGCGCTGGCCCGCGCGCTGCTCACCGACGCCCCGATCCTCGTCCTCGACGACGCCACCTCCGCCATCGACGCTCAGGTCGAGGAGGAGATCTTCCGGCGCGTCGCCGCCGAGGTCCGCCAGCGCACCACACTCGTGGTGGCGCACCGCGTCTCGACGCTCGCCCTGGCCGATCGGGTCGCGGTCCTCGACGAGGGCCGCATCGCCGAACAGGGCACCCTCGCCGACCTCCAGACCTCCGGGGAACTGTTCCACGCCCTGTTCACCCCGCCCGACCCGGTGAGCATCGCCGCCGACCTGAGCGGCGTGCGCGACCCCGTGCCCACGGCCGGGCTGTGGGCGGCCGGGGACGGCGACGGCGACGAGTCCCGCGCCCTGGAACAGATGGCCAAGGCGTTCGCGCGCCGCGCCGCCAGCGCGCCCGGGGCACTGGGCGGGCACCTCGGTGGCGGGCTCATGTCCAGCGCCCCACCCAGCGGCGACGTCCGCGCCCGCATCGATCGGCTCCCGTCGGTCGCCGGGGAACCCGATGTGCCGCAGTCGTTCTCGCACACCCCCGATCCGCGGTTCGATCTCGCCCGGCTGCTGCGGCCGTTCGCGATCCCGCTGCTGGCCGGGCTCGGGCTGGTGGCCCTGGACGCGCTGGCGCAGATCGTGATCCCGGTGCTGGTGCGGCACGGCATCGACCGCGGCGTGCTGGCCGGATCGCGCGCGGTGCTGCTCGGCGCGGCCGGGGCCGCGCTGACGCTGGTGCTGGTGGACTGGGCGATCACCGTCGCCCAGGTGCGGGTCACCGGCCGGGCCGGCGAGCGGCTGCTCTACGGCCTGCGGGTGAAGGTGTTCGCGCATCTGCAACGGCTCGGGTTGCGGTTCTACGAACGAGAGTTGGCCGGGCGCATCATGACCCGGATGGTCACCGATGTGGACGGGCTGTCGACGTTCCTGCAAACCGGTCTGGCCGTCGCGCTGACCAGCACCCTCACCATCGCGGGTGTGGTGGTGGCGCTGCTGGTGATCGACGCCCGGCTCGCGCTGGTCGTGCTGGCGGTGCTGCCGGTGCTGGCGGTCGCGACGATCGCGTTCCGGCGGGCCTCGGTGCCCGCCTATCATCTGGCGCGCGAACAGGTCAGCGCCGCCAACGCCTACCTCCAGGAGAACGTCGACACCATCGCCGTCACCCAGGCGTATCGGCGCGAGGCGGTCAATCAGCGCGGATTCGAGCGCCGCTCCTGGGGTTACCGTAACGCGCGGTTGCGCAGCCAGACCCTGATGGCGTTGTTCTTCCCGTTCGTGGAGATCATGTCGGTGGTCGCCACCGCGGCCGTACTCGCCGTGGGCGTGCACGAGGTGCGGGCGGGCGCGCTCACCGCGGGCACGCTGATCGCGTTCCTGCTCTACATCGATCTGCTGTTCGCGCCGATCCAGCAGCTGTCGCAGGTCTTCGACAGCTATCAGCAGGCGGTGGTCGGGGTGGAGCGGCTGGGCGCCCTGCTGCGCGAACCGGTCGACACGCCGGACGAACCCGATGCCCGCCCGGTCGAACGACTCGCGGGCCGAATCGAATTCCGCGGCGTCGGATTCGCTTACGATCCGGCCGGGGCGCGCGTGCTGTCCGGCATCGATCTGGTGATCGAACCGGGGCAACGGGTGGCCGTGGTCGGCGAGACGGGTGCGGGCAAGTCCACGCTGGTGAAACTGCTTGCGCGCCTGTATCACTCGACGGAGGGGGCGGTGCTCGTCGACGGCGTCGACGTCCGGAGCTATCAGCTGCGCGACTACCGCAAACGGCTCGGCGTGGTTCCGCAGGAGCCGTTCCTGTTCGGCGACACCGTCCACGCCACCATCGCCTACGGCCGCCCCGAGGCGAGCCCGGCCGACGTCGAATGGGCGGCACGGGCGGTCGGCGCCCACGAGATGATCGCCGCCCTGGAACACGGCTACCGTCAGCCCATCGGCGCGCACGGCGCGGCCCTGTCCGCGGGCCAGCGTCAGCTGCTCGCCCTGGCCCGCGCCCAACTCGTCGAACCCGACATACTCATTCTCGACGAGGCCACCGCCTCCCTGGATCTGGCCACCGACGCCCGCGTCCGCGCGGCCATCGACGTGCTCACCGCCGGACGCACCACGATCGTGGTGGCGCACCGCCTGGCCACGGCCGCCGACGCCGACCTCATCGTGGTCATGGGGGAGGGTCGCCTGCTCCAAACCGGTTCGCACGCCGACCTTTCCGTGATCGACGGCCCGTACCGGCGGCTGTGGTCGGCCTACGTGGGCGACGACGAGTCGCTCGCCGATCATGATCGTGCGAAGGTGTGAGGATGCGCCTGGGGATCTATCTCGCCGACAGCCCGCCCGTGCCGGAGGTGCTCGCCCTGGTGGCGAACGCCGCCGAATCCGGTTTGGACAGCGTGTATTTCAACCAGGCGTTGAGCTGGGACGCGGCGACCGTGGCGGCGGTCGCCCTGCGCGAGGTGCCCGGCATCGAGGTGGGCACCGCCGTGGTGCAGACCTATCCCCGGCATCCGGTCGTGCTCGCCGCGCAGGCCCGGACGATCGCCGCCCTCGCGCCCGGCCGCTTCACCCTCGGCGTCGGCCCCAGCCACCCGCCGATCATCGAGGGCACCTTCGGGCTGTCGTACGACCGCCCCGCCCAACACCTTCGCGAGTACCTGTCGGTGCTGATGCCGCTGCTGCGCGGGGAGGCGGTCGACGCCGACGGCCCCATGATCCGGGCCGCCGCGACGATCACCGTCCCCGACGCCCCCGCCCCACCCGTCCTGCTGTCGGCGCTGGGACCGAAGCTGTTGCGGCTGGCGGGTGAACTGGCCGACGGTGTCGTCACAGTGTGGAGCACACCGGAATTCGTCGCCGATCACATCGCCCCCGCCGTCCGGGCCGCCGCCGACGCCGCCGGGCGACCCGCGCCCCGCGTCGCCACCATCGTCTCCGCGGTCGTGACCGACGACCCGTCGCCGCACCGCGCCCAGCTCGCCCACCAGCTGGCCCCGGTCTCCGCGCTCCCGAGCTATCGCCGCGTGCTGGAGCGCCAAGGCTTGCGGGGCGTGCACGAGACTGCCCTCATCGGCCCGGAAGACATTGTGGCCGAGGGCATCCGGGCGTACGCGCGCGCAGGGGTCACCGATCTGCTGGTGAGCCTGCGCGGCGACCCCGCCGAACGCGCCCGCACCCGGGAGCTGCTGGCCGCCGTGCGACGCGACTGAGCCTCAGCCGAAGCTCAATTCGGGAATGGCGTTCATCAGCTGTTCCCACTCGGGATATCGGGCGAGTTTGGCCTCGTAGATCGCGGTGATCTTCGCGCCCAGCTCCGGATCCGGGTCGTCGGAGACGTCCGGTCCCACATGCAGTTTGGCGAAGTGCGGCAGGATCTCCGGATCTCCGGCCAGATGCGCGGGGTCGTACATGTAGCGCTCGAGGGCGTCGAGATCGGCCAGCCCGAACGAATAGGCATGGGTGAAGCCCGAATCGGGGTCGCCGAGAAAGCGCCCGACGGTGGCGAAGGACACCGATTCGGCCGCGGCCGTGCGGCGTATCAACGCCAACACCCGGGCCTTCTGCTCCTCGGTGGTCTCCGCGCGAAACGCGAAGCGTAACAGGTGGACGATCACGACGGCCTCCTCGCAATTGAACTCATGAGTTCAATCTAATGTCCCTACCGGTCAGGGCGCAATACTGAACGGGCGAGTTCATCCGACCGCGTACCATCACACCGTGACCCCCGAGAGCCCGACCCGAGGACGAATCGACAAACGCCACGCGATCCTCGCCGCGGCGTTCACCGTCTTCGCCCGGCGCGGATTCGGCCGGGCCAATGTGCAAGAGATCGCCGCCGCGGCCGGGGTCGCCAAGCCCACCGTCTACAACCACCTCGCCGACAAGGAGACCCTGTTCCGCGGCGCGGTCGCCGCCGCGGCCGACGAGGTCGCCGCCGAATGCCTGGCCGCGCTCGACCCGCTGCGCGAGACCGGCCCCGACCTCGGCCCTCGCCTGCGCACGGCCGCGGCACGGCTGGTGCGAATCTGCGCGGGCGAACGCGCACACGCCTTGCGCGCCTTGGCCTATGCCGAATCGGCGGCCTTCCCGGACCTGGTGCTCACCGTGCAGGAGCGCACCTCGCTGGAGTTGGCCGAGGCGCTGGGCGACCGGCTCGCCCGGCTGTCCCTCGCCGGAGTCCTGCGCCCGTGCGACCCCACGCGCGCGGCCGAACATTTCCTGGCGCTGCTGACCGGACCGCTCGAGGCCCACTCCCGGCTGGGCACCCGCCCGGTGGCCGACGACGAACTGGACGCCATCGCCGACGCCGCCGTCGACGTCTTCCTGCGGGCCTACGGCGGCTAGGACACCGAATTCGCCCGCGCCGCGACGGCCGCGGCGGCCGCGCGCCCCTCGGCCCGGGTCACGACGTGGTCGCGCGCCACGAGCAGCGCGGCCTCGGAGCCGTCGTCGACCGCGGGCACGCCGCACGCCACGGCCACGCCCGAATCGTCCACCACCACTTGCAGATTCGCCAGGGCGGCGGCGGGGAAGGCGTGCCGCAGGGAGCGGCTGACGTCGGCGACGGCGAGCCGGGCCAGCGGCGCGGTCTCGGCCGGGTCGGCCGTGCCGATCACGACGGTCACCGGGAACTGCGCGGGCAGCGCGACCAGCGCGTCGGCGATGGTGGCCAGCCTATCGATGCCCAGCACCGCGATCAGCTGCCGGGCGCCGAACCGGGCCGGGCGATTGTGCAGCAGATCGACGCACTCGGGCGCGATCCACGCCTCGACGACCGCGCGGGCGCCCCGGCCGCCCGGTCGCGGGGCCGGGTCCACCTCGGGCGGTTCGTCCAATGTGGCGACCTTGCCGCACAGCGCCATCACATGCGCCGCGTTGACGAATTCGGGTGCGGCGAACGACAATTGAGTCGCTCCGTACAGAATGGTCAGAATCGACTCCGCCGTCGCGACATAGCTGGGCAATGTGGACGGCTCGCTCCGGCCCTCGAGAGACTGCATGGCGCGGCCCAGCAGAATCGCGTCGAACGCGAGCAACTGGGTGAACGGCCGCCGCAGCCGCTCGTCGCTCGTGATCTCGGGAATGAAGTCGATGCTGAGATTGGGGGACTGCAATTGCGACGAGCCGCCCGAATCGTAGGACGTCGACCGCGGAATGCGCTGCATCCACGTCCCGGCGAAGCTCTCCAGCGCCGCGGGCAGGGTGCGCGCGGGCTTGCGGCCCGCGGGCGGCGGCGCGTGCTCGGCCTCGTGGGCCAGCACGGACAGATACAACGCGCGCTTACCGGGGAAGTTCGAGTAGACCGCGCCCCGGGTGAGGTCGGCCCGCTCGGCGATGCCGTCGACCGTGGCCCCGCGGAACCCGCGCGCGGTGAACTCGGCCTTGGCCGCCTCCAGAACCTTGCGCCGGGTGCGGATCTGCTGTTCCGCTCTGGTCAGACGAACCATGGCCCTTTCACCCGTCTCCGTGCGTCCGTCGACGTCGACGTCCGACCGCCGACGCTAGTGGATGAGTATCAACCCTTGACGAACAGGCTCGCGACCGGCCCGTGCGCCGGGGTCGTCAGCACCGCGCTCGAGATGTATGAGGCATCGGGATGTTGCTACCATCCTGATGATATCCGGGAACGTCGGCGGCCGTTGCTCCCGCGCCGAAGAAGGGACCGGCATGAACGAGATCGATGACATCCCCCTGGTCCCCGGCGGTCTGCCGCTGCTGGGCCACGCGCTCCCGCTGCTGCGCGATCCGCTGGGATTCCTTGCCGCCCTTGCCGATCGGGGCCCGCTGTGCCGCCTGCGGGTCGCCGCGCAGCAGGTGGTCGTGGTCTGCGATCCGGCCCTGGCCTGGAAGGTCTTCGCCGACGACCGCACCTACGACAAGGGCGGCCCGTTCTACGAGCGGTCCCGCGAGGTCGCGGGCGACGGCCTGGGCACCTGCCCGCACAGTCGCCACCGCCGCCAGCGCAAGCTGTGCGCGCCCGCGTTCCGCACCGACCGCGTCCGCGGGTACGCGGGGATCATGGTCGGCGCGATCCACGAGACCATCGGCGGCTGGCGCGACGGCGAGGTGGTCGACGTCAGCGACGAACTGTCGACCATGACCTTCGCGGTCGCCGTCGAGACCATGTTCTCGACGTCGTTGTCGCAGCGCCAGATTCGCGATGTCGCCGCCGATCTGCGCACGATCGCCGCGGGCCTGTTCCGGCGCACCGTGCTGCCCGGCTGGATCAACGCGCTGCCCACCCCCGGCAACCGGCGCTACAACGCCGCCGCCCGCCGGGTGCGCACGCTCGCCGCCGAGGTCATCGCCGAGCGCCGCGCCGACGACCACGACCGCGGCGATCTGCTGTCCGCGCTGATCCGGGCGGGCGGCGCGGACGGTGAAACCGGCTGGAGCGACGTCGAATTGGTCGATCAGGTCTTCACCTTCTTCCTCGCCGGTGCCGAGACGACCGCCAGCTGCGTCCTGTGGGCGCTGTACTCGCTCGATCGCCGCCCCGAAACGCTGCGCGCGGTGCAGCGCGAGGTCGACGAGGTGCTCGCGGGCCGGGCCGCCGCGCCCGCGGACCTGTCGCGACTTCCCCTGGTGAGCAATGTCATCGACGAGACGCTGCGACTCTATCCCCCCGGCTGGCTGCTGACCCGGGTCGTCGCGAGCGATACCGAACTCGACGGCGTCCGGCTGCCCGCGGGCAGCACCGTCGCGGTGAGCCCGCACATCATCCATCGCAATCGCGAACTCTACGACGATCCGGACACGTTCGCGCCGGAGCGCTGGACCGATCCGGACCTGCGGCGAAAGCCGTACCTGCCCTTCGGGATCGGCGCGCGCCGGTGCATCGGCGAACAGTTCGGCCGCATCGAGGCGGGCCTGACCCTCGCGACCGTCCTCGCCCGCTGGCGGCTGTCGGCGGTGGCGCCGCTGCCCGCCACGCTGCCGCTGTCCCAACTGCCCGCCCCGCGCGCCCTCGCGATGCGCCCGATCCGGCGCGAACCGTCGGTGTCGCCGGTCTGACCCGCGCGGTTCCCGAGAGGTCGATGCGATGCAGCTGTCGATTCCCGTGCGGCGGCCCGTCGGCCGGTTCGCCGCCGCGATCGCGCGCGAGGCGCTCGTCTGCTGGTCGTTCACGTGGGGCGATCTGACCGCCACCGTGATCCCCGCGACGACCTTCGCGCTGGCGGCCTGGGCGCACAGCGGGCGGTCCGCGGCGGCGCTGCCGGGGATCGTGCTGTCCTGCCTGATCTACTTCTGGCTCTACATCTACACGTTCAACCTCTCCAACCAGCTGACCGGCATCGAGGAGGACCGGCACAACAAGCCGCACCGGCCGCTGGTGTCCGGGTTGATCGACGAGCGCGGCGCGCGGTGGCGGCTGTTCGCGGTGACGACGGCGTTCCTGGCGGCGGGGCTGGCCCTCGGCGTCGTCGAGTGGACGCTGATGTGGGTGGGCGCGTGGATCTTTCACGATCAGCTCGGCGGTGCGCGCCGCTGGTGGGGCAAGAACGCGGCGATGGTCGCGGGCACCGTCGCGCAGCTGGCCGCGGCCTGGCGGATCGTCATGCCCCTGGACGCGTCGGCGTGGACGTGGATCGCCGCGATCGCGGTGCCCCTCGGGGTCCTGGTCTCGTTGCAGGATCTTCGCGACGTCACCGGTGATCTCGCCGCCGGGCGCCGTACCGCGGTGGTCGTGCTCGGAGATCGCAACGCGCGGTGGCTGTTCGGGATCGCCTTCGCGGGCTACCCGGTGGCCCTGGACGTCCTGCTGTATCGGCACGCCGGCCTGCCCGCGCAGCTGCTCGGCGGAGTCGCGGCGGCCATGTCGCTGACCATTTCCTGGCGGGTGCTGCGCCTGCGCGACCGGCACGCGGACAACATCACCTACCTGCTCTACACCTGCTGGTACTGCGTGACCCTGGCCAGCGCGATCCCCGCACTTGCCCGCTGAGACAGGGCAATTCGGACACCTTCCACGCCGTCCGTTCGGTCTCGATTCGGCATTGGGATGTAGCAAACATTCAGATGTTGATACCATCTGAACTACCGAGTCCTCGGTGTTTCGATCTCGACCCCTGAGTCCCACCTGGCGACGGCCACGCGAAGGAGAACGTGCATGACCGGCGGAGAAGACGGGATGGCCGAAGGTCGGAAACGGTTCCGTTCCAGCCGAACGCGAGCAACAACTCAGCGGTCGCGCCGGGGACTACGGCACGGTTGCGATACGGCCCTGCGGCCGTGGCCGCCGTTCGGTCGGGGAATGCCGCGTCGAGGAACTCGGGCGGAGGGATATCGAGTGTGCAGTACCTGGAGGGTGGTTTGAAATGGCGGAAGATCAGGCCGCCGAGCTGGGACGCGCGAGCGTCTCGACCGTGGTTTTCGAACTGGATGGCATCGTCTACGAAACCGAGCTGACGTCGGTGGAAGCGGACCGGCTGCGGGCGACGTTCAACGAGTGGATCGCGCACGCGCGGCGCCGGCGCGAGCCCGCGCGCCGGAGCGCCGCGATGACCGGGCACCGGCGCGCGGTCCGTTAGGGGCTTCCCGCGCCCGGGCGCGAAACCTCTTGCGCCCAGCGAAGATTGCCCGACATCAGGTGGCCGAGGCCGTCCACGTACGCGCGGACGTCGCTGCGCGGGCCGAGGTCACCGGCGAGGATGTCGGTGCGACGCTCGAGGAATCCGATCTCGGTCTCGTCGAGCACCTGGGCCAGCCGATCCACCGCGGCCTGCACGCTCATCCGCCCGCGGCGGACGAGCGCGCCGACCGCGTTCGCGGGGTGCGGGTCGGCGGGCTCCGGGGCGAAGAAGTAGAGGTCGCGCACCAGGACGAGATGATGCACGACCGCCCGGCGCAGCGCCGTGAGCCGCGGTGCGACGGCCAGATCGCAGAGGTCGATCCCGAGCGCGTATTCGAGGTGGGTGGTGAGCCACCACCCGAGCGCGGTCGTCCGGCGCGCCTTCAGATAGCGGTCGAGATCGACGGTGGTCGCGCTCGGCCAGCGTTTCGCCTCGTCCAGGTGGCTGTCGGCGATCTCGCGCCACGCGCGGCGCGCCCGCCGGGCCAGGTGCGGGGTCATCTGCCGTTCGGCCGCCTCGATCGCGGTGAACACCATCCGGAACACCGGATCCGCCGACGGCGGGGGCTCGCGCCCGGCGAAGACGCTGCTCCAACGGGTGTGCAGGGCCTTGGTGGCGCCGTAGTTCTCCGTGACGCCGGGTTCGCGAAAGGTCTCGTCGCACAAGGCGACCGGGATCATCAGGTTGGTCAGGTCCAGGGCCCGATCGCCGCGCATGGCCGGAAAGGCCGAGCAGGCGAAGTGATTCGGGCGGCGGCGCAGGTACCGCCGCGCGATGTCCGCGTCGCCGAAGTGTTTCTCCAGATACGGCCGGGCCCATCGCTCGCTCTGCCGGTCGAGTTCGGCGCAGGACCGGTGACAGCGGTCGGGGAGCCGAGTTCCGATGGGCGGCAGGCGATGCGACGTTCCGGGCGGAAGGGGGTGCGCCTGGGTAGCCATCGCTGTCCTGTCTTGCCGACGATCAGCCGAGTCGGGCCGATTGGGATGGTATCAACATTCGGATGTCACCAGTATCTCCGGGTTCGGGCGCACTGTCGGCCACTTGCCGGATTCCGCGTCGTGCCGACACCTTCGTCCCGTTCGCCGGTAGCGTGGCGGGACCCGCGGAGAGAGGTGAGGTTGTGTCGGAGAACAAGGACGATCCCGCTCGGCTGGCCGAGTTGATCGAGGCGGCGGAGGTGACCGTCGCGGTGGCGGAGTCGCTGACGGCGGGCAAGCTGTGCTCGGCCCTGGGGGCGGCCCCGAATTCGGGGGAGTGGTTCCGGGGCGGGGTGGTCGCCTACGCGACCGAGGTGAAGCGCAAGGTGCTGAACATGCCCGATGTGCCGCCGGTCTGTTCGGAGGCGGCCGCGGCGCTCGCCACGGGCGTGCGGTCGCTGCTCGAGGCGGACCTCGCGGTCGCGACCACCGGCGTCGGCGGCCCGGGCCCACAGGACGGCGAACCGGCCGGATCGGTGTGGTTCGGCGTGGCGACCGACAAGGGTGTCGACACGATCCACCGGCAGTTCTCCGGTGAACCCGAGGAGGTGCTCGACCAGACCGTCGCCTTCGCGCTGCGGCTGCTGTTCGAGGCCGCCGAACTACGCGTGTGACAGCTCCCCGGAACCGTTGTGCGCCACGGTGTCCGGATCCTCCTGGTCCGGGCGGCCGGGCTGGTCGTGCAGATCGGCGACGATCCGCCCGACCGTGCGCCGACTGATGCCCACCTGGGCCGCGATCTCGGTGAGCGGGAGATTCGCCGCGTAGAGCTCCCGCACCCGGGCCCGGACATCGGGATCGCGGCGCAGTTGCCGGGCCGCGGAATCGCCGGAGGGAAGGCGTAGTTCGGCGGTGGGGTAGGGATCGGCGGGCGCGTCGTGTCCGAAGGGATTGTGGCCGTTGGTCTCCGGGGCGCGGTCGAAACCGTTGTGGCCGTTCGAGATCGGGGCGGTGGTGGGTTCCGGCGTCGCCGCGTCGTCGGGCACCGGGTCGTCGACCGGGGTCCCGTTGTGCGGTCGTGCCTCGTTCTCGAGGGTCACGATCGGTTGCCCGTTGTGGGTGGGTGCGTGGTGGCCGTTGTGCCCGTTCTCGGACGTGACGGCCGTGGCGATCGGCGGGTGGTGTCCGTTCGTCGACGCGGACTCCTCGGTGGCGGGCGCGGAGTCGCGCGCCTCCCACGGATTCGGCAGCCGCATCTCCAGCAGCGCGGAGGTGCTCGACAGAATGGCGATGGTGTCGAGCAGGACCGTGCGCTGGCCCTGCTCGGTGATCAGGCCGCCCTCCTCGACCGCGTCGCGCATGGCCTTCTGCAACCCCCGTTTGGCGCGTTCGACCCGGCGGCCGCGCGCGCCCGAATCGAGGAGGGTGCGGACACGATCGTGGGCCAGGGCGACGCCGATGAGCCGGCGCTGGGTGGCGACCTCGCTGGGCGTGCGGTCGGTCGGATCGGCCAGGCCGAGGCGGATGAGGATCCGCTCGGGGGTGAGCCGCCAGTTGATGCCGCGGAAATGCCCGGCGCGGCGGCGTTCCAGCGCCATGCTGCGCTCCCACCCCCACGCCGCGACCAGCGGGGCGGACAGCCGGATCAGCAGCGTGCCGAGATTGTCCGCGTCGGTGGCGGCGAGCACCGCGGACAGGCAGGTCAGCACCCACATGGCGACGCCGTCGACTCCGGCCGACCCGCCCGCGCGCTGCGCGGCCCGCGCCCGCAGCGCCGAGGTGATCACCATGATCTCGAGGAACGAGAAGAACATCACCCGCAGCGACACCGGCAGATGCAGGGATTCGTCGAAGAACACCCACATGCCCTGCGCGCTGACCCCGGTCGCGATGGCCGCGGCGACGACCGTGCCCGCCTGTTCGGCCGTGATCACGTGACGTCTGGCCGCGCGCAGCGCCTTGCGCAGCACGACGACCGCACCGGCCGCGACCGCCAGACCCACCAGGGTGAAGACCACCGCGGGAATCGGATGCGACTCCACGGCCGCCACGGCTCGATCGATCTGCCTCATCAGGTGCAACGGTCCTTCCTCACGCGAGCGGGCGGTGTCGGCCCGCTGACCGAGGGCTGGGCGTCCGGCGAGGCCGCGCAAACCGATCCGCGGCCTCCGGCGCCCATTCCCGGCCGGGTACACGGTACTGGCATCGCCGGATCGACGCTCGGGGACGAGCACCGGGTTGTCCCGAAAACACTGCGCGGCAACATGTTTCGTGGTCACGATCGTGCCGCGTGTCGGGCCCGGAAGAGGCCGGATCGATGTCCGGAGATCGCCGACGCGGCGCCGTCGAGCGACGTCCGGAACGACCCTCGAGGACCAACAGCAACTATTCGGCAACCGAAACTAGAGGCGATCGTTACCCCGCCCCGTAAGGATTGCCATCAGATAACAGGTCGCTCCGCTCGACGACAGGAGGCTCGCGTGCGCGTCGGCGAGATCCGCCCCGCCGAGCTCCCGGGGTACCTGGGCATCCACGGCCGCGGTGACGCGGTCCGCGTGATCGCGGTCCTGCTCAGCTCGATCAGCGCGGGCCTGGCGATCATGATGCCGATCTCGTTCAGCTGGTTCGCGCTGGCCGCCTCGCCCTCGATCGATCTGCTCATCATGAGCGTGCCGCAGTCCATGGCCGCGGGCGCGATGGTCGCGGTGATCGCGGTCGCCGTCCCGATCGGACTGTGCAGCCGCCGCGTGGCCTGGTACGCGGCGGGGGTCGCGCTCGCGGGGATGTTCGTCAATCACGCGGCGCTGCACTGGGCGAACTTCGACTCGCTGAGCACGCTGAACTACATCGATTCGCTGCTGGCCGGGGTGGTGATCGGCGCGATCCCGGCGGCGGTGTGGACCAATCCGGCGGCCACGGGCGCGTACCTGTTCGGCTGCCTGGGGTCGATCGTGCTGGGCGATCTGGCCCAGCCGCCCGCCGAGACCGGCTCGACCAACCGGTTCGAGGCGCTGCTCGGCGACGCGCCGCCGATCTGGCTCGTCGGCCTCGCGGTGGTGTTCATCGGCTGGAATCTGGCCGTCGACGCGCACCGGGCGCCCGCCAAACATCCCGGTTCGCTGCTTCCGCTCGCGCCGATCGTGGCCGGAATGATCGCGGTGCTCGGCATCCTGATCTCCTCGACCTGGTTGGCGCACAGCACCTCTCGGCCGGGCGTGCCGGTGGCCGGGGTGGCGCTCGTCGTGGTCACCTCCCTCGTGGCCGCGCTGATCCTGCCCGCCCGCGACGGGGTGATGCTCCTGCTGCTGGTGGCCTACGCCGCGTCGGGCAGTGCCGTTGTCGCCGTACCGCATCCGTGGTGGGTGAGCGTGCTCGTGGTGGTCATGGTGGCGATCGGACTGCTGCTGGCCCGGCGGTGGCCGCGCCCGTGGCTCGCGCTCGCGGCGTCGGCGGCGCTCGCGGCCGCGGCGGCCCTCACCGCCGCGACCGGCCTGTCGGGCGGGGTGTGCGCGAGCCTCGGGGCCCTCGCCATCGGACTGGTCGGCGGCTACAACGTGGTCGCCGCGCTGCCCGGACGGGCGACGAGCGCGGTGGTGGCCCTCGTGGTGCTGTTCGTGCCGTCGGCGGGAGTGGCCCTGCGCGGCCGGTCCTTCGGGCGGATCAGCTATTCGCCGCGCTGGTACCGGCTCGTCCAGGTCACCCACGACCCCGGACCCGCGCTCGCCGCGCTGGTGATCACGGCCGGATGCGCGGCCGGGATCTATCTGCTGTGCCGGGAACGACCGCCGAGCGGACGCCGTAGGGGTCCGAGCCGTGTTCGGCGCGACGGGGAGCGGCGCGCGCTCGTATGATCTGCCGGTGCCCGCGAGACGAGCGTTGCTGGCGATCCTGGTGTTCATGGTGCTGCCGTGGAGCGCGCTGCCGGTGGTCGAGGCCCAACCGCTCCCGGTGGCCTGCGGAACCCCGCTGTCGGACAGCGAGATCGGCGACCTCGCGGCCCTCAGCGATACGACGACGCTCACCGGAGATCCGCTGCGGCGGCTCGAGGACGCCGTCGACCGCCATCACCGGATCACGGAAATCCTTGTCGCCCACGGTGATCGGCGCGGCCTGTTCTCCCTCGGGCTGGACACCGTCGAACAGTCCGCGGTCATGCCGCTGCAACACGATCCGGCCGCCTTCGCCTCGCCCGACTACGCCCACGCCATCAGCCTCGAGCTGCTGCGCCGCTACCTGGACAACCTGCACGGCGAATTCACCGGTGGCCCGGTCGAATCGCACTGGGCGAACTACTTCGACCTCGCCCAGCGGTGCGACGTCTCCCCGGCCCGCGCCGCCATGGCCGGATACAACGCCCACCTCACCGTCGACCTCGCCTACTCCGTCGCGGCCGTGGGCACCCGCCCCGAGAACGCGAGCGACTACTTTCGCATCGTCGGCGCCATCGGCGACGCGGGCTTCGAGATCGTCGACCGCACCGAGGCCGTCTACGCCGCCGACCTCGGCCCGCTGTGGCGCTTCTACTTCCTCGGCGAGGGCCTGGACCGCCTCCTCGGCGCGGGCGTCGCCACCCGCCCCCTGCTCCGCACCGCCGACCTCGGCTTCAACGTCGTCGTCTTCGGCAACGGCCTGGCCCTGCGGAACCCCGCCGCCCACGACGCCACCGCCGCCGAGATCCGGGCCCTGTTCACCACCGCCGACGTCGCCTTCGAGGTGCTGGCCCGCCTGCACGCCCTGTGATCGCGGGCTCCGCTCGGCCTCAACCCTGTTCGCCGAGGGCCCGCTCGTAGGCGCGCAGCACGCGCACCACCGTCTCCCGTTCGGCGCTCGATGTTCCGTGCAGGGCCGTGCGCCACGCGGCCGCGCTGCCGCCCAACCAGGCGTCCACCGCCGCGAGCTGGTCCGGGGCGATGGCGACGATGCGGCGGCGGCGGTCGGTGTCGTCCTCCCGGCGGACCAGGATGCCGCCGCGCGACAGGTCGGCGACCATGAGGCTCACGGTCGTGGGCGCGATCTCGAGCCGTTCGGCCAGTTCGCCGACCGTCAGCGAACCCTCGAACTGGAGATAGGCCAGCAGCGACAGATGCCGCGGGGCGAGGTCGTGACCGCCCAGGGCCGCCGGGACGCCGAGGCGTTTGGCGCGCCCCACGAGGCGGGGCATGAGCAGCAGCAGCGCCCGCACGGTGTCGTCGGTCGAGAATGCCATTGCGCGGCCGATCCTTTCGACTTACCTTTGAGGACAAAGATGTTTTGCCCACAACGCTTCGGAGCCATCATGCCGCACCTCACCCTGCACGCGCTCGAACCTCAGCTCGCCGGGCGCGAGGACGCCCTCGTCGCCGGGCTCACCGACGCGGTGGTGGCCGTGTATGGCGAGTGGGCGCGGCGGTTGGTGGCGGTGCGGCTCGTCGGTGTGCCGAGCGGGCGCTGGGCCGTCGGGGGAGTGCGCGGCGAGAACGTCGCGCCCAGTGTCGAATTCGGGATCAAGGCCGGTGCGCTCGCCCGTCCCGACGGTCCGGAGATCGCGGGGCGGCTGGCCGCGGGGGTGACCGATGTCCTCGCGGAGGTCTTCGGCGAGCGGTTCCGCGACGACATCATGGTCGAATTCCATCCGCAGCACGACGCGCGGATCGCCCTCGGCGGACGCCTGCTCGACGCGGCCGGGTCCGCGTAACCCCTCCCGCACGGCCCCGAAGCGGGTCGCCGGGCCGGTCACCGGGCGACGCGAGCCACCGCCATCGCAGTTGAATCCCCTGGTCACGGCCGGTGCGAAGGCCGTGTCGGACGGCGTAACTGGACGTTTACCTCCCGTGCTTGTCGCGTAACGCGGCCCCGGCGCACGCTTCGGACATGTCGTTCCCCACCCAGGCGAGATTCCGTGACCAGCTCCGCGAGGTGCTGCCCTCGGCCTCGCAGCTGCTGGCCCGCCGTCTGCACGACGTGTTGCGGGCGGCGCTGCGCGGGGGCGCCTTCGCCGAGGGCAGACTGCCGGGCGAGGCGGCGCTCATGGCCGAGTACCAGGCCCCGCGCGACGCGGTCCGCGAGGCCCTCGATCTGCTGCGCCGGGCCGGGTTGATCGAGCGGCGGCGGGGTATGGGCACGATCCCCGTCCGCGCGGAATACGTTGTGCCCAGCGCGCTTCCGCCGGTCGGGCGCCCGCTCGAGGAGCATCTCGCCCTCGGGCACATCACGCCCCGCCTGCTGCACTGGGCGTGGCTGCCCGCGCCCGCGGTGATCGCCGCGCGCCTGGACGCGGTCGAACCCGGCGCCGATTGCCTGTGCGTGGAATACGTGCTGCGCGTGGACGATCGGCCGATCGCGGTGTTCACCAACTACCTGCGCGCCCCCGAGGCCGGGCGGGTCGACCAGGCCGCCTTCGTCGGCGACTTCTACGCGCTGCTGCACCACGGCGGCGTCGACATCGACAGCTTCGACATCGGCATGCAACCCGCCCGCGCCGACGACCACACCGCCGCCCTGCTGCACATCCTGCCCGGCGAGCCGGTGATGCTGCTGGAGCAGGCAATTCGCAACCGGGACGGCGAGATCGTGGACTACGCCCTCGGAACCTGTTGCGGCGACTTCCAATTCCGCGTCGACCGCGTCACGCGGGTCGACGTCAACGGCACCGTGCGCCGAGCACCGTTCGAGGAGTGAGATCATGACCACCGTCGTACCCACCGTCCGCACCCTGAGCGAGGCCGCGGCGGCCCTGCGCGGCCGCGAGATCAGCGCCACCGAGCTGATGGAGCAGGTCCTCGCCGCCGCCGATCGCCACGACGACGAGGTGGGCGTGTTCCTCCACCGGTTCGACGAGGACGCCCGCGCCCGGGCCCGGCAGGTCGATGAACGCCTCGCCGCCGGGGACGCGCTCGCGCCGCTCGACGGAATACCGTTGGGGCTGAAGGACATTCTCGCCCATCCCCAGGGGCCCACCACCGCACAGAGCCTGGTGCTCGATCCCGCGTGGGGGCGTACCGAAGGCCACAGCATCGCCGCGGCGCGGTTGGAGGCGGCCGGGGGGATCTTCGTCGGCAAGACCACGACGATGGAGTTCGCGATCGGAGTTCCCGACCCGGACAAGCCGTTTCCGGTCCCGCGCACCCCGTGGGATCTCGAGCGCTGGGCGGGCGGTTCGAGTTCGGGCTCCGGCAGCGGCGTCGCGGCCGGGATGTTCCTCGGGGCGGTGGGCACCGACACCGCGGGCAGTATCCGGATCCCCGCCGCGTTCAACGGCATCACCGGCCTGAAGCCGACCTTCGGGCGGGTGCCGAAATCCGGTGTCGTCCCGCTGGGCTACACCCTCGACCACGTCGGTCCCATGGCCCGCAGCGCCGCCGACTGCGCGCTGCTGCTGTCGGTGCTCGCCGGGCACGATCCGTCCGATCCCTACAGCGCGCGCGTCCCGGTCCCCGACTACCCGGCCGCGCTCGTCGGCGATCTGACCGGGATCACCGTTGGCGTGGACACGCTGGACCGATTCGCCTCGGGCGGAACCGATCCCGCGCAACCCGGCCGCTTCGCCGCCGCCGTCGACGTGCTGCGCGCGGCGGGCGCCGAGATCGTCGAGGTCGAACTGCCGATGTATCCCGAACTGACCGCCGTCGATATCGTGGTCATGCTCGCCGAGGCGCACGCCTATCATCGCGGCGACCTGCTCACCCGGTGGGACGACTACGGTCGCGGCACCCGCATCATCCTCGCCGCGGGCCAGGCCGTCAGCGGGGCGGATTACGTTCAGGCGCAACGGGTCCGGCGCGTCGCCGCCGCTCGCGTCGCCGCGCTGTTCGACACCGTCGACCTCATCGCCACCCCCACCGGCCACCTCGGCGCCCCGCGCCTGGACTCCATCGACCAGCACGAGCCGCTGTCGGTGCTGCCCTCCCTGCACACCCCCTACTGGAACCCCCTCGGCAACCCCACCCTCGCCCTCCCGATCGGCCTCTCCGCCGCGGGCACGCCCCTGTCGATGTCGTTGTCCGGCAGGCATTTCGACGAGGCCCTGGTCCTGCGCGCCGGGGACGCCTTCCAACGGCGCACCGACCACCACCTCGCCCTCCCCACCGCACTCACGAAGGACGCCCGATGACCACCTGGACCACCGACCCGCGGGAGCACGAGGCGGTCGACACGCTCACCCGCTTCGTCGCCGATCTCGCCGCCTCCCTGCACGCCGTCGCCGACGCCCGATACGCCGATCCCAGTGGAGGTTTCGTCGTCGCGGAGTGACACGCCCACCCCATTGTCAAACGGAGAAGCTCTCCATATAGTGATACCCGGAACCGGAGAAAGTCTCCGGTAATGGGAGGGGAGTGCGATGGCGGCGACGGTGACCGTGGCGCGGGCGCGCGAGCGACTGGGCCGGGTGGGCGTCTGGGTGAACAATCAGGTGACGGCCGTCGCGCCCGCCGAGGAGCAGCGGCGGGCGGTGGTCCGGATCGAGGAGCTCGGCTTCGGCTCGGCCTGGACGGGCGAAAGCCCCGGCGGCAGAGACATTTTCGCCAAACTCGGCATCTGGCTCGCCGAGACCGATCGACTGGTCGTCGGGTCCGGCGTGGCGAATCTGTGGGCCAGACCGGGGAGCACCATGGCCGCCGGAGCCGCGACCCTCGCCGAGGCGTACCCGGAGCGGTTCGTGCTCGGCCTCGGCGTCGGATTTCCCCGCCAGGCCGAGAGCCTCGGCCGCGCCTACGGCCGCCCGCTCGCCCGGATGCGGGAGTACCTCGACGAGATGGACACGATCCCCGACCCGGCTCTCGTCCCCACGGCCGCGCCGGAGGCGCCCCATCCCCGGGTACTCGCGGCGCTCGGTCCCAAGATGCTCGCCCTCGCGAAAGACCGTGCCGACGGGGCACATCCGTACGCCGCCCCCGTCGAGACCACTGCACGCGCCCGGGAGATCCTCGGCCCCGACAAGCTGCTGATCCCGGAACAACTCGTCGTCTACCACCCGGACCCGGCTGAGGCCCGGGAACGCGCCCGGCAATACCGCGCGCGAACACTGTCCGCGATGCACGTCATCGGCGGCGTGGCGGGATCGCCCTACGGCCGCAACCTGCTTCGCCTGGGCTACACCGAGGAACAGATCAGCACCGTCGACGACGCGGTCGTCGACGCCCTCATCGCCCACGGCGACGAGGAGGCCATCGCCCGCCGCCTGCGCGAACATCTCGCGGCGGGTGCCGATCACGTCCTGGTCAATCCCGTCGGCGCCGACCTCGCCACCATCGTCGCCACCCTCGAACGCATCGCCCCGGCCGTCACCGGCCTCTGATCCGAGGAGCCGTCATGCCGATCTCGCCGCAGCTGTCCCTGCCCCTGCGCACCTTCACCGACGACCCGGCCTTCGACTGGAGCCGGATGCTCGCCGCCGCCCGCGCCATGGACGACGCCGGAGTCGACCGGGTGGTCGTCTCCGATCATGTTGTGTTCGGGGAGAATTCGGACGCCTACGCGGACCCGTCCCTGGGCGGTGTCGCGGGCGGGCGACAACCCACCGGTCCCGACGGCCAGTGGCTCGAGCCGCTGACGGTGCTCACCGCCCTGGCCGCGACGACCACGAGAATCCGGCTCGGCACCGCGATCCTGCTGGCGGCCCTGCGGCGACCGGTGGTGCTGGCCAAACAGCTGGCGACCTTGGACGTCCTCTCCGGCGGGCGGATCGATCTCGGGGTGGGCGTCGGGTGGCAGCGCGAGGAATACGACGCGGCGGGCCTGCCGTTCGAGCGCCGGGGCCGTCTGCTGGACCACACCCTCGAGGTCTGCCGCGAACTGTGGACCGAGCGACGCGCCACCTATCGCAGCCCCGAACTGTCCTTCGACGGCATCCACCAGATGCCCAAACCCCGTCAGCCGGGCGGCATTCCGGTCTGGGTGAGCGGCACCGTGAACGACGCGGTCGCCCGCCGCCTGGCCCGCTTCGGCACCGGCTGGATTCCCTGGGGTCCGGCCCGGGACGACCCGGCGGGGGCCATCGCGGCCATGAAGGACCGTGTCGCCGACCTCGGTGGCGACCCCGGCCGCCTCCAAATCCAAGGCACCGCAACGATTGTCAAGCGCCCCGACGGAACTCTCGACATCGACGCCACTCTCGCCTCAGTGCCGCCGCTGATCGCCGCCGGGGTGACCGATGTCCGCATCCCCCTGCTACTACCCGGCGACGAACCCCGCGTGCGCGACCTCCTGCCCGACCTCGTCGCGGTCTTCCGCGAGGTGACCGACCGGCCGACGCCGGTCCTCGCCGCGCACGGCGAACCCGTCGAGTAGCCGCGCCGCCTGCTCGGCGGGATCGCGGTACGTGCTACCGAATCTCACTGGGCCGCACCGTCGTTCCCGGTGGCTCGGGTCAGCAGGCGATACAAGCTGGCCCGGTCCGCCGCCGAGAGGGCTCCCACGGTCTCGTCGAGCACCTCGCCGACCAGTGCCGCGCCGTCACGCCGGGCGCGTTCCCCCGCGGCGGTGGGGCGGTGCCGGATCGCCCGGCCGGGGCCGGGCACCCGCTCGATCAGCCCGCGTTCGATCATGCGCGTCGCGAGTGTGCCCATGGATTGGTCGGTTTGGAACGTGAGCTGCGCCAGTTCGCGGAGTGAGGCGTCGGGGTGTTCGTGCAGGTTGCGCAGGACGTCCCAGTGGGCGAGGGAGAGGCCGATCGTGGCCAGCCGCCGGTTGGCCTCGCGGTGATGCCGCCATTGCAGGCGCTTGATCGCCTGTCCGACTTGATACACGGAGGGTTCCACGTCGTCAGCCTAACGCAGAATCAGGTTGCTTGATTAAGCATATTGAACTAAGGTTCCTGATATAGCGATCGAGGAGAACAGCGTGAACGTCACCCTTGCCGAATTCGGCTCCACCACAGTCACTTACACCGATCAGGGCTCCGGCGCGCCGGTCCTGCTGTTGCACGGCGGCGCGGGACCCGCGTCGGTGGCGGAGTTCGCCACACTGCTCGCCGACCGTCCGGGCCTGCGCGTGATCACCCCCGTACATCCCGGATTCGACGGCACGCCCCGCCCGCCCGAACTCACCGACATCCCCGGCCTGGCCCGGCTCTACGCCGCGCTGCTCGCCGAACTCGGGCTCACCGAGGTGACCGTGGTCGGCAACTCGATCGGCGGCTGGATCGCCGCCGAACTGGCCCTGCTCCGCGACCCGCGGGTCGCCCGACTGGTCCTCGTCGACGCCGTCGGCCTCGACCTACCCCAAACCCCGATCGTCGACTTCTTCGCCCTCGATCTCGATCGCATCGCCGACCTCTCCTACCGCGACCCCGACGCCCACCGCATCGGCATCGATTCCCTTGCCCCACACCGCCTCGCCACGATGGCGGCCAACCGGGCCACCCTGCGCGAATACGGCGGCACCACCATGTCCGACCCAACCCTCCTCACCCGCCTCCCCGAGATCCCCGTGCCCACCCTCGTGATCTGGGGCGCCCACGACGGCATAGTCCCCCCCGACCACGGCCACGCCTACACCACCGCCATCCCCTCCGCCGAATTCCACCTCCTCCCCGACGCCGGCCACCTACCCCAACTCGAAACCCCCACCGCCCTGGCCGAACTCATCGCGGCCGCCACGGCGAAAGCCTGAGCGTCCCGGGTGCGGGCTCCCCGCCACCCCGGCCGCGCATTCCGAATGTCCATTCCCCAGCGCCCTGCACGACCTCGGGCCGCGGGCGTGGCGGCGAATTCGTGGATGTCCCAGGCGGATTGATCATCCGGTCATCCCACGGTAACCGGGGCTCGGGGTCTCGGTTACCGGTACGCTTGTACGGCTGCCGGACAGCGTGCTCGAGTTCGACCTCGCCGTATCGATGGGGATTGACATGCAGAATTCGCTAGAGCCACACCAGTTCAGGGTCGCGCACTTCGTGGGAACCCTGCCCGAGAAGCTGATGGCGGGGGGTGACAGCGCGGTATTGAGTTGGTTCGCCGATCAGAGCGCGGGCTGGCCCGTCACGGCGATCCCCTGCGATCTGGATCCGGAATGGATCATGGACTACCTGCGCGGCCGCCGCGAGCACGACATCTTCGAGATCCGCACGCCCGGCGACTACGCCGACTACGGCGATTTCCCCAGCTACGGCCTGCGCAAGGGCCGCACCCTCGAACCCGAGCACGTCTCGATGGGCCGCGTCGAACGGATCGACCAGGTGCTGGCCGCCTTCGACGCGCTGCGCCGCGAACGCCCGGCGCTGGCCGAGGCGAAAGTGCAGCTCAGCCAGCCCAATCCGCTGGATCTGGCGATGTTCGTGTTCGCGGGCGCGGCCGTGTCCGGCGGCCTGCCCGTCGGAAAGGCGCTGCGGCACAGCGATGTCGTGGTGCGGGCGCTGCGCAACCTGCCGGTGTTCACCGAGGCGATCGTGCGCGATGTCGCCACCGTGACCGAACGGTACGGCGACCGCGTCGTCTGGCAACTCGAATCGCCCATCGCGCTGCTGAGCATGGTCAAGGCCCAGCAACTCGGCGCGCAATGGGCCCTCGGCCCGCTGGTCGCGCGCCAGCTCGCGGGCGTCCTCATCCGGATGCGCGAGGTGGGCGCCGACACGGTGGTGCACCTGTGCTACGGCGACTACCAGCACAAGAGCCTGCTGTCCCCACGCGACCTCGCCCCCGCGGTAAACCTGCTCAATCGCGTTGCCCCCCAATTACGTTCGCGCGACATCCCGCTACCACCCGTCCACATTCCGTGCGCCTTCGGCGCCGAACCCGCCCCCCTCGAACCCGCCTTCTACACCCCCCTCCGCAAACTCGATCCGGCCTGGCCCCTCATAGCCGGTGTCGTCGCCCCCGAATCCGAGGACGACAGCCTCCAAGCGCGAAACCTGTTCGAGCGCGCAGCCAACCGCCCCGTCCACGGCGTAGCCACCGCCTGCGGCCTCGGCCGCTGCACCCCCGAAACGGCCGAACGCGCCGCCGCCCACACCGTCACCGTCGCCCGCGCGACATCCACCCCCACCTAACCCCGAAGCCCGCGCCCACCTAACCCCGGCGTCCCTGCTCGTCTCGCCCTGTGTCCGTGCTCGTCTGGCCTTGGTGTCCGTGCTTGCCTGGCCCCGGCGTCCCCGCTCGCCTGGCCGTGGTGTCCGTGCTCGCCTGGCTCGACGCCCGCGCCCGCCTAGCCCCCTGACGGCCCGTAGCGCGGAAATCGGACACGGGTGCGGGCGTTCGCTGTCGATGTTCCCGCGTGAAGGGCCACGTGGCCGCATACCTCCAGGTGGAAAGGTCCGGATCGTCGGAATCGTGGAACCGTATGCCCTTCGGTCACATTCGGGACCGAAGGGTACCTTCCGGACCGTATCGCCCGCACGTGCCGTGCGGACAGCAAACCGTTGCTATGTTGCTTCGGTGGGCGAATCGCCCTGCCCACCGAACAGTTCGAGACCCTTCCGTTCCACTGTATGGAGTCATCTCGTTGACCACCCCACACTCAGCGACACATTCCGCACCCGAGGGCGCACCCGGTGGCTGTCCCGTCGCGCACGGCGCCGCCGCCTACGCCGAGGAGCGAATTCCGCTCTACACTCAGCGATTCGTCGATGATCCGCACGCCGCCTACGCCGAGATGCGCCGCCGGTTCGGCGCGTTGGCCCCGGTCGAGCTCGCCCCGGGCGTGCCCGCGACCCTGGTGATCGGGTACAACACCGCGTTGCGAATCCTCAACGACCCCGACCACTTTCCGTCCGATCCGCGCAGTTGGCAGAAGACCGTCCCGCAGGACTCGCCGGTCCGCCCGATGATGGCCTGGCTGCCCGCCGCGCGCTACAACACCGGCGCCGCGCACGCCCGCTACCGGCAGCCCTCGGTGGCGGCGATCGACGGCATCGATCTGCACGCCGTGCCCGGCATGGTCGAGCGGGTGGCCATCCCGCTGATCAACAACTTCTGCCGCGACGGTTCCGCGGATCTCATGCGGCAGTACGCCTTTCCGCTCGTGCTCGAGGTGCTCAACCAGATGGTCGGCTGCCCGGCCGACATCGGTGAGCAGGTCGCCGCGGGCATGGCCGCCCGGTTCGAACCGGCGCGCGGCGCGGAGGGCATGCAGATCCTGAAAGTCGCACTGATGGAACTGATTCGGCTCAAGCGCGAACAGCCCGGCGACGACGTGACCTCGCGCCTGGCGGCCCACCCCGTCGGTCTCGACGACGTCGAGGTCTTCGCCCAGCTGATGAGCTTCTACGGCGCGGGTTTCGAGGCGCAGCGCAACCTCATCTGCAACGGGCTGCTGCTCATGATGACCGACGAGCGGTTCCGCTACGGCGATGTGCTCGGCCGCAACCTGTCCACGGTCGACGCGCTCGACGAGGTGTTGTTCAACGACCCGCCGATGGCGAACTTCTGCACCACCTACCCGCGTCAGCCGATCATGATCGGCGGCGTCTGGCTGCCCGCCGATCAGCCGGTGCTGATCAGCATGGCCGGCTGCAACAACGATCCGGAGGTGCGCGGCGACGGCGATCCGGGCGGCAGCCGCGTCGGCAACCGCTCGCATCTGGCGTGGAGCATCGGCCCGCACGCGTGCCCGGCGAAATCGGTGGCGTACCTGACCGTGCAGCGCGCGATCGACGAATTGTTCGACGCCCTGCCCGATCTGGATCTGGCCGTGCCCGCCGACCAGCTGACCTGGCGGCCGGGTCCGTTCCATCGCGCGCTCGCGGCGCTGCCGGTCGTGTTCCCGCCGTCCCCGCCGTTGACCCTCCGCTGAGCCCGACCCGTCGCCGTGACCGCGCGCGGTCACGGGCGGGGGGCGGCGTGTCGCCCGAAACTCCCCGAGCGGCGGCCCTCTGCAATGATGGGATGAATGAGCGACGTCTTGCGCAGGAATCGGGTGGTCGTCACCGGTCCGCCGGAAGCCCCCACGCTGGTCCTCGCGCACGGATTCGGCTGCGACCAGGGCTTGTGGCGCCTCGTGGCGCCGGTGCTGGCCGAGCGGTTCCGGGTCGTGCTGTTCGATCACGTCGGCTCGGGCGGATCGGATCTGTCGGCGTGGACGCCGCAGCGGTACTCGACCATGGCCGGATACGCCGAGGACGTCCGCGAGGTGTGCCGCGCGGCCGGGCCGGAACCCGTTGTGCTGGTGGGACATTCGGTCGCCGCGATGATGGGTGTGCTGGCCGCCGCGGCCGAACCGGAGTTGTTCCGCGGGCTGGTGCTGCTCGCGCCGAGCCCGTGCTTCCTCGACGACCCCGCGACCGGATACCGGGGCGGCTTCAGCGTCGCCGACATCGATGAACTGCTCGAATCCCTGGACGCGAACTACCTCGGCTGGTCGGGCGCGATGGCCCCGGTCATCATGGGCAATCCGGAACGCCCGGAGCTGGCGGCCGAACTGGAGACCAGCTTCTGCCGCACCGATCCCGAGATCGCGCGGATGTTCGCCCGCGTGACATTTCTCTCCGACAATCGCGACGATCTGGCCGCGGTCTCGGTGCCGACGCTGGTGGCCCAGTGCTCGAACGACGCGATAGCCCCGCGCGAGGTGGGGGAGTTCGTGCACGCCCGCATTCCGGGCAGCCGCCTGGTGACCCTGGACGCGACCGGGCACTGCCCGCAGCTCGCCGCCCCCGAGGAGACGGCCGCCGCGATCACCGAATTCGTGCGTAACCTGTGATGATGATGTGCCGCGCGGGCGGCCCGGATCCCGAGCGGCTCGGTCTCGACCCGGACGATCCCGACCAGCGGGCGGAATTCACAGCGCTGTTGGAGGACGACGTCGACGATCTGTACGAGAACGCACCCTGCGGATACCTGTCCACCCTGCTCGACGGCCGCATCGCCAAGATCAACACCACGCTGCTGACCTGGCTCGGTTACCGGCGGGAGGATCTGGTCGGCCGCCGCCATTTCAACGACCTGCTGACCGTCGGCGGCCGGTTGTATCACGAGACCCACTTCGCACCCCTGCTGCGGATGCGGGGTCACCTCAGCGGCATCGCCCTGGAACTGCAAGCCGCCGACGGCACCCGCCTGCCCGTGCTGGTGACCTCGACGGTCAAGTCCGGCGACGACGGGCAGCCGCTGCTGATCCGCACCACCGTCTTCGACGCCCGCGAGCGCCGCGCCTACGAGGCCGAACTGCTGCGGGCCCGTCGCGAGGCCGAGCGCGACCGCGAGCGCCTGCAACGGCTCAACGCGACCCTGCAACGCACGCTGCTGCCCGCCGCGCTCGGATCCGTCCCGGGCATGGACGCCGCCGCGCACTATCACGTCGCCTCGGTCGACGAGGTCGGCGGCGACTTCTACGACCTGTTCCCCATCACCGACGACACCTGGGGGTTCTTCCTCGGCGACGTGTGCGGCAAGGGCGTCGGCGCGGCCACCGTCACCTCGCAGATCCGCTACACCCTGCGCGCCGCGGCGGTCTACAACCCCGAACCCGCCGCCGCTCTGGCCCATCTCAACGAGGTCATGGTGCGCAATCACGAGCCCGGCGTACTGCGCTTCTGCACCGTGATCTACGGTCTGCTCGTCCTCGACCGCGATCATCCCGAGGGCCCGCGCGTCACCGTCACCCTCGCCTCCGGTGGTCATCCCGCGGCGATCCTGTTGCGCGGCAACGGTTCCGCGGCCTATCTGCCCACGCCGGGCGGTCAGCTGATCGGCGCGCTGCCGGAACCGGACATCGTCACCGTCACGCGCACCCTGCGGTCGGGCGACACCCTGCTGCTCTACACCGACGGGCTGATCGAGGCCCGCACCGACGACGGCTACTACGGCGAATCCGCCCTCCTCGATTTCGTCCGCTCCCAGGCTCCGGCGTCGGCCACCGAGATCGTCTCGGCGGTAACCGAACTGCTCGAATCGTTCGGTTCCGGCGTCACCGACGACACCGCCGTCCTGGCCTTGCACGTGCCGTAACGGGCTGCGGCACAAGCGGCGACGGCCGCGCACTGTGACCGCGCACGACGATCGGCTAATTCCCGGTGAACCAACCGGCCGGTGCGTACCGTGCCGCGTATGGAGCCTGCCGGATCGATTCTCGTCGCCGCCGTGGGCATCGAGCCCCCGGTCCGCACCGGCGTGCCGTGGCTGCGCTGCACCGACGGCACCACCTACCGCATGCCCGCCGGACAGCTCGACTGGGCGCTCGGCCTGATCGCCGCCGAGACCGAACACCAGCGGCTCACTGGCACCACCATGTTCCCGCTGCGCCTGCCGATCGGCGAAGGCTGGTGTGCCACAGCAGATCTCACCGGTCGGCGGCCGAGTGGATGCGTACCTCGGGGAGCGCCGCCGCGCCCGGCTGCCTGATCTCGGTGAGCATGTGGTCGGAATGCCCTGCCGCACGGGCCTTTTCGGCGTACTCGGCCGCCTTCGCCGCCGAAAACGTGGGCATTGTCGGCCCCTGCTCGCCGCGAATTCGATCGAGGCGCGACCATGGCCCTCGGCGCGACCCTGCACACCGTGGGCGTCCACCTCGCCGACGCCGATCGCGGCGTCCACGAGGGGCGACCCGCACGCGCCCGGCGATGATCGTCGCGAGCCTTGGACACGGGGAACGTGATGCGCTTGGATGCGCTGGGGAGTCACTCTCACGAAACGGGGATCGTCCGATGTCCTACCACCAGCCCTGGGCTCATGCCGCCCCGCCCGCGGGTCAGGGGCCACCACAACCACACCAGGGCATGGGCTTCGCCGTCGCCGCGATCTTCCTCGCCCTCGACGGACTGCTGCTGCCCTTCCTGCCCGTCGACCTGACCGGCGTCCGCCCGTTCATCGGCATCCCGTTCGCGCTGGCCGGTCTCGTGCTCGGAATCGTCGGCTGCACGGGCCCGCGCCGCGGCAAGTGGCTCGCCGCCCTCGCGGTGGCCATCGCCGCAGTGGGGCTCGCCGCGGAATTCATCATGATCATCGGGGCGGCCCGGCCGTAACCGGTGGCCGAAAGTGGTTGCGATTCGAGATCGGTTGGGGTTAGGTTACTAGCGATTGCACATTGCAACCAGAAAAGGGTGCTTCGATGACACAGTTGGTTCGCGTTCAGAATTTCGGGTTGTCCGCCGACGGATACGGCACGGGGGAGGGGCAGAGCGCCGAGCGCCCGTTCGGGCACGCCGATCCGAGCAAACTCTTCGCCTGGGCCCTGGCCACCGCGCACTGGCCCAACCGCTCCGAGCCCGGCGGCACATACGGTCTCGACGACTACATCGTCCGCGACTTCGCCAACAATATCGGCGCGGAGATCATGGGCCGCAACAAGTTCGGGCCGCAGCGCGGACCCTGGGAGAACCACGACTGGCAGGGCTGGTGGGGTGACGAACCCCCGTTCCACACGCCGGTGTTCGTGCTCACCCACCACCCGAGGCCCTCGTTCGCCTTGAGCGACACCACCTTCCACTTCCTCGACGCCTCCCCGAAGGAGGCGCTGGCCCGCGCCCTCGAGGCCGCCGACGGCAAGGACGTGCGCATCGGTGGCGGCGTCGCCACCGTCCGCGAATTCCTCGACGCCGACCTGATCGACACTCTGCACATCGCCGTCGCCCCGTTCGAACTGGGCCGCGGCGAACGCCTCTGGACCGCCCCCGAGGATCTGACCGACCGCTACCACCTCGAACGCGTCCCGAGCCCGAGCGGGGTCGTCCACCACTTCCTCTGGCGGCGCTGATAACCTTCCCACCAGCCCTCTCGTCTTGCTAAGTTAATGGTGATTACCTTTCCGGTGGATGTCGCACCGGGACCCCTCGGTTAGTCGGGCTCGACGAGGAGTGGCGGAAGATGGGTCGTTTCAGCAGACGCAATCGGTGGAAGGCCAACGCGGCCTTGGGTATTGCCGCGCTCATGATCGGCGCGGCACAGGTCGGCGGGGCGGGCGACTCCCGGGCCGCGCCCGCGCCGGGATGCCCGGATCTCTACGTGGTCGCCGTCCCCGGCACCTGGGAGACCTCCAATTCCGACCCGGGCCGGGGCATTCTCGCGGTGAGCGCGGACGGGCTGCCCGGCAATGTGCGCGTGGACTACGTGAGCTACGCGGCGACCGCCTTCCCGTGGGAGGGGGACGTGTACGGCCGCTCCAAACAGGAAGCCGTCGTGAAGGCCCGGAACCTGGTGGCCGCCATGGGCAGAGCGTGCGGGGCGACCCGCATCGCGCTGCTCGGCTACAGCCAGGGCGCGGACGCGGCCGGTGACGTGGCCGCCGAGATCGGCACTGGTCTCGGCGTGGTGCCCGCCGATCGCGTCGTCCTGGTCGGGTTGATCTCCGATCCGCGACGCTCGCCCACCGACAATCTGATCGGACCCCCGGTGCCCGGCGCGGGCGCGGTCGGTCCCCGGCCGGGCGGCTTCGGCTGGGTGTCCGGGCAGACCTACACCTTCTGTGTCGCGGGCGACCTGTACTGCTCGATGCCCGACGGCGACTTCGCCGGGCGCATCGCCGGATTCTTCGTCCAGCTGTCCAATCCCGATGCCGCCCAACTCGGCCGGTATCAGCAGGAGGCCGGCGACCTGTTCGGCGACGCCATGCGCGCGGGCGGCCTCGGCCTGCTGTCGGATCAGCTCAACGCGAACGCCTACGAGGAACGGCAGCACCAGATCGACCAGTTCCTCCAGTCCGGCGTGCACCAGAGCTACCCCGGCTACATTGTCGCGCCGGGCAATCTGACCCCGCTCACCTGGCTTCGCCAGCGCCTCATCGACGCGGCGCGGTCGTCCTGAGTTCGAGTGGGGCCGATGATCACGGGATCACCGGCCCCGCTCGAACTCCCGCCCGTCTGGTCACACCAACGGTTTGCCCTGCGCGTACCGCTCGCGCATCTCGCGCAGGTAGGTGTCGAAGGGATGGACCCGCCAGCGTTCGGGCAGCGTGATCATGACGCGGCCGAGGGTGCGCATGACGACCTCGAACACGCGTTGCCGCCGTGGCCCCCAGTCCAGGCCGAGTTCGTCCCGAAACCGTTGCGGCAGAAAGCCGGTCGTGAAGAACCGGTTCACCCGCCGGAAGGCCACCCGCTCGAATCGGCCGTACGGACCCAGATCGACGACCTGATCGAGCAGGTATCGCCGCACCTCGTCGTCGACGGACAGGTTGCGCGCCTGGGCATTCCAGTACTCCTCGAACGCCGCGCGGTCCGCGGGCCACAGCTGGGCGGGCATCTGGAGGGTGGTGCCGAAGCGCGCCGCGTCCCGGTAGAGCTCGTCGGCGAGCGCCTCGTCGATCCCGCCGTAGAGGAAGGTGAGGGTGTCGACCGTGCCGCGGTACAGGCACGCCGCCACCCACAATTGCAGTCGCGGGTCGAAGGCGTTGTACTTCACCGGACTGTCCGCCGTCGACCGCACCTGGCGGTGCGAGGTGTTCACCGCCTCCCGGTAGATCGCGCGATCCTCGTCGGTGCCGAGCATCGCCACGGCGAGATAGGTGAGGGTGGTGCGCCCGCGCTTGCGGGGATGCAGATCGAAACGGCCACGCTCGACCCGACTTTCGATGACGCCCCGCCCGACCGGGGGATGGCTCAACTGCATGATCACGTTCGCGGGGCCGCCGAGCAGCGCGGCGGGTCCGGACATGTAGCGCCGGCCGCGCCGCGGTTCGGATTCCGCCGGGCCGGGGGGTCGGAGGGATTGCGCTGGTCGAGACATGGCCACTCCGCGAGTAGATGAGAGCTTCTTCATAGCATCATGTCAGCCTGTGTCGACCGTGGCAACGGACTTCGCCCCCGCGACGGCCTTGGCGTCGGGGAGTGCGTTAAGTTATTAGTTATTCTACCTGTAGAGACGATCTGATCCTGATGGGTATAGGGGTAATCTACTGTTCAACAGGCATATTCGCTTGAGGTCTGACGGATGCGGGAGTGATAAGTGAAGAATTCATCCAGCAAGGCTGGGGATCTGGTGAGGACGGTTTCCGAACCCTTCGCGGCGCTGTCGGTCCTCCTCCGCCGCGGCGTCCTCGACCCCTGGCATCCGATGGAGATCATGCGGACCATGCACGACGCGGACGTCTACGGACCGTTCGTGACGGTGCTGCGACACGCCCGCCGCACGCGCGGTGCGGCGACCGCCGTCATCGACGAACGCGGCCCGCTGACCTTCGCCCAACTCGACGTCCGATCCGATTCGCTCGCAACGGGTTTGGCGGCCACCGGCATCGCGCCCGGAACCGTGCTCGGGGTGCTGTGCCGCGATCATCGCGGGATGATGCTGGCGCTGCTGGCGGCGGGCAAACTCGGCGCGCGGGTGGTGCTGATGAACACCGGATTCGGCGGCCCGCAACTGGCCGCGGTCGCCGAGCGCGAACGGGTCGCGGCGCTGCTGCTCGACGAGGAGTTCGTGGGTCTGCTCGACGCGGTGCCGGAGACGATTCCCCGATTTCTCACCTGGTCCGACGACGCGGCGCCGACCGCGATCGCGACCATCGATTCGCTGATCGAGGCCCATCCGGCCGGTTCGGTCCCGGCGCCGAAGCGGGCGGGCGGCCTCGTCATCCTCACCAGCGGGACAACCGGCATGCCCAAAGGCGCTCCGCGGGACAAGGTTTCGCCATTGCAGTCGGCGCAGTTCCTCGACCGCATCCCGTTGCCGCGCGACGACACCATGGTGATGGCCGCGCCCACCTTCCACGGCACCGGTCTGTCCCAGCTGACGCTCGGCTGGGCGCTGGGCAATGCCGTGGTGTTCCAGCAACGCAAGTTCGATCCCGAACGGGTCGTGGCCGCCGTCGCGAAACACCGTGCGGCGACGCTGGTTCTGGTGCCCACGATGTTGCAGCGCATCGTCGACCTCGGACCCGAGGTGCTCAAGCGCTACGACACCTCCGCGCTGCGGGTGATCTTCGCCGCGGGCTCCGCGCTCTCGCCCGACCTCGTGCGCCGCACCGCGCGAACCTTCGGCGACGTCCTCTACAACCTCTACGCCTCCACCGAGGTCGCCGTGGCCGCCGTCGCTACGCCCGAGGATCTGCGCATCGCCCCCGGCACGGTCGGCCGCCCACCGGTCGGCTGCCGCGTCGCCCTCTACGACGACCGGCGCCGCCGCATCACCGAGCCCGACCGGGTCGGCACCATCTTCGTCTCCAGCGGCCTGAGCTTCTCCGGCTACACCGACGGCGGCCACAAGGAGATCGTCGACGGCCTGCTGTGCAGCGGCGATCTCGGCCACTTCGATTCGGACGGAAGGCTTTTCATCGACGGCCGCGAGGACGACATGATCGTCTCCGGCGGCGAGAACGTCTACCCCCTGGAGGTCGAGAACCTCCTCGCCGAACGCCCCGACATCCGCGAGGCCGCCGTCGTCGCCGTGGACGACCGAGACTTCGGAAAACGCCTGCGCGCCTTCATAGTCCCCACCCCCGACTCCCCCCGAGACCCCGACGAGATCAAATCCCACATCAAATCCCACCTGGCCCGCCACAAGGTCCCCCGCGACATCATCTTCATCGACGAACTCCCCCGCAACGCCACCGGCAAACTCCTCCGCCGCCACCTCGAAACCCCCTGACCCCCAGGCCGACCAACCCAGCCGCACCCCTTATTCGGATCCGCACCCCTTGCGGGGCCCTACAACGGGTGCGGATCCGAATAAAGGGTGCGGCTGGGTTCGTGTACCTGGGGTCAGGGGGGCGGTTTACTGGTCGACCGCCTGCGCGGCGTCGGCCTGCTCGTCCAGCCAGCGTGCGAGCGATCTTCCCGCGTCGAGCACATGTGCCTCGGCGACCCTGCGCGCCAGCCCGCTGTCGCGGGCCTCGAGGGCGTCGAGCAACCGCTCGTGGTCGTCGAGTGAATGCTTCTCGTGCTCCGGGAACACCGTCAGGAAATTCGACGGCACCACCCGTACCGCCTGACGGATCTGGGTGAGCAGTCGGGGTGACTGCGCGGCGCGGTGAATCCGTTGGTGGAAGCGCCAATTCGACTCGCCGATCTCCGCCGCGCCGGACTTCGCGGCCACCTCGGCCGCCAGGTCGCGGAGTTGGCGCAGCTCGTCGTCGGTCGCGCGCTCGGCCGCCCAGGCCGCGGCCTGCCCGGTGAGGACGCCGAGGATGGTGAAGCTGTCCACGATGTCCTCGGCGCTGATGCCGATCACCGTGATCCCGCTGCGGGGGGCGATCCGCACCAGACCCTCGTAGGACAGTTCCAGCAGCGCCTCGCGCACCGGCGTGCGGCTGGTCGCGAACTCCTCGGTGATCGCGTCCAGATCCACCCGGCTTCCCGGCCGGAGCGCGCCGGTGAGGATCCGGTCGCGCAGTTCGCGGGCCGCGCGTTCGCGGACCGTGCCGGAGATGTCGACAGCTGCCATGGCGGCAGTCTAACAACTGACACTTGATATCTGAAATATCAGATGTTACATGTTAATTATGGCGGTTCGCAGCGGTGACAAGATGACCCTGGTCGCGTTCATGCAGGCAGGCAGCACGTCGGTCTACGCCGGGTCGTGGCGGCACCCGGCGACCGAGCACGGCTATCTCGACGCGTCCTATTACGCGAAGATCGGCAGGCAGCTGGAAGAGGGCTGCTTCGATCTGATGTTCTTCGACGACCGGCTGGCGATGCCGGGCATCTACGGCGGTTCGGTCGCCGAGGCGGTCCGCTACGGGGCGCGCCCGGTGAAGCTCGACCTGGGCGTGGTGCTCGGCGTGCTCGCGCAGGCCACCACGAAAATCGGCCTGGGCGCGACGTATTCGACGACCTACTACGCCCCCTTCCACGTCGCGCGCACCTTCGCCACGCTGGACCACCTCTCCCACGGCCGCGCGGCGTGGAACGTGGTGACCTCGGTCAACGACAGCGAGGCCCAGAACTTCGGCGTCGAGGCCCACCTCGGGCACGACGAGCGCTACGACCGCGCCGACGAATTCCTCGAGGTGGTCGCGGGACTGTGGGACGGCTGGGACGACGACGCCGTCGTCCACGACCGCGCCGCGGGAATCTACGCCGACCCCACCAAGGTTCGCGAACTGCGCTACCGCGGCCGCTACCTGTCCGCGCGCGGCCCGCTGACCGTCCCGCGCACCCCACAGGGCCGCCCGGTGCTGTTGCAGGCGGGTTCGTCGGGCCGGGGCCGCGACTTCGCCTCGCGCTGGGCCGAACTCATCTTCACCGGCGATCCCGGCCTCGAGGTGGCCCGCGACCACTACGCCGATCAGAAGGCCCGTATCGCCGACGCGGGCCGCGATCCGGCCGCGGTGCGCATCTGCCCGATGGCCTACGCGGTGGTCGGCGAGTCCGAACAGCACGCCCGCGAACGCGAGGCGATGCTGCTCGACGACCTGGTGCATCCGACCGCCTCGCTGACGCTGCTGTCGGAGTTGATGAATTACGACTTCGCCCAACACGATCCGGACGATCCGGTGACCGACGAGCTGATCGCGTCGGTCTCGGGCATCCGCGGCCTGGTGCAGAACCTGCGCAGACACATCGGCGGCGACACGGTGACCGTGCGCGATCTGGCCAGCCACCGCGCCACCCTGCTGCAAGGGCCCCGCTTCGTGGGCACCGGTGAGCAGATCGCCGAGCAGATGGCCGAGTGGTTCCACAGCGACGCCTGTGACGGATTCGTCTTGGCCGCAACGCATCTGCCGGGCGCGTTCGAGGACGTGGTCCGCCTGGTGGTGCCGCACTTGCAGCGCAAGGGCCTGTTCCGCACCGAGTACGAGGGCACGACGCTGCGCGATCATCTCGGCCTGGACCGGCCCGCGGGATCGGCGGCCTAGATGTCCGGGGACGCGGCGATGTTGCGCGGGATCCGGGTCCTGGATCTGGCGACGCTGGCGGCGGCGCCGCTGGCGGCCACGTATCTGGGCGAGTTCGGCGCGGATGTGATCAAGGTCGAGCAGCCGGGTCGCGGGGATCCGTTGCGCGGCTGGGGAAATCAGCGCGACGGGGTCGGGTTGATGTGGAAGTCCATCTCCCGCAACAAGCGCGCGGTCACCCTCGATCTGCGGGTGGCGGAGGGCCAGAAGTTGTTGCGCCGCATGGTCGAACACGTCGACGTGGTCATCGCCAACACCCGCCCCGGGACGCTGCGCGGGTGGGGGCTGGACTACGAGAGCCTGCGCGCGGTCAACGACCGGATCGTCATGCTGCACATCACCGGTTACGGCCTGTCCGGACCCAAGAGCGAACGCCCCGGCTTCGGCACGCTCGGAGAGGCGATGAGCGGCTTCGCGCACCTGACCGGTCAGGCCGACGGCCCGCCGACGCTGCCGCCGTTCATGCTGGCCGACGGCATCGCCTCGCTCAACGCCGCCTACGCGATCATGATGGCCCTCTACCATCGCGACGTGCACGGCGGCCCCGGCCAACTGATCGATATCAACCTCATCGATCCGCTGGCCCGCCTGCTCGAGCAGACCCTGCTCGGTTACGACCAGCTCGGCCTGGTTCCCACCCGGGCGGGCAACCGATGGGACATCTCCGCCCCGCGCAACACCTACCGTACCGCCGACGGCCGCTGGCTGGCCATGTCCGGCAGCTCACCGGCCCTGGCGCTGCGCGTGTTTCGCGCCATGGGCCGCGCGGACCTGGTCGACCACGCCGACTTCTCCGATCCGCAGCGCCGCCTCGCCCGCGCCCGGGAGGTCGACGAGGTGGTGGCCGAGTGGGTGGCGAAACACACACTGGCCCAGGCCATGTCGGTATTCGAGGCCGAGGAGGTGGCCGCCGCGCCGGTCTACGACATCGAAGACCTGGTGAACGACGAGCAACTACGCCACCGCGAGGTCTTCGTGCGAGTCGACGACGACGAACTGGGCCCGATGACCGTGCAGGCCCCCGTGCCGAGACTGTCCGAGACCCCGGGCGAGATCGCCCATCTGGGTCCGCGCCTGGGTGAGCACAATACCGAGGTCTACGGCGAACTGCTCGGCCTGAGCACGGCCGATGTGGACGCCCTGCGCGCGCGGGGCGTGCTGTGAGAGAAGGGAATTCGATGACGACTCCGCTGCGCCGATCCGAGCTGGCGGTCCCGGCCGCGAACGAGCACATGTTCGCCAAGGCCGCCGCCTGCGGCGCTGATCTGGTGTTCCTGGATCTCGAGGACGCCACCCCGGTGGCGCTCAAGGAACGCTCCCGGGAGCTGGCGATTTCCGCGCTCACCGAGCTGGATTGGGGCCGCACCGCCCGCGCGATCCGGATCAACGGCCTCGACACCGAGTGGTGCCACGACGACATCATCGAGGTGGTCACCCGCGCCGGGCGCGACCTCGACACCATCGTGGTCCCGAAGGCCCGCACCGCCCGCGACGTGTGGTGGGTGGACGTGCTGCTCACCCAGCTGGAGACGAAACTCGGCCTGTCCCGGCCTATCCGGCTCGAGGTGCTCATCGAGGAGGTGGAGGGGCTGGCCAACGCGGAGGCGATCGCGGCCGCCAGCCCCCGGGTCGACGCGCTCATCTTCGGCGTCGGCGACTTCTCGCTGTCGCAGGGCGCGCGGGTGGACACGAATTTCGTTCCGCTGGGCGACTATCCGGGCGATTTCTGGCACTACGCGCGGGCCAAGGTGATCGTCGCCGCCCGCATCGCCGGGGTGCTCGCCATCGACGCGCCCTACCCGGACTACGGCGATCTCGCGGGCTACGAGCGCGACGCCCGCCGCGCCTCACTGCTGGGCTACTCCGGCAAATGGGCGATCCACCCCAGCCAGATCGAGGTGGCGAACACGGTCTACTCCCCGACGCCGGAGGAAATCGCCCTGGCCCAGCGCAATCTGGCCGCCTACCGCGCGGCCGAGGCCGACGGCCGCGGCGCGGTCGGGGTGGACGGGGTGCTCGTGGACGCGGCGCACGTCAAGATGGCGATGGCGACCCTGGCGCGCGCGGCGCAGATCGATCCGGACCGCTACGGCAAGGCCGTCTCGGCCTAGCCGACCACGGAACGCTGTGGGACGCCGACATATTCGCTCAACGGGCGGATGAGCGCGTTGGACCGCCCCTGCTCGATGATGTGCGCGGTCCAGCCGGTGATCCGGCTCATGACGAAGATCGGCGTGAACACCTCGACATCGAAGCCGAGCAGGTGGTACGCCGGGCCGGTGGGGAAGTCGAGATTGGGTTCGATCCCGGTCTCGGCGCGCATGGTGCGTTCGAGGATGTCGGCCATGCGCACCCACCGCTGCCCGCCGGTGGCGGCGGCGATGTCGTGCAGGGCGCGCCGCATGGTCGGCACCCGCGAATCGCCGTCCCGGTAGACCCGATGCCCGAACCCCATCACCTTCTCCTTACGAGACAGCTTGGCGCGCAACCACTCCGCGGCGCGGTCGGGGTCCCCTATCTCGAGCATGTCGCGCATGACGGCCTCGTTGGCGCCGCCGTGCAGCGGACCCTTGAGCGCGCCGATGGCGGCGGTGACGGCGCTGTAGATGTCGGACAGCGTGGAGGTGACGACGCGGGCGGCGAAGGTGGAGGCGTTGAAGCCGTGCTCGGCGTAGAGGATCAGCGACACCTCGAACGCGCGCACGAGTTCCGGCGCGGGCGGCGTACCGGAACACATGGTGAGGAAGTTCTCGGCGAACCCCCGATGGGAATGGGGCGCAAGGGGATCCAGGCCACGCCGACGCCGCTGATCGGCGGCCACGATGGTCGGCAGCACCGCCGTCATGCGTAATGCCTTGGCGCGGTTGGCCTCCGGGGAGCTGTCGTCCTCGAGCGGATCCTCCGCGCCCAGGTAACTGATCGCGGTCCGCACCACGTCCATGGGGTGACAGGTGTCGGGCAGTTTGGCGATCAGCGACAGCAGCGATCGGTCCGCGCGGCGCGCGGCGCGCTCCCGCTGGCAGAACCGTTCCAGTTCGGCGTCGGTGGGCAACTCGCCGTACCAGAGCAGATACGCGACCTGCTCGAACGTGCAGTGCGCGGCGAGATCCTGCACCGGGTAACCGCGGTAGGTGAGCGAGTTGGTCTCCGGCACCACCTTCGAGACGGCGGTCGTGTCCACCACGACCCCGGTCAACCCCTTGTGGATCATCGTTCGCCTCCGTGGCTGAAATCTGCTGTGCCCGAGTAGGTTTCGGCGAAATTCGCCACCTCCGCATCGAACTCGGTGTACCGGTCGTATCGGAGCAGGTCGTAGAGCCGGTCGCGGGTCTGCATCCGGTCCAGCAGTCCGGCCTGGGTGCCCCGTTCGTGGATCTCGCGCAGCCCGGCCTCCGCCGCCCACAGGGCGAGCCGCAGCGTGGTCACCGGGTAGATGACCGCGTTGTAGCCGATGGCCTCCAGGGTTCGCGCGGTCAGCAGGTCGGACTTCCCGAACTCGGTCATGTTCGCCAGCAGGGGAGTGGTGACCGCCGCCCGGAACCGCTCGAACTCGCTGGCGTCGCGCAGCGCCTCGGTGAAGATCAGATCCGCGCCCGCGTCGGCGTAGGCCCGCGCCCGCTCGATCGCGGCGTCGACGCCCTCGATTCCGGCGGCGTCGGTGCGGGCGCACACCACGAAACCGGGGTCCCTGCGGGCGGATACGGCCGCGCGGATCCGGCGCACCATCTCGGCGGCCGGCACCACCGCCTTGCCGTCGAGGTGCCCGCAGCGTTTCGGATTCACCTGGTCCTCGAGATGGCATCCGGCGAGTCCGGCGTCCTCGAGGACGGCGACGGTGCGGGCGGCGTTCATCGGTTCCCCGAACCCGGTGTCGGCGTCGATCAGCACCGGCAGATCCGTGACCCGCGCGATCTGCTGTCCCCGCCCGGCGACCTCGGTGAGGGTGGTCAGGCCGATATCGGGCAGCGCCAGATCCGCCGACAGCGCCGCGCCGGAGACGTAGACGCCCTCGAAGCCGATCTCCTGAATCACCCTGGCCACCAAGGGATTGAACGCCCCCGGCAGGCGCTGGATCCGGTTCGACCCCAGGCCCGCGCGGAACGCGGCGCGCTTGTCGGCGGCGGAGGTGGGGGCGGCGAGTGGTCCGGTCATCGGAACAGTCCTTCCGGCGGGCGCGGGGCGCGGGCGAGTACGTCCTCGGCGACGGTGAACGTGAGCCGGGACAGGTCGGCGGGGGTGAGTTCGGCTGTGCGCTGGGCGGTTTCGAGGAACCGGTCCTGTTCGGCGGGCGCGATGACGCCCTCGGCGAGGGTGCGGAACTTGGCGATGTACTGCGCGCGCCCGAACGGCCGCGCGCCGAGTGGATGGGCGTCGGCCACGGCGAGTTCGTCCACGATCACCGCACCGTCGGTGAGGGTGATCTCGGCGCGCGCCCCGAACGCCCGCTCGGCGGGATCGGTGGCGTGGTAGCGGCGCGTCCACTCCGGATCCTCGGCGGTGGAGACCTTGTGCCACAACGCGATCGTGTCGGGCCGCCGCGCGCGCTCGGGTGCGTAGGACCGCTCGTGATGCCAGGTCCCGTCCTGCAACGCGACCGCGAAGATGTACATGACCGAGTGATCGAGGGTCTCGCGGGAGGCGAGCGGATCGAACTTCTGCGGATCGTTCGACCCGGTGCCGATCACGACATGCGTGTGGTGGCTGGTGTGCAGCACGACCGAGGCGATCCGGTCGAGATCACCGATCCGGTTTCGCAGGCGGCGCGCCAGATCGATCACCGCCTGACTCTGGTACTCCGCGGAATGCTCCTTGGTGTAGGAGTCCAGGATCGCCCGTTTCGGCTCGCCCGGAACGGGAAGCGGCACAGCGTATTCCGCGTCCGGACCGCCCAGCAACCGCGCGATCACCCCGTCCTCACCCTCCCAGATCGGCGACGGCGCGCCCTCGCCGCGCATCGCCCGATCCACGGCCTCGATGGCCATCTTGCCCGCGAACGCCGGGGCGTACGCCTTCCAGCTGGAGATCTCGCCCTTGCGGGACTGCCGGGTCGCGGTGGTGGTGTGCAACGCCTGGCCGACGGCCCGGTACACGGTGTCGGTGTCCAGTCCGAGCAGCGTGCCGATCCCCGCCGCCGCCGACGGTCCCAGATGGGCGACGTGGTCGATCTTGTGCTCGTGCAGGCAGATTCCGCGCGCCAGATCGATCTGGATCTCGTATCCCGTCGCGAGCCCGCGGATCAGGTCGCGGCCCGAGCGCCCCGCGTGCTGGGCCACGGCCAGGATCGGCGGGATGTTGTCGCCGGGATGGGAGTACTCCGCGGCGAGGAAGGTGTCGTGGAAGTCCAACTCCCGCACCGCGACTCCGTTCGCCCACGCCGCCCACTCCGGCGAATACGTCCCGTCGATCCCGAACACCCGCGCGCCCGGCCGGTACGGGTGGGCCGCCGCCTGCGCGCGGGCGTTGGTGACGGGCCGCCGGACGAGCGCGGCGGCGGCCACGGCGGCATTGTCGATGATCCGGTTGACGATCATCTCCTCGACCTCCGGCGCGACCGCCACGGGATCGGTCGCGACCTCGGCGATGCGCCAGGCCAACTGCTCCTCACGAGGGAAAGGCTCCGCCGAGCGGCGGGGGCGGATCAGATGATTCTTCACGGGGAGGACGCTAACCCGGGGGTGAACCCGCGGAGACACCTCGCAACTGCCGATTTTTGCGGACCGGGGGTTGTGAAGTTGCGAACGTCGCCAAGGCGGACGAGGGCTCGGCGGTCGATGCATCGCGGACGGGCTCGATCGGAACGTTCAGCGTCGCAGCGGATTTCGAGACGGGGCGGGAGTTGTCGGTGGCCCGGCGTAGATTGCCGCCCATGGACGCGACAGCGGGACGGAATGCGACTTCGACCAGACACGACGGCGACACCTGGGATCTCGCGTCGAGCGTCGGCACGACCGCCACGGCGGCCGCGGCGGCGCGCGCGATCGCGACGCGGCAGGATCCCGCGCGCATCGACGACCCCTTCGCCGCGCCGCTCGTCCGCGCGGTCGGCATCGACCTCCTCACCCGGCTCGCGACCGGTGAGCTGGCGCCCGACGGACTGGTGGAACAGATCGCGATCGATACGGCCAAGGTGCGCACCGGTTTCTACGACGAGTTCTTCCTCTCGGCGACCCGCGCGGGCATCACCCAGGCCGTGATCCTCGCCTCCGGCCTGGATTCCCGCGCCTACCGCCTGCCGTGGCCCGCGGGAACGGTGGTGTACGAACTCGACCAGCCCGCCGTCATCGAATTCAAGTCCCGCACCCTGACCTCCCTCGGCGCCACCCCCACCGCCGACCACCACCCCGTCCCCGCCGACCTGCGCGCCGACTGGCCCACCACCCTCCGCGTCACCGGCTTCGACCCCACCCTCCCCACCGCCTGGAGCGCCGAGGGCCTACTCGGCTACCTCCCACCCGAAGCCCAGGACCGCCTGCTGGACACCATCACCCACCTCAGCGCCCCCGGCAGCCGCATCGCCACCGAAAACCGCCCCAACCCGAAACCCGGTGAGGAGGACAGAACGAAGCAGAGCCTCACGCGATTGTCCGAACGTTGGCGGGAGCACGGGTTCGAGGCGGATATGGGAAAGGTGCGGTATTTCGGGGAGCGGAACGAGGCTGGGGCGTATCTGCGGGGGTTGGGGTGGGCGGTGGAGGGGCGCACGGTACGAGAGTTGTTCGCCGCCAACGCCCTTCGATCCCTGACGAACGAGGACGACGATCTGCGAGTGGGCGATCTGAGCTACATCGTCGGCGTGCTCGGTGCGGAGTCCGAGTAGCCGCCACTGAGAGCCGCGAGTATCCGTGCGCCGGAATCGGATTCGTTCAACGCAGCCCGCCGTAGCTCGGCGATCGCCGCCTGGTAGCGGCAGATCTCCTCGGGCCGCTCGAGGTAGAGGTTGCCCGCGTACTCCTCGATGTGGACGATCGGCGGCTCGGTGAGCCTCGAATGAGCGAGCATAGGGAACTCCATCAGCGAGAACTCGCCGACCAGCCCGCCGATGTGACTACGCGCATCGAACGGAACCACCCGTACGGAAACATTGGGCCGCCGCCCGACCGCGACGAGATATCGGCGCTGCTCGTCCATCACGCCGGGCCCGCCCCACTCCTCACGAATCGCCGCCTCGGACAGGATGATTTCGGCCGTGAAGTCCGGATCGTCCAAACGGCCTCGCCGATTCAGCGATCGCGCCACGCGCTCCTCGATCCGCTCGGTCGGGAGATTGGGCCAAGCGGCCCACGCGACCGCGCGGCAGTAGTCGGGAGTCTGCACGATCGTCGGAATCCGCAGTATCCGCCACGCGGTCAGACACCGAGCGGAATCCTCCAATACCCTTCGCGGATCGAAATCATCAGTGCCGCAATCCATATCCGCCCGCCACCACCCGCCGCCGTGCCTCGCCGTACTCCGTACCTCCCGCGCCAACGCCAGGACGGCCCGGCGCTTCTCATCGGTTACGCCGTAGTGATCGCAGAGGGCATTCATGTACAGATCACTGGCCGAACGGACGGAAACCCCATCTTCCAAGCGGCCCATCGTCTGCGGGGAAATCCCCAGCACCCGAGACGCTTGGAATTGACTCACCTCCGCTCGTTTCCGCAATTCCTGCAACTGTCGCCCCAGCGCCCGCCGCGCGAGCGTCGAACCTATTGCGCCCATTGAAACTCCTTGTCTATGAGTGGATATTGATCAGCTGTCGGACATCCGCTCCCGGTAGTGCGCAAGAATTTGTCGCACGGCGTCGGTGACGGGTGGTTCCTCTACGAGCGCCGACCAGGCGTAGGCGTCGTGTTCTCGGAGCACGATCGGTTCCGGCGACGCGACGTCGACAGTGAAATTGAACTGTCGGATCTTGCCAGGACCGGACTCGAAGTCGAAATCGCCCAGATAGTGCGCTATCCGAGTCACGCGTAGGCCGGTTGCCTCTCTGACCTGCCGGATGACGGCCTCTGTAAGGTCCTCACCGGACTCGACCTCGCCATTGGGAAGCTCCCAGCCGTCGTCCGCACACCGCCACAGCAGAAGCACTTTGCCGTCGAACCGTACGACCGCACTCACAACGAGTTGTCGTATTTCGTCCCGTTCGGCGTCGGCGGCGAGTTGGCCGAGCAGGGATGAATGGACCATGCACTCTCATCCTTTCGGAGTAGTAGGAAACGATCCGGCGAAAGCTCGAACAACTCAGCACCCGAGGCGTTGCCGCGAGATAGGCTGTGGCAGTTGGGTACTCGCGTTGCTCCCTTCGTCACGGTCGATCTCGACCTACTTCAGCATTCCGTTCGGGGGCGTTCGAGAACAGCGCAAAACTATCGGCAGACAACAGCTTTCGATTGGGGAGAACATGGGGACGAACGATCGGCTCAGGACCTTGCGGCTGTCCCGTGGTTGGACTCAGGCCGAACTGGCCGGATTGGTCTGTGACCAGATCGAGCGGATCACGGGACGGCGGCCAGCGGTCGACGCGCAGGCGATCAGCCGCATCGAATGCGGCGAGATTTCCTGGCCACGGGGTGCGACAAGGCAGGCGCTCATGGCACTGTTGGAGGTCCCGACACCGAAAGATCTCGGGTTGCATCCGAAGCGGACCCATCGCGACGCAGAGCGGGAGGAAGCCACGAAACGCCGAAATTTCCTGGCAGTGAGCGGGCTCGGCATGCTGACAGTGACCGATCCACCGAGCCGAGTCGGAGCCGGCGACGTCGACCAGCTTCGCCGAAGGTTCGGGCGACTCGTCGGCATCGACAGCTACCTGGGCGGCGGTGACACCTTCCGCACCTACTACTCAGAGCTCGAACGTACCGAGCGAATCCTGGGCCGATCGAACTGCGCTCTGTCGGTCCGTAGGGCTCTGACGGAACTCGCTGCCGAGCAGGCTCAACAATCCGGGTGGGCGGCGTTCGACGCGGGATTCACCGATATCGCCGTCACCTTGTACACCTACAGTCACCGCGCGGCACAGGAAGCCGACAGTCCGGAACTTGTGGCGAACGCGTGCATCCACATCGCGTACGCGACCGGTTCGACGGACGCGCTTCGCGCGGCCGACTCCGCCTGCGAGACGATTGGTGTCGAAGCCAGGCCGAGGGCGAAGGCCCTCTTGGAATCCCGACGGGCGTGGGCGCTGGCGAGCCTCGGAGACCGCGAAGGCGCTGCGCGGGCGCTCGACGCGGCTCGCACCGCGCTTCTGGCCGACGACGGGACCGACGCGGCTTGGTGCGCCTGGGTCGATCACGCGGAGCTCGACATCATGACCGGCCGCGTCTGGTCGGTCCTGCACGAGCCGGAGAAGGCGATCGCGCCCCTTCGCGCGGCGCTGTCGTCGTATCCCGACCAGTGGGCACGCGATAAGGCGCTGTATCTGACCTGGCTCGCGGACGCGTACATCGATGCGGGCGACCCGACCACGGCATTGACCATGGCCGAAACGGCGTCGGGGCTCGCGGAGAAGGTCGCCTCGGTTCGGCCTTCGGCCCGGGTGTGGGAGGTGGCCCAGCGTTGTGTGAGCAGGGGCGCCGTGGGGGCAGCCGACCTCGTCCGTCGGCTCGCGATCGGCTCGTCGGCTAGTGATGGTCGGCTGTAGTGCGACCGACCCATTCGGCGTAGCTGTCCGCACACCAATCCAGCTGTGTCGCTGTGACTTCCGGGCTTTCCCATGGATGCAGCTCGGCCACTCGAGCTGCCAGGCGATCGCGAGTGTCCTGAGAGGTACGAAGGTTGACTCGCCATTCGTTTCCCTCGCCGAGTTCGCCGAGGTGCCAGAATATCGAGGTGTACGGACCGGTGATCTCCGCGCCCGCCGCAAGCCGTTCTCCCACTGCGGTTCTCGCGATCGCCACCGCATCCTCCCGCGTCGGGGTCGTCGAGGTAACCGTCCAGACACCGGTCATCGCCATGCTTGTCAGGGTAGTACCTTGACCAGCTCGGGCCGTGGAGGGCGAGCATCGGAGGACTACTGAACAATTCGTCGAGACTAGTGCTTGCCAGAGCTGCTCACCTGGTCGGTGTCGAGGTGAACGGCAGCATGATCATCCGTGAGGGCTCGCACGCCATCTATCGGCTCGCGGGTGGCATAGTCGCCCGAATCGGAAGGCCCGGGACTCGGGACGATGCCGAACGTGAGGTGCGAATCGCGCAGTGGCTCAACGACTCTGCCATACCGGCCGTTCGACCGGTGGCGTCGTTGCCGCAGCCGGTTGTGGTTGATGAACATCCGGTCACCTGGTGGCACTTGATTCCGGATCATCGTCCGGCGACGCCGGGACAGCTCGGGTCGGTGCTTCGTGGGCTGCACGCCTTGGCTCCGCCGACGACCTTCGCGCTGCCGGATCAACATCCGTTCGAAGACCTGCGGGAGCGACTTGCCAGTGCTGCGGTGATGAATGAGTCCGAGCGCGGCTGGTTGCTGGCGCACTATGACGAATTGCGTGGTCGGTATGATGAACTGCCGCAACCAGTCTCGCCGTGCGTGATCCATGGTGATGCCTGGCAGGGGAACCTTGTCGTTCCGCCCTCCGGGGTACCCACGCTGCTCGACTTGGACAAGGTTTCGGTGGGCCGTCCCGAATGGGACCTCGTTCAGTTGGCGGTGGATTACACCGACTTCAGCCGCGTGCCCGAAGCCGCATACCGGGAATTCGTCGACGCCTACGGCGGCTACGACCTGACGACACAACCGAGCTTCCGTGTTCTCGCCGATATCCAAGAGCTCAAATGGGTCGGCTTCGCGCTGAGTCGCGCCGAGGCGAGCGAAACGGCCGCCCGTCAGGCGAGGCATCGGATCGCGTGTCTTCGCGGTGAGGTGGCGAGGCCATGGCGGTGGGAGGCGTTGTGAGGCGGTTCAGCGAGGTTCGAGCGTGCAGGCTCGATAGACCGCGACAACCGTTGCCGCCCCGACGATCTCGCCCCGATCGATCATCGCGACCGCCTCAGAGAGCGGAAACCACGCGATCTCCTCGGCCTCATTGATGTCAGGCGCGGTGCCTGTCGGCTCCGCACCCGTCGCCAAGTAGATCTCCTGCGGATGGTCCAAACTTCCGATCGCTGGCTGATACGTGACGAGGTGCCGCATCGATCGCGGCCGCCAACCCGTCTCCTCTTCGACTTCACGAGCCGTCGCCGCGGTCACATCCTCGGCACCGTCGACATAGCCACCGGGCAGTTCCCACACCCACTTGTCGATGATGAACCTGTGCCGATACATGAGCAGAGCTTCGCGATCTTCATTGAGCACCAGGGTCATCGCGCAACGCGGCATCCGTGCGACGTACTGTGTGAACCGCACTCCATCCGGCAGCTCCACATCGACCGTGCTGAGCCGAATATGCCGGTTCTCGTCGACAAGCCTCTCGCCGTGAATCGTCCACTGCGTGCGCGTCACCCATCGACAGTAGCGCGCCAGGACAACAGAGTTCGTCAACACGGAGAAGACCGGATCGGCGCAAAACAGGTAGGCGGCCAGCCCGGCCGAGCCTGAAGCGGTGGCGAAGCCGTGGCACTGGGACGCTTTGTGACACCCCTGAGCGTTGGTCAGCCGATGTCGAACAGGGTGAGCGTCCTGGCGGCGGTCGCGCGGGCGTCGGCGCGTTCGCGGGCCGCGCAGGTGGGGCCGATGCCCTCGGCGACCGAGGCGGGGGAGACCAGCCAGCCGTGGCAGCGGCGGCAGTGGGCGACGAGGCGGACCTCGGGTCTGTCGGCGGCGGCCATGGATTCCTCCTGGGGCCTGGGTGGTGCGTGTATCTGCCGCCGATCCTGGCATGGGGCACCGACAACCTGGTGATGGTGAGTTTGCGAGGCCCGTGGTGGAAGGAGGGAACCGGCCGGGCCGTGGCTGCGTCGAATCAGGTGTGGGGGTTGGTCGACGGGGATCGCCCGCACGGTCGGTAACCGAAAAACGGGGGGCTGGGTGCCGGTGCATCGGCGGGGGTGATTCGTCGCTTTCCTCGTTGCCTGGGCCCGCGGTGACCGCGTGTCCGCGCGGCTACCGACCTCCCACACCATTCCTGAAGGGGGAAACATGAAGCGAGGGTTGATTTCTCGGGCGGTGGTCGTCACCACGGTGGCCGGAGCGGGGTTGTGGCTCGCGGCGGGTCCGTCCGGGGCGGTCACTCCGGCGCAGTGCGAGTCCGACCACCGCGGCCGAGTGCATGTGGTGCTGGATCCGAGCACGGGCTACTCCGGGGTCTGCACCTGCGAGGGCGGGTTCTACGACGGGCAGCAGGTGTTCGGACCGCACATCTATCAGGTGGGCGATACCCCGTTGCCGATCACGTGTGTGGGCCTGGAGATCCCGGCCTAGGCTGACCGGTATGGGGAGCGAGCGCGACGAATGCCGAGTCACCATCGACGGGGTGGCGCCCACGCTGGTGGTGCTGTTCCGCCGCGCGGCCGCCATCGCTGCCGACCACGGTCGGACCTGGGTGGGTGTGGAGGACCTGTACGCGGCCCTGGCCGATCGTGAGCGCGCCCCGCTCTGGTGGCCCCGCGTCGGGAAACCCCGCATCGAGCCGGGCGGCACCGGCGCGGTGCTGTCGACGGATCTGGAAGGGGACACGGTCGCGTTGTCCTACAACGAATTTCGTGACCTGGTGAACGAGTGGATCCCGGGACCAACCCCCGAGATCGGGCCCAAGGATCCGGCCACGGTCACCTACCAGATCAGCGGGCCCCACGCCGAGGAGTTCACGGCGATGATCGAACGGTCCTGACCCGAGACGAGCGAGGTCAGCCGCGGTGGCCGCGCTCGCCTACCGGGGATCCGGTGCGTAATGGCCAGATGAGGTCGAGCTTCAGACGCTGTCAGGGTCCGTCGTAGCCCGCTCGACCCACCCCGCGTAACTCTCCGAACACCACTCGACCGGCGTCGCAGTAACCTCCGGACTCTCCCACGGATGCAACTCGCCCACCCGAGCGGCCAAACGATCACGCTGGACCGCCGACGTGCGCAGGTTGACCCGCCACTCCTGGCCCTCACCGAGCTCACCGAGATGCCAGAACACCGACAAAAACGGACCGGTGATCTCGCCCCCAGCCGCGAGCCGTTCCCCGACAACGGTTTTCGCGATCGCGATCGCGTCCTCCTGCGTCGGTGTCGTCGAGGTCACTGTCCATACCCGGGCCATCGACGTACCGTAGCCCGGACTACCTCACCCGCACCGGCACATTCGTCCACCCGGCCACACTCGTCACCCGGGACCGCCGCAACCCGGCCCGATCCACCTCGAACTCCGATATCCGATCCAGCATGGCGTGCAACGCGATTCGCCCTTCCAGTCGGGCCAAGGCCGCGCCCAGACACCGGTGAATCCCGTACCCGAAGCCGAGGTTGTGGCCCGTGAACGGACGGGTGATGTCGAAGCGGTCGGGGTTGGGGAACATGCGGGGGTCACGGGTGGCGCAGGCCAGTAGCATCAGGAGGGGGCTGTGGGCGGGGATGGTGCGGTCGTGCAGGGTCACGTCGCGCAGGGTGTAGCGGACGTCGTACTGGACCGGGCCCTCGTAGCGGAGCAACTCCTCGAACGCCCCGGCGATCAGCGAGCGGTCGGCGCGCATGGCTTGCCACTGGTCGAGGTGGTCGGCGAAGACGACCGTCGCGATGCCGATCAGCTTGGCGACGGTCTCCGCGCCCGCGCCCGCCAAAAGCGCTGTGAAACCGAGGATTTCGAGATCAGTCAGTCGGGTCAGCGTGCCGTCGTCGCGTTCCACCTCGACCTCGGTCAGGCGGCTGATCATGTCGTCACGCGGGCGGGCGCGGCGTTCGGCGATCAATCCGGCGTAGAAGGCGGTGGACGCGCGGACCGCGGCCAGTCCCTCCTCGTCGATACCCAGCTGGCCCTGCGCGCGTTGCAGCGGCGCGGTGAGCCAGGCGCGGAGCTGGGCGCGGTCCTCGGGTGGGACGCCCAGCATGGTCGTGATGACCTCGATGGGGAACAGGTCGGAGAAGTCGGCCACCATGTCGAAGGAATCCGGCAGCGGGTCCAGGAAGCGGTGAACCGTGGCCGTGATCATCGGTTCCAGTTCGGCGATGGCGCGCGGGGTGAAGACCTTGCTCACCAGTTTGCGCATGCGGGTGTGCTCGGGCGGATCCATCGAAATGATCATCGGCACTTGCTGTTCCGGCGGTTCGGGGGCGAGGACCTGTTCCAGGGTGACGCCGCGGCCGGAGGAGTAGACGTCGAAATCCTTCATGCCGGGGGCCACGTCGGCGTAGCGGGACAGCGCCCAGAAGCCGTAGCGGGCATTGTGATACACGGGAGCTTCGTCGCGGAGCCTGCGGTACAGCGGATACGGATCGTCGTGGAATTCCGCGGCGAACGGGTCGAAGTCGATGGCGTCGTCGGAGACGATCGTGTCGGTCATGATGCCTCTTCTCTCGGACGACCCGAGTATTACATTCGTTACAAAGTGTGTAAAGGTTGTAAAGTGGACTCGACTTCCGGCACCCGCGACGACAGCACCCGCGCGCGCATCCTCCGCGCGACCTTCGAGGTGCTCGGCCGCAAGGGGTACGACAAGCTGAACCTGTCGGATGTGGCCGCCCAGGCGAAGATCTCGCGGCCGACGCTGTACCGGCTGTTCTCCTCGAAGGCGGAGTTGCTCACCGCGTTCGGCGCCTACGAGCAGGCCAATATCGAGAACGGCCTGCGCGCGGCGGCCGAGGGGCACACCGGGGTGGCGCGGCTGGACGCGGTGCTGCGGTTCATCGTCGAATTCCAGGAGTCGTACTCGCTGAGCCGCATGGTCCACGTCGAACCCGATCACGTCCTCGCGCAGATCGAGCGCGTCATCCCGATCATGCGGGCGCATCTGGAACCGCTTGTGCCGCAGGGTGATCCGGTGATCGTCGCGGGGACGATCGTGCGCCTCGCGATCTCGCACTATCTCGTGGGCGGCGACGACAAGGCCGACGCCCTCGCCCAGCTACGCCACGCGGCGGGCATCTCCGGGCAGGTGTGACGCTCAGCTCCGCTCGAGTTCGGCCGCGGCCGCGCCCGTATTCCGGCCGAGCGGTACGAGGGTCGTGAAAGCCGCTGCGCCGCAGGCCAGGACGACCAGCATGACCGCGGCCATGGGCAGCGCGCTGTGCCCGCCGAACGCCCCGGCCACGGGCGAGGCCAGCGCGCCGAAGAGGAACTGCGCCCCGCCGAGCAGCGCCGACGCCGCGCCGGAGGCCGGACGGCCCAGGGTCTGCCCGAGCGTCATGCTCGCGGGGAAGACGCCGCCCACGCCCGCCACGGTGAAGAACAGGCACACCCACGTGATCGCCGCGTTCCCGCCGACAGTGAGCACCAGCGCCACGTGCACGGCCGCCGCGCTCGCCGCGAGCGCGCAGTAGCCGGCCAGCAGCACGGGCACCGCGAAACGCCGCGACAGTGCGCCGAAGAGGGCGCTCGCGGCCATCATGCCCCCGGCGTTGACCGCGAAGACCATGCCGTAGAACGCGGCCGAGGTGCCGTACACGTCCTGGAACACGAAACTCGAACTGCCGATGTAGGAGAACAGCGCCGCCGCCGCGAACCCGAGGGTGAGTCCGCACCCGACGAAGGCCCGGTTCCGCAGCAGCCCGCCCATCGCCCGGAAGGTGCCGCCGAAGCCGCCGGTATGCCGTTCGGCGGGCGGCAGCGATTCGGGCAGCGTGCCCAGCACGGCCACGAACAACGCCACCCCGAACGCCGCGAGCACCACGAACACCGTGCGCCACGTCCCGGCCGACAGGATCGCGGTCCCGATCACCGGCGCGATCACCGGGGCCACGCCGAGCACCATGGCCAGCAGCGAGAAGTAGCGCGGCAGCCGAGGTCCGTGGAACAGGTCGGTCAGCACGGCCCGCGCCAGCACCGTCCCGGCGGCGCCCGCGACCCCTTCCAGGAACCGGAACCCGTTGAACAGCACGATGTTCGGCGCGAGCGCGCACGCCAGCGACAACACCGCGAACAGCACGGTCCCGCCCAGCAGCAGCCGCCGACGCCCCAGACTGTCGCTGATCGGCCCGATGAGCAGCTGGCCGACGACCATGCCCGCGAGAAAAGCCGTGAGCGACAACTGGATTCCGGTGTCGCTCGCGGTGAGCGAGCGGCCCATCTGCGGGAACCCGGGCACGTACATATCGATCGCGAGCGGCCCGACCGCGGTGAGCGCGCCCAACAGCACGATGACCGCGGCGGTGCGTCCGCGACCGGGTTCGGACTTCTTTACCATCGCTAAGTACGGTAGCAATTCGTCCTTCCCGGGCGTCGTGGGCCGCGGGGACCGATGAGTTTCGTCCTCCGGCCCGGTCGACACACCGACCCCACCGATTCCAGAGGAGGCCCGCCATGGGCAGCGTGCTCACCCATATGACGATGTCGCTGGACGGTTTCATCGCCGACCGGGACGACCAGGTCGGCGAGTTGTTCGACTGGTACGACGCCGGGGACGTGACGATCTCGACGCCCAATCCGAACGTCACCTTCCACGTCGACGCCGCCGGCGCCGGGATGCTCGAGGAGCTGTTCGGGAAGACCGGTGCGCTCGTGTGCGGACGGCATCTGTTCGACATCACCGACGGCTGGGGCGACCGGCATCCGGTGGGCGCGCCCGTCGTGGTGGTCACCCACCAGCCGCCGGACGACGTATCCCGCTGGCCGCGAACGACATTCGTGGACGGCGTCGAGGCCGGGATCGCCCGCGCGCTCGAGATCGCCGACGGCAAGGATGTCGTCGTCGCGAGCACGACCGTCGCGCAGCAGGCGCTGGATCTCGGCCTGGTGGACGAGGTGTGCGTGAGTCTCGCGCCGGTGCTGTTCGGCGACGGCATCCCGTACTTCGGCGCGCTCACCCGCGGCCATCAGGTGCTGGACGATCCGGTCGTGGTGTCGGGACTGCGCGCGGTGCATCTGCGCTACCCGGTCCGCCGCTGACCCCCTCGTGATCACGATGGTGCCGCGCGCGGTGGCCGAGCATGGGGGCGACCGCGGGCGCGGCGTCGCCGGTCCGCGCGCCAACCACGATGGGGGACGTGTTTTCCGGTCGTCCGGGGCCTTGTGGCATCCTGGTCAGTCGACATCGGGCATCACGAGCTGAAGGTTGGTCGCGTCGTCGTGACATCGGAAAGTCCCACACCGCAACGGTTCTCGCTCGTGCCCTGGATCATCGTGCTCGTCGCGCTCGTGCTGGCCGTGGCCACGGTGATACTGCTCGTGTGGCAGACCGGCACGGCCGACGAACCGGCGGCCACCGGCACGCCGTCGAGCGCGGAGGGCGCGCCGCTCGCGGACGGCGCGCCGTCCCCGGCCGAAACCGCCGTCGCCGCAACGGATTTCGGGTATCAGCCGCTGTGGCCGTTCGACGGTGTCGACGAGGCGGTGGACTGGCAGCGGGAGGCGAACCCGGGTGGACACCAGCCGTGGCATCTGGACGCGGGCGCGACCGCGCGCATGTTCACCGGCGACTACCTCGGCTACGGCGACATCGACAAGATCGTGAAGACCGATGTGCGCGGCGACGAGGCCTGGGTGAGTGTCGGATTCGACAACCCGAACGGGACGACGGTGACCGCGGCGGTCGTCCACCTGGTCCGGATCGGCGCGGGCGCGGACCGGCCGTGGGAGGTGGTCGGCACCGAGGACGGCACGCTGACGCTGAACAAACCCGGCTACGGCGCGCCGGTCACCTCGCCGATCACCGTCGGCGGCCGGATCACCGGCGTCGACGAGAGCCTGCGCGTGCAGATCCGGACGCAGGGCCGCGCCCAGCCGCTCGCCGAGGCGTCCGCGACCCCGGCCGGTGGTACGGATGTGCCGTGGTCGGCGACGGTGAAGTTCCCCGGCGGCTGTCCGGGCGTGCTCACCGTCGCCGTCTCCACCGGCGGGCACGTCGCGGAGGTGGAGCGGTTCGCCGTCACCGGCGTGCGCTGCTGATCGGCACCGTCCACGTCCAAATCGTCGTGTCGGGCGCGGGCGTGGCGACGGCCAGGGTCGCGCCGAGAGCGGTCAACGATCCGGGCAGCAATTGATCGACGCCCGGCCGCGCGGACGCCGCGCTCGCGCGGGTCGTCTCGGCGACGGTGACGACCAGATCGGCGGCGCTCACGGTCGCGTGCAGCGACAGGGCCGTCGCGGTGGCGCGGCGCGCGATGTCGGCGATCAGCTCGCGCACCGCGTCGTGCACGGGATCGGTGAGTTCGCGGTCGAGCGCGTCGACCGCTCCCGCGAACGACACCTCCGACCGCGCCCTCAGATGTTCGGCGCACTGGCCGAACAGGTCGAGCAGACCCGCCCGGAAGGCGACCCGGTCCGCGGCGGGCGGATCGAGTTCGTTGACGGTGTGGTGGATCTCGCCGATCACCGAATCCAGTTCCGCCACGGCCGCATCGATGCGCTGCCCCACCACGGGCACGCGGGCCATCGACCGAATCCCGCTGAGCTGCAAGCCGATCGCGAACAGCCGCCGCGTCACCGTGCGGTGCAGTTCCAGCGCGATCCGTTCCCGCTCCCCGGCGATGCCCAGCGCGCGCAGCCGTTCCTCGGTGAGCCGCAGGTTCACCAGATTGTCGACCCGCGCCTGAAGTTCCTCGAGCCCGAACGGTTTCGCCAGATAGTCGTTGGCGCCCGCGCGCAGCAGCGCCAGCCGGGTGGCGTCGTCGGCGCGGGCGCTGAGGATCAGGACGGGCGTGGTCGCCAGGATCGGGTCGGCCCGCACCCGGTTCAGCAGGTCGTCGCCGCTGAGCCGGGGCATCATGATGTCGCAGACGATCAGATCGGGTTTGCGCGCGTGGGCCAGTTCCAGCCCGGCGTACCCGTCGAGCGCGGCCGCCACCTCGTAGCGGGCCGAAAGGGCTTGGCGGACAAGCGTGTTGAGATCGGCGTTGTCCTCGATCACCACGACCAGCGGCCGTGAGCGCGGCCGGGCGGTGTCGGGCATCGCGTCGGGGACGGTCGGGGCGAGGTCGGTCAGCACCGCGACGGCCTCGGCGGACGGCTCGTCCGACAGCCGGATCGCGGCGTCCGCCCGCACCGGCGTACCGGCCGGGGCGCGGGTCGGCAGGTCCACCACCAGCAACGCGCCGCCCTCGGGCGCGTCGCCGATCTCGATGGTCCCCCGATGCAGGGCGACCAGATCGCGCACGATGCTCAGACCCAGCCCGGTGCCGCCGACCGCACGGGCCGGGCCGCCGTCGACCTGCCGGAAGCGATCGAAGACGAGCGCGCGGTGCGCGGCGTCGATTCCCGGTCCGCTGTCGGCGATCTCGACGACGAGCCGGTCCGCCGCCGCCCGCAGCGCGCACCGCACGACGCCGCCCGCCGCGGTGAACTTGAAGGCGTTGGACAACAGGTTCACCAGGATCTGCTGGAGATGTTCGGGATCGAGTTCGGCCCGCACCGGCGCGGTGCGCACCACCAGCTGCACGCCCCGGTCCACCGCGAGCGACTCGAAGAACGCCGTCGCGAGCCGCACCTGTTCGGCGGCGTCGACGCGCGCGTAATTCGGTTGCACCGCACCGGCTTCCAGCCGCGACGCGGCGAGCAGATTGTTCACCTGCCGCAGCAGCAGCCGGGCGTTGCGGGCGATCAGCTCGAGATCCGCGCGGACGGGATTCCCGGCCGGGGCCGCGTCGAGCAGCTTGCGTACCGGGGCCAGGATCAGCGTCAAGGGCGTGCGCAGTTCGTGGCTGACGGTGGCGAAGAACTGGCTCTTGAGTTCGTCCAATTCCTTGGTGCGCGCGTACAGGTCGGCCAGTTCGGCGTTGACCTCCTTGAGGCGGCGGCTGGCCTCGGCCACCTCCTGCGTGCGGGCGAAGACCTCCTGTTCCATCCGCCGCCGCTCCGCCCCGGAACTCTGGAGCCGGACGAATTCGGTGACGTCCTCCACGCGGTGGATGATGTACCGCAGCGCGCCGTCGTCGGCGCACACCGGGGAGTTGGACGGACTCCAGAAGCGGGTCTCGTAGGTGCCGTCCGGGCGGCGAATGTCGTAGCGCTGCACCGGCATCGAATCGGCGATCCGTTCGCGGACCACGCGGTCCAGCGACGCCCGCAGGTTGCGCACCCCCTCCGCGGCGGAATCGTCCGGATTGTCCGGGAACACCTCGAAGACGTGCCGCCCGACGATCTCGTCGCGCGCGGTCATCGTCGCCCGCGCGTAGGCGTCGCTCACGGCCGCGATGCGCAGATCCGGCCGCAGCACCAGATACAAGGCGGGCGACGCCTCGAACAGGATCCGGAAATCGATCGATTCGGTCACGACGTCGCTTTCCGTGCGGTCGGCGGTCGAGCGACTCTATCGCAGTTCGCGACCCGGCGTGCCGGTGACGGGCGTTCCGGCGACCTCGCCCCCTTTCGCTAGCATCGGAGAAGATCACCTGCTCCATCGGTTCGGAATTCGTCGCCCGGAACACCGATCATGAGGAGGGCCTGATGGCCGAGCACGGGGTCCCGCAGCGGATCGATTCGGATACGATCGTCGCCGCCGTCGACGGATCGGCGGTCTCCTATCACGCGGTCGGGTGGGCCGCGGCCGAGGCGGCCCTGTACGGCCGCGCCCTGCACCTGATCGCCTCGGTGTATGTGCACGTCCCGGCGGGGTGGGGTCCGGGAGTCATGCTCAGCGAGAGCAATATCGACGATCTGCACGCCGACGGGGAGCGCATCGTCACCGAGGCCACCCGTGTCGCCCGCGCCGCCGCGCCCGACACCGTCGCGATCACCACGGCGGTGACCTTCGACCCGATCATTCCCGTACTCCTCGAACAGTCCGGTGTCGCCGCGATGGTCGTGGTCGGCAGCCGCGGGCACGGCGCGCTGCGGCGCGGGCTGCTCGGTTCGGTCAGCACCGCGGTCACCCGGCACGCGCACTGCCCGGTGACCGTCGTGCGCGGCTGGTCGCCCACCGATCCGGTGGCCGCGAACAAACCGGTGCTGGTCGGCGTGGACGGCAGCGAGAACAGCGTGCCCGCCATCGAATTGGCCTTCGAGGCGGCGTCACGGCGCAAGGTCGGCGTCACCGCGCTGCACGCCTGGAGCGATGCCGCGATGGGGCGGGAGGTGCCGATCATCGGCTGGGACGACGTGCTGCACGAGCGGGCGGCCGCCGACTTCTCGGCGAGCCTGGCGGGGTGGTCCGAACAATATCCGGACGTGCCGGTGCGCCGAATCCTGGTGCCGGACAGGCCCGTTCGCGCCCTGCTCGAGGCGGCCGAGGACGCTCAGCTGGTCGTGGTCGGCAGCCACGGGCGCGGCGGGTTCACCGGCATGCTGCTCGGCTCGACCAGCGCGGCGCTGGCGCAGTCGGTGGACTGCCCGATCACGATCGTGCGGAAGCGCTGACCGCGCTCACCGCGAAATTTGTTGCGTCCCGTGCAGTTTGGTGGCGTAGACGGCGGCCTGGGTGCGGCGTTCCATGCCGAGTTTGGCGAGGAGGCGGGAGACGTAGTTCTTGACGGTCTTCTCGGCGAGGAACATGCGTTCGGCGATCTGCCGGTTGGTGAGGCCGTCGCCGAGCAGGTCGAGGAGTTTGCGTTCCTGGTCGGTGAGGGTGGCGAGGGGGCCCTCGGGTTCGGTGGCGCGGCGCAGGCGGTCCATGAGGGCGGCGGCGGCGCGGTTGTCGAGCAGGGAGCGGCCGGTGCCGACGGTTTTGATGGCGTCGGCGAGTTGCATGCCCTTGATGTCCTTGACGACGTAGCCGCTGGCTCCGGCGAGGATGGCGTCGAGCATGGCCTGTTCGTCGGTGAAGGAGGTGAGGATCAGGCAGTGCAGGTCCTCGACGCGGGAGAGGAGTTCGCGGCAGAGTTCGATGCCGTTGCCGTCGGGGAGGCGGACGTCGAGGACGGCCACGTCGGGGCGGAGGGCGGGGATGCGGGCGAGGGCCTCGGCCACGTTCCCGGCCTCGCCGACGACGGTGAGTTCGGGGTCGCTGTCGAGGAGGTCCTGGAGGCCCCGGCGCACGATTTCGTGGTCGTCGACGAGGAACACGGTGATCATGGAAGGCGTCCAATCGGGAGAAGAGGTGGGGTGATCCTCGGTCGTCCTGCTCGGCCTCAGCTCGAGCGTACCTCGAACACCTCCGCCAGCGGGCGACGCGGCGTCGGCGGCGGCTGCTCGCCCTCGGGCGCGGTCCCGATCCGCAGCACGACCTGCGGCACGGTCTCGTGCGGCAGCAGCGTCGCCACCGTGCGCCGACCCGCCGGAAGTTCGGTGATGTGGGTGACCGGGCAGGTCGCCAGCCCGGCGGCCGTGGCCTCGAGCAGGACGGCCGAGAGCGCCTCGCCGGTGCGCAGCCACCGCGGCGGCGCGTCCTCCTCGGTGCTGAACACCGCCAGCCGGGCCGCGTCGGTGAGGTCGGCGCGCCGGGTCGAATGCTGTGCGGCGGGGAAGGCGCGGCCGACGTCGACGCGGCTCTGTTCGGCGTGGGAGACCAGCGCGTCTGGCGGGATGCCCTCGGGGGGCTCGGAATTGCCTGTCCACCACTGTAATTCGTGCTGGTACATCAGGTCGTCGTGGCGGGCGGCGTCGGCGTGTTCGGAGACCGCCGCCAGCCGCGGCCGGGCGTCGTCGCCGAGGACGTCGAATTCGATGTCGTGCGGGTTCGCCAATCGCCGCAGCGCCGAGACGAATTCACCGCTCCAGCCATGCGGCGCGAGCATCGGCAACCGGTCGGTGCGGCGGCGTTCGATCGCCTCGGCGCGGGTGACGACTCCGGGTGGGGGATCGGGCCAGGGCCGAAAGTCGATGACCGCCAAGTGATCCGGTTGCGCCGGATCGGGCAGCCGGACGGTGTCGGTGTGCCAGCCGCGCGCCGCGAACGCGGTCCGCGCGTGATGCAGCGCCGCGCCGCAGCTGATCGTGCGCTGACGGCCGTGCGGATCCGCGGCGGCCAGCACCCGATCCGGGTCGGAGTACAGGTGCAGCCGGGCGCCGTCGAAGCGCCAGCGCCACGGTTGGGTGTTGTGCACGGAGGGGGCGCGGACGGCGAGTCGCATGACCGCCAGCAGGGTCCGATGGTCGGGGACGGCGGTGGTCGTGGGGGAGTCGCTCGTCGTCATGACCCGAGCATCCCGCCGGTCCCCGGGCAGGGCTATGGACTTCCGCCGTGTCGATGGGGGCCGTTGGTCCCTGGCGGATGGGGACCATCGGGGCCATCCGGACCATCGGGCCGCCCTCATCGGAGGGGAACGGCCCAGTGCAATCGGGTGCCGGGGCCGCGGGGGCCCGGGAGGGCGGCGGGTGAGACGGTGAATGTGCCCCCGCACTGTTCGGCGCGGCGGGCCATGTTGCGCATCCCGCTCGGGGTGACGTCGGCGGGGATGCCGCGGCCGTTGTCCTCCACCACGATGTCGAGGTCGTCGCCGACGGTGATCGTGACGACCAGCGTGTCGGCCCCGGAGTGCCGTGCGGCGTTGCTGACCGCCTCGCGCACGACGGCCTCGGCGTGATCGGCCAGTTCGTTGCCGAGCACCGACAGCGGGCCGGTGATGCGCAACGAGGCGTTCAGCGCGGTGTCGGCGGTCTGCTGATGCACCGCGTCGTCGAGCCGCTGCCGCAGCCGGGTGACGTGGCGGTCGCCGCCGTGCAGGTCGAAGATGGAGGTGCGGATCTCCTGCACGACCTCCTGCAACTGGTCGACCGCGTTCGAAATGCGTTCGCGCACTTCGGGTTTGTGACTGCGCGGGATGGTGCCCTGCAACGACAGGCCGATCGCGAACAGCCGCTGGATGACGTGGTCGTGCAGATCGCGGGCGATGCGGTCGCGGTCGGTGAGCACCCCGAGTTCGCGCATCCGTTCCTGGGCCGAGGCTAGCTGGATGGCCAGGGCGGCCTGATTGGCGAATGCGGTTGTCAATTCCAGGGTTTCGTCGTCGTAGGGCGCGGCGTCGCGCGGCCGGGCCGTCACCAGTACGCCGACGGTGGCCTCACTGGTGTAGAGCGGCAGCAGCAGGACCGGTCCGCACTCGGGCAGTTCGGCCCCCAGCGCGGCGGCCTCGGGCGTGTCGACACGCACCGTGGTGCGCTCGCGCAGGGCGGTGCCGACCCCGGTGTCGCGCATGGGCAGTTCGTGCCCGACCAGATCGGCGCCGGGCCCGTCCCATTGATCGACGCGCAGCGAGACGACCTCGTGCGCGGGCGTGTCGGGATCGTCGCAGACCGCGAGGAAGGCGTGCGACGAACCGCTGAAGCGGCGGGCGTAGTCGACCAGATGGGCGAGCACCCGATCGGAGTCCGCGCCCGCGAGGAATTCGGTGGTGATGTCGCGGGTGGCGGCGATCCACGCCTGCCGGGCGCGAGCCGACTCGTAGAGCCGGGCGTTGTCGATGGCGACCCCGGCCGCGGCCGCGAGGGCCTGCACGATCACCTCGTCGTCCTCGGTGAACAGCTGACCGTCGAATTTCTCGGTGAGGTACAGGTTTCCGTACACCTCGTCGCGGATCCGGATCGGCACGCCCAAAAAGCTGCGCATCGGCGGATGGTTCGGCGGAAAGCCGACCGAGGCCACATGATCGGCGATGTTGTCGAGCCGGATGGGCTTGGGCTCGTCGATGAGCACGCCGAGCACGCCGCGGCCCTGCGGCAGATCCCCGATCCGGGCGCGCAGGGCGTCGTCGATGCCCTCGTAGATGAACCGGGTCAGCTCGTGGCCGTGGCCGCGCACGCCCAGCGCGCCGTAGCGCGCGCCGACCAGGGTGATGGCGGTGTGCACGATCGTGCGCAGGGTGTCGTCGAGTTCGAGTCCGGCGGTGACGGTCAGCATCGCCTCGACCAGGCCGTCCATCCGGTCGCGGGCGTCCATGATCTGCTCGATCCGATCGCGCACCTCCGCGAGCAACTCCCGCAGCCGGAGCTGGGAGAGGGTGTCACGGACGGAGTAGGCGTCGGCGGGGTTGTTGCTGTCGGTCACGAGCGGCCTCCCCTGCGTCGGTTGGTGGCCCCGGACCGCGTCGCAAGGGTCCAAAGTCCTCACTTCACGACCAAGGTAATACCCTCCGCCACCGAATTCGGTGACCGAATTGAACGCATCGATCCCATATTCTCGGAATCGGCGGATCTCGAGCGGCACCACGGAAGACGATTCGGACGACTTCGCGGGAGGCGCGGCATGACCGACGACTATCTGGCCGGGCGGGCGGGGTTCCCGATCCTCGTGGCGGTCGACGGCTCCGAGATCGCGCTGCGCGCGGTCGTGTGGGCGGCGGTGGCGGCGGCGCTGCATCGCCGCGATCTGCACATTCTCACCTCCTACGGGGTCGCGCCCGGGGAGGGGTTGGATTCGGTGGTGGCGGCGAGCGAGCGCGACTGGTTGCGCGCCGACGGGGAACGGCTGTTGGCCGAGGCCGAGGCGGTGGCGCGAAACGCCGTGCCGCACAGCGAGATCGCGATCACCACCGAGCTGACCTTCGATCTGATCACCCCTACCCTCATCGATCGTTCGCCGCGGCAGCGCATGATCGTGGTCGGCAATCGGGGTCGCGGCGCGATCCGGCGCGCGGTCCTGGGTTCGGTGAGCACGGCCATCAGCCGCCACGCCCGGTGCCCCATCGCGGTCGTGCACGGGGATTCGGCGACCGGGCCCGAGTGGGCGCACAAGCCGGTCCTCGTGGGGGTCGACGGCACCGAGAACAGCGTGCCCGCCATCGCGATCGCCTTCGACGAGGCGTCGCGCCGCAAGGTCGGCCTCATCGCCCTGCACACCTGGAGCGACACCAGCGGCTACGACCTGCCGGTCGCCGGATGGGAGGGCATCCGCGACACCGAGCACACCCTGTTGGCCGAAAGCCTCGCGGGCTGGCGCGAACGCTATCCGGACGTGCCCGTGGAACGCGTCGTGCGCTGTGACAGCCCCGCCCGCTCGCTGCTGGAACGCTCGACCGCGGCGCAACTGGTGGTCGTCGGCAGCCGCGGGCGCGGCGGCTTCGCCGGAATGACCCTGGGTTCCACCAGCACCGCCCTGCTGCATTTGGCCGAATGTCCGGTGATTGTGGCGCGGTGAAGGTTTTGGATGAGCGCTGGGTCATTGTGGTGCGCTGGGGGTTTCGGCCGAGTGCCGGGTCATTCTGGCGTGCTGTGGTTTTGGCGGAGTGCCGGGTCATTATGGCGCGGTGACAGGTTCGGCCGAGCGTCCGGTCATCGTGGCGCGCTGAGGGTTTCGGGCCCAGCGGACGTCAGGGCGTGGGTGGGTGCAGGGTGAGGGCGAGGCGTGGGCAGAGGGCGACGGCGTCGTGGGCGGCGGGGAGTTGGTCGGGGGTGAGGGCGGGGTCGGGGCGGTCGGCGGTGAGGGGGTAGCCCCATTCGTCGCGGGTGAGGGTGTGGGGGAGGAGTTCCGCGCAGAGGCCGCGGGCCGCGCAGCGGGTCCAGTCGATGTGCAGTCGCCAGGGGGTGGTCACGCGGTCGTCCGTTCGGTGTCGAAGGTGGTGTGGCACAGTCCCTTTCGGTGCAGGGTGACGTCGTCGGCGAAGGCTGTCAGTGCGGAGCGGACGAGTCGGGCGGTGCCGTCGGGGTGGTGGCAGGCGCCGCGGCCGTCGACGAGGCCGGTGAGGTATTCGATCTCGCGGGGGTCGCCGGACCCGCCGTGCGCGAGGTGGGTGAGGGCCGCGGCGATTCGGGGCAGGCCGTTGCGGCAGGGACCGCATTGTCCGGCGCTCTGCGCGGCGAGGTAGGCCGTGATGTCGGCCGTCGCCTGCAGACCGCACTCGTCGCGGGTCAGGATCCGCAGGACGCCCGCGCCCGGATCGGCGCGCAGATCGCGAAGACCCTTGCGGGACAACGGCGTCGCGTCGAGGCGCGCGGCCGGAACCCAGCTACCGTGATAGCCGCCGACCAGGACCGCGCGCACCCGCGCGGGATCGGTGCGGCCGAGGCGCGTGATGATCTCGAGCAGGTTCGTGCCCATCGGCACCTCGAACACGCCGCCCACCGGGCTGCCGGACAGGGTGACGAGCATGGTGCCGGGCTCGTCGGGCGTGCCGACCGAGCGGAACCAGTGCGGACCGAATCGGGCGATCAAGGCAAGGTGCGCAAGGGTTTCCACATTCTGCACGAGCGTGGGACGGCCGCGCGCTCCCCGCTCGGAGGTGCTGATCCGCTGATCGCGCGGCAGCGCCGCCCGTCCGGCGAGCCGGTTGACGACCGCGGTCTTCTCCCCGGCCAGGAAATGGTCCGGGGCGGCGGTGAGTTCGATACGCGGGCCCAACCCGGCCGCGCGGCGCTCGGCGAGAGCGCGGCGCACCGGTTCGAAGACGGCGGGCGGGGCGTAGAGATGGCAGCGGTCGGCGCCGACCGCTGCGGCGGCCACCGCCAGCCCGTCGAGCACGAGATGCGGTGCGCGGGTGAGCAAGACGGCGTCCTTGCGGCTGAGGGGTTCGCCCTCCGCGCCGTTGCCGACCACGATCGGGGCCCGGCCCGCGGCGACGGCCGCGAGCTTGCGCGCCACCGGGAACCCGGCACCGCCGCGTCCGGTGAGCCCGGCCGCGCCCACCACATCGATGAACTCCCGCCCCACCCGCGGCAATGGCCCATACACGGCGGAATGCGTTGGTAGATCGGGCGTTTCGGCTCGAAGCAGACGCTGCGCGCCGGGCGGCGCGCCGACGCCGGGGAAGGGGCTCAGCTGAGCGGTCATCGCGGACTCCGTTCGCTCGTGCACGGGAATTCGGTGAAATCCGTCGCCACCCGCCAGGCGACGGCGGCGGCCACGGTGAGCGCGCACGCGGCGGCCACGGCGAGCATCCAGACGCGGGTGGCGTCGGTGCCGGAACCGAGCGCGTGCGCCAGCGCGATCGGCCACAGCGGATACGCCGCCCAGTGCACGACCCGGAAAGCCCTCGGCCCCAGCCTGTTCCGCAGCAGCGCCGAGAGCACGACCGCCGCCGCGATATCGACCGCGATCGTCCCCAGCCCCACCCACAGCGGGCGGTAGGTGTTCGTGAACGGGATCACCACATCCACCAGCCGCAGCTGCGCCTCGGGATCGGCGAGCAGGCTCACCACATGCACCGCGATCAGCGCGGTCGCGAAAAGCGCCGCGCCCCGGTGGAATTCGGCCAGCCCGGCGCGCGGCAACACGACGGCGCGGCCCGACCGCGCGGCGATCCCGGCCGTCAGCGCCACGGTCAGCACGATCAGCGCCATGACGCCGCTGCCGCGCCCGAACGCCCACAGCGCCTGCTCCACGTCGGGGTGCGTCATGCGCGGCTCCCGTCGCCGTCGGCGGGCCAGCCGTTCACGGTGACCACGCGTCCCTCCCGATCCACCAGCCGCGCGGGCAGATTCGACCGCCGCAGCGCCGCCAGCGCCGAACGGCCGCGCACGATCGCGACGGTGCTCTCCGCGTTGGCGGCCAGGCACGTGTCGGCCGCGACCGAGACCGTGCGCCAGGCCGGTTCGGCCGACGCCCCGGTGCGCGGGTCGACGATGTGGTGCAGCAGCCTGCCGCCGCGAAACCAGCGGCGCCGCAACGTACTCGACGTCGCCAGCGCCGCGCCCGCGGGCAGCCGGACCCGGCAGGGCGGTTCGGTGGGAGTGTCCTGGACCAGCACCTGCCAGTCGCCGTCGGGACCGGGGCCCGCGGTGGCGATATCGCCGCCGAGGCTCACCAGCGCCCCGCAGCCCAGTTCGTCGGCGATCATCCGGGCGCAGCGGTCGGCGGCCACGGCCTTGGCGGTCGCGCCGAGATCCAGGCGCACGCCCGGCGGTACGGTCACGGTGCGTCCGCGCAGGGCGATCCGGGTCCAGTCCACGCGCGGCACGAATGTCGTTGCGGTGCCGCCTGATTCGGCCGCCACGAGCGCGAAGTCCCGATCGTAGCCGAGTCCGGCCAGGGCCGCGCCGACCGTCGGATCCACATCGCCGCCGGTGTCGCGGGCCACCGTGAGCGCCGCGTCGAGATAGTCGGCGAGGACCGGGCCGATCGGTGTGGGCGCGCCCGCGCGCGGGACGAGGCGGGACAGTTCGGAGTCGTCGCGGAAGCGGCTGCACGCGCGGTCGACCACGTCGAGATAGTCGCCGATGCGGGCGCGGGCGGCGGGCAGCGCGGCGGGGTCGGTGACCACCAGGCGAGCCGTCGTGCCCCACACGGCCCATTCGGTGGCGGCGAATTCGGTTGTCATCACGAGCCGTTCGATCGCGCATGCGCCGGGCCCGAACCCGTGCCGAGTTGCGGTGCGGTAGCGGAATCGCCGGTCGTGGCGTCGGGCGCGGTGGTCGTGGTCGCCGATCCGTTGTCGGCGCCGGTGTGCGTCTCGGCGTAGGCGAGCGCGGAAACGCCCGCGGTGCCCGCGACTCCGGCGGCGATCAGCACGATCGTCGCGTTGCGCCCGACTCGGCGGGGCGAGGGTGAGGACGCCATCGCGGGCTCCTGTCGAGGGTGTCGAGGCGGGCCGCGAATCGGCGCGCCGGGAACACCCAGAATGGGTCGCGATGCTGGGAGGCCGCTGGGAGGAATGCCCTCGGATTGCTGCGAGACGCCTCACGCCTCGTCGAGGGTGGGGAACAGCAGTTCGGTCAGCAGCAGCTGCGCCCGATCGCGGCGGCGGAACAGCGGTGCGGGTGTCGGGCGGGACCACCGACCTCCTCGGCCCGGTCGTCGTCGTTGTCGTCCACTGCCCGGCCCCGCATCCTCCGCGCTTCACGTCAAACGAAACGTACCCGAGCCGAGCAGCCCCCGTAGTTCGGCGGCCGTCGCCGCCGGACCGTCCCGGCCGGTGACGATCGCGTCCACGACCACCTCGTTCTGTCGTTGCGTGGCGGGCGGATACGGCGGCACGAAGCCGGCCCGGTCAGGATGATCATTTCCCGGCCCCTCGGCCGGGAGCGGCGGCCGGTATCCGGATGTTGAGATCATCCTTTTCGGGCGATGCCCGGGCGGGCGCGGTGGCGCAGACTCGGATCCGCGGGCGGTCAGTTGGCCCACGTTTCGAAATTCCGCCGAACGCCATGCCACGTTTCCCGGAGGTCGAGATGACTCTGACCTACCCGACCAACCACCTGCTCGCCGAGCCGCCCATCGGCGTTCCGTGTCGTCAGGTGCAATTGCTGGCCGCCGTCGAGGATCCCACGGGCTGGCAGATCCGGATCGACCGCCTGCTCGCCGCGGGAGACCGGCGCTGGCGTGGCCGCGGCGACTCCGAGACCCGGGAGTTCCTGCGGCGATGGCGGCACACCCCGCTCCCGCCCACCCCGTACGGACATCCGACGCTGCCCGGGGCGCTCGCCGCCGCGGCGGCCGGGCGGCGCGTTCCCGGGCCCGCCCTGACCGACTTCGCCACCGCCGTCATGCTGCTGTCGGGTTGTCCCACGGTCGGCACCGTCTTCGACCCCGCGCCGGTGGCCAGTCCGCCGCGGGTGATCACCGTGACGCTGTTCGCCCTGCCCGGCGACGATCTCACCCTCGCCGAGGATCTGGCCGAGGTGACCATCACCGGCGCGGGCGTGGTGGCGTTCCGCTGCGAGACGACCGTGCTGCTGTCGGGTGAGCGGGCGGAGTTCGGTGAGCGGGTGATCAGATCGTCCCCAGACTGCGCGCCCGGCTGATGGCGTCGGCCCGCGTTCGCACGCCCAGTTTGCGATAGATGCCGCGCAGGTGCGTCTTCACGGTGTTGATCGACACCCCCATGTCCGTGGCGATGCTGTGCGCTGTCATTCCGGAGGGCAGCTGTCGCAGCACCGCGATCTCGGCGGTCGTCAATTCCGTTGCCTGCGAATCGGTTTCGGCACGGCCACGGCGGCGGATGGTGTCGACGAATTCGTCGAGGTAACCGAACCGGCCCATGTACTGGTCCAGTAGCTCGATGATCCCGGGCACGTCGAGGAACGGGCGGATCAGCCGATCGGTGTAGGCGAGGGCGCACGCGCGCCGCAACGCGTCGTGCGCGGCGGCGGGACGGTCGAGCCGGGAACACGCCGCGGCGTAGAGCAGCCACGCCTGGATCGCCGACACCGGATGCAGCCGGTCGTCCCGCTCGAGCAACGGCTCGACCAGTTCGGCGGTCGTGGCCGGACTGCGCTGGGCCTCGGCGAGCGCGGCCTCGGCGAGCACGGTCTCGGGGACGCGGCCCAGCACCGCGCGGGCCCGCCCGAGCAGGCGCTGCGCGGCGTCGTACCACCGCACCCGCAGCAGCACCCAGGTCACGTGGACCAGCAGCCCGGCCGTCGTCGCGGCGGGCGCGGCCTCGTCGAGCAGCCGCTGCATACCGTGCCGCAGGGCGTCCGCGACGGCGTGCCGGTCGGTCGCGGTGTCGAAGTCGAACAGCCGGGCCAGGACCTCGGCGTGCCAGCCGGGCGCGGGCGCGATCGAACCGTCGATGCGCTGGGTGCTCGGCACGGTCCCGACACTCGCACCGGGCCGCTCACCCGCCCGCAGATACGCCAGGAGCGCGATCATGATCCGGGCCTGACTGGGTGCGGTGGGGTCGTCGAGGGCGCGGCCGTCGGCGAAGGCGACGGCCTGCCGGGCCCGCTGATCCATCAGCGCCAGCGCGCCGCGCATCCCCGCCGCGGCCGCGAGCCGGGTCAGGGCCTGCATGGTGAGTCGATCGAGTCCGGCGCTCCGGGCCAGCGCCAGCGCGTGCCGCAATCCCGGTTCCGCGTCGCCGCGCGGGGAGGGCCGGTACAGCCGCGCGGTCGCGGTCTGCAACGCGATGTAGCAGTCGATGTCCGCGTGCCCGGTCGCGGGCGGTGGCCCTGCGGGCGCGTCGACGGCGAGGCGGACCGCCAGATCGACGGCGAGCACCACCGCCTCGGCGAACGCGCGCACGAGATCCGTTGCGGCGACACGGGATTCGGCGTCGCGGCGGTCGCGCACGAGTTCGGCCAGCGCGGTGGCCGCGACCAGATCGGCGCGTTCGACCGCGTCGGCCGTGCGCAGCACCAGGACGAAGACGTCGTCGGCGAGCGGTCCCACGCGTTCGAGCCGCCCCCACAGCGCAGGACCGTCCCCCTCGAAGACCATGCGCGGCCCGCGCTCGCGCACGAACGCCGTCAGGGCCGGATGATCCGGTTCGGCGAGGACGTGATGCAACGCCTCGGGCAACATCCCCGCCTCGGCGAACCAGTGCGCGCAGTCGCGGTGCAGCGCGGCCGCGCGATCGGGAGCGGTGCGCGCGATCTCCGCGAGCAGATAGGCGCGCAACATCGGATGGCAGGTGTACCAGAGCTCGCCGCCGCGGGCCACCGCCTCGAGCGGAAAACTGTTGCGCAGCAACGTCTCCAGCGTCCCAGCGGCCGTCGGCCCGGCCAGTCGCCGGGCCAGCTCCACGGAGAACGCGCCGGGCACCGCGGTGCTGAGCAGGAAGTCGAGTTCCGCGGGCGCGAGCGCCGCCAGCAGTTCGCCGACCAGGAAGTCGGCGACCGCGTGCGGGCCGTGGGCGAGCGCGGTGATGGCGGTGGCGCGATCGCCGTCGTACGCGGCCAGATGCAGGGCCCCGATCCGGACCAGACCCGCCCAGCCGCGGGTGAGTTCGTGGAAGGCGGCCAGTTCGGCGTCGGTCAACCGGCAGTCGTGCTGGTCGAGCAGCGCCGCGGTGCGCTCGACGTCGAATTGCAGATGCTGCGGTTCGATGCGGGTGAGCCGGGCCGTCATCTGGAGCGCGTGCCAGCGCAGCGGCGGATCGAACCGGCCGATCACGACCGTGGTGAGCGTGGCCGGGGCGTGTTCGACGAAGTACTCGAGACCCGCCAGCGCGAGCGGATCGCTGAGCAGATGCGCGTCGTCGATCACGAGCACGGTCGGCGCGGCCGATTCCGACAGCGCGGCGCAGATGCGCGCGGCCTCCTCGACGGGCGTGTCGGGAACCGGTCCGGTGGGCGCGAGCGGCGCGAGGCGCAATGCCTCGGCCACCGCGGACCACAACCGGGCGTCGCCGATATCGGCGACACCGATCCAGCGCACCGCCGTCGAAGGTCGTTGTCGCCCAGCCCATTCCGCGACCAGCACGGTCTTTCCGCTGCCCGCGGGCGCGCGCACCAGCACGGTGTGACCGTTGCCCGCGCGCCCGGCGCGATCCAGCCGGAGCTGTGCGTCGGGCATTCGCAGCGGGGTGAACGTCAGGATCGGTGCCGCGTGCGCGGTCCGCGCGGGCGCGGTGAACAGTTCGGGTACGACCACAACGCCTCCGTGAGCTTCTCCGTTCGGTCGAGCCTCTGCCAAGCGCCTGATCTGTCTGATTCGGAACGTATACCAGTTGTTTGCCGATATCGAGTGAAACATTGGTCTTTTGACCGAATCGAGGCCGGGTCGAAAGGTGCTTGCAGCCTTGCGCACGGAGAAGTCCCGCGGCGGCGTCCGGCGTTCAGGAGCCGTAGGTGGTGACCTTCCACAGGTACCCGTCGGGGTCGGCGAAATAGCCGAAGTAGCCGCCCCACCGGGCCTCGGCCGCGTCCTTCACGACGCTGCCGCCCGCGGCGACGGCGGCGCCGAGGAGGTCGTCGACCGCCCGGCGGGACCCGGGGTCGATGTGGAAGGAGACGCCGCGGAAGCCCGAGCCCTCGGCGGGCACCCCGGCGTCGGCGGCCGCGGCCTCGCGTTTGTAGAGGGCCAGCCGGGGGGAGCCCTCGGCGAGGATCAGCGCGACGAACCGGGGGGTGTCCTGGTCGATCGTCGCGCCGAGGGCCTCGGTGTAGAACGTCTTCGCGCGGGGCAGGTCCGCGACGCCGAGCATGACGGCGTTCATCTGCGTGGACATGGTTGTCTCCCAAGGTGTTTCGGTGGATGGACGCCGACGACCCGGGGCGGATGTCACATTCACCCGGTTTCGCCGGTCGTTGTTCATGACAGGCGCGGACGGAGGAATGTGACAGATGGTCGAGCGGGATCGGGTCGGTGCGCAGTTCACCGACCATCGGGGTCGGCTGCGGGCGGTTGCTCAGCGGATACTGGGCTCGGCCACCGAGGCCGAGGACGCGGTGCAGGAGGCGTGGCTGCGCATCAGCCGCGCGGACACCGACGCGGTGGAGAACATGGCCGCCTGGTCGACGACGGTGGTGGCGCGGGTGTGCCTGAACATGCTCGAGTACCGCCGCGCGCGTCCGGAGGAGGCGAGCGGGGCGCTGCCGCCGGAGCCGCGCGCGGAGCGCGAGCCGTCCGGGCCGGAAGACGAAGCGCTGCTGGCGGATTCGGTGGGTGTGGCGTTGATGGTGGTGCTGGACACGCTGAGTCCCGCCGAACGGCTCGCCTTCGTGCTGCACGACGTCTTCGCGGTGTCGTTCGGTGAGATCGGGGAGATCCTCGGGCGCACCCCGACGGCGACGCGGCAACTCGCCAGCCGCGCCCGGCGGCGGATTCGGGGCGCGGCGGGGGACACCGCGGCCGCGCGCTCCCCGCAACGGGAGATCGTGGACGCGTTCCTGGCCGCGTCGCGGGCCGGGGATTTCACCGGACTGCTCGAACTGCTGCATCCGGAGGCGGTCTCGGGGGAGGCGCGCGGCGCCCGCGCGGTGGCCGAGTTCTTCGCCGGGCGCGCCCAGGCCGCCCGGCTCGCCCTGGTCGACGGCGTGCCGGCCGCGGTCTGGTGCCATCGCGGCCGCCCGCGGGCCGTCTTCCATTTCACGGTCGTGGGCGCGCGGATCACCCGCATCACCGTCGAGTCCGACGCCGCGCGCCTGGCCGAACTCGATATCGTCGTCCTCCCCGCCCGCCGCCGCCTCGACTTCGTCACCGACGACTGCGACGCCACCTTCGAACATCTCGAGGCCACCGGGGCCGAGGTGATCCAGGAGCCCATCACCCGCCCCGACGGATCCCGCGACTGCGCCTTCCTCGACCCGTCCGGCAACATCCTGCGATTCAGCCAGCGCGTCCCGCTGTCGCCGTAGACCTCGGGGACGGTAACACTGGCCGTCGCCGACGCGAGAACATTTGTACCTACGCGGTCGAGCGAGAAGGAGAGGCCGATGATTCCCGTTTCCGGCGAGGGCCCGCACTCGTGGATCCGTCCCTACGGTCCGGCCGCGGTGGCGGAGTTGCGGACGTTCGCCGAGGTGGCCGGGTGGGATGTGCACATTCTCGACCCGGATCATCCCGACGGAACGTGCGCGGGGGCCAAGGTGATCGAGGATCACCACCAGCTCGTGGTCGACGCCATCCGCCGCGCGGTGCAACTGGGTCGGCCGGTCGATCGGCTCGAGCGCCCGGTGGTGTTGATCGTGGGCGCGCTGCCGCGCGGCGGGCAGACCGTGCATCAGCTGTCGGTACTGGCCTGCCACGGGCCGGTCGTGGGGGTGCGGCTCGCGCTGGCGGATCATCTGGCCGCGCAGTTGCCGCGGGTGTTCGCCGACGGCGGGTACATCACGGGCCGGTTCGACCTGGCCGTGGCCTAGTTTTCAGGACGGGTAGATCGCCAGCGGTTCGCCGGTGAGGCTGGCCTGGAGCCAGCCGTGGTCGTTCACGTAGATCCCGACCACCGTTTCCGGCGGCTGCCCGGAGGCGGAGCGCTCGATGCCGATGTGGGAGATCGGGGCACCGGGACCGCGCAGGGTCTGCGGGGCGCCCGCGCAGATCCGGGCGAGGCGCGGCAGATCGATCGAGGCGAGGTCCCACGCCTTGGCGTCCTTGGCGCGGGAGGTGTCGTCCCAGGTGCTGAAAGTGCCGTTGTAGCGCAGTCTTTCGGTTCTCGTCGGATCACCCGGGCGGGGTCGTTCGATCATGGTGTAGCCGGGGTAGAAGGTGATCTCGTCGACCATCGCGTCGCCGAAGTGGTCGCGGTAGGCCGCCAGCACGGTGGCCATGCCGGACGCGGAGGTCATATCGGGCACACTCGGTCCGGGACCGGCCTTTTCGGCGACGCAGCCGACGAGCCCACCGGCCAGCCCCGCCGCGACGATCAGTCCGAGCGCGACGGGCAGCCGCCGGGAGCGCCCGCGCCGGTCGGTGCGGACCACGGGCGCGTCGACCAGATTCGCCGGGATCTGGAGATCCCCGACCAGCGCGTCCAGATCGCCGAAGGTCTTGGCGCGCATGGCCTTCGCGGTGCGGTCGGCGTGTTCGTCCGGGGTGAGTTGACCGTCGTCGCGCGCGGCGTCGAGCAGCGCGCAGGCGTCGACCCGATCGGTGTCGCGTACCCGCAGGGTGCTGTGCCGGGAACCTGCCATGATCGGTCCTATCGTTTGAACGGCGACGTACGCCGCACCACACCCGCGAAATCGGCCTCCAGGTAACCGCTTTCGTTGAACGTGTTGCTCACGAAGATGCGGACGAGGGGTGTGCCGTGGTCCAGGTCGAATGTGAGGTGGCTGATCGTCCCGTCCGGTACCTGCAACGTCGCCGGGGCCTGGGTCAGCAGCCGCCCGATGGCCGCCGCGTCGAGGGGCGCGAGGTCGATGGTGGGGGTGTCGGGCTTGCGGGTGGTCGGGTTCCGGCTCGGGGCGAAACCGCCGCGGTAGGTGTAGTCGACCAACCGATTGGGTTGTCCCGCAGGCGCTTTGGTGAGCGAGGCGTAGTCCGGGAAGAGGGTCAGGGTGTCGACCACGGTATCGCCGAACCGGGCGCGCAGGCTGTCGCGGAACACCGAGATCCCTTCCGGCGTCAGCAGATTCGGGGTGGGGACCACGAGCGGCTCGACCCGGCCGACATCGACGACGCGGATCGGCTCGCGCTCGGCGAGGCGCGCGCCGCCGAGCACGCCCGCCACCCCCACGACCACCACCGCGGCCGTGAGCGCCGCCGTGTACCAGCGGCCGCGATTCGAGCGCGGCGGCCGCGGCTCGTCGGGCGCGTCCGCGGACCGTTGCAGATCGTCGGTCAGCTCGGCGAGATCCCCGAGCGTCGTCGCCTCGTTCGCCAGGTCGACGAGGGTGCGATGGTCCTCGGCCGACAGCTGTCCGTCGCCGAGGGCGGCGTCGAGCAGCGCGCACGCGGCGGCCCGGTCCTCGGCGCGGGCGCGGGTGCGCGGCGGGTAGTGCCCGGTGCGCCGGGCGGTCGGGCGGCCCGGTGTCGGGGCGGGGTCGATGCCGCCGCTGGGCTGGAGATCCGCGATCAGGTCGTCGAGTTCGCCCAGCGTCGCGGCACTCGCCGCGCGGTCGGACCGCTCGTGGTATTCGTCGGAGCCGAGCTGGCCCTCGTCGAAGGCGGCGTCGAGCACGGTGCGCGCGTGTACCCGGTCGATGTCCCGGGCCCGCATCCGCCCGTCCCCGGTCGAGCGCCCCGGAGTTCCGGACGATGATGGAGCCACAACCAGCATGGTAAAGCGACGGCGACGTTCCCGCGCCGCTACCGCGCGGGTGCCTCCATCGCGTCGCGGACGCTGGTCTCCTGGTTGCCGAGGAAGGTCGGCTCGGGGTGGGTGACGATATCGAAGACGGCCTTGATGGCGGCCAGCTGATCCCGCAGCCAGCACTTGATATAGGTGGCGTTGTGCGGTTGGCGGTCGGCCACGGCGGAGGTCTCGATCCCGGCGTCCCGGCACAGGGCGACCGTGCGGGGCAGGCTGAAGTCCTGGGTCACCACGACGGCCGACCGCACCCCGAAGATCCGACGGGCCCGCACGCACGATTCGTAGGTGCTGAAACCCGCGTAATCCAGGGCGATTTTCGCCGCGGGCACGCCCTTGCTCACCAGGTACCGGCGCATAGCGCTCGGCTCGTCATACGTCGACGTCCCGTTGTCCCCGCTCACCAGCAGCGCCTTCACCTTGCCCGCCGCCAACAGCTCCCGCCCGAGATCCAGCCGCGCCGCCAGATACGGCGACGGCTGCCCGTTCCCGTACACCTGCGCGCCCGGGATCAGGGCGATCTCCGCGGCCGGGACATCGTCGACTCGATACTCACCCCCGCGCGCGGCCACCCGGATCCACACGATCGACCCCACCACGACCACCGCGACCAGCAGCACGACGCAGCCCGCCAGCCGGATGATCGCGCGCCGACGAAACCACCGTCGAACCTCCATGTGTTCGACTGTAGCCCAACGAGATTGCGGGCGGCGTCGGCCGTTCAGGCCGGGAGCGCTCCGGGACGGGGCCAGCGCCGGTGCTCGTCGTCGATGACGAAGGGATGGGCGTGCACGTAGCGGTGTGTGCCGCCGGGGACGAGGTGGACGTGGGTGAGGACCGCCGGATCGCGGCGAGGCCAGCAGCGCAGCGCGGTGGCGGTGCCGAGCGCGGCCAGCGCTGACAGCACGATCCAGGTGGTCGCGAAACCCGTTGTGGTGGTGAGCCATCCGGCGATCGGGTAGGTGACCAGCCAGCACAGATGGGACAGGGAGAACTGGGCGGCGAACAGCGTCGGCCGGTCGGTGGGGCGCGCGGAGCGCCGGAGGATCCGGCCGGTCGGGGTGAGAACCATCCCGGTGCCGACGCCGATCAGCGCCCACACCGCCAGCGCCGCGGGCCAGCCGCCGTGGGTGACCGTCATGACCACGGCCGCCGCCGTGCCGAGCGTCGCCGCGGCCGCGCCGAGCGTCATGACCGCGCGCTCACCCATCCGATCGAGCACTCGCGGCAGGGTCAGGGCTACGGCCATGGTACCGAAACCGTTGGCGGCCAACAGGATCGCCACCGACGACGAATCGCCGCCGAGCACGTCGCGCGCGTAGTTGACCGTATCCACCATCACCACCGCACCGGCGGCGGCGACGGCCAGATTCAGGCCCATCAGTCCGCGCAGCCGCGGGGTCGCCGCGAAGATCCGCAGCCCGGCCAGCGTTCGATCGCGCACGCCGGATCGGGTGGCGCGGGCGGCGTCGGGGATGCGGGTGGTGACCACCAGCGCGGCCGAGGCGAGGAATCCGAGCGCGGTGCCGAGGAACAACCAGTGAAATCCGATGAAGCTCAACAACACCGCCGCCAGCAGCGGACTGAGCAGCGTTTCCATGGTGGCCGCCAACTGCGCGGCCGACAGGGCGCGGGTGTAGTCGCGCTCGTCGGGCAGGATGTCGGGCAGCACGGCCTGGAATGTCGGGGTGAACGCCGCCGACGCCAATTGCAGCAGCACGATCAACACGTAGATCTGCCACACCTGGTCCACCAGCGGCAGCACCAGCACCGTCGCCGCGCGCACCAGATCCAGCGCCACCAGCAGCGAGCGCCGCGGGAGCCGGACGGCGTACGCCGAGGCGAGCGGCGCGACGGTCACATAGGTGATCATCTTGAGCGTCAGCGCGGTGCCCAGCACCGCGCCCGCCGCGGGCCCGGCCAGCCGGTAGGCCAGCAGTCCGAGCGCGACGGTGGTCGTTCCGGTGCCCGCGAGGGCCGCCAGTTGCGCGGTGAACAGATGCCGGTAGTCCCGCCGGGCGAACAGCGATCTCACGACGGCTCCGTCCAAGCGGCGCGGCGCAGCAGCCGTAAACCGTTGAGGCCCACGATGATCGTGGAGCCCTCGTGGCCGGCGACGCCGAGTGGTAGCGGCAGGGTGCCCACGAGGTCCCAGATCACGAGTGCGCCGATGAACGACGCGGCCACCACCAGATTCGCGATCACCGTGCGGCGCGCGCGGCGGGCCAGGGCGAGTACGGCCGGAACTGCGGTGAGGTCGTCGCGGACCACGACCGCGTCGGCGGTGCGCAGGGTCAGGTCGGAGCCCGCGCCGCCCAGGGCGATGCCGGTGTGGGCGGCGGCGAGCGCGGGGGCGTCGTTGACGCCGTCGCCGACGACCGCGACTCGCGCTCCGGCCGTGTGCCATTCGCGTACCGCGTGCACCTTGTCCTCGGGCAGCAGGCCGGCGCGGAATTCGGTGATGCCGACCTCGGCGGCGATCCGCCGGGCCGCGGCGTGATTGTCGCCGGTGAGCAGGGTCGGCGTGGGGCCGGTGACCCGCCGGGTGGCCGCGACGGCGCGAATCGCCTCCGGACGCAGGCGGTCCCGCACGGCCAGCGCGCCGATCGGGCGGTCGTCTCGGGTGACGACGACCGCGGTGTGGCCGAGCGCCTCCCAGCGTTCGACGACCGCGGCGATCTCGGCGTGGGCGGGCATCGAGGCGGGCGAGCCGACGGCGATGCGGTGGCCGTCGACTATCGCCGAGATTCCGCGTCCCGGCTGGGCGGTGAACTCCTCGGCGGGTGGCAGTGTGAGCCCTCGGGAGCGGGCGGCCCGCACGATCGCGGCGGCGAGGGGGTGTTCGCTCGCGTGCTCGGCGGCGGCGGTCACGCGCAGGAGTTCCGTGTCGTCGAAATCGGCGTCGGCGCAATGGGTTTCGACCAGTTCCGGGGTGCCGTGGGTCAGTGTGCCGGTCTTGTCGAACGCCACCCGGTCGACGGTGCCCAGCCGTTCCATCACCACCGCGGATTTCACCAGCACCCCGTGCCGCCCGGCATTGGCGATCGCGGCCAGCAGCGGCGGCATGGTCGCCAGCACGATCGCGCACGGCGACGCGACGATCATGAACGTCATGGCCCGCAACAGCGCCCGCCGCAGCGGATCGCCGAACAGCAACGGCACCACGAACACCGCGAGGGTGACCGCGACCATGCCGAGCGAATACCGCTGCTCGACCCTCTCGATGAACAACTGCGTCGCCGCCTTGGTCCGCCCGGCCCGCTCGACCAGCGCCGCGATCCGCGCGACCACCGAGTCCCCGGCGTGGCGGTCCACCCGCAGCCGCAGCACGCCGGTGCCGTTGTGGTGCCCGCGAACACCTCGTCGCCGACGGTCTTGTCCACCGGCAGCGGCTCACCGGTGATCGTCGCCTGATCGACCTCGCCGCCGCCGCCGATCACCGTGGCGTCGGCCGGAATTCGCTCGCCGGGGCGCACGATCACGGTGTCGCCGACCGCCAGATCCGCCGCGCGCACCGGATGCTCGCGGCCGTCGGCGTCGACGCGGGTGGCGGTCTCCGGGGCCAGGTCCATCAGCCCGCGCACCGAATCCTCGGTGCGCGCGGTGGCCAGTGCCTCCAGCGCGCCCGAGGTCGCGAAGATGACGATCAGCAGCGCGCCGTCGGTGATCTGCCCGATCGCCGCCGCCCCGAGCGCGGCCACCACCATCAGCAGATCCACATCGAGGGTCCGCTCCCGCAGCGCCCGCAGTCCCGCCAGCCCCGGCTCCCAGCCGCCCGCGGCGTAGCACGCCAGGTACAGCGCCCACACCAGCGCCGGGGGACCGTCGCTCAGCTGGGCCGCGAGGCCGAGCACGAACAGCGCCAGAGCGGTTGCGGCCCAGCGGGTTTCGGGTAGGGCGAACAGCCGTGTGCGCCGGGTCGGCGGCGTGGGCGCGATCGGGGTCGAACGGGTCGTCGAGAGCGTCGGCGCGACCACGACATCACCTCCGAGGGGTAGCGGAACGAACGAGCCGACCATATCAGAAGACATGAACACGTCTTCATGTATAATTCCGGGTAACATACCGCCGTATGGGACACGGAGTCGAGGGCCACAGCCGCCCGGTGGCGCGGCTCGACGCCGACGCCGCCACCCATGTCGCGACCACCCTCCAGGCCCTCGCCACCCCCAGCCGCCTGCTCATCCTCACCGAATTGCGCCACGGCCCACTGCCCGTCACCGAACTGGCCGACGCGATCGGCATGGAACAGTCCGCGGTCTCCCACCAACTCCGCCTGCTCCGCAACCTCGGCCTGGTCGTCGGCACCCGCAGCGGCCGCTCGATCGTCTACAGCCTGTACGACAATCACGTCGCGCAACTGCTCGACGAGGCGATCTACCACATCGAGCATCTGCGGCTGGGCCTGTCGGAACGGCCCGCCTCCGACGCCGGGTAGTCTCACGGTCGCCGGAAGTGACGCCGGGCCAGTACCACGCCGACGACGTGGACCGCGAGGGCGAGAGCCGCGGCGGCCAGGCCGATCCGGGACCCGAGCCACAGGTGCGCGGTGAGGCCGCCGAGGAACAGCGCGAGCACGCCCAGCCGGGTGGCGGTCACGCGGGGGAGCCCGGTTTGGTGGCGGACACGTAGTAGATCCACGGTCGCACGACGCCGTCGGCGATCGCGGTGAAGCCCGCGTCCGCGGCCAGCGGAGCGAGGGCCGCGATGGGGTTGTGCTCCATGGCGGGCCCGGTCAGCGCCCCGATCAGATGCCGCCCGACCGGGTTGGCCGGTGGGCGGAAATCGGCGATCAGCAGGCGACCGCCCGGCCGCAGGACGCGGAACATCTCGGCCGCCGCCTTGGGCCGCAACGCGGGCGGGAGATGGTGGACCATCAGGCAATTGGCCACCACGTCCAGCGAATCGTCCTCGGCCGGAAGCGATTCCGCGACGCCGACCGCGTAATCGCAGTTCGGCTCCCGGGTGGTGCGCCGGGCCTGCTCGAGGACCGACTCCGACGGATCGATGCCCAGCGCCGAACCGCCCGGCGCGACCACCGCCGCCAAGCGGCGGGTGAGATGGCCGGTGCCGCAACCGATGTCGAGCACGCGATCGCCCGGCCACGCGCCGGACAGCGCCGCCAGGCGGGTGTACACGTGCGATCGGCGGCCGCCGAAGTAGACCGCGCCGAACAGGTCGTAGCCCCGCCCGTGGTCGATGGTCGCGCCGGTGGTGTGGGGATTGGGCTGGCGATGCAGCAGTTGTCCGAGGCCCATGACCGGGCCCTCCTAACTTAGTGACGACTAAGAACGTCCTTAACTTAGTCGCGACTAAGTTGATTTGGCAAGGGGTTAGGATGACTCGATGCCCCCTGGTTCCTCCGCCCCGGCCGACAAGCGGCGCACCCGCCTGCGCGCGGCCGATCGGCGGGCCACGATCGTGGCCGCCGCGACGGAGGTGTTCGCCGAATCCGGGTATCGCCGAGCGACAATGGCCCAGATCGCCGCGCGTGTCGGCGTGACCGAGCCGGTCGTCTTCCAGAACTTCGGCACCAAGATCGGCCTGTACGCCGCGGTCGTCGAACACGCCTCGAATCAGATGTGCGAGCTGTTGCGCGCGGCGGCCGCCGAGACCGAGTCCATCGTCGACCTCCTGGAACTCCTGCTCGGCCCCGGCCACATCGATCAACTGCACGCCCCCGGCTCCCTCGGTGTGATCTTCGCCGACGCCATGTCCCTCATCGCCGAACCGGAGATGGAACACGCGGTGCGCCACCATCTCCGCTCCCTCGCCGACACCCTCACCGACCTGCTGACCGAGGGTCGCCGCGCGGGCGACCTGCGCCCCGACCTCGACCCCGCCGCCACCGCCTGGTGGGTCCTGTCCTTCCTCGCCGCCCACGGCTTCCGCCGCGCGGTCATGCCCGATCGCGATCGGCTCGAAAGCCGAATGGCGGCAATGACTCTCGACGCGCTGCGGGCGGAGCGGGGTTAGATATTCCGGCATCGGAAGGCCGCCGTGGGCACGACGGCCGAGATCAGGTTTCGGGGTGTGACCACCGTCGTGCGACGGCGGCGAGCCACAGCAGGAAGGTGAGGGTGCTCGCGGCCAGGACCGGGAACAGTGCCGTGCACACGAGGGTGGCGCTGCCCAGCAGGCTCAGTGCGAGCACGAGCGTGCCGGTGCCGCGGAGCCGTCGGGCCCGGGTCGGCAGTCCGAGGACGATCGCGCCGATGAACAGCGTCCGGGGGAGCGCCGACAGGGCCAGGCCGAACGGGGCGGCGGCGTCCCAGCCGGCGAGGATGCGCGGATCGGTTCCGGCCGTGGCGGTTTCGAGGGCGAGGTCGTGCAGCAGGGCCGCCAGCGGCCACAGCAACGCGACCAGCGTGCCCGAGGTGACGGCGACGGTCGCCAGTACGCCCGACGCGTCGGACGCGCGCAGCCGCGCCCGGACCGCGCCGAGGAAACCCAGCAGGAGCATGCCGGAGATCATCAGCGCGAAGTTGCCGAGCCGATAGGTCTGCTGCGCGTCGAGCACCCGCAGGCCGCGTTCCAGCGGGGCCGCGTCGGGTGCTCCGGCGCGCGGCAGCACGAACACCGCCATCGCGGTCACGACCGCCGATTGGCTTGCGGCGTACGCGGTTCCGAACCGGGCGCTGAGGCGGGTGGGTGGGGTGAGCATGACTCGAAGAGTAGGAATGCTCGACCGGCCGCCGCATCGACCGGCGGGCGGGTCGGATTCCACCCGCTGAGCTGGTCGGGGGCTCATCCCGTGGGATGACGACGCCCGGTCCGGCGCTGACCTACCCTCGCAGGAATGGACCTGGCCCGGCGCTCGCGCAGCACGCCGCTCGACGCGGCGCTGGCGGCGGTCCTCGTCGCGGCGGGGCTCGTGCAGACCGCGATCGTTCCGATCGCCGCGCACGGCGTGGGCGAGGCGTACGTCCTCGGCTCGACGCTGCCGCTGGCCTGGCGACGGACCTGTCCGGTGGCGTCCGCGGCCGTGTCGTCGCTGGCCTGGCTGATCCCGCTCGACGGCTTCCCGGTGCTCGGATTCGTGGCGGTGGTGCTGCAGTTCTACGCGCTGGGGGCCTGCGGCCGTGCGGGTTTCGCGGTGCCCGCGGTCACGGCGTGGGCGGCGGTGGCCGCCGTGGCCGGTACGTTCCTCGGCCCCGAGCAGCCGGTGGCCGCCGTCGGCGCGGTGCTGGTGGTGGTCGCCCCGGTGGTCGCGGGCCGGATCGTCGCCCGGCAGCGCCGTCAGAACGCCGAAATCCGCGCGCTCACCACCGAATTGCGCCGCGAACGCGATCGTGCGGAGGAGGCCGCCGTCACCGCCGAACGCGCCCGCATCGCCCGCGAACTGCACGATGTGGTCGGCCACGAACTCACCCTGATCGCGATCCAGGCCGAGGCGGCGGCGTCGGCGCTGAAGGTGGCCCCCGACAAGGCGATCGGCCCGGTGGAGGCCATCCGCTCCACCGCCCACCACACGCTCACCCAGATTCGGCAGGTCCTCGACGTGCTCGCGCCGCCGCACGAGGACGGGCCGCCCGGCGACGCGGATCTCGTGCGGCTCGCCGACAACGCCCGCGCGGTCGGCATCGCCAACACCCTCACCGTCACCGGCGCCCCGCCGCCCGAATCCGGCAACGCGGTCGCCGCGATGAATCGCATTGTGCGCGAATGCCTTACGAACGCGGGCCGGCACGCGCCGGGCGAGCGGATCGATATCGCCGTGGACTGGCTGCCCGACCGGGTCACGCTGCGCTCGGCCAATCGCACGTCCGTGTCGACCACCCCACGCCCCGGCAGGGGACTGACCGGTATGCGGCACCGCGCCCTGCTGCTCGGCGGCGTCTTCGACGCCCGAATCGACGGCGGCCGCTTCGAGGTCACGATCACCATCCCGGTCGGGGGTGCCCGGTGATCCGCGTACTCGTCACCATCCCGGTCGGGGGTGCCCGGTGATTCGCGTACTCGTCGTCGACGACCAGGATCTGGTGCGTCAGGGTCTGCGCACGATCCTCGAACTGGGCGGCATGGCCGTTGTCGGGGAGGCGGCCGATGGTGCGGCGGCGGTCGAAGCCGTGACCGCGCTGGGCCCGCAGGTGGTGCTCATGGATCTGCGCATGCCCGGTATGGACGGGGTGACGGCCATTCGCCGCATCGCCGCGCTCGACGCCGACGTCCGGGTGCTCGCGCTGACCACCTTCGATCTCGATCAGCACGTCGTCGACGCCCTGCGCGCGGGCGCGTGCGGATTCCTGCTCAAGGACGTGACCGCCGACGGTCTCCTCGACGCGGTCACCCGCGCGGCCACCGGTGAACCGGTCGTCTCCCCGGCGGTGCTGGCCCGCATGATGACCCACTTCGCGGCCCGCCCGCCCGCGCCCGTCGCCGTGCCGCGCGGTTTCGCCGATCTCAGCGCCCGCGAGATCGAGATCCTCGCCCTCATCGGCGCGGGCCGCTCGAATGCCGAGATCGCTGCGGACTTGTTCATCGGCATGGCGACGGTGAAAACTCATGTACGCCATATCTTCGCGAAACTCGACCTCCGCGATCGGGCGCAGGCAGTCCTGGCCGCGCGTGACGCGGGACTGGAACCGCCGCGTCGGCAGTGACATCGGCGCGATCCTCATCGAATCCCCAGGAGTACACGCATGACCGCTGTTCTGGATCCCGGCCGCCCGTTCACCGGTGGCGAGCGGGAGTTGCTCGAGCACATCCTCGATATGCACCGGGCCGAACTTGTGGCCGCCGTCGCGGGTCTGTCCGACGAGGCGGCGCGGCGTCGGCTGGTGCCCTCGCTCACCACGCCCATCGGGCTGGTCAAGCATTGTGCGGCGGCCGAGCGCATCTGGTTTCAGCGCACGCTGGCCGGGTGGAGTGTCGACGCGTGCGACGGGCACGCCGTGGGTGGGGACGGCAGTTTCGTTGTGGCGGAAGGGGAGTCGCTGGCCGAGGTGATCGCCGAGTACGCAGCCGCTTGCGCGCGGTCGCGGGAGATCGCGGCGCGGTTCGAGCTGGACGATGTGGTCGAGCATCATCTGGTCGGCGCGGTGAATCTGCGGTTCGTCTACCTCGGCATGATCGGCGACATCGCCCGTCACGCGGGGCACGCCGACATCCTGGTCGAGCAGATCCGGGCGGAGTAGTCACCGCGAGCGCGCGCGGTATCGGCCGGGGGTCGTGCCGAGCAGGCCGGTGAAGGCCGAGATGAACGTGCTCGGATTCGACCACCCGCACGCGTGCGCCACGCGGACGGTGTCGTGGCCCTCGGCCAGCAGGACCAGGGCGTGATAGACGCGCAGCTGGGTGCGCCATTCGTAGAACGTCATGCCGAGCTCCGCGCGCAGCAGGCGGCTCAGGGTGCGGGAGCTGGCCCCGATCCGGCGGCCGAGTTCGGCGAGAGTGCCGTTCTCCGAAGGGTTTTCGTACAGGATCGCGGCCAGCGCGCGCAATCGGTCGTCGCGGGGTTCGGGCAGATGCAGGGGCTGTTCGCGGGCCTCGCGCAGTTCGTCGACGAGGACGCGGTGCAGGCGGTCGCGTGCCGCGCGGTCGTGGGTCCGCTCCCCGGTCAGAGCGAGCACCACCTCGCGGGCCAGACCGGAGGCGAGGAACACCGCGGGATGGTCGGGTACCCGGCGAGCGATCGCGTCGGGCAGGAAGATGATCCGCATATCCGTCTCGCCGTGCGCCCGATGGAAGTGCGGGAACCCGGCGGGCGTCCAGGCGATCCGATCGGCGGGGACGATGGACGTGCCGCCCTCGGTGTGCACCGACAACACGCCCCGGGCCGCGTAGACGAGGTGTCCGCGCGAATGCGCGTGTGAGGCACTGGTTCCCCCGGACGGCCACAGGTGCACCCCACCCGACGGCCACACCCGCGAGGTCACCGCGGCGGGTTGGCGGTGAACGGGCATGACTCGGCATTCTATCGGTGGTCGGCCAGCCCGTCGTCCGGCGAGAGTGGGTCGCATGAATGCGACCACGATGCGAGCGGCGGTCTGTGTCCGTCCCGGCGGCCCCGAAGTACTCGAGATCCGGGACGTCCCGATACCCCGTGTGCGTGCGGGCTGGAGCCTGGTGCGGGTCCGGGGCGCGGGCCTGAACCGGTCGGAACTGCGCACCCGGCAAGGACATTCACCGACCGTGCGGTTCCCGCGCGTGCTCGGCATCGAATGCGTCGGCACGATCGCCGCGTCCACCGACCCGGCCCTGCCGGAGGGCGCCACCGTCGCGGCGGTCATGGGGGAGATGGGGCGCGCCTTCGACGGCGGCTACGCCGAATACGCGCTGCTGCCCGACCCGCTGCTGATGCCGATCACCACCACCCTGCCCTGGACGGTGCTGGCCGCGCTGCCCGAAACCTACCTCACCGCGCACGGCTCCCTCGCCGCCTTGGGAGTCGGACCGAACACCAAGGGCCGCTTGCTGATTCGTGGCGGCAGCTCCTCGGTGGGTATGGCGGCGATCGCCATCGCCGCGGCCCGGGGCGTCGAGATCGCGGCCACCACGAGGCAACCCGGCAAGCGGGCCGCCTTGCGCGCGGCGGGCGCCGCCCACGTCCTCGTCGACGACGGACCCCTCGCCGACCGGGTGCGCGCGCTCTGGCCCGACGGCCCGGATCGGGTCCTGGATCTGGTCGGCGCGCGCACGGCGGTCGAATCGCTGGCGCTGGTCCGCCGCGGCGGCACCGTCTGCGTGTCGGGATCGCTCAGCGGCTGGCTCGTCCCGGACTTCGAACCGATCGCCATGATCCCCTCCGGCACCAAGCTCACCTCGTTCCACAGCGACGACGTCAAGGGCGCCGCGGCGACCCTGCAACACCTCGTCGAGGAGGTGGAAGCCGGTGTCCTGCAACCGAATATCGATCGGGTCTTCGCGCTCGAGGAGATCGCCGCCGCCCACCGGTACCTGGAGGACGACCGCGCCACCGGCAAGGTCGTGGTCGTCCCTCAGCCCGCCAGCGGCTGCGGCAGGTAGGTCGCCAAGGCGTCGAGAACCGCCGCGCGGCCGAGGTCCAGCGCCCGCATGAGGGTGCCGTGATCACGCGAGATCCGGCCGATATCGGGCGAACCCAGCGGCGGGCGCACCTGGAGAATCCGGGGATCGGTGGCGAGGGTGTGCTCGTCCTCGGCGTGCCGGGCGGCCCGGGTGCGCCAGGTGTCCACCACCCCGGGCGCGTGCCGGGCGAGGAAGCGGGTCACGATGCGCAGTTCCAAACGCGATGGGGGAGCGGACTTTTCGTCGGCGCGGCGGGTGCGGAACACCAGCGCGTGGGTGGCGCCCTGGGCGAGCGCGGTGCGGATCGGCACCGCCTCGGACAGGCCCGCGTCGACGTAGCGGCGGCCCGCCAGCGCGGTCGGCCGCCCCGCCAGAATCGGCAGACACGTCGACGCGCGCAACGCCCGCTGCACGGCGGCCGCGTCGGTGAGGTCGGGGTGCAGGTCGACCGCGCTGCCGTCGTCGACGGAGGTCGCCAGCGGATGGAAGGTGACCGGATTGGCCAGGATCGCGGCGAAATCCATCGGCACGATGCGCTCGTACACCCCGTGCACGAGGAAGTGGGTGTCCACCACCCGCCCGCCGCGCAACGCGCGCGCCGGATTGATCACCCGGCGCACCACATCGCCCTCCCACGCGCGCCGCGCGACGCCCGCCCGACCGCACAGCAGCCACGCCCCGTTCAACGCCCCCGCCGACGAGCCGTACACCGCGTCGAAGCAGCGCACCAGGCCGAGTTCCTCGAGCGCGGTCACCATGCCGTGCGAATACGCCCCGCGCGCCGAACCGCCCTCGACGACCAGCGCGAAGCGGGCGTCGTCCGAGCGGCGGCCGGGCGCGCTGCCGTCCGCGTACCTGCGCGCGAGCAACTCACCGACGACCGAGTTCTCCACGCCCCCTGTCTAACACACCGCGGCCGCGCGGTTAGGCTGCCGGGGTGCGGACCGAACCGAGCCGGCGGCTCATCGATACCGTGGCCTGGGTGCTGATCGAGGACGGCCGCATCCTGTGCGCGCGCCCGCGCGGCAAGGACGTCTTCTACATCCCGGGCGGCAAACGCGAAGGCGGCGAGAGCGATTCGCAGACCCTGATCCGCGAGATCGACGAGGAACTCACCGTCGCCCTGATCGCCGACACCATCGCCCACGTCGGCACCTACGAGGCCGAAACGCCCGGCGGCGGGGAGCTGGTCCGCATGGCCTGCTACACCGCCGAGCACACCGGGACGATCACCGCGAGCAGCGAGATCGCCGAGATCGCCTGGTTCACCTACGCCGACCGCGACCGGGTGCCGCCCGTCGATCGGGTGTTGTTCGACGATCTGGTGGCGCGCGGCCTGCTGCCAGGCTGATCAGTCCGGTAACAGCGGCACCGACAGCCCCTCCCCGCGGCCCAGCAGCGCCGCGCGCGTGACGGTGCCCGCGCCGAACCGGTCGCGCAACCGGTCGAGCGTGGTGTCGAGGGTGGCCTCGGGCCGCTCGTCGAGCGGGAGCGCGAGTTGCACGCTGTCGGCGTCCTCGAGATTGGTCAGCGCCAGGCCGATCAGGGTGATACCGCGCTCGCGGATCAACGGCATGGCCGCCGCCAGCAGCCGCAGCGCGGTGTCGAGGAGCACGGCCCCGTGGTCGGTGGCCTGAATCATGGTGTGCGAGCGCGTGGCTCGCCCGAAATCGTCGAAACGCAGGCGCAGCACGACGGTTCGGCACATCCGCCGCGCCGCGCGCAACCGGTGCCCGAGCCGATCGGCCAGACCGTGCAGATACGCCTCGAGCTCGGCCTCGGTCCGGGGCCGCCGCCCCAGCGCGCGCTGCGCCCCGATCGAGCGGCGCCGCCGCCCGGTGTCGACGCGCCGCGGATCACGCGCCCACGACAACGCGTACAGATGCCGGGCCGCGGCCGCGCCGACCAGGGGTCGCAGGCCGCGCTCGCCGAGTTCGGCCAGTTGCCCGATCCGGGTGACGCCGTGCTCGTGCAGCACCCGCGCGGTCACCTCGCCGACGCCCCACAGCCGTTCCACCGGCAGCGGATGCAGGAACTCCAGCTCTCGGTCCGGCGAAACCACCAGCAGCCCATCGGGTTTGGACACCGCGCTGGCGACCTTGGCCAGGAACTTGGTGCGCGCCACCCCCACCGAGATCGGCAGCCCGGCCTGCTCCCGCACCCGCGCCCGCAGCCGTGCGGCGATGACGGCCGGATCCCCGGCGATCCGCCGCAGCCCGCCGACGTCGAGGAACGCCTCATCGATGGAGATCCCCTCCACCTCCGGTGTGGTGTCGCGGAAGATCTCGAACACGGCCTTGCTCGCCGCCGAATACGCCGACATGCGCGGCGGCACCACCAGCGCGTGCGGGCACAGCCGCAGCGCCTGCCGCGCGTTCATCGGCGTGCGCACCCCGTACGCCTTGGCCTCGTAACTGGCCGCCAGCACCACCCCGCCCCCCACGATCACCGGCTTCCCCCGCAGGCGCGGATCGTCGCGCTGCTCGACCGAGGCGTAGAACGAGTCGAGATCGGCGTGCAGGATCGATGCCTCGGACCGCACCGGTCGGGATGTTTCGGGGCGGGACACGAACATATGTTCGCATACCCGTCGGTCATCGGGGTGAGAGCCGACCGTCCTCGATGAATTCCGGGACGTGGTCCCGTCATACCTCGTGCGCCCGTGCTTCTCCGGACTCGAGGATGTGGATATGTCGGACAGCGAACCGAACGTCGTACTGGGACCGTTCTCCGCGCCGGGGGCGCGCCCGATTCCCTGGTCGGCGGTGTCGGCGATCCTCGACGCCGCGGAGGTGTTCTGGCTGACGACCGTGCGCCCGGACGGGCGGCCGCACGTGACGCCCCTGCTCGCGGGGTGGAGCCTGGGCGGACTGTGCTTCACGACGGGTGGGCGGGAACGCAAGGCGCACAACCTCGATCAGAATCCGCGGTGTGTGTTGACGACCGGCACGAACGCTTTGACCGGTACCGATGTCGTGATCGAGGGGGTCGCGTCCGTCGTGGCGGAGCGCTCCGAGCGGGAGCGGGCGGTCGCGGACCTCGAGGGCAAGTACGGCCCGCACATGACCGATCCCGAGGGCACCTGGTACGGACTGGGCGCGGCGGTCGTCGCGGGGGACGTCCGGCTGTATCGCGTCGCGCCGACGGTCGGCTTCGCCTTCGGCAAGCTGCCGACGGCGAGCCAGACCCGCTACACGTGGCCGGGCCGGTGACGACCCTCGCCGAGATGGCTCGGTAGCACGCACACCGCGTCCAGGCCGAAGACGCGGTTGAGGCGGCCGAAGCCGAGCCAGGAGCCCAGACACATGGTCAGTTCGACGGCCTCGCGCTGGGTGTAGTGGGCCAGGAAGCGGGACCAGAACTCGTCGTCGAGGCCGTGGTGGTCCAGGACGTAGCGCTCGGCGTACTCGGCGGCCAGGCGGGTGCGGTCGTCGAAGAGTTCGGTTGTGCGCCAAGCGGTTACGGCGTCGGCGAATTCGGGTTCGACCCGCGTGCCGTCGCGTTCGGTGCGCCAGTCCTGGCAGAACAGGCAGCCGTTGAGTTGAGCGACGCGCAGCCGCGCCGCCTCGAACTCGCGCAGGCCGAGGGATGAGTGCGTGTAGACGGCCAGGGCGAATGCGCTTGCCGCCGGGCCGATTCCGGGCACCAACTCGCCCCACACGTACTCGATCGGGTCGCGGCCCTCGGGCACGTCGATGATCATGCGGTTCTCCTTCCGAGGGCGCCGACCGGCGGGCGCAGCGGGATGTCGAGCGCGTCGTAGAGGCCGGGTTCGGCCTCGACGAGCCAGTCGATCGCGTTCACCAATCTGCCCACGGCCGTGGCGTTTCCGCCCGCCGCGCGATTGCCGCCCTCGTCGCTCGCCTCGACGGTGACCTCGAGGCGCGGGCGGCCCTCGATGATCACGCGGTGCGCGCCGGAGCCGTCGGGCGGGGTGGGCCAGTCCGGGGCGCAGGCGGGATCGATGCGGGTGACGTGCTCGATGATCAGCCGCGGCTCGCCGTCCACGATGCCCCGCACCTCGAACCGCACGGCTCCCTGTGTGCCCGCGGCGAATTCGCCCATCCGCTCGGTGACCACCGTGCGGTCCAGGGCGCGCCGATCGAGGGTCTCGCGGATCTCGTCGAGCGGCGCGCCCAGCGCGCGGGCCAGCAGCCGAATCTGCCCACCCCACACCATGGTCGGCACGCCGGGTGCGAGCATGGGCGGGGCGTAGTCCAGCGGCTGCCCCATGCCGACCAGGTACCGCACCGAATCGGGCTGATCGTAGGTGGTGTAGTCGAAGATCTCCTGGCAGCGGATCGCATCGATCCGGCCGCCGAGACCGCTCAGCAGCACCGGCAGCACATCGTTGCCCCACCCGGGATCCACGCCCGACACGAACAGCGACCCGCCGCCCGCCTCGATCGCGGCCAGCACCCGGTCCCGATCCGCCGCGGGGGCGCTGTGCGGATCGTAGAAGGCGTACAAAGCGGGCGTCACCACCGCGGCCCCGGCCCGGATTGCCGCCAGCACATCGGTGAGCGCGTCGTCGGGCCGGATGTCGCCGGAGGCCGCGTACACCACCGCGCCCGGCCGCGCGGCGAGCACCGCCTCGACATCGTCGGTCGCGGTCACGCCGAGCGGGGTGTCGAGCCCGGCCAGTTCGCCCGCGTCGCGGCCGACCTTGTCGCGGTTGTGGACCAGGACACCGGCCAGGGTCAGGGCGGGATGCGCCGACACGGCCCGCACGGCCGCGCGGCCGACGTTGCCCGTGCCCCAGACGATCGTGGGGATCATGCGGTGAAGGTAGCAGAACTGAAACGTGTTTTCGGTGGAGTAGTAAAGATCATTCCAGCTCAGCTGTCCCGCTCACCGAGCTATTGGCTTGAATATGAAACGTGTTCTAGTGTTGTTGGCACAGACTTCCGCGCGGCAATACGAGGAGACCAGCACCCCATGCGTACCGAGATCTGCGAACGACTGGGCATCGACGTCCCCATCTTCGCCTTCACCCACTGCCGCGACGTGGCCGCCGCGGTGAGCAACGCCGGCGGGCTCGGCGTGCTGGGCGCGGTCGGTTTCACCGCCGAACAGCTCGAGGTCGAACTGGCCTGGCTCGACGAGCACGTGCACGGCGTCTACGGCGTGGATCTGGTGATCCCCTCCAAGTACGAGGGCAAGGGCATCGAGGGTCTGTCGCCCGAACAGCTGGAAGCCGAACTGGCCAAACTGGTTCCGCAGGGTCACCGCGATTTCGCCGAGAAGATCCTCGCCGACCACGGCGTGCCGCCGCTGCCGGAGGACGAGCACCACAACCAGCTGCTCGGCTGGACCGCGACCACCGCGGGCCCGCAGGTCGAGGTGATCCTGCGCCACCCCAAGGCCAAGCTGGTCGCCAACGCGCTGGGCACTCCGCCCGACGAGATCGTCAAGCAGGTGCAGGACTCCGGCCGCCTGATCGGCGCGCTGTGCGGATCGGTCAAGCACGCGCTCAACCACAAGCGGGCGGGCCTGGATTTCGTTGTCTGCCAAGGCACCGAGGGCGGCGGGCACTGCGGCGAGATCTCCTCGCTGGTGCTGTGGCCGCAGGTCATCGACGCGGTCGGGGATCTGCCGGTGCTCGCGGCGGGTGGTATCGGCAACGGCCGTCAGGTCGCGGCGGCGATGGCGATGGGCGCGGCGGGCGCGTGGACCGGCTCGATCTGGCTGACCGTCGAGGAGGCCAATGTGCCGCCCGCGCAGATGCAGACCTACATCGACGCCACCAGCCACGACACCATCCGTTCGCGCGCGTGGACCGGGAAGCCCGCCCGCATGCTGCGCAACGACTGGACCGACGCGTGGGAGGCCGCCGACACGCCCGACCCGCTGCCCATGCCGTTGCAGATGATGGTCGCCCTCGACGGCGTCAAGCGCGGCCACCGCTACCCCGAGGCCGCCAAGGACGTCAACTTCAATCCCGTCGGGCAGGTGGTCGGCCTGATGAACAAGGTCGAGCGCACCTCCGACGTGATGCGGCGGCTCATCGAGGAGTACCTCGAGTCCTGCGAGCGGCTCAACAAGCTCAACAACGCCTGACCGAAAGCCCGGCCGCGCCCGGGCCTTTCGAAGCCTCCCACAGACCCCGCCGGACGCTCCGTGCGGCGGGGTTTGCCGGGTGTGTCGCGCGGAATTCGCTACAGTTGCGGCGTCTTTTGTTCTTCGGTGTGACATCGGCTACCGAAGGGGTTGTCCCCCTTGCCGATTGTCACCCCCGGTTGCGAGTGTGGTTGTCCGAGATGAATAGTGCACAGCGCCGACGCTCGCCGCGCGGCACCAAACCAGTCCTGTCGTTCGGCGCCGCGCTCGTGTTGCTGGCGGTCATCGTCGGAATCGCCGTCGTGGCACAGCGTTCCGGCCACACCGGGGGCGGCGGGCCGAGTCCCACCGCCGCGCCGGGCGTGCCCGAACCCGGGCCGGGCACCGAATCACCCCAGGAGATCGGCGATCTGCTCGCGTCGCTGCCGGTGGCCGCCGAGGGTCCGATGACCGGGTACAGCCGCGAGCAGTTCCCGCACTGGGACACCAACACCCCCGAGCACGGATTCGGCGACAAGTACGCGCAATACGCCAAATGCGACACCCGCGACATCGTGCTGCTGCGCGACGCCGAGGGCCCGGTCACCCTGGACGCGAAGACCTGCAAGTTCACCGTCGGCAAGGGCGGCGGCTGGCGCGATCAGTACGGCGTGCTCGACCGCAAGACCGGCAAACTCGCGCCCTACAAGTTCATGACCGAGGCCAAGGACGTCGACGCCGACCACATCGTGCCCCTCGCCGAGGCGTGGCGCTCCGGCGCGGCGACCCGCGACGAGGCCACCCGCCGCAATCTCGCCAACGACGCGCTGAACCTCGTCGCCTCCGACCCCTCGGCCAATCGCTCCAAGGGCGATCAGGACGCGGCCAACTACCTGCCGCCCGGAAAGTACCGGTGTGCCTATGTCGCCCACTACGTGAAGGTCAAAGTAAAATACGGCCTGAGTGTCGACCAGGCCGAACAGACCGCGTTGCGTACCGCAGTCGACGACTGCGGCCGTCGAGGAGGCTTCTGATCATCGAAATCGTCGAGATCGCCGCCAAGGCCGCCGTGCTGACCCAGGAGGAGGGCACGGTCTCCGGCGAACTCGACGTGGCCGTGGACGAGCAGGGCACGCCCCTGGTCCGCTACCGCGGCACCGAAACCTGGTACACCATCGGCAATCTCGACGGGAACCCGCCGGTGCGCTGGTCCTCGGCCCGCGAGCTGGCCGCCGCCATCCAGAGCGAGGCCGGGACCCGCGACGCGGCGGGCAACACCATCCCCTTCGAGACCTGACTCAGGCCAGCTGCTCGGCGCGGGTCTTCAGCGCCGCGGTCATACCGCCGAAGCCGGAGTGCAGCGCCGTGCCCATCGGGCCGGTGACCACACCGCGCAGCCAGCCGCCCAATTCGAAGTGCGAGGTGTAGCGGGTGCGCGTCGCGTCGAGCGGGGTGAGGGTGTGCGAGCGCAGGCTGTGCAGGGCGCCGAGCGGCACCGGCTTCATGCCGTAGCTGAATTCGGTTCCGGGCGTGCAGGTTCGGATGTACTCGCGCTGGGCGCGCTCGCGCGGGCCGAGACGCACCTGCATATCGATGGGGGAGCCGGGTTCGAGGGTGGTGGCGCAGGCGGGAACGAAGGGATTCCACTGCCCGTAGTCGTCGAAATCGGTGAGCACCTTCCACACCACCTCGGCCGGAGCCGCGATCTCCACACTGTCCTCGATCACAAATGCCATGGCCGGAACAATACTGAAACCGGTGTCAGGATGCCGAGGGAAGGGTCGAGTTGATCAGCAGCCGCGCGGCTTTCGACACGCGGGTGTTGTCGCCGGTGACCAGCCGGTCCTGCAACAGACCGCGGATACCCGAGATGAGCACGGTGGCACGCGATTCCGGGTCGGGGTGGTCCGGATCGAGCTCGCGCAACACCGCGGTGAGCGCCTCGACGAGGATGTGCACGGCGTCCGCGGCGTAGCGGACGTAGGGACTGCCCGGCACCGAGGCGACGCCGAGCACCTGGAACAGCACGCGGGTGCTGGTCACCCAGTCGCTCGTGGTGTTGACGACGAACGATGCGATGAGCCGCCGCCGCAGCGTATCGATATCGGGCACATCGGCGAACAGGCCCGCGATATCGGGCCGCTGCGTCTCGAGCGCGGCCACGAGCATCTGCTCCTTGGTCCCGAAGTAGTGGATCAGCATTCGTGAACTCGTGCCCAGATATTCGGCGAGCGGGCGCAGCGACAGTTCCATGAGTCCGAATTCGGCGATGTAGGCGATCACGCCGGAGAGCAGTTCGGCGCGGCGAGCCGTGTCGAGAGGTCTGGGCACCGGTTGACTGTAGCGGGTGCTACAGGTATCTATTGACCGCATGACTGTAACGACTGCTTCAGTTTCGCCCGCGCGACGAGCGGTCGTCGTCACCGGAATGACCACCACCACCTCCCTCGCGCCCGATCTCGACGGCACCTGGGACGCGCTGCTGCGCGGCGAAAGCGGTATCGGCCCGCTGGACGACGACTTCGTCACCGAGTACGACCTGCCCGTGCGCATCGGCGGCAAGCTGGTGCGGCAGCCGGGCGAGCAGCTGACCCGCATCGAGCAGCGACGGCACTCCTACGTCCAGCAGATGGCGCTGGTGCTGGGCCGCCAGGTGTGGGAGGAGGCGGGCAAACCGGATGTGGACGGCGAGCGGCTCGGCGTCGCGGTCGGCACCGGGCTCGGCGGCGGCGACGCGTTCCTCACCGCGGTCGACGCCATGCGCGCGGGCGGCTATCGCAAGGTGCCGCCGCTGACCGTGCCGATGGTGATGCCCAACGGGTCCGCGGCGCGGGTCGGCCTCGAATTCGGCGCCAAGGCAGGCGTTTACGCGCCGACCTCGGCGTGCTCGTCGGGTGCGGAGGCGATCGCGCACGCGTGGCGGCTCATCGCCACCGGGGAGGCCGACGTGGTGATCGCCGGGGGCGTCGAGGGCTACATCGAGGCGATCCCGATCGCGAGCTTCGCCATGATGCGCGCGATGAGCACCCGCAATGACGACCCCGAGCGCGCCTCGCGGCCGTTCGACCGCGACCGCGACGGATTCGTGTTCGGCGAGGCCGGGGCGATGCTGGTGCTCGAATCGGAGGAGTTCGCGCGGGCGCGGCGGGCCCGGATCCACGGCCGGGTGCTGGGCGCGGGCATCACCTCCGACGGCTACCACATCACCGGCACCGAACCCGAGGGCGCGGGCGCGGCGCGGGCCATGCGCAAGGCGATCGACGCGGCCGGTCTCACCGGATCCGATATCGATCACGTCAACGCGCACGCCACCTCGACCCCGGTCGGCGACGCCTCGGAGGCGAATGCCATTGCGGCCGTGGCGCCGGACGCGTCGGTGTACGCGCCCAAGGGCGCGCTGGGACATTCGATCGGCGCGGTCGGCGCGCTGGAGGCGATCCTCACCGTGCGCACGCTGGCGGAGCGGATCGTCCCGCCCACCCTGAATTTCGAGAACCCGGATCCGGGCACGAATCTGGACGTGGTACACGGGGTTCCGCGCGCGCAGACCATGTCGTACGCGCTGAGCAACTCGTTCGGGTTCGGCGGTCACAACGTCACCCTGGCCTTCGGCCGCGCCTGAAAACCCTTCGTCCCCAGGTTTGTTCCACCCCTGGGGACACGAGCGAATGTGGAACTCGGTCTGTTCACGCTTATCCACCGAAAGCTGTGGATGAAGGTGAGACTCGGCGGGATTCGTACCATTCGCCCCGATTGTCTATGGGAGACGGGCGTTTTCGCCACTGCGAGGAACCGAACGGTCGGCCTCGAATGCCGGATGGCACTCGATGCGGATTCGCACGCTCGGCCGTGAACCCGGGGACAATAAGGATCGAGGGGACGACAAACCTGGTGCGCCCGCCTCGTGCCGGATTGAGTAGTTTGGATGAGCTGTAGATCGACATGAAGGTTGCGGATGAGTGAGGTTTCGATCGCGTGGGTCGACGGTGCCCTGGTCACCGTCGATCAGCGCGCCCTGCCGCGGGAACTGCGCGAGCTGCGGATCACCACGGTCGACGAGGTGATCGACGCGATCAAGACGCTCGCGATTCGCGGCGCGCCCGCGATCGGCGTATCCGGGGCCTTCGGCGTGGCGCTGGCCGCGTTCGCGCACGGCGGCGACGCGGAGAAGGTGCGGTCGGAGGCCGAGCGGATCGCCGAGGCCCGGCCCACCGCGGTCAATCTCGCCTGGGGTGTGCGCCGCGCGCTCGCCGCGCTGCCGAGCGGGCCGCAGGCGGTCCTCGACGAGGCCCTCGCGCTGCTCGCCGAGGACGGCCGGGTGAATCGGGCCGCCGCCACCCATGCCGCCGACCTGCTGCTCCGGCTCGGCCCGGACCGCCCGCTGCGCGTGCTCACCCACTGCAACACCGGCCGCCTGGCGACCACCGCCTTCGGCACGGCCCTGGGCGCGTTGCGGGTGCTGCACGAGCGCGGCGCGATCGAATCGGTTCTCGTCGACGAGACCCGCCCGCTGCTGCAAGGGGCCCGGCTCACGGCGTGGGAGCTGGCCGAGGCCGGGATCCCGCATCGGCTCACCATCGATTCCGCCGCCGCGTGGGCCATGGCCACCGGGCAGGTCGACGCGGTGGTCGTGGGCGCGGACCGGATCACCGCCGACGGCTCGGTCGCCAACAAGATCGGCACGTACGCCCTGGCCCTCGCCGCAAATCACCACGGGATTCCCTTCGTCGTCGTCGCGCCGGAGTCCACCCGCGATCCGGACACGCCGACCGGCGACCGGATCGTGGTCGAGGAACGGGCCGCGGGTGAGATCACCCATGTCGGGGGAATGGCGACCGCGCCGGAGGGGACCGAGGTCTTCAATCCGGCCTTCGACGTCACGCCGCCGGAACTCGTCACGGCCGTGGTCACCGAGAACGGGGTGTTGCCGTCCACGTCCCCGGCCTGGGCGGCGCTGGTCGCGAATGCGACTGGCGGCCACGGTGATTCGGGCAGTGCGGGCAACTATGCGGCGGATGCCGAATCGGCGGGCGAGGAGATCGCCGGGATCGCCCGCGAGCTGTACGCGCGGGGCTGGATGCCGGGCACGGCGGGCAATATCTCGGTGCGCGTGGACGATACGGCCGTGGTCACCGGAAGCGGTTTGTCCAAGGGCGAATTGCGCGCCGACGACATGGTGACCGTGCGGGTCGCGGATTCGAGCGTGGTCGCGGGCACGCGGCGGCCCTCGGCGGAGACGACCATCCACACCGCGGTGTACCGGTCCACCGGCGCGCGGGCCGTGGTGCACGTGCATCCGCCGCACGCCACCGCGCGCTCGGCGGGGGCGTCCGGCGCGTTGCGCTTCGCCGGATACGAACTGATCAAGGGCCTGCGGGCACACGACCGCATCGACATCCCGGTGTTCGCCAATCACGCGGACGTGCCGAGCATCGGCGCGGATATCGAACGGCATCTCGCCGCCCGTCCGGACGCGCCGCCGGTGCTGTTCATCGCGGGCCACGGCATCACCGCGTGGGGCGATACCCTCGCGCAGGCGCGCGATCGCGCCGAATGCCTGGAGGCGATGTGCGAACTGGTGACGCTCACCGGCCGCCGCGAGATCGGGACCGACCACAGCTCCGAGGAGGACTACCGATGACCCTGTTGCAGATCATGCCCGACGGCGACGCCGCCGACGTCCGGCTGCGCACCAGCGACCCCGAGGTGATCGCCGCCGAATTGCGCCGCCGCGGCGTCGTTTTCGACCGCTGGGCCACGCCGGAGACCCTGGACGCCAGCACCTCCACCGACGACCTGCTGGCCGAGTACGCCGACCGCATCGGCGAACTCAACGCCGACGGCCGCTACAAGCACATCGACGTCGCCCGCATCCACCCCGACGACGACGATCCCGAATGGCCCGCCAAGGCCAAGGGCGCGCGGGAGAAGTTCCTGTCCGAACATCGCCACGCCGAGGACGAGGTCCGCTTCTTCGCGGGCGGGCGCGGCTGCTTCTACCTGCATCTGAACGACGAGGTGCTGGCCGTGGTGTGCGAGGCCGGGGATCTGGTATCGGTGCCCGCGGGTACCCTGCACTGGTTCGATATGGGCACCCGCCCCGACTTCGTCGCCGTGCGGTTCTTCGAGGAGGAGGACGGCTGGGTCGGCGACTTCTCGGGGAACACGATCGGGTCGCGGTTCCCGACCCTGGACGAATTGCTCGCCGCCGCATGACGATTCGCGCGGTCGTCGTCGATATCGAGGGCACGACGAGTCCGACCGCCTCGGTGCGGGAGGGGCTGTACGGGTACACGCGGGAGCGGCTGCCGCGCTGGCTGGCCGAGAATCGGGACGGGGCGGCCGAATCCGTCATCGCGCGGACGAGGGAGCTCGCCGAGCGGCCCGATGCCGACACCGACGAGGTCGCCGAGATTTTGATCGGCTGGCTGAACTCGGATGTGAAGGCGCAGCCGCTCAAGACCGCGCAGGGGTTGATCTGCGCCGAGGGCTTCCGGGACGGAGACCTGCACGGCGAGTTCTTTCCGGACGCGCCGCCCGCCCTGCGCGCCTGGCACGCCGCGGGCCTCGCCCTGTACGTGTACTCCTCGGGTTCGGTGCGCAATCAACAGGATTGGTTCGCCCACGCCCGCGGCGGCGAACTCGCCTCGCTCATCGGCGACTGGTTCGACCTGAACAACGCGGGCGGCAAACGCGAATCCGCCTCCTACGACAAGATCGCCGGAGCCATCGGGCGGCCCGCCGGGGAGATCCTGTTCCTGTCCGACCACCCCGACGAACTCGACGCCGCCACGGCCGCGGGCTGGTCGGCCGTCGGCGTCACCCGGCCGGGTGAACCGAATTCCCCACGCCCACCGCACAAGTGGATCGCCTCGTTCGCCGAGATCGACCCCGCCGCGGGGGAGTAGCCGTCCTTCAGGCCATAGAGGTGGTGGCGCGCAAGGCGAGTTGCCTCCCTCGGGCCACCGAAGTGGTCGCGCGCGGGGAAGTGGTCGCCCCTCAGGCCACCGACGTGGTGGCGCGCACGATCAGGTGCTCGACAAGGGTCATCAAAACGGTCTTGCAGGAGGAGCGGTCGCGGGCGTCGCAGAGGACCACGGGGGTGTGGGGGTCGAGGTCGAGGGCGTCGCGGACCTCGTCGGTGGTGTAGACCGGGGCGCCGTCGAAGCAGTTGACCGCGACGGCGAACGACAGGCCGCGGCGTTCGAAGAAATCGATGGCGGCGAAGGAGTTCTCCAGTCGACGGGTATCGGCGATGACCACCGCGCCCAGCGCGCCGCGGGCCAATTCGTCCCACAGGAACCAGAATCGGTCCTGACCCGGCGTACCGAACAGGTACAGCACGAGATTCTCGTCGATGGTGATGCGGCCGAAGTCCAGTGCCACCGTGGTGGTCGTCTTGCCCTCGACGCCGGACAGATCGTCCACCCCGGAGGACAGTTCGGTGATGAGCTCCTCGGTGCGCAGCGGGGCGATCTCGCTGATCGAGGACACCATGGTGGTCTTACCGACACCGAACCCGCCCGCGATGAGGATCTTCACCGAGGCGGCAAGTGGTGCCGCGGACGTCGTATCAGACACTGGTGTTACAGCTTTCGGATTCCGTCGAGCACAGCTCGCAACAGGTTGAGGTCACCGGGCCCGTCGGCGCGCAACGGGGCCCGGAAGATCAGATGCCCCTCGCTGATCAGGTCACCGACCAGGATCTTCGTCACGGCGAGGGGCAGTTTCAGCGCGGCGGACACCTCGGCCACCGACTGGGGGACCCGGCACAGCGCGACGATCTGCGCGTATTCCGGTTCCACGCGCCGCAACCTCGGAGCCGGATGGGATCTGACCACGAGGGTGAGCATGTCCAGGTCGTGTCCCGCACCCATCGTGCGGCCACCCGTCACGGCGTACGGGCGAACCAGGGGGCCCGCCTGATCGTCGAACCAGGGTTGACCGAAGCGACTCATGACAATCGGTGCTCCACCTGCGCTGCCAGACCGCGCCGCGGATCGGTGGACAGATAGCTGCCCACCCGCTGCACGGTCAGGTTCATCTCGTAGGCAACCATACCGAGGTTCGCGCTTTCGCTGGCCTGCAACGCGATACACGCGTTGTCGCCCGCCGCGGTCACGAACAGCACCGCGCGATCGAGTTCGATCACCGCCTGGCGCACGCCGCCACCGTCGAAGCGGCTGCCCGCGCTGCGGGCCAACCCGTACAGGGTCGCCGACATCGCGCCGAAATGCTCGGCGTCCTCCCGGCTCATCGTGGTGGACCGGCCCAGCAGCAGCCCGTCGGTCGAGTGCACCACCGCGTAGCGCACGCCCGCGAGGCGATCGACCAGATCGTCGAGTAGCCAGTTGAGATCACCTGCGTTGGAAGAGGTCACCTTCGCCTTCCTGTTCTTCCGAAGTGGCGGCGTTACGGGGGTCGGACTGCGCCCGTCGCCCCTGCCGGGTGCCATTCTCGATGGCGGACATCAGGTCTCGCGCCTGTTCGGCCGAACGGGGCCGCTGCGGCGCCGATTCGGGGATCTGCTGGGCGTTGTCGTGGGCCAGCTCCGGGGCCAGGCTCGCCTGACGCCGACGCCGGGGCAGCGGCGGGCGAGTGTCGCCGCCGGTGTAGGTTGGCCGCTGATCGGCGGCGCGGTGCCGCGGCTCGGGGGTCCGGGACTGAGGATCGCGGAGGTCGGGGGAACGGTATTCGGAATCCCGGCGGTCGGCGGAACGGTTTTCGAGATCCCGAAAATCGGGTGAACGGTATTCAGGATCCCGGGGATTGGGGGAACGCGACTCGGTATCGCGGAGATCGGGAGCGCGGAACTCGGTGTCCCGGGGATCGGCAGCGCGGAACTCGGTGTCGCGGGGATCGGGAGAACGGAACTCGGGACTCCTGAGATCGGGAGCCCGGAACTCGGGATCCCTGAGATCGGGAGCCCGAAGCTCGGAAGTATGGGGTTCGGAGGCACGGGACTCGGGGAAGCGAGGCTCGGGTGTGCGCACCTCCGGAATGTAGCGCGGCGCTTCGGGTTCCGGCGGCAGCGGCTCCGGATCGGGCTCGCGCGGCGGCAGCGTCGCCAATGCCGTTGGCGCCGAGAGCGATTCGTAGGCCGGGGTCGCGGGGATCTGCCCGGTGGCGGGCGGCTCCGGGCGGCGGCCCGGGGTGCGCTCGGGCAGATGGTCGGCCACCGGCGCGTCATTGGTGATGAGCGAACTCGGCACCAGCACGATGGCGCGGATCCCGCCGTAGTCGGATTCGGCCAGCCGCACCGAGATGCCGTGGCGGGTGCTCAGCCGCGCGACCACGAACAGGCCCAGGCGCGAATCGGCCGACAGCGTCGCGACACCGAAATCCGGTGGGTTGCGCAGCATTTCGTTGGCGCGCTCCAGTTCGGCGGTGGGCATGCCCATGCCCTGGTCGCTGATCTCCACGACCACGCCCTTGCCGACGATGTTGCCGGTCACCTCCACCCGCGACTGCGGCGGGGAGAACGCGGTGGCGTTGTCGACCAGTTCGGCGAGCAGGTGGATGAGGTCGGCCACGACCCCGCCCGCCACGTACACCTGCGGCATCCGGGCGGTGCGCACCCGCGCGTAGTCGAGGGTCTCCGCGACCGCGCTGCGGACCAGCTCGACCAGCGGGACCGGCCGCCGCCACTGCCGACCAGGCTGACCGCCGCCGAGGATGATCAGGTTCTCGGCGTTGCGGCGTTCGCGGGTGGCCAGGTGGTCGAGCTTGAAGAAGGTCTCGAGCAGCTTGGGGTCCTCCTGCCGCTGCTCGGCCTCGTCGAGGATCTCGAGCTGGCGGTGCACCACCATCTGGCTGCGGTGGGCGATGTTGAGGAACACCGCGCGCACGCCCTCGCGGGTGCGGGCCTCGGTGACCGCCGCGCCGACGGCCGCGGTGTGGGCCTGGTTGAACGCCTTGGCGACCGAACCGATCTCGTCGTGCCCGAAGTCCAGGTGGGCGGCCTCGGCCTCGGGATCGACGTCCTCGCCCGCCTCGAGCTTGCGCATGGTCTCGGGCAGCCGGACCTCCGCCAGGGCCAGGGTCTCGGTGCGCAGCCGCTTGAGGCGGCCGATGAGCCGGTTGGCCAGCCACAGCGAGGCGGCGAAGGCGAGCACCGCGAGCGCGAGGATGCCCGCGCCCGCCCACAGCGCGTTGGTGGCCTGGCGCTGGCCGTCGACGACGGCGACGTGGTTGGCGTGGTCGTTCTGGAACTGCCACACCGCGAGCAACTGGTTGTTGACGTCGTCGGCCGCGGCCCGCCATTCGGCCGTCCCGATCGGCGGGGCCGCGGGACCGGAGCGACCCGGCGCGGGCGGATGGATGATGAAGTCCTCCATCTGCCCGAGCTGTTCCCAGGCCGAGGAGTCGATCACGGTCTTGACCCGCTCGCCCTGCTGACCGCCGAGATCGGCTGCCAGCAAAGGCAATTCGGTGCGGTAGTAGCCGACCTTGTCGCGGTACTCCTGCTGCAGCGGGGCGGGCAGCCCGGCGGGGCTGAGCGCGGCGGCGGTCAGCGCGGCCACCCGCGCGTTGGCGTCCATCGCGCGCAGCAGGCGCAGCGAATGCGCGAGCTGGTTGGCCACCCCGGCGTTGGGCGCGGTCGCGGCGGTGATGTCGGTGCCGATCTCGACGCCCTCGAGGATCTTCGAGTACGCGCTGTAGGTGTCGGGGATCGGGATGAGTCCGGCGTCGACGGCGCCGCGCAGCTGCGGCAGCTGCTGTTGCAGGGTCTGGAACCCGCCGATGTCGCCGGACATGGTGTTGGACCGCGAGGAGGTCATCGCGTCCTGGACGCTCTGCATATCCTTCATCGCCTTGTCGAACCGCTGGCGGGCGGCGGCCAGGCCGACGGGATCCGGGGCGCCGGACAGCGCCTGCAACGACTGGAGGCGTTCCTGCTCGACCGAGGCGATCAGTTCCCGGGTGTGCTTGTTGGCGCCCTCGAGGACCGACGCGAAGTGTTTGGCGTCGCCTCCCTCTCGAACCACGTAACCCGCCGCGCCCACACCGATCACGAGCAGCGCCAGGCTCGGAACGAGTGCGATTGCGAGAATTCGGGCCCTGATACCCAGCCGCGCTCTCAGCATCGGCACAAAATAACCTTTTCGGGTGTGACTCGCCACTCGGTCTCATTGGGCGGGACCGGATTTGACAACGCTCGCCCGAATATGCGCCGGCGCAGATTCTCATCGCCGACTTCTGGACTGGGGCGATGCGCGAATTCACGGTGAGTACCCCGGTCGCGCCCGGCGCAATCGTGCCACGGCCCGATTCGGACCGAAAGGAATCCTTCGCGGGGGTAGATTGTCTGTATCCCACGGTTACTCACAAGTAGGAGGCGACATGCCGGTGCCCGAAGCCACGGTGTTCGAGCGTCTGCGGGGCTACGCGACGGTCGACGGCGCCCGCGAGCACGCGAGCCGCACGATCAACGAGGTCTTCACCGGGCGGGCGCTCGGCGAGGTGCCGGTCGGCACGGCCGAGGACGTGACGGCCGCGTTCACCAAGGCCCGTGCGGCACAGGCGGATTGGGCCGCCCGCGCGCCCAAGGAGCGGGCCGCGGTGCTGGAGCGCTACCGGGCGCTGGTCGTCGCCGAGCGCGAGTACCTCATGGACGTCATCCAGGCCGAGACCGGTAAGGCGCGGTGGGCGGCCCAGGAAGAGGTCATGGGCCTGATCTTCGCCGCCCGCTACTTCGCCCGGGTGACGCCGAAACTGCTCGCTCCGCAGCACGTGGCGGGCGCGTTCCCGGTGCTCAACCGGACCGCGGTGTATCACCAGCCCAAGGGTGTGGTCGGCGTCATCGCGCCGTGGAATTATCCGATGCTGCTCTCGATCGGCGATTCGCTGCCCGCGCTCGCGGCGGGCAACGCGGTGATCGTGAAGCCGGACAGCCAGACCCCCTACTCGTCGCTGGCCAATGTCGACCTGCTGCGCCGAGCCGGGCTGCCGGAGGGGCTGTTGCAGGTGGTGCCCGGGCCCGGCGGGGTGGTCGGCACGGCCATCGTCGAGGCGTGCGACTACCTGATGTTCACCGGCTCCTCGGCGACCGGCCGCACGCTGGCCGAGCAGTGCGGGCGGCGGCTGATCGGCTTCTCCGCCGAACTGGGCGGTAAGAACCCGATGATCGTGACCCGCGGCGCGAATCTGGACAAGGCCGCCAAAGCCGCTGTGCGGGCGTGTTTCTCGAACGCCGGGCAGCTGTGCATCTCGATCGAGCGGCTGTACGTGGAACGCGAGGTGGCCGCCGCGTTCACCGACAAGTTCGTGGCCGCGGTGCGGGCGGCGAAACTCGGTGCGGCCTACGACTATTCGGCCGATATCGGCAGCCTGATCTCCGAGGCCCAGCTCGAGACCGTCGCCAAACACGTCGCCGACGCCACCTCCAAGGGCGCCAAGGTGCTCGCGGGCGGCAACGCCCGGCCCGATCTCGGCCCGCTGTTCTTCGAGCCGACCGTGCTGTCGGAGGTGACCGACGAGATGGAGTGCGGCCGCGAGGAGACTTTCGGCCCGCTGGTGTCGATCTACCCCGTCGCCGACGTCGAGGAGGCGATCACCCGCGCCAACGACACCGCCTACGGCCTCAACGCCAGCGTGTGGGCGGGGTCCAAGGCCGAGGGCGAGCGCATCGCCGAACGCCTGCACGCCGGAACCGTCTGCGTCGACGAGGGCTACGCCCCCGCCTGGGGCAGCACCGGCGCCCCGATGGGCGGCATGGGCATCTCCGGCGTCGGCCGCCGCCACGGCCCCGACGGCCTGCTGAAGTTCACCGAACCCCAGTCCATCGTCGTCACCCGCTTCCTGAATCTCGATGCGCCCTACGGCATCCCGCAGAGCCGCTGGCAGCCGTTCCTGATGACGGTGGCCCGGGCGATCCGGTTCCTGCCGGGGCGGTGAGCCGGGTCAGCGGGCGTAGGTCGCCGTGATGCGGCCCTGCGCGGTCGCGGTCTGCTCGACGGCGATCCGGGCCTGATCCGAATTCGTCTGCGGCGCAAGCGACAACGGGTGGGGCAGGGCGTAGACGGTGAAGCGATAGTGGTGTGGGCCGGTGCCCGGGGGTGGGCAGGGGGCGGCGTAGTCGGGGCGGTCGGTGCTGTTGGGCAGGACCGTGCCGGTGGTCAGCGGGTGGTCCGGGCCCACGGCGGTGGTCGTGATCGGCAGGTCGGTCACGACCCAGTGGGTGAACACGCCGTCGGGGGCATCGGGATCGTCGACGATGAGGGCGAATGTCGCGGTGTCGGGCGGGACCGTCCAATCCAGCGGCGGCACTTCGGATTTCCCGGCGCAGGTGTACTCGTCGGGCAGCCGCGCGCCCTCGGTGAACGCCGTGCTGGTCACCGAGATCCGGCGGCCCGGGGGGATGGTCGCCTCCACCCGGGCCGCCGTGCTCGTGGTCTCCGATCCGCGCGAGTGCGAGTCGGCGCACGACACCGCGAAAAGCGTTGCCGCACCGACGGCGAGGACCAGAGGGATCGTTGTACCGCTCATGGACCGACCGTAGAACCCCCGACCTGGTCACCGGTAGGGGGTGGATCGGCGGCCAGCCGCTCGACCTCCGCGTCGGTGAGCAGCCGCGACCGGATCAGGAACCGCATCCCCTCGGGCGCCTCGAGGGAGAACCCGCTGCCGCGTCCGCGCACCACGTCCACGGTCAGATGCGTGTGCCGCCAGTACTCGAACTGATCGGCGCTCATCCAGAACGGCGTATCCCCGGGGAGATTCCCGAGCAGCACATCCGCCGCGCCCACCCGGAATTCGCCGCGCGGATAGCACATCGGCGCACTGCCGTCGCAGCAGCCGCCCGATTGATGGAACATGACCGGGCCGTGCCGGGCGATGAGGTCCGCCAGGAGGTGAGCCGCCTCCCGCGTGATATCGATGCGGTGGGTGGGAGCGGACGTCATCAGAAGAACCCGAGCTTGGTCGGTGAATAACTGACCAGCAGATTCTTGGTCTGCTGGTAATGGTCGAGCATCATGGCGTGGTTCTCGCGGCCGATGCCGGACTTCTTGTAGCCGCCGAAGGCCGCGTGCGCGGGGTAGGCGTGGTAGCAGTTGGTCCACACCCGGCCCGCCTTGATCGCGCGGCCGAGCCGGTAGGCGGTGTTCATATCGCGGGTCCACACGCCCGCGCCGAGTCCGTAGAGGGTGTCGTTGGCGATCTTCACCGCCTCGTCCACGCTGTCGAACCGCGTCACCGAGACCACCGGCCCGAAGATCTCCTCCTGGAAGATGCGCATGTCGTTGCGGCCCTCGAAGATCGTCGGCTCGATGTAGTAGCCGTTCGGGAACGCGTCGACCTTGCGCGTTTCGCCGCCGGTGAGGATCTTCGCCCCCTCCTTGCGGCCGATATCGATGTAGGACAGGATCTTCTCGTACTGGTCGTTGGACGCCTGCGCGCCGATCATCGTCGCGTCGTCGAGCGGATTGCCGCCGGTGATGGCGCGGGTGCGGGCGATGCAGCGGGCGAGGAACTCGTCGTAGATCGACGAATGCACCAGCGCGCGTGAGGGACACGTGCACACCTCGCCCTGATTCAGCGCGAACATCACGAAACCCTCGACGGCCTTGTCCAGGAATTCGTCGTCGGCGGCCGCCACGTCGGGCAGGAAGATGTTGGGGCTCTTGCCGCCCAGTTCGAGGGTGACGGGCACGATGTTCTCGCTGGCGTACTGCATGATCAACCGGCCCGTGGTGGTCTCCCCGGTGAAGGCGACCTTCGCCACCCGCGGGCTCGACGCCAGCGGCTTCCCGGCCTCCACGCCGAAACCGTTGACCACGTTGAGAACTCCCGGCGGCAGCAGATCCGCGATCAGCTCGACAACCAGCAGCAGCGAGGCCGGGGTCTGCTCGGCGGGCTTGATGACCACGCAGTTGCCCGCCGCCAACGCGGGCGCGAGCTTCCAGGTGGCCATGAGGATCGGGAAGTTCCACGGGATGATCTGCCCGACCACGCCGAGCGGTTCGTGGAAGTGGTAGGCGACGGTGTCGGCGTCGATCTGGGAGATCGCGCCCTCCTGCGCCCGCAGCGCGCCCGCGAAATAGCGGAAGTGGTCCACCGCCAACGGAATATCCGCGGCCAGGGTCTCCCGGACCGGCTTGCCGTTCTCCCAGGTCTCGGCGACCGCGAGCCGTTCCAGATTCGCCTCGATCCGGTCGGCGATCTTGTTGAGCAGATTGGCGCGTTCGGCGGGCGCGGTGGCGCCCCAGGAGTCGGCGGCGGCGTGCGCGGCGTCGAGGGCGACATCGATGTCGGCTCCGGTGGAACGCGCGACCTCGCAGAAGGTTTCGCCGTCGACGGGGGAGGGGTTCTCGAAGTAGCGGCCCTCGACGGGCGCCTTCCAGTCGCCGCCGATGAAATTGTCGTAGCGCCGGGCGAATTCGACGATGCTGCCGTCGGTGCCGGGTTTGGCGTAGATCATGTGCGGGCTCCCGTTCGTTCCGTGGTGACGGGCGTCACTGTGGACCGGCGGGGTTGGCGAACGGTTGGCGGCTCAGCGCAGCGCGGTATGCAGCCGCGCGGCCACCAGCGCCCGGCGCGGATCCCCCGCGGGCAGCAGGCGCAGCGCGCGCTGATGGATCTCCGCGTCGTCGGGGCAGCGAGCGCCGAATTCGACCAGCTGCGCGGCGGATCCGCCGGTGAGCACCGCGGTGCGCAGCGCGACCAGCAGGTACTCGCGCCATTCGACGATGCCGGGCGTATCCGATTGCGGCAGCAGCGGTCCCGCGTACAACCGCAGCGCGGTCGCGAGGTCCCCGACGTCGAGGGCGGCGATCATCTCGACCGCGTCGCAGGCGAGGGGGCGGGTCAGTAGGTAGCGGCGGCTGGTGATGTCACCGCCGGTGGCGCGGCGCAGATGGGAGACGTCGGCCTTGAGGGTGGCGCTGGAGACGGGCCGGTCGCCGTAGACGGCGGCCCGCAAGCGCTGCGGGGTGTAACCGTCGGGTTCGAGGGCCAGCAGGGTCAGGATCTCGATCTGCCTGGGGCGCAAATGAATCGGCGCGCCCGCGCGGGTGAGGGTCGCGGTGCCGAGGCATTCCAGGCGCAGGGTCGACGCGGCCTCGGGCGCGTCGGCGGGTAATCGGGATTCGATCGCCGAGACCAGGGCTCGCACGGTGGACATGGCGAGGGGATGCGAGCGGTCCCAGGTGGTCGACAGGTCCAGCACGCCCAGGCGGGTGCCGTCCGGGGCGTGGATCGGGGCGCAGTAGCAGACCCAGCCGTGCAGCGCGGCCACGAGATGTTCGGCGGAGAACACCGTGCTCGGCCGCCCGGTCCGCAGCGCGAGCGACAGCGCGTTGGTGCCCATGTTCGTCTCGTCCCAGCGGCCGCCCGGCGCGAAGTTCACCGCCTCCGCGCGCCGCCGCATGACCCGGCCCCCGCACGACCACAGGATCGTCCCGCGCTCATCGGTCACCGCCGCGACGAACCCGGAATCGCTTGCGATGGACCGCAATTCCCCCGACAGCTCGGCGATCGGCGCGTGCAGCGGCGACCGCGCCCACCGCGCCCCGAGCTCGACGTCGTCCGCGGGCGCGGCCGGCCGCTCCGGATCCACGGTCGGCAACGACCGCCGCCACGACTGCACGACCTCGCTGCGCAACAGGGTGTCGCCGGGCACGGCCCGATTGGCCGCCCAACGGATCCATTCCTGTTCCAGCGCGGCCCGCCGCTGGGACAGGGAGCTGATCTGTGCCATCGCGAACTACCTCGACGTCGACGTTGTCCCTGCGTGCTTCCATCATTGCCCAATGATGGGGAGTGTGGGGTGGATTGCCGGTGCCCTTGCGCTGTGCTGAGGTGCGGATCGCTGGACGCTGAGGGTGTGTTCGTGTGCACGGGGGATATCGGTGGGCGCGGCGGTCGATCTTTGCTAGACAGAGGGCATGAGCGATGGGTTTCGTTTCGGGGTAAACATGGTGGCGTCCGAGTCGCGGGCGGAGTGGATCGGCAAGTGCCGCAAGGCCGAGGCGCTCGGATACGACGTGGTGGGGGTGGCCGATCATCTAGGGCTGCCCGCCCCGGTGCCCGCCATGCTGCTCGCGGCCGAGGCCACCGAGCGGGTGCGGCTGAACACCTTCGTGCTCAACGCGCCCTTCTACAATCCTGTTCTGCTGGCGCGGGATGTGGCGACGGTGGATCAGCTCAGCGACGGCCGGGTCGAGCTCGGGCTGGGTGCGGGTTACGTACGGGCCGAATTCGAGGCGGCGGGCATCCCGTTCCCGAGCCCGGGGCAGCGGGTCGACGCGGTCGCCGCGACCGTGACCACGCTGAAGCGGCTGTTCGCCGATCCCGAGTACCGGCCTCGTCCGGCGCAGGCGGGCGGGCCAACCCTGCTCATCGCGGGCGCGGGCAACCGGTTGCTGCGGGTGGCGGCCGAGCACGCCGATGTCATCGCGTTCACCGGCGGCGGCACCACCGACTCCGGCAAGGTCGTGCTGGCCGGGCCGAAGGCGTTCGCCGAACGCATCGACTACGTGCGCGGGCTGCTCGAGAACCGTTCGGACACACCGGAATTCAACATCCTCATCCAGGCGGTCGAGCCCGCGTCGGCGCGCGCGGAGCTGGCCGAGAGCATCGCCTCGAATCTCGCCGAGGACAACACCGAACCCCTCGAGGAGTTCCCCACCCTGCTCATCGGCAGCCCCGCCGAGATGGCCGAAAGCCTGCGGGAACGCCGTGAGCGGTACGGGATCGGCTATATCACCGTGCTGGAACACAATATGGACAAGTTCGCGCCGGTCATCGAGCTGTTGAAGAGTTGACGCCTCCGGCGGGGATCACTTGTTGAAGAAGATCCCCGCCACGTCCGCGTTCTTGATCGGTGTGTCCACGTTCCGCTGCGTGCCGCACAGGAAGTCGACCGCCACCAATGTCGCGTCGACCGTCGTGCCCGGCGGCTCGTGGTCGTCCTTCGTCTGCTGCTTGACGAATTTGGTGACCGTCATCCGCTTGGTGTCCTGATCCTGCTTCACGTACTCACTGCACGGCGTATCCCCACCCTTGTTGAGCGCCTGCTTCACATCCGTGCACCCGCCGAGCAACCCCGCCCCGACGGCCAGAGCGGCAACGGTCACAGCGGGCCAGCGGCCGATCCTCATCGAACGGTCTCCTCGCACATCCTCGGCCGGGCCGATCCCGGCATATCGTGCGGTTAGCCTACGGTTTCCGTGGGGGAACCGGGTAACGCGCGCGGGGTGGCTCGAGGGTTTGCGTGCGGGCACCAGGTAACGCGCGACGCTCGCGCGGGCGCTCCAAACGAGTTCATCTATCAGATGAGGAAATCGAGCGTGCCCGAGCAGCCAGGGAAACCGGGACCGGGGTGACGTGCGCCAGGTGGCTCGAGGTTTCCGTGCGGGAACGGGGTGACGCGTGCCGGATGGCTCGAGGTTCCCGTACCGGGACCGGGTAACGCGCGCCGGTTGGCTCGAACGTGCCCGAGCGGCCCGGGAAACCGAGATCGGATCGTGCCGCCCGGCCCGTTAAGGTCGTGGGCATGCAGTACGCAACGCTGGGTAACACCGGGCTCGTCGTGTCGCGACTCGCGTTCGGGGCCATGACGTTCACCGCGGGGAACAAGGACATCGGGGCGGTGTACAAGGTGGGGGCGGAGTTGGCGAGCGAGCTGGTGGAGCGCTCGCTCGCGGCGGGGGTGAACTTCTTCGACACCGCGGACGGGTACGCGGGCGGGGAGTCGGAAACCCTACTGGGGCAGGCACTTCGGCCGCACCGCGACGACGTGGTGATCGCGACGAAGGTCGGTTTCCGCACCGGCGACCCCATCACCCGCTCGGGTTTGTCGCGGCGGCACATCCTCTGGTCGATCGACGCCAGCCTGCGGCGGCTGGGCACCGACTGGGTCGACGTGTACATCGTCCACCGCGAGGATCCGTTCACCCCGCTGGAGGAGACCCTCGCGGCGCTGGACGAGGTGGTCCGCTCGGGACGCGCACGCTACCTGGGATTCTCGAACTGGTCGGCGTGGAAGGTGGCCGCCGCCATGGAGATTCAGCGCGCCAACGGCTGGGCCCCGTTCACCCACGGCCAGATGAACTACTCCCTCGTCGGCCGCGACATCGAACGCGACGTGCTCCCGATGATGGCCCGCTATGGCCTCGGCCTGACCGTCTGGAGCCCGCTGGCCAGCGGCTTCCTCTCCGGCAAGTACACCCGCGAGGCCCTGCGCGACCCGGACAACCGCCTGGCGGGCTTCGACATCCTGCAATTCGACAGGGAACAGGGCTTCGCCCTCGTCGACCGCATGCGCGCGATCGCCGACAACCACGCGGCGACGGTCGCCCAGGTGGCCATCGCCTGGCTGCTCGCCAAGGACGCGGTCACCAGCGTCCTGCTGGGCGCCACCAAACTGCCGCAACTCGACGACACCCTCGGCGCGGCCGAGCTGACCCTGACCGCCGACGAGATCGCCGACCTCGACGCCGCGATGCCGCCCGCCCCGGTCTACCCGAACTGGTACATCGAGAACTTCCAGGACCAGGACACCACGACCGCCCTGACGCGGAAATGACTGCGGCGCAAACGGTTTCGTCGGTGACCGACAAACTGACCCTGGTCTCGCCGCAGCCGCCGCCGTGGGTGATCCTCGCGACGGCCGCGGCCGCGCTCGTCGCGGTGGGCTTCCCGCCGGTGTGGCGGGTGCTGCGCACGGCGGTGACGATCGCGCACGAGCTCGGGCACGCGGTGGTCGCGGTGGCGACGGGCCGCACCCTGAGCAGTATCCGCCTGCACTCCGACACCTCCGGCGTGACGATCTCGCGCGGAAAGCCCTACGGCCTCGGCATGATCCTGACGACCATGGCCGGGTATCCCGCGCCCTCGGCCCTGGGCCTGGGCTGCGCGGCGCTGCTGGCCGCGGGCCGCCTGACACTCATGCTGTGGCTGGTGACGGCGGCGCTGATCGTGCTGTTGCTGTTGGTGCGCAACCTGTTCGGGCTGCTGGCCGTATTGTGTTCGGGCGCAATCGTCTTCGCCGTGTCGTGGTACGGCGACGAGGTGTGGCAGGGCGTGTTCGGCTACGCGGTCGCCTGGTTCCTGCTGTTCGGCGGGCTGCGCACGATCGTCGAACTCCAGCGGATGCACATGCGCGGCGACGGGTCCGACGCCGATCAGCTGGCCTACCTCACCAAACTGCCCGGCGTGCTGTGGGTGCTGGTGTTCGCGGCGGCGTCGCTGGCGGCGGTGGTGCTCGGCGGCAGGCTGATGCTGGGCTGGCCGCCGGACCTCACCGTGTCCTGACCGGCGTAGGCGCGCCACGCCTGCGCCTCGCTCCAATTGCCTTGGCGCACCAGCACTTCCGCGAGTCCGGCCATGGCGCGCACGTCCCCGCTGTCGGCGGCGGCGCGCCACCAGCGTTCGGCCTCGAACAGGTCGCCGCGGCGGAAGCTGACCACCCCGAGGTCGTAGGCCGCGCCCGGATGCCCGAAATCCGCGGCCTGGGTCCACAGCACGCACGCCTGCTCGAGGTCGCCGCGCCCGTGCAGGGCCACCCCGAGGTCGTAGAGCGCGCCGCGGTAGCGGGTCTCGTCGGTCGGGGCCGCGGCGGTGGCGACCTCCACGACCAGTTCGGCGAAGTCCGGCGCGCCCACCCCGGAACTGCATCGCAGCACCGGCCTGCCCCGCGGGGTGTGGTCGACGAGCATGCCGTAGTTGCCGGTCCAGGATTCGGTGACGCCCCCGGCGTCCATCCACACCGGTGTCAGGGTGAACGCGGCGTCGGGTCCGGCGGGATGCAGCGCGAGGTCGATGCCCGAGGCCATGGCGTCGGACCACACGTCGACCCCGCGCAGCCGCCGATCCCCCAGGGCGACATGCCCACCCAGCACCGACAGCCCGATGCCGAGCCCCAGCAGTCCGGCCGGTGGGGCCGAAGCGCGCAGGCGCAGGGTCACGACGACCGGGTCCGGCCCCAGCGGCTCGCTGTAGAGCGGATACACCGAGTGGTCGCGCCATCGGATCGGACCCGCGTCGGCGTACCGCTCGGCGAGCGGCATCCACGCGTCGTCCTGCTCGCCGTACGGGGACGGCCCGGTCATTCGTGCCCGCCTTTCGCCGCAGCTGTCGGGGAAGGATTTCGGCCATACGGTAGTACTCGGGACGCGGAAAAATCACCGAACCACCGGGTATTTACCAGCGGGCACGGAACATAAACGCGCGGTTCCGGTTTCGCCGACCGATTTGCACCCGATGCCGGATTGCAGTCGCTGTCGCGGGCATACCAGCGCGGCGCAAGATATGTGCAAGGCGTGTGCAACCGGCGATCGGCACGGTCGGGACATGACCGAGAATTTCGATGTGGTGGTGGCCGGGGCCGGGCCGGTGGGCCTGATGCTGGCGTGCGAACTGCGGTTGGCCGGGGCGCGCGTGCTGGTGGTCGAGCGGTTGGCCGAACCGGATCCGACCCTCAAGGCCGGGGCGATCAATGTGCCGACGGCGCAGGCGTTCTATCGGCGCGGTCTGCTGCCGCGGCTCGAGCATTTCCATCGGACGGCCGTCGAGCGGATCGCCGCCGCGGTCCGGGCCGTGCCCGCCCCGCTCGTCCGGGGAAACAAGGGACCCGCCGGACATTTCGCCGGAATCTTCCTCGATATGACTCTCTTTCCCGACGACGAGGAGGAATTCGACACAGCCGGTCCGATCGGCGAGGCGTGGTTCGTGAATCAGCAGGGAATCGAGACCATTCTCGGCGAATGGGCCGAGGAATTGGGGGTGCCGGTCCGGCGCGGGGTCGAGCTGACCGGATTCACCGATGACAGCGACTGCGTGACGATCTGGCTGGGGGACACGGTGATTCGCGCGGGCTGGCTCGTGGGGTGCGACGGCGGACGCAGCACCGTGCGCAAGCTCGCGGGGTTCGAGTTCCCCGGGTGGATCCGCTCATCACCGGGCATCAGGCCGTCGTCGAGATGACGGGGGCGGAGGAGTTGCCGCTCGGCTGGCACAGTACGGACAAGGGGATCTTCGCGTACGGGCCGACGCCGGGAAGGTTCCTGACGGTCGAGGTGGACGGCCCGCCCGCCGATCGGAACGCGCCGATCACCGCCGCGGAGTTGCAGGCGAGTCTGCGCAAGGTGTCCGGGGTGCCGGTGCGGATCACGGCGGTGCATTCGGCGACGCGGTTCACCGACAATACGCGCCAGGCGACGAATTATCGGCGCGGGCGGGTGCTGCTGGCCGGGGACGCGGCGCACGTGCATTCGCCGTTCGGCGGGCAGGGGTTGAATCTGGGGATCGGGGACGCGGTGAACCTGGGGTGGAAGCTGGGCGCGGTCGTGGGCGGGTGGGCGCCGCCGGATCTGTTGGATTCGTATACGGCCGAACGGCATCCGATCGGGGAGTGGGTATTGGAATGGACCCGTGCCCAGGTCGCGATCATGCGGCCCGATCCGCACAGCCGGGCCATGCGGCGGGTGACGGAGGAGTTGCTCGCGACGCCGGACGGTGCGTCGCTGGTGCGGAAGAAGGTCGCCGGGGTACTGCATCGGTACGACTTCGGTGCGGGAGATGTGTTGCTCGGGAGGCCGGTTCCGGATGTGGGGCTCGCGGATGGCAGCCGGACGAATGAGCACTTCGTGGACGGGCGGGGGGTTTTGTTCGATTTCGGCGACTCCGAGGCTGTCCGTGAGGCGGCGGCTCCTTGGTCGGATCGTGTCCGTGTCTTGAGCGTCAAACCTGCTCAGTCGCATCGTCTTTCGGGCATTTTGGCGCGGCCTGACGGGATCGTGGCGTGGGCCACCGAAGCTTCGGATCCCTCAGGTCTCGTTCCTGCCTTGCGACGGTGGTTCGGGCGGGAGATGTAGTCCTCGGATGAAGTGTTGATCGCTGCCTTCGAGGTGTGCGGCAACCCAGCCGCACCCTTTATTTGGATTCGCACCCGTTGTAAGGCCCTGCAAGCGGTGCGGATCCGAAGAAAGGGTGCGGCTGGGCTGGTGCGATACAAGATCGGGATAATGGCGGTGTGGATGCTCGTGCGCACGCTGATGCCTGGTTGGCGGCTTGGAACGCTCATGATCTCGACGCGATCATGGGGTGTTATGCCGATGATGTGGACTTCAGTGCGTCCACGGTGGTGCAGCGGTGGGGGAAGCCGGATGGGCGGCTGCGGGGAAAGGCCGAGTTGCGCAAGCACTTCGAGTTGGGGTTGCGGCTGGCGCCGGAGTTGGCGTTCGTGGAGGAGGCGCTGCTGACCAATCCGGGCGGGTACGCGCTGCTCTATCGGCGCGAGAACGGGAACCGGGTGCTCGATGTCGTGGAGCTGGACGGGGACGGTCGCGCCGCTCGCGTCCGGGCGTTCTACGAGCAGCAGCAGCGGTAGTCCAGGCGGCGGGAAGCGGCTGGCGGAAAGATTTTTCGCGGGAGCGATGAGTTCTCGCGGGGACCGCCGTCGTATCAGGTGAGCGCGCTACCGACCAGCGCGACCGACCTGAAGGAAAGAACAATGACCGCCATCGCCGCCACCGCCACTTCCGCCCCCGTCCGCCCGGGCAAGGTCCGCAACCGCGTCCTGTGGGGACTCCAGATCGTCCTGGGCCTCTTCTTCGTCTTCGCCTCGGGAATGCCGAAGGTGCTCAACATGGTTCCCGAGGAGAACTTGGCCGCCATGCGCGAGGCCGGTATCGGCTCGGTGTGGTTCCTGTACTTCGTGGGCATCTGCGAGATCGCGGGCGGCATCGGCCTGCTCGTGCCGCGGCTGACCGGAGCGGCCGCCGTCGGCCTGTCCGTCCTGACCTTCCTGGCGGCGGTCTTCAACGTCTTCCTGCTGGACACGCCCGCCTACGCGCCCTTCCCGCTGGTGCTGTCGGTGGTGTTCGCCTGGATCGCCTACCAGCGTCGCGACAGCATCGTCGCGCTGCGGTCGCTGGTCAGCCGGTGACGACACGGTAGATCCGAGACGATCGGCAGGCTTCGGCCCGCCGATCGTTTTCGGCGTTGTGCGGCAAGGGTGTTCAGGTCGGTTCGCCCTTGCGTCTGCTACACGGTGTCTTCGGACACTGCCAAAAGCAGTGTCCGGGAATCGCTTTCGTTCAAGGCGGTGCGCTTCAGCTCGGCGATCGTCTCTTTGTAGCAGGCGACCTCCTCGGAGCGTTCGAGATAGAGGTTCCCGACGTGTTCCTCGATGTAGACGATCGGCGGTTCGGTGAGTCGGGTTTGGGTGAGGAGTGGGAATTCGAGTAGGGAGAATGAGCCGACCAGTGCGCCGATGCGGCTACCGGAGTTGAAGGGCATCACGCGGATCGAGACGTTCGGGCGCTGGCCGATCTCGGCGAGGTACTTGCGCTGTTCGGCCATGACCGTCGGGCCGCCCCACTCCTCGCGAATTGCCGCTTCCGAGAGGAAGATTTCGATGGAGAAGCCCGGGTCATCAAGGCGGCGTTGCCGTTTGGTGGTCTCCTCGATGTAGTTCTCGATCCGGTCGCCGGGCAGGTTGGGGAATCTCGTCCACGCCATGGCGCGTACGTAGTCGGGGGTTCGGACGATCGCGGGGAGGAGGATGACCGACCATGCGGTGAGTCGCGTTGCGGCGGCGTCCAATACGGTCCGGGGGTCGAGATCGTCGGGGCCGCGGTCGAGGTGGGGGCGCCACCAGCCGCCGCCGTATCTCGCGACGGTGCGGGCTTCGCGGGCGAGGGCGAGGATCGTGCGGCGGTTCTCGTCGGAGACGCCGTAGCGGTCGCAGAGGGTGTTCATGTAGAGGTCGCTGGCGGAGCGGACGGAGACGCCCTCCTCCAGGCGGCTCATGGTCTGGGGTGAGATGCCCAGTACGCTGGCGGCGCGGGCTTGGCTGATCTCGGCCTTCTTTCGGAACTCGGTCAACCGGCGACCCAGGGTTCGTCGGGCGAGTGTCGAACCTACGGTGCGCATAATTGTCTCCTAGCTTTCGGGTCAATAGTGTTGTGTCTCGCTCTATTTGGGCTCTTGGTGTTCCTGCGGACGAGCCTTCGCGAAGACGATCATCGGTGTTCGTGCAGGGTCAGGAGAATGACGGCTCCGGGCAGCTCATTGGTGCCCTCCCGGCGAGCTTTCGTGCGGCTCGACCAGGCAGCCCTCGATCCGTCCCATTGTTTCGACGATTGCCTGCGAGTGACTGTTGAACAGCAATTGCTCGTGTGGAATGTTCAGCCGGTGCAGGACACGGTGAACGTATTTGTCGCACAGTAGGCGAAAGCGGAGGTCGGTGTCGCGGGGCTTGGTTTCGCCCAGGGGCACAGTTGGATCGAGTACGGTGCGGAGGATCAGGTCGTAGTGCTGCACGTGGTCACTGACGAGCTGGTCGAGATACTCGAGGCGACGCTGGTCCGGACGCAGTTCCCGGTATGCGAGGGCGGCCTCGTAGTAGCCGAGCGCGTCAGGGATGCCACGGTCGATGAGAACGACATCCGCTTTCGTCCATGCCTCGAGTTCGAGGCTGATACCGCGGGTGATGACCCACAAGGTCGAGGCCCAAGTGTGGTTGTACAGAATCGGCAGTCCCGCATCTTGGGCTTGTCGACCGAGGTCGTTGACGATCGCGACGTCGATCTGCCTGCCGCGCAGTTGTTCTGCGAGCGTATTGATGAATGTCGTCTTTCCGGTGGAGTGAGAACCAACCAGTGCGATACTGACGGGCCGTTGCACCTCTGACGTCTCACTCGAGGTCACCACAATCCGCCTTCCGGTTCGGGCGCTGGCGCGTAGTCCGGTGTCGCGGCGGCGGCGACCAAGTCGGGCCACGCAAAGCCGCTGTCGGTGGTGAGCCTTGCCAGCAGTTGCCATGCAGCCCAGGCGTCGTAGGCGGCGCGGTGGTAGCCCTGCGTCTGAATAGCGGTGATGTCGAGCTTGGCAGACTCGATGAGCTTGTCGAGGCTGTAACCGCTCAACCCGGGCCAGACCTTCTTGGCCAGGCGAAGCGTGTCCAAGACCAGCGGGGGAGCCCAGCCGGGCAGATGACGTCCTATGACGCTGCTCTCGACTTTCGCGTTGTGCGCCACCAGGATTCGGCCCTCGAGGGCCGACCGGATTTCCGGAGCCACCTGTTCCCAGGTGGGGGAGTCGGCGACGTCGCTGTTGGTGATGCCGTGCACCTTGCGCGTGACGATCGAGGAGATCGGGTTCTGCGGGCGGATCAGCCAAGCTCGCATGTTGGCGGGATCCGTGAGGTCGGTGATCGGCAGGACAGCGATCTCGATGATTTCCGGTGGGTTGTGCCCGTTGCCTTCGACGTCGACGACGGCGAGTTGCTGACCGTGCAGGGCGGCGGGGACATCGACAGATGCGGTCACTGCGTCTCCTCGGATGAGGGCCAGCCGATCTCGGCGCGGCCGTGTCGGTGCAGGTGATGGGGTTTGGTCACATCGTGGACCTGGTAGCCCAGGCTGTGTTGCATCAGGTATCGCGGCTGTTCGTCCAGGCCGGTGGTGACGATGGCTCGGTCGTTGATCTCCACCAGTTCCCCGCCCAGCTGAGCGGCCATGCGCCCGACCTCGACGGTGTCGGGACGTTGCCAGGCGGCGGCACAGCGTCGCAGCTGCGCCGTCGGGCAGATGTCGCACAGCTCCCGGATACCGTAGTGGCCGTTGTAATCGGCGACGCCGTGCGCGTAGGTGACCGCGCATGAGGTCTTACGGAACAACGGCGGTCTGTTAGCGTACTGTGCTGCCGCCGTGAGGATCCGGCGTTCGAGAGCTTCCGGAAAGACCTTGCGTCGCGCCCCTTCCAGGTAGGGCTCGGGCAGGCCATTGGCACGGTAGTAGTCACGAATCTGGTCTTTGAAAAACAAGCCGGTGAACACTGTCGCATGGGCATGCTGGCTCAGCTCGAACGCGCGGGCGAAGTGCGCATCGCTGTCGTTGAGACCCGGAACGATCGGCCGCCAGTACAGGACCACCCGGTAGCGATCCGCGCGGTCATACGCGACGCGTAGGGACGTGGCTGCGATAGTGGAGTCGACGGGTTCGATTCGCTCGTCATCGATGCCGGAGTGGGTGATGAGCACAGTGAGACGAATGTTGCTGAAGGAATTGAGGATCGTGCAATCCTCCGACTGGATGCGCCATCGAGTGATGACGAGCACGTGATTTCTGAGGCCCCGCGCGTCGAGCATTCCCAGCATGGCGAACAGGTGCGGTTTCACCCGCGGCAGCATCGGGTCCGTAGCCCGGTTCAGCAGCTGAATCGGAGTCACGTGCGGCTGAAAATAGTGGTGTTCCAGCAGCATTCGCGCGGCCTCGCGGTCCGTGGTCAAGGCGCGCGGTGCCTTCATTTCGAAGTTGTCGAACAGGTGGCGGACGCAGTAGCCGCAATCCAGGGGGCAACCGACGATCCAGTTCATCGACAGTCCGCTCTTGCGGTACTCGATCACCTCCTTCAGCTCCGATCGCAATGTCGCGCGCTGCCCCACGCTCAGCTGGGGTAGCTGTCGATGATTACTGTTCGGATCAAGCTCACTGGACATGGTGTCTCCCAACGGTTTCGGTCCATTTGTGCAAGCCGGGTCTTCACGGAAATGCCCACAGCCGCTCGCAGGGGAGCCGCGGGCACGTTCGATCAGGTGGTTCGAACGAAACAGCGTCCTAGGGGTGGTGAACGACCCAACAGTCAGCGAATCGGCGGGCGGCCGACTCGCAGGCGACAAACCTCAGTTCTTGCTCGCGCAGAAGACTGATGTGGACGCGGATCAGGACATCTGGTTCGTGCGGGAGAGGTGAAACGGGTTGAGCTGCAGAAGGTTCCGCGAAGCTCACCGCAGCCCTCCTATTTCGTTTTTATGTTCGTGCCCGGAGCCAAGCCGGCCGTGCCGAGGTTCAGGTGCCGCCTCGTGGCATAGTCGTGGGTCCGAATGTTCGCGAGACCGCCCAGCGCATCGAGCGAAGTGCGAACCGTTGCGCCATCCGATAGCCGGATCTCGTCGTTCGTACGCGGCCGGAAGCGGATTCCCCGCGCCGCGGCCCGATCGCGCTGGGTGTCAGCCGGAGGCACGATCTTCCCGGCTCTGACCAGGGCGCTGTAGGCGCTGGCCTTCGTGGCGCATTCGAGCGTGCTGCATTTGATGTGTTGTTGCATCGCCCGTTGCGCGGCCAGAACGGTCGGCGTCTTCTCCGGATGTGCGTGAGCCTGGTCGGCGATGGTCGGCATCGACGCTGCCCATGTCTCCGGTGGGATCACTGTTTCGAGGTCGAACAATTCACAGACCCTGCTGGGCGTGTGGTCGACCGTTGCCAAGTCGTAGATCACCAACGCGGCGGCATCGAAACCGGACGCCAGTCCGAGCGCGTAGCCGATCGGATCGGGATCGTCCTTGCCGGGATGGGCGGTGTACATGTAGCGGTATCCCGAGCGTGCTGCGTGTTGCAGAATCATCTCCGCGTGTCGCTGGTAGTCGGGTCCGGATACATCGGTCCGCACCAACCCGACTGCTATGGGTATCTCGAAATTCCATTCCCCGAAATTCATGCCCTGTCCTCTCAACTCGTCGAAGAAGGAGGTCCGCCGCCGGGGCGGTTCATCGACCGGGCGTCACAGATCGGGTGGTCGACAAACGCTGTGGCACTTCCTGGACCGACGACGATCCGATGTCAGGGTGAGCGCTGGGAGCGCCCGCGCTGTCCCACAGCGGGACAATGCCGTTAGCATGGGGTTTTGGAGATCGTCCAGGGAGCGCGCATGTCCGAAGTTGAGCCCGACGAAGGCCGCTACATCGGCGGCCGCGTGCGGGTGATTCGTGCCCGGCGCGGCATCTCCCAGCAGGTCCTCGCGGACCGGGTGGGGTTGAGCCGGGGTGCGATCGCCAAGTACGAGAATGGCGAGCGGCCTGTCGATTCACGGCGCGTGCTGTACGCACTTGCGCAGGCGCTCGGGGTCGCGGTCGGGGACCTCACCGGCCATGAGCAGGATCGGCTCGATCCGTCAGCCGCCGGGTTCCATATGTCCGTGCCTGACATCGAGACCGCCTTGTGGACGGAGGGCAACACCACTCCGACCGGGCCGCCGCGCACACTCGATGAATTGGCGGCGGCGACGAAACGGGCGGCGAACCTGCGAATCGCGTGCGACTACGCCACGCTGGGGCCGATGCTGGCTCCATTGCTGAATGACACGTATCGCTGCCTGCGTGATGCCCGAGGTGCTGACCGTGACCGCGCTTGGGACATCATGGCGACGCTCGCGCACACGACGGCAGCGGCGCTGAAGGCTCGCGGCTATCCGGCGCTCTCGTGGACCGCCGCACAGCAAGCCGAGCGAGCTGCCGAAAACATCGGCGGCACAGCGGCTCTCGCGTCCACCGCCTTCGCGCGAAGTCAGGTGTTGTTGGCGCGGCCCGGCTCGCTCGTGTCGGCCCTGGATCACGCGGAGGGCATGGCCGAGCGGATCGGAAATGACGCTCGTACGATCGGCGAGGTCGAGACCTTGGGAATGCTGCATCTTCAAGCGTCGCTTGTGACTGCGGCGCTGGGTGGAGATCCGGAGCCCCATCTCGCAGAGGCCACCGCCCAAGCGAAGAGGTTGCCGAAGGCGGAGATCGGTACCTCCATCCTGCGGAATCCGACGTTCGGTTCGGCCAACGTCACACTCTGGCGGATGTCCGCGGCGATGGAGCGGCGAGAGCCGGGGCAGGTACTCGAACTCGCACCCACACTGTCGCCCGACCAGTTGCCCGCGGAGGGACGGCGCGCGCAATACTTCGTCGAGATCGGGCGAGCGTATGCGATGCAGCGCAAATACCGGGACTCGTTGTACGCGCTGCTTCGGGCCGAGCACGCGGCTCCTCAGCATGTGAGACAGATGACGCACGTGCGTGAGCTGGTGGGTCACATGATGCGTTCGGCGCGGCGAGATCTCACGACGGGCGAGCTGGGTAGGCTTGCTCAGCGTGTCGGAGTGGTCCCTGTCTGAGTCGGGTTGGTACTTTGCTCAGGATGAGCGTTGTGCGCCAAGACATTTCGCGGTAGCGATGGTTTTGAGGCCGTCATCTGGTATCGGGCGGCGGTCCACGACGGCACCGTGACCGAGGAGATCAGATTTCGGGGGGCCGCGCGTCCTGGTTTCGGGTTCCTCGGTGTGCGTGCATCCTGGGACCATGCACATCGGCACCCTCATCCGGGAATTGCGGTCGGCTCGGGGATGGTCGCGGGGTCGGCTCGGCGATGAGCTTTCAAAGCAGGCGGGGCGGGAATGCGTTGTGGGGCAGTGGGAGTCGGGCGACGTGACGCCCTCGCCCTTCTGGCTGCGGCATCTGGTGGCTGTCCTGGAGGTGCCGCTGGTTGCGCGGGAGGTCGGTTTGGACCACGGGCGGCTTCTCTCTCATTCGGCGGCGATCGCGCCGTTGGTGTCCTCCGATCTGCTCGGCGGAGGCTTCGCGGGGCGTCTTCGAGGGCCATCGGTGGATCAGTGGGCGGATACGCTGAGTGCGTACGGGGCCGCCTACATGGTGCTCAGCGCTGCTGACATTCGGCGGCGAATCGCCTTGGAACTGGCCGTGATTCAGCAGCAGTGCGACGAACCTCGCATGTGGGCACATGCGGCGCGGCTGATGACGTTGTACGCCAAGACATTTCCCGGTAACGACGGTTCCAAGGCCGTCACCTGGTACCGGATGGCGGCCGAGGCGGCGGACCGGTCCGAGGATCTGGGGACTCGGGTGTGGGTTCGGGGGCGGGCCGCGATCGCGCTCGGTTACGAAGGCGCCTCGTTGCCGATCGCGCGAATGTTCGCGGAGCAGGCGCTGGCACTTGATGATTCGCCCTCGCTCGGGCGAGTGAACGCGATCTACGGCAAGGCGCACGCGGCGGCAATCATGGGGGACGCCGACACGGCGCGGGCGCTCGATCTCGAGGGGCGGCGGGTGTTCGACGTGGCTGGGTCCGGGGATTCGGAGGCGTCCGACTACGCGGTGCCGTATTGGCGGCTGGGGGTGTTCAGGTCGTTGCTGCGGGCTCGGCTCGGGGACGAAGCGGTGGCGGTGGAAGCCCAGGACGAGGCGCGGCGGTGGTTGCCGCCGACATTGCCTCGGTTCGCGACGCATCTCGAGATGCATCGGGGGTTGATGCTGGTTCGGGCGGGGGATCGCAGTGGGGGTATCGCCTATGCGCAGTCGGCGCTCGACGCGCTGCCGCCGGAGAAGCATTCGCTCACGCTGCGGATGCTCATGGACGAGATCTCTGGTTGATGGTCCTTCGGATCTGTTGGGCGGGCGTCAGTTTCACCACAATCCCGCTTTCGGATCGGGCGCTGGCTTGAATTCCGGTGTCGCTGGGCCGGTGAACAACGCGGTCCAATCGACTCCGCTATCGGTGAGGAGCCGTACCAGCAATTGCCAGGCGGCCAGACGCAGGATGTTCAGGGCCAGTGGGGAGACCAGTCCGGCAGATGGCTACCGAGGACGCTGTGTTCGGCTTTCGCGTTGTGGTCCACCATGATTCGACAGTCCAGTGCGAGTTGGATCTCCGATGCAATCTGGTCTCAGGGGGACGAGCCGCTGACCGTGCAAGGGTGTGGACGCGTCGACGGGTGCGGTCATCACGTCTCCTCGGTGGGCCCGACGGTTTGTCACATCGTGGACCCGGTAGCCCAGGCGGTGTAACTACTCGCGGTCCCGCGACGAGTTTGCCCCGCCAACGACGTCTACCTCACCAACACCCCCCCACAAGGAGCCCCCCGATGCCGCACCCACAAACCAAAATCCACCGCATGTTCGAGCTCATCGAGCCGATCGCCACGGTCACCTTCTCCCAAGTCGTGGACGACGCGTTCCTCGCCGTCGGCATGCGCGACTACTGGGACGGATACTTCGCGGGCCGCGCCGCGCCGCTCGGGGCGGCACCGGCAGAGGTGGTGCACGCGGTCTTCTACAACTTCGCCGAAGGCGAAGTGGCGCGGCACATTCCGTGGGTGTGGGGCAAGATCAGCCAGCGGGAGGCGATCGCGGTGCGGGAGCGGGCCAGTGCCGACGCGTTGCGGCAGAGGATGGGGGAGCTGGCCGAGTCGTCCGATCTGGTGAGGGTGGCCGATCTTGCCACCCGCGCGGCGGTGAGTGCGCCGACCGAGGGGCGGGCGTTGTATGCGGGGCTTCGGGCACTCGATGTGCCCGAGGAGCCGGTGGCCAGGCTGTGGCATGCGGCGACGTTGCTGCGGGAGCATCGGGGGGACGGGCACAATGCCGTGCTCACCGTGTATGGCATCGGGGGTACCGAGGCTCATGTGCTCATGGCGCTCGCGCTGGGGATGCGGGCGGAAAAATTCGGACGAGTCCAGCATCTGCCCGAGGCGCGGCTGGCCGCTGTCGTGGACGGGCTGCGCGGACGTGGTCTCGTGGACGACGCGGGCGGATTCACCGAGGCCGGTCGGCGGTTCAAACAGCGGATCGAGGAGCTCACCGACGAGGCGGCGGCGCCGGCCTACGACGTGCTCGACGCGGAGGAACTCGACGAACTGATCGCGGGGCTCGAACCGATCGCCGCCGCGGTGGAGACCGCCGGACACTGAATACCCCGAACCCGTTGGGCCGCAACAAATTCGAACCTACCGCGTGCGAGTCGCCGCTCGATGCCGCCGAACCGCGTCCCGGTTGGCGCAAGGGTGCGTGCAATACCGTTGTGTCCCAGGCCGACTGAAGTCGACGAAGGCGTTGGCGCAGTCCTCGGCCGCGCAGCGGTGGAGGCGGTGCATGCCGCGGTCGGTGAGGTATTGGGCCGCGGCGGCGCTGGTGGCTCCGGCGAGGGTGGCGCCGAAACCGGCGTCGGGGTCGCGGTAGTGCAGGTGCCAGCCGCTGCCGTCGTGGTCGGTGATGGACGGGCCGACGGTGAAACGGGTGAGCATCGCGTTGAGGATGTCGACGCGCTCGGTTTCGGTGGTGGCGTCGACGGCTCGGCGTAAGCCGTCCAGGAAGTGGTCGACCTCGCGCAGGTCGGCGGCGGTGGTCGGGTGCTGCGCGGGCAGCCCGTGGGCGGTCCAGCGGACCTCCAGCTCGGCGGGCGTGGACACCGGCCGGTTGAGCAGGTCGATGGCGTTGCGCAACAGCGGCTCGATGTAAGGGTTTACGCGCACAAGCTGATTACATCAGCGTGGAAGTATGTTGCCAAGTCCTTCCGCCGCACCGGCATACGAATCGGCCCCGCCGCGCGCCGCCGTCCGGGGTCCGCTGATCGCCTGTAGCCTGGCGACCTTCCTGCTGCTCGTCTACACCAGCATCGTGACGGTCAGCGTCCCGGTCATCGTCGCCGATCTGGGCGCGAATTTCGCTGTGTCGCAATGGATCATCGACGTCTACACGCTGATGCTGGCCGCTCTGGTCCTGGGCCTCGGGACGCTGGGGGACCGCTGGGGGCATCGGCGGTTGTTCCTCGTCGGGCTGGGGGTCTTCGCGGCGGCGTCGGTGGCGTGCGCCGCGGCCCCGTCCGGTGGGCTGCTCGTCGCCGCGCGTGCGGTGCAGGGGCTGGGCGGGGCCGCGATCTTCGCCACCGCGGTGCCGCTGCTGACGCGCTGCTACAGCGGCCGGGCCCGCGCGACCGCGTTCGCGGTGTGGGGCGCGGTCGCCGGGGTGGGTAGCACCGCGGGCACCATCGCGGGCGGGGCGGTGACCGAATTCGTCAGTTGGCGTTGGCTTTTCGTCGGGGCGTTGCCGTTCTGTCTGATCGCCCTCGTCGTCGGCGCGGTGTCGCTGCCTCGGACCTCGACCGGCGGAGCGCCCGTGGACTGGTGGGGTACGGCGCTGATCACGACCGCTATGACCGGTCTGACGTTCGGGGCGATCAATGCCGGAGAGGCGGGGTGGTCCTCGCCCGGCACGGTGCTCGGTGTCGTGATGAGCGTGGTGGCGGTGGGTCTGTTCGTGCCCGTGCAACGCCGGGTCGCGCATCCGATACTGCCCGCGAGCCTGTTCGCCACGCGGGGGTTCGCGGCCGTGTTGATCACCGGATTCTGTTACTACTTCGGGGCTTTCGCCGCGTTGCCCGTCTTGTCGCGGTGGCTGCAGGGCGGTCAGGGTATGCGGCCGTTGCAGGCGGCGCTCGTGCTCACCGTGCAGTTGCTCGCGTTCATCGTGGTGTCGTTGCTGTTCAGTGCGCGATTGCACAAGGTCTCGCGGGGGTGGGTGCTGGGCGGGGGGACGGTGTTGATCGGGCTGGCGTGTCTCAGTGGTGTCGCGCTCGAGCTGTGGCCCACCTGGATCGCCCTGATCGTCGCTCTGGTCGGCACGGGTGTCGGGGCGGGGGTCGTGTCTCCGGTTCTGCCTGCGATCGCCGCGACGTCCGCGCCGGTCAGTCGTGCGGGGACGGCGGCCGCGGCCGCCAATGCGATTCGTCAGCTCGGGCTCACGATCGGTATCGCAGTCTGCGGTGCAGTCGCCCAAAAGCCTTCGGGGGTAGGGGATTCCGGCGGCGGTGTGGTGGCGGCCCTGCTCGTATGTGGCTGTGTCGCGTTGTTCGGCGGGATGCTCGGGGGTCGCCTGCTGCGTGGCGGGGCGCACCAGGGTCGCTGACCGTCCGGCGGGGCGGGTCGGCTTCGACGCCCCGCTTGGGCGTGCCCGAATTCGTTGTGCCGCTTGCTGTTCAGTTCTTCTGTCGTGCCGCTCCCTGTGCCCCTTGCTGTTCCAGTACTTCTGTCGTGCCGCTCCCCGGGGGCGTCTCCTTCATCGAGTCGCGCGGACCCCCAGGGCCGGGGGCTGGGCGCGGTCGTCGTGTGCGGATGTGGGTGCCCTGGTGTCTGCCCGACGGTCAGTCGTCGGATGCCGTGCGTCCGGCGACGAAGCGGGCCAGTGCCGGGTCGTCGGAGACGATCCGGTCCACCTCCTCGCCTCCCGTGCACTGATACAGCCCGATGGTGAGGGTGCCGCCGCGGCTGCCGAGGACTCGCCAGATCGCGCCGCTGTCCTCCCAGCGTCGCAGTGCCGCCACGGCCGTCGAATCGGGATCGGTCACAGGAACTCCTCGGGCGAAACTGGACAAATCGTGCGGTCTGCTTTTTCTCGTCATGATTTTATCCAACCTCCGACCGGGCCGTGAAAAGTGGCGTTCACATTCGCTTCACATTGCCGAAAGATGTTTCCGGCCGGAAGTACTGTGACGGCGAACACGCTGGTAACCGGGTTTACGCTGTCGTACAGTGAACCCGACGCTACCGGGTTCTCGAGGTTGCCAGGCTCTCCTTCTCGAAACCGCGTCCGCACCACCGGTCACCGCTGATCCCACTCCCCGACACCATATTTCAGCGTTAATCCTCGCGCGTTCGAATTCTCGTGCGCGCAGGCATGTCCGATGAGGGAAAATGGAATACACGATCCTTTCGCATTTCGACATCCGACCCGGAGCGCTCACGCTGTGGCGCGCGGTTCGCGCGCCCGGCACCGAGTGGACGACCGACGCGCGGCCGCTGACGTGCGCGCACGAGCGGTACCACCGACATTTCGACGCCACCGATCCGCGGCCGGGACGCGGGCGGTGGATCGGCACGATCTTCGAGATGGACGCGCCGTTCGACGCCCGCGCGGTCCGCGATCTGGTGTGGGCGTGGCACGCGCGGCACGAGGGCCTGCGCACGACCGTCGCGCCCGGCCCCGAGCCGAGCCGGTTGACCTGCGAGGCATTGGATGTGGACGTCGTGCACGAGCGGGTGCCGGGCGTCGAATCGTCGACCGCGCTCAACGACTACCTGTGCGACGCGCTCGAGCAGCGCCTGTCGCCGCTGGTGTGGCCGCACGTGCTGATCGCCACGGTCGAACACCGCGCGAGCGGGGATTTCACCATGCTCGTCGCCGCCGATCATTCGGTCATGGACGCCTACAGTCAGGTGCTCATCGTCACCGAGCTGCGCACCCTCTACCGCGCGCTGCTCGACGGGACGGGGTTGCCGCACGCAGACACCTTCGCCAGCCCCGCCGACTATGCCGCGGTCGAGCGGCAGGCCGCGGCAGCGCTGACCGAACAATGCGCGGCGACCGAGGTGTGGCGGGCGTTCCTGTCGTCGGCCGAGGGCCGGTTTCCGCGCTTCGCGTCGTCGGTCGCGGCGGTCGATGCCGCGGAAGGCCAAGCGCAGACCAGTGTTTCGCGGTGGTTGCTGACCGATGCCGAGAGCGCGGCGGCCGAGCGGGCGGCGGCGGAACTGGGCCATCGGGCCACGACGACGATCTTCGCGGCGCTGGCCCTGGCGTCGTGCAGACTGACCGGCGCGCCCGAATTCCGCACGATCATGCCGGTGGCCACGCGCCCGCACCGGCGGTGGGCCGAGTCGATGGGGTGGTTCGTCAATATCGTGCCGCTGGCGATTCCGATCAGCGCCGACGCCACGTATCCGGACGCACTCGCCGCCGCGGACGCCGCGCTGCGGTCGGCGAAGGCGGCCACCCTGGCACCCGCCGAACGCATCCTCGACCTGCTCGGCGTGGACGATCGCCCGCGATTCGCGGTGTCCTACGTGGACATTCGGCGGCTGCCCGACCACGAGCTCATCACCGGTCTGCGCGGGCGCGCGCTGCGGGCGGACTCGTATTCGGGGGACGAGGTCTATTTCTGGGTGGTGCGGGCGGCGGAGGGGCTGAATGTCTCCGCGCGGTTCCCGGCCGCCTACCCGGCGGCGGTGGTGCAGCGGTTCATCGACGAATTCACCGCGATATTGCGGGAATTCGGCGCGGCGACCACGCCGGAGCCGACGCTACGGGTGATGTCCGGACAAGGTGCGGCGTGATGCGCACCGGAGGTCTGGACGAGTCGCTGCGGGTGTGCGCGCGGCCGATCGTGGTGCGGCCCACGGCGGGTCGAGCGGTCGCCTCGCCGGTGCCGCCGTCGTTTCTGCAACTCGATCATCTGCGGGCCGCGGCGGACGGCGATGCGCCGTATCTCGGTGTGGTGAGCCATGTTTCGGGGTCGTTGGATACCGCTGCGCTGGTCGAGGCGGTGACCGGATTCGTGCGGGCGCACGACGGTCTGCGGACGCGGTTCGAGCCGTCCGGGGACGGGTTCACCCGGCAGGTCGTCGATCCGCAGACGGTCGAGTTCGGCGCCGACGCACTGGACGGCGCGAGTACGGAGGCGCTACGGGAGTGGTTCGAGGCGGCGGTGTCGCCGTTCGCGTGGCCGGTGGCCTTCGCGGCGGTGCCGGTCGACGCGGGCTTCGACCTGGTGTTCGTCGCCGATCACGCGGTGAGCGACGGGATGTCGCAGGCGCTGGCGGCCCGCGAGTTGACCGAGCGGTACCGGGCGGCGGTGGCGGGACGCGAACCGGTCTGGCCCGCACCGGTCGGATCCAATGCCGACTACGCGGCGTGCGAGCACGATCGGGCCACCGACGCGCTGGCCGACGAGCTGTTCCCGTACTGGGATCGGGCGTTGGCCGAGACGGGCTATCGGCTGCCGGTGTCGGCGGTGGATCCGGGCCTCGCGCCGGGGGAGCGGTATCGGCGGCGGGTCCGCAGCCGGACCTTGCTCGACGGGGACGCGGCGCGGAATTTCGATGCGGCGCTTGCCGATTCGGGGACGTCGCTGTCGGCGGCGTTGTTCGGTGCGCTCGCGCTCACCGACTACGAGCTGACCGGACGGGACCGGTACTGGGCCCTCGATGTGGTGTCCACCCGGTTCGGGGAGCGGTTCGCGACCGGACAGGGCTGGTACTGCAACTTCGTGCCCGTGTCGTTCGGGTTGGGGGAGTCGCCGGACTTCGTGAGCGTGGCGCCCGCGGCCCGCGCCGCGTTGGATCGGGCGCGGCTCATGGCGCGGCTGCCCGTGCACGGGGCGCTCGCCCGGGTGATGGCGGCGGGGAAGGGCGGCGAATTGGTCACGCGGGAGCCGAGTTTCGTGACGCTGCTGGATTTGCGGCGGGCCTCGGCCGGGGAGGAGCCGGGCGCCGATACGCGGATCTTCACCGCCGACGGGACCACGGCCACGGTGTCGATCTGGTTGGGCCGCAACGACTCCGAGTACTTCGTCAGCATCGGTGCGCCCGATGTTCCGGCGGTGTGGGAGCGGCTCACCGGATACGCCGAGCGGCTGGCCGCCACGCTGGGCAAGATCGCGGCGACGGGCAATTATCGACCGGTCCGGGTGCACGGCGTGGAAGGGAGGGCGAGCGTATGAAGGCGCTGCTGGCCTTCGGAGGAAGTCGTGGGGACGCTCAGCCGGGAGTGTTGCTGGCGCGCGAACTCGCCGGGCGGGGGCACGAGGTGATCTTGGCGGTATCGCCGAATCTGGTGTCGTTCGCGGGTGAATTCGGTGTTGCCGCAGTGCCTTTCGGGTTGGATACCGATGAGCTGCTGCGCGCCCAGTTGGGGCGGCGCGGCGGTGGGCTGCGGGCGTTGCGGGAGGTGAATCGGCAGGGCTTCGCCGAGGCGGCGAGGGATCTGCTGCCGCTCGCGGCGGGGGTCGATGTGGTGGTCGGTGCCATGGCCAATGAGGAGGTCGCGGCGGGGGTGGCGGCTCGCGTGGGGGCTCGGTTCGCGGCCGTGCATTACTTCCCGATTCGGGCCAGTCGGTCGGTGCCGATTGTGCCCGCCGGGTGGGGGGAGCGGGTTCCTGGGGTGGTGAATCTGCTCGGGTGGCGGGCACTGGCTCGGGCTCGGGCGTGGGCGGTCGGGCCTGATGTGCGGGAGTTGCGGGCTGGTGGCCGAACTCGGGCGCGGGCGGTCGCGCCCGATGCGGGCGAGTTGCGGGCTGGAGGGGGCGCTCGGGCGGGGGCGGTCGCCCCCGGTGTGCGGGAGCTGCGGGCTGGTGAGGGCGCTCGGCCGTGGACGGACTCGTCCGATGTGCCGGAATTGCGGGCCGGAGGGGACGTTCGGGAGTGGGCGGTCGCGCCCGGTGGGCGGGAATTGCGGGTTGGCAGTTGCCAATCGGGGGACGCTGGCATCGAGGGGGGTGAATCGAATCAGGGAATCGCTCTGGGGCGAGGCGCAGCTGTCCCCGCGTCGGGATTTCGCCCCGCTGAGGAACCTCGCCGCGATGAGGAACCTCGCGGCGCTGAGGGGCCTGGCCGCGCTGAGGGAGGAAACGTGAGCGGGAGCGGGCCATTGGTCGGGCGGGCGTGGACGGGCGGGGGAATCGCCCGAGTGAGCGCGATCGGTCGGTGGTCGCGGATAGGCGATCCGGCAGAGGAAGCGGGTAGCCGGTTGGCCGAAAGTGCCTGGGCGGGAAACGGTTACGTGTCCGAGGGTGCACGGATCGCCATCCAGGCGTACGACGAGCGACTGTTCGGCGGATTGAGCGTGGAGTGGGGAGAGGACCGGCCGTTCGTCGGGTTTATGGTCCCGAAAGCCGTTGCTGGGCAGGTTGATACGGAGTTGCCGGCGTGGCTCGCGGCCGGGGACGCGCCGGTGTACGGCGGGTTCGGGTCCATGCCGGTCGGGGAGGCGGACGCGACGCTCGAGCTGATGCGGAATGCATGCCGTCGGGTGGGGCGGAGGTTGTTGTACGTGAGTGGGTCGCGCGGGGTGGAACCTCGTTTGACCGAGGAGTTGGCGGTGGTGCGTGGTGTCGACCACGCCGCCATGTTGCCGCGCTGTGCCGTCGCGATCCATCACGGTGGCGCGGGGACGACTGCCGCGGCGCTGCGGGCGGGGATTCCGTCGGTGGTGTGCTCGTTCCTGGCCGATCAGCCGTATTGGGGGCAGCGGGTGCGGGCGTTGGGAGTCGGTGTGGCGCTGCCGTTTTCGCGGTTGACGGAGGCGCGGCTGGTTCGAATGCTGGACCTGGCGCTGAGTGAGTCCGTGACGCGCCGGGCGGCGACCTTCGCGGCGGGATTTCGCGCGGATGGCGTCGAGCGGGCCGCCGATGCGGTGGAGTCGCTGGAATCCGGTCGGTCCCGAGCGGTGCGGTTCGATGTGGAGGCGGGGTGGCGGGCGTGACCGAAACGGCCATCGAGGCAAGGGGTTTGGGCAAGACGTTCGGGTCGTTCACCGCTGTCGACGGGATCGATCTGCGGGTGCCGAGCGGTTCGGTGTTCGCCCTGCTCGGACCCAACGGCGCGGGGAAGACGACGACCGTGCGGATGCTGGCGACGCTGTCGCGGCCCAGCCGGGGCGCGGCGCGGGTGTTCGGATACGACGTGGTCCGCGACGCGACGGCGGTGCGGTCGATGATCGGGTTGACCGGGCAGTACGCGTCGGTCGACGAGAATCTGTCGGCCGAGGAGAATCTGCGGATCTTCGGGCGGCTGCTGGGATTGTCGCGCCGGGCGGCGTTCCGGCGCGGCGCGGAGTTGCTCGAGCGATTCGAGCTGACCGCCGCCGCGCGACGACCCGCGGGGGCGTTGTCGGGCGGGATGCGGCGGCGGCTCGATCTCGCCGCGACGCTGATCACGGTGCCGCCCTTGATCTTTCTGGACGAGCCCACGACCGGACTCGACCCGCACACCCGCCGCCAGATGTGGGACATGGTGCGCTCACTCGTCGCGGACGGTGTCACGATCCTGCTCACCACCCAATACCTCGAGGAGGCCGATGTGCTGGCCGACCGGATCGCGGTCGTCGATCGCGGGACCATTGTCGCGGAGGGCAGCGCCGACGAGTTGAAGGCGTCGGTGGGGGAGGAGGTGCTGCGCCTCGAACTCGCCGATGCCGACCGGTTGGCCGTCGCCGTCGCCATCGCGGAACGGGTGAGCGGCGGGGTGGCGCGCGTCGCGCCCGAGGGTGCGGCGTTGTCGGTGCCGTTGCGCGATATCGACAGCGGCACAAGGGTTCTCGTGGAGTTGCGGCGCGCGGGTGTGCGGCTGCGCGGGTTCGGGGTGGAGCGGCCCGATCTCGACGAGGTGTTCCTCGCGCTCACCGGGCACGTGCGGGCGGTGGCGTGATGACTGCTCTCACGCTCGCGCCGCCCCGTGTCGATCGCCGTCCCCGGGTCACTCGAGTCGGCCCGCGCGCGGCCGTGCGGCAGTCGCTGATCATGGCGTTGCGGGGCGTGCTGACGTTCCGGCGCAGTCCGCAGCTGCTCTACGACGCGGCGCTGCTGCCGATCGTCGGGCCGGTGCTGTTCGGCAATATCTTCGGCACCGCCATCGCGGGCAGCGTGCACGCCTACCTGCCGACGCTCATCCCGGGCGTGCTGGTGCAGATCGTGCTGACCGCGTCCGTCGCCACCGGCGTGCAGCTGTGCGAGGACGTGCGCTCCGGGGTCCGGGATCGGTTCGCGGCCATGCCGATGGCGCGGGTGGCCCCGATCATCGGCGCGCTCACCGCGGGGATCACCCGGTACGCCATCGCGGCCACCACGGTGGTGATCGTCGGCTTCGCCATGGGGTATCGGCCCGCGCACCCGCTCGGGCTGATCGCCGCCGCGGTGCTGGTCGTGCTCGTGACGACCGCGTTGAGCTGGATCTTCGCGGCGGTGGGCGTCACTATGTCGAAACCGACCGCCGTGCAAGGCGTTTCGGCGCTGATACTGATGTTGTTCACCTTCGCCTCCAACGCTCTCGTGCCGACCGCCGCCATGCCGGACTGGCTGCGGCGCGTCTCCGACGTCAATCCGGTCTCCCATCTGGTATCGGCGGTGCGCACGCTCGCCGACCAGGGACGGTTCGGGGCCGACGCCGCGTGGTCGGTGCTGGGCGCGGTGGTGGTGCTGCTGGTGTTCGCGCCGATCACCGTGCGGGCGCTGCGGCCTCGCTGATCTTCTCGGAAAGGGTTCCGCCGCAATGACTCTCAATCGGCTCACCGCCGACGACGATCTGTTCTGGAAGGTGCACCGGCTGTTCGGGTCGGTGCTCGTGAATCAGCTCGCCTGGCGTTTCGATCGGCCCGTGGCACGCCACGACGTGCGGGCGCTGCACGCGCACTTGGCGCACGGTTTCCTCGCCCGGCGGGTGGTGCCGAGCCGGATACCCTTCGCGCGGCCGTGCTGGGCACCCGCGCTCGACGCGATTCCGCTCGACTGGCAGGACGAGGAGGTGCCCGCCGACGCGGTGGTGGATTGGCTGTCCGCGCAGACCGGGCCCGATTTCGATCCGGCGACCGGGCGGTTGTGGCGGCTGTCGGCGGCGCCGAGTGCGGGTGGGACGCTGGTGTCGCTGGTCACCTCGCATGTGGGGGCGGACGGGGGTGCGGTGATCTTCGCGGTGCGCGACGCGCTGACCCGGCTCGCGGCGTCGGCTCCGATCGACCGGTCCGACAGCAGCGGGCGGCTCGTCGGCGCGGTGCCCGCGCGGGGGAAGTGGCGCGCGGATCTCGCCGACGCGGTGGCGTTGCTGCGGGAGATCGGCTCCGGTGTCGGCAAGGCGTATCGGGCTCGGGGCGTCACCGAACCGGCGCGGCTGCCGCGGCCCGCCGAGCCTCGGCTCGAGCTGCCGGAGCGGTTCCAGCCTGCCGAGTTGATTCTGAATGTGACCGCCGCGCAATGGGATTCGGTGGCGGCGGCGCACTCGGGCACGGCGAACGGGTTGCTGCTGGGCGCGGCCGTGGGTGTGCTCGGCCGGTGCGGGCGGGTCGAGGACGGGCAGGAGGTGCGGGTCGACATACCCCGCTCGTTGCGCGGGCCGGACGATCCGCGCGGGAACGCCACCACCGGCGTTCCGATCGCGGTGCCCTACCGCAAGGGGGAGCGCGCCGACCTCGCGCAAATCCGCGCGGCCACGAAGCGGGCCATCACGGCCTACGGCGATCCGGCCACCACGCCCGCGGTGCAGCATCTCCAGCCGGTGCAGTCCGTGATCCCCGATGCGTTGGCGCGGCGGCTGGTGCGTACGTCCAAGGCGCCGATCTGCCTGTGCACCAACCTCGGTGCGACCGCGCGATCGGTGGCGACCCTGGCGGGGAACACCGCGGCGGCGGTGGTCATGCGGCCCGTCATCCGGCCCGCGGCGACCGAGTTCTTCCGGAGCACCGAGGTCGGGCTGAACATGTCGTGGTCCAGCGACGGTGACACCGTGACGCTGGCGGTCACCGCCGCCGACCCCGACCGCTTCCCGACCCGGGCGGCGTTGCGCGTTCTCCTCGAGGAGGAGTTCGCCGCGTGGGGGCTCACCCCGGTGTTCTGGTAGTCAGCGCAGCGCGCCGATCACCTCGCGTTCGAACAGCTCGATACCCGAAGTGTCGTAAGCGGATTCGGGGAAATTCAGGATCGCGTAGCGCAGGCCCAGATCGCGCAGCCGGGTCAGATTCTCGATGATCCGCTCGGGCGTGCCCGCCGCCTGCGAGGGACGGAAATTGCGCTCGACCCAGTCGGTGGCCTGCTCGGCGCCGATCGCGGGCGTGATGCGGTCGCGCAGGGCCGTCAAACGGTCCTCCACCTCGGCCTCGGTCGCGCCGATGACGACATTGAAATTCGAGCTGCGCACGATCGCGTCGAAATCGGTACCGACATCGGCGCAATGGCCGCGCAGGACCTCCGATTTGTGGGCGAACTCCTCAGGGGAGCCGCCGAAATTCGAGTACCGCGCGTACTTCGCCGCGATGCGCAGCGTCTTCTTCTCCCCGCCGCCCGCGATCCAGATCGGAATTCCGCCGGGCTGCAACGGAAGTGGGCGCACGATCGCCTTGTCGACCTGATAGTACCGGCCGTCCAGGGTGGCCTCGCCCTCGGTCCACGCCTGCCGGAAGATCCGCACGCCCTCCTCCAGGCGGCCCAAACGCTCACCGGCCGTGGGGAATCCGTAGCCGTAGGCCCGCCACTCCTGCTCGTACCAGCCGCCGCCGATGCCCATCTCCACGCGGCCGCCGGAGATGATGTCGGTGGTGGCCGCGACCTTCGCGAGGTAGGCCGGATTGCGGTACGACATCGCGGTGCACATCTGCCCGAGGCGCACCCGGGACGTGGCCGCCGCGAACGCCGCCATCAACGTCCACGCCTCGTGCGTGGCCTCCGTCGTCGGCGCGGGCACGGTGTGGAAGTGGTCGTAGACCCACAGCGACTCCCACGCCTCGTCCGCGTCCGCGCGCTGGGCGAGATTTCGCATCACCTCCCAGTGCGCGGCGGGATCGATGCCGATCAGATCGAGCCGCCAACCCTGGGGGATGAAAATGCCGAAGCGCACCTCGAGTCTCCTTCTGCGTCAAGTGGTACCCCGACCCACTGTCGCGCCCGATCGCCCGGTCGGCAACCGTTCGGCACACCGCGATCCGTACTCGGCGGGGTCGGAGAGTCCGGCAAATCGCCCGCATACCCGGCGAGGTTCGCGGCCCTCAACCCGCCGACCTCGAATTTCTTCGCGGTGTGTCGTGCCGGAACCCGCGCTTTCGTGATGTTCAATCGGTGCCGTTGAGGTTCCAGCGAACGAGTGAAAGGTTGTAGACATGGCACTTCCCACCATGACCGCCGAGCAACGCTCCGAGGCGCTGGCGAAAGCGGCCGCGGTCCGCAAGGCCCGTTCGGAACTGATCGAACAGGTCCGCAAGGGCAAGGTCTCCATGGCTGAAGTGCTCAAGCGCGCCGACAACGAGGACCTGGTCAAGAAGACGAAGGTCGCCGCCGTCATCAAGGCGCTCCCCGGCATCGGTCCGGTCAAGGCCAAGAAGCTCATGGACGAGGCCGACATCCCCGAGGAGCGTCGCATCGGCGGCCTCGGCTCCCGGCAGCGCGCCGCGCTGCTCGACGCCCTCAAGGACTGACGCTGGCGGCGCTCAGCAAATCCCCCTCGCGACCTGCGGAAACCCCCGTGATTTGGACCTCGCGAGCGGATCCGATAACCTTGCTGAGCACCACCGGTCCGGGTGGCGGAATGGCAGACGCGCTAGCTTGAGGTGCTAGTGCCCGATTAAGGGCGTGGGGGTTCAAGTCCCCCTCCGGACACCAGTGCTAAACACACGGGGATCTGCCGTGACTGTGGCTACTTGGCGGCGATGGTCGTATCTGATTTGGACGTTCATCGCCGCGTACAGGGCCTGCTTATCTTCGGGTCTTCCGGCATCGAGAACGGCTCGGACGTCGCCGAGGGCGTCGATCATCTTCTCGATCTGGCTGGCCGTGAGTTTGATCGGTTTCGGGATCTGGTCCAATTCTGTTGTGGCGATGGCCTTTTCGGCTTGTGCCGCGTTCATGGCGTCGACGAGAGCGATGGGGTCGACGCCTGCTTCGATGGCTCGGCGGTGGCGGTCGAGTTTGGTGTCGGCGTCGCGGATGCGGGCTTGGAGTCCTTGTCGGCGGAGGTCGCTGTCGTCGGTGTCTTGGGCGGCGACCAGGGCCGCGATCGTGTCGGTGCGGTGCCGGCGGTCGAAAAGGGTTGCCAGCCAGGTGTTCAGGGGGCCGAGGAGGTGTGCCTCGCGGAGGTTCACTGTTTTCGGATGGTCGGCTGCCGCTGGGCTTCCCGGTGCGAGAGTTCGTGCGAGACAGCGGTAATAGACCGTGTCGTGCAGCATTTCGGCTTGCATCTTGCGTTCGCAGCAGTCGTGGCGGATGAGGCCGCGGAGTTGGTAGGGGCGGGGCAGGTTGGGGTGGCGTTGTCGTTCGAGTCGGGCTCGGGCACGGTTGTCGGCGCCGCCGCGGCTGCGGCGGAGGAGGTGGGCCTCGGTGAAGGTTTCCACCGACACGATCTTGGGGTGTGCGGGTTTGCGGGAGCGGATGATCCGGTCGGCGCTGGAGCGGCGGAAACGGACGATGTGGCCCGCGGCGACGTCGTCGGGGTCGATCAGCTCTTCCTTTTTGGTCCATCGGCCGAAGACGGCGTAGCCGGTGTAGCGGGGGTTTTGCAGGATCGCGCCGACGGTGGGGGCTTTCCTCGTCGAGTTCGCGAATTGCCTTGGCGCTCGTCCTCATCGGAGGCTCGCCCGCGGCGATGTAGAACCGCCACAGCATCTCGATCAACGGAGCATACTTCTCAGGTACGTCGGTCGGCTTGGCCAGACGCGCCGGCATGACGCCTCCTCTTCGTCGGACCGCTCAACGACTCAGCGCGCGAACACTATTCATTTCCTGCGGGTTAAGCGTCCGGTTTCCTACGTGCGGCCTCTTTCTCGGGCTGCTTCTACGGGGTGTGAGCTCGAGTCGTGTCTGATGTCGCTGTTCCCACCAGTTTCTTGTAGCAGGTCAGTACCGCAGCGAGGGTGAGGAAGACGAGGAAGTGTGTGGCCTTGCGGTGGTAGCGATGCCGCCCAGGTGGGGGACAGGTCCGGGAAGCGGGTGGTGGCGGCCCGAACGGTGTCGATCACCGCATGGGCTTCGGCGCGGGTGTCGAGGTAGTGGTGCGGTGCGGAAGAGCGAGGCGGGTGCCACGAAGCCGGCTCCGCCCGCGGCGAGGACCGTCATGGTCGTCGCTGCGGCCACGGTGCTGACTCGCCGTCTGCGCGTGCCGCGCGACAATGGTTGCCGGACTGCCATTGAGATTTCTTTTCGAGACGGCCGCGACGTTCGTGATCGACGGCCACAGGATGGCGTCACCTCGACATTTCGGGGTCGCCGTATTCGGCCAGCCGCTGCGCGATCGCCGCCAGCTGGGCATTCAGTCCCGCCAGGTCGATACCGACCAGCGCGTCGCGTAGGCGCGCCGAGGCGTCGAGGACATCGGGCAGGGCGGCGGCCAGCACCTGCTCACCCGCCGCGGTCAACCCGACCAGCACACGTCGCCGACTCGCCCGGTCGGTTTCGCGGACGACCAGACCGCGGTTTTCCATCCGGACGACCCGATTGGTCACCGAGCCGGGCGTGATCAGCAGCAGCGTTCCCAGCTCGCTCATCGTCACCGGCATCGAGCGGTGCCGCCACAAGGTGGACAGCACATCCCACTCCCATATCTGTAAGTCGTGGGCCGCCAGGACGGCCGCACTGTGCGCATCGAGCGTTCGGCGCAGCGAGATCAGTCGCCCGTTGAACTCCAGACCGCTCAGGTCCGCATCGGGGTGCTCGCGCCGCCACTGCTCAGTAGCCGAGCCCACCGGATCCACATCGTCTGCCATTCCGACCTCCACCGCAGACACTTCTATGCCAAAGTTTTTATGTCAAATTGATCTGGTGCGCGGGAAACGCACCACAAGCGTTGCGCCTGGGCCGCGGCTCAGCGGCGATGCCGTGGCATTACCAACGCAGGAGTCGAACGTGTTCGAGCGACGGACCGTTGCCGTCCCCACCCATGCGCGTCAGTGGAATCGCAGGGTACGGGTGGGAAGTCCACCGGTCCCGTAGCGCGCGAAATCAGCCCATGTGCGGCGCACCTGGGCGGCGAGGGGAGCGGGGACGCGGTGGCCGGCGAGCATGGGGGCGTCGCTCCAGTCGCCGTTGAACAGCAGGGGGAGGTCCATGCAGTGACAGGCACCGAAGGGGGCGCCCTCGGGTTGCCAGTCGAATCGGAAGGTTGCCACGTGCCCGCCGAAGCTTGTCCACAGCTTGGCGAGTTCGGCGGCCGAGTCGCCGAAGAGGCCGGCGGTGGCGCGTTTGGCGATGATGCGTTCGACCAGCCGCCCGACCAAGCCCAGCTTGGCCAGTTTGGCCGCTCGTGGGTCCATGGCGACGAAGGGCACGGCGTCGTCCTTGGTGTAGCCGATCATCAGCTCGATGTGAGGTGCCGCCTCGGCGAGCGCGTCGTACAGTGAGACCGGAAGGGGGTCGATGCCGTAGATCGGCCCGAAGGGCAGACCGCTGACGACCTTGAAGCTCTGCGCGGCGGTGACCGCGTGCCGCTGGGCGGCGAGGATTTCCCCGACGCTGGCGGTGAGGGGGTCGGCGTCGAGGTGGCGATCGAATGCCTCGCGCATTGCCTGGGTCATCGCGGTCCGTTCGGTACGCGCGCCGGTGGGTGCGGACTGGGCGATGGCGCGGCGGAAGAGCCCGCGGGCCGTGGGCGCGGCGATCAGGGCGAGGACGGAGTCGGCGCCGGCGGATTGCCCGAACACGGTGACGGAGGCGGGGTCACCGCCGAAGGCGGCGATGTTGTCGCGGACCCAGTGCAGGGCGGCGATCTGGTCGAGCAGGCCGAGGTTGTCGACGCCGGTGCCGGTGGGGGTGAGGTAACCCAGCACGCCGAGGCGGTAGGTGACGTTGACGACGACGACCCCTTCGCGCGCGAGGTCATCCGGGTCGTACTTGGGTGCCTCGCCGCCGCCGGACATGTACGCGCCGCCGTGAAACCACACCATCACCGGCAGCCCGGCAGCATCGTCGGGTGCTGTCACCGACAGCACCAGGCAATCCTCGCTCTGCTGGAGCTCATCGACGATCGGCCCGTTCACGTTGTCCAGGCGCGAGGGGTCCTGCGGGCAGGCGGGGCCGCGAGTGGTCGCGTCGAGGACGGCTGGCGAACGCGGGAGCGGCTGCGGAGCGCCGAAGCGTTGCGCGCTCGCGTAGCGCACCCCGCGCGCGTGAGTGAGGCCGCCGACCCGATGCACCCGCACAGAGCCCGCCGTGGTGTCGATCGTGGTCACTTCTCTACTCCCTTCGACATCAAAGTTTTGACGTCAAATATACACGGGGCCGAGCGGGACAAAAGGTCACAGATCGCGTTCGGGGAGTCGCCCATAGGAGCGGCCTGGCTTTGGGGACCCAACCGGCTCTGTTCATCGGGCAGTCACGCTGGTGGTCAGGATGGCACGGTTGGTCGAAAGTGAATGGAATACTGGGTCTGTAGCTGTGACGCTGCAGGTCAATAAGTGTGCTCCCGCACGCGCGGGGATGAGCCCTTCGAGAGGGTGACGCGGGGGCCGTCGATGATGTGCTCCCTGCACGCGCGGGGATGAGCCTTCTGGTGAGCCGCAAGGTTCATGCGTAGAGCGCGTCGATGTCGGCCGCGTGTCGTTTCAGCACGGCGGGGCGTTTGAGGGAGAGCTTCGGGGTGAGTTCGCCTGTCTCCTGGGACCATTCGGCGTCGAGGATGCGAATCTTCTTGATCTGCTCGGCCTTGGAGACCCTCGCATTGACCTGGGCGACCGCGGCGTTGATCTCGGCTGTCAGGTCGGGATGCGAGATCAGATCCGCCACGCTCGTTCCCGCGTCGAGTCCGTGCCGCTCGCGCCAGCCGGGCAGCGCGTCGCGGTCCAGGGTGATCAGGGCCGCGATGAACGGCCGGGCGTCGCCGATCACCATGCACTGGCCGATCAGCGGATGCGCACGCAATCCGTCTTCGAGCGGAGCCGGCGACACGTTCTTGCCGGCGGCGGTGACGAGGATCTCCTTCTTGCGGCCGGTGATGGTGACGTAGCCGTCGGCGTCGATGGCGGCCAGGTCGCCGGTGTGGAACCAGCCGTCGGTGAAGGACTCCGCGGTCGCCTGCGGGTTTCGCCAATAACCTTGGAACACAACGGGTCCGCGCACGAGGAGTTCACCGTCCTCGGCCAGCCGCACGGTGTGGCCGTCGAACGGGCGACCGACGCTGCCCAGCCGCTGGCTGCGCGGGTGGTTGCCATTGAGCGTGATGGCCGCCGTGGTTTCGGTAAGTCCGTAGCCCTCGGCGATATTGACGCCGACGCCCCGGTAGAAGTGCGCCAGCCGCGCACCCAAGGGCGCGCCGCCGGAAATGGCGTGCGTGCATCGGCCGCCGAGCGCCGCCCGCAGCTTCCCGTAGACGAGCTTGTCGAACAGCCGATGTTGCAACCGCAGCAGCAGGCCCGGACCGCCGGTGTCGAGGGACCGGCTCCAGGCGATGGCGACCTCGGAGGCCCGGTCGAAGATCGCGCCCCTACCGCTGTCGTGCGCCTTCTGCTCGGCCCCGTTGTAGACCTTCTCGAAAACCCGCGGCACCGCGACGAGTCCGGTGGGCCGCAGCGCGGCGAACTTGGCGGGCAGGTCGGTCCAATCACTGGTGTGGGCCACGGTGAAACGGTGTTCCACGGCCGCCAGCGAGGTGGCGTGCGCGAGGATGTGGGCCAGCGGCAGGAACAGCAGCGTGCGACCGTTCGGACGCAGCAGTTCGGGCACGCGGGCGGGCGCGCACGCGGCCATGGCGGCCAGATTGCCGTGGGTCAGCGGCACGCCCTTGGGCTTGCCGGTGGTGCCGGAGGTGTAGATGACCAGTGCGTTCGATTTCGCGCCGAGTCGGGCACGGCGGGTGGCCAATTCGTCGTCGGGCACCTCCGCGCCGCGATTGATCAGTTCGGTGATCGCGCCGCCGTCGATGTGCAGGGTCTCCCGCACGGGCAGGCCCGCGATGGCCTGCTCGGCGATCGCCAGGTGTGCGCCGGTTTCCGCGACGAGCAGCTCCGATCCGGAGTCCTCGACCACCCAGCGCACCTGATCGGCCGCCGAGGAGGCGTAGATGGCCACGGTCACGCCGCCGGCGAACCAGATGGCGTAGTCGAGCAGAATCCACTCGTATCGGGTGTCGCTCATCAGCGAAACCCGGTCGCCCACTTCGAGTCCGGCCGCGATCAAGCCCTTCGCGACGGCCCGCACCTGGCGGGCGAATTCGGCGGCGGTCAGCTCCGACCAGCCGCCATCGGCGGTCGGGATCAGGAACAGCACGGCGTCGGGGTGGTCGCGTTCGTTGCGCAGCACGGGATCGCCCATGAAATGGTCGTCGGCGATGGAGTACGTGGCGGGGACACTGTATTCACGCATGGTGGTGAACCTTCTCGAAGTCGTTGTGCAGCAGTGATATTCCGGCGCGACGCAGTGCCGACAGGGCGGCGTTGTGGCCTGCCGTGCCGTGTGCGCCCGCACCGGGCGGCGCGGCGGCCGAGGCGATGAACATGCCCGGCACACCGGTGTAATAGGGGTCGAGGGCGACGCGCGGCCGGGTGAGCAGCTGGAAAGGCGTTGCCGCGCCACCGATGACATCGCCGCCGACGAAATTCGGGTTGGCGGCGATCAGATCCGCGGTCGTGGTCACCGAGTGTGCGACGATGCGATCCCGGAAGCCGGGCGCGAACCGTTCGATCTGGCGCAGGATGGCTTCGGTGGCATCACCGGTGAATCCGTGTGGCACGTGGGCGTAGGCGTAGATCGGGTGCAGATCACCTCGGGACCGGCCCGGGTCCGCCAGGTACTGCTGGCCCACGATGACGAACGGCCGCTCGGGCATGCGCCCGGCATTGGTCTCGCGCTCGGCGACGACCATCTCCGCGAAAGATCCCGCGACATGGACGGTTCCGGCTTGACCACATCGCTTGTCGGTCCACGGAATGCCGCCCTGTACCGCCAGATCCACTTTGAACGCGCCGGGTCCGTAGCGGTAGCGCCGGTAGGCGCGCCGAACACGGTGCGGCATCCGGTCTTCGAGCAGGTCGGCGACAGCGTGCGGGCCCAGATTGAACAACACCATATCGGCGGGCGGCAGCTGCGACGTGGCGGTGACGCGCACCCCTGTCTCGATCTTCCCGCCGAGCGATTTCAGCAGTGCCACAAGGGCTTCGGCGATGGACCGCGATCCTCCCGCGGCCACCGGCCAGCCATAGCGCTGGTTCACCGCGAGGAACATGACGCCCAGAGCCGCCGAGGTGGGCGCTGTCAAGGGCCGGAACGAATGCGCGCACGCGCCGCCGAACAGTGCTTTCGCCTCCTCGGTGCGCCACAGCCGTGCCAGGAGCGACGCCGACGCCAGTGCGGGGAAACCCAAGCGCGCCAAGCTGATCGGATGCCGTGGTAGGTGCGCGGGCGGCCGGAACGTCTCGTCGATGAGATCGTCGATGCGCTCCGACAGCGGCCGATAGAACCGACGCCAGCGGTGAGCGTCGACGCCCAGCCCGAGGGCGGTGTCTTCCACCGACCGTACGAGCACACCCGCGCGCCCCTCGTCGAGCGGGTGCGCCAGATCCACGGGCGCATAAAGCCAACGGAGCCCGAACCTTTCGAGCTCGAGCGATCGCAGCAACGGTGAGGCCGCAGCGAAGGGATGGACCGCCGAGCAGTGGTCGTGCAGCAGCCCCGGCAGCGTGTACTCGCCGCTGGCGGTGCCGCCGCCGAGGGTGTCGGTGGCCTCGAGCACGGTCACCTCGACACCGTGGCGCGCCAGCGTGACGCCCGCGGCGAGCCCGTTGGGTCCCGACCCCACGACAATGGCGGTGGTCATGCCGCACCCTCGGCAGCGGTGTGCACATGCACCGGAATCGTTCCGTCCCAGGGTTGTCCGGTGAGCATGTCCGGCACTTCCACATAACCGATCTCGAAGGTGCCGGTGGCGGCGTCGATCAGGCGGTATTCCTGCCGCTGCCGGTGCATGGGCTGCGATTCCAGCACGATCACCCGCAGTTCACCCGGCTCGAACCGGCAGCGCCGCTGCACGGCGGTGACGAGCTGTTCGTTGTGCAGGTGCCCGTCGCCGAAGTTCCATCCGATCGCCGACCCCGCCACGATTTCGCCCTCGACCACCCGGTAACGCTCGTGGTCGGTTCCCCCGGCGCGGGGGATGAGGCCGTAGAGAGCGCGGCCGTGCGTGTGCATCGAGCGAAAAGCGTATTGCCGGTGGTCGAAGTATTCCGCCGCGGTCTCGTCATACAGGCGCGTGAGCTGCTGCGTGGGGAACTGTGCGGACTTGACCAGGCCGCTGTCCCACTTCTGCAACGCGCTCGGGGCGAACAGCCACAGGCTGGTCGGCCAGTTGCCCGCGTAGTAGCGCATGGACATCAGGAACGAGGTGTGCTTCGGCACGAAGTTGCCGTAGGCGACCAAGGCCACCAGCGCGGCGATGAACAGCAGCGCCCACGGCCCCGTCAAGTCGCCGAGACGCAGGGAACCATGGTCCACGAACAGGATCCACGTACCCATGATCATGAAGACGTTCCACTCCAGCGGCACCCCGATGGGCAGGCTGGTCAGGATGTTCAGATGGAAGACGGTGAACAGGATCGCCGCCGCGATCGCGAGCTTGCCGCCGTGCGCGAGGTAGATCACCGCGGGCATGACGATCTCGAAGGCGGTGCCTGTTCCGTGCGCGAGGAACGCCGAAACCTTCGACGGCCGTAGGTCGTTCGGGTAGTCGCGGAACAGCTTTCGCTTGAGAGTGGTGCTGCGGAGGATCGGATTGTTGCTCATCATCACCGCCACCACGTACGGGAAGTGATGATTGAACTTCGACACGGCCGCACCCCACCAAATGGCCAGCATCACAAGTTTCGCGCCCACCAGCCCGTCCGCGCCCGGGAGCATCAACATCACGAGGAAGCTGCCGTACACCTCGGTGCGCGCGGCCAGGAAGATCGCCTTGTCGCGCAATCCGATCAACGCCAGCAGCACCAGGATGGGCAGCAGGCGCGCCGGGGCCAACGCGGGCGCGTCGCCGTGGGCGGTGGGTTCGGTGGCGGGGGAGGTCAGGGCGAAGACCGCGGCCGCCAGCACGCCGACATACAGCGCGACATCCAGCGGTGTGCGGGTGCTGCCTCGTGTGCCGGGTACCCGCTCCGGCCATGGGGGCAGCCGGATGGTGCCGGGTCGAAGCCAGTACAGCGGCCCGCCGATCGGCGGCAGGAAACGCAGTGTCAACGGCCCGAACCCGCAGCCGAGGCCGAGCACCTCGAACAGCAGCGTCCACACCACCAGCTTCTGGAAGAACAGCGGTTCGTCCCACCAGTCGAAGAACCGCGTGGGTGAGCCGAGACCTGGTGTGGCCCAGCCGATTCCGATCGCCACCGCGACATAGAGGACGATCTTCACCACGTACCCGAGCAGGACCGCGTCCGGGGAGCCGACCCCGGCGGAGGCCCAGTCCAGCACGATCGGCCGCAGCCGCTGCATCCGGGTGCCGCGCCGCCAGCTTTCGTAGTCGAGATCGGGCAGGCGCGGGGACAGGAAACCCATGAGAGTGTAAATCCTTCGAGGAGAACGGAATCGGCGCTATCGCGGTCGGCGGGACATGCGAACCTTCCTGGGCAACAGGGGCGGTGGCCACATGACACCACGCGATATGCGGGGCCGACCAGCGGCCGGTCGGAGATCTGTGCGCCGCGCACAAAGGATGACGCGCGATTCATCCGCCGCGCCCAACGCCGGGTGCGTCAGCCGGGCGGCAGGAGGGCCACGGTGCCGTGCCACCGGCAGATGCCCAGCGCGTACCGCAGTTCGAAGGTGTCGCCGGTGAGGTCCAGCCCGTATCTGCGGGTGATCTGCTGGATTCGGTACTGCACCGTATTGCGGTGCATCAGCAGTCTTTTCGCGGTGCGGGCGTAACTGCCGTTTTCGGCGAGGAACACCTCCAGGGTCTCGCGCAGCACCGCGGTCTTCGCGTCGTCGCGGGCCAATGGACCGAGTACGCGGGTGGCGAACGCCGCCAACTCCCGGGGCTCGTCGACGAGCAGGGCGAAGGGGGCGATCTCCTCGAAGGCCACCGCGGCGGCGGCGTTCGAACCGGCCGACTGTGCGAGGGTCTTGCCGCGGGCGGCGGTGCGCGCGCTGCGGCGGAAGCCGCGCAGACCGGAATCGGCCGCGCCCAACGCCATTCGTACCGGTAGCCGCGCCTGCGTCAGATTCTGCCGCAGGTCGGACAGGTCGGGGAACTCGCGCCGGACCGGGAGCCACAGGCGCAGTTCACGATCACCGGCGGGCAGGGCGAGCACCGGGTCGATCGCCTCGACCGCCCGGGTGAGCAATTGGGCCGCCTGCTCCAAGGCCCGCGTCGTCTCGGCGACGGTGCACGGCGGTGTGGTCCACAACTCGACGGCCAGGTGGCGTCGGTCGAGCCGATATCCCAGTGCCGCTTCGGCGGCCGCGACATCCGGGTCGGCCTCCTCGAGCAGCCGCCGCACCCATTCCCGCCGGGCCGCGTGGCGGCTGTTGAGCCAGCGGTCGCGTTCGGCCTCATAGACCGCGCCCACCTCTTCGGTCACATGGTCGAGGTAGGCGGCCCCGAAGTTCATGATGTCGGCGATCTGCGTCATCCGATCGGGTCCGCCCGCCTCGAGGATGCGGCCGATGCTGACCTCCAGCAGTCTGGATTGACCGAACCCGTACGCGCGCAGCAGGTCCGTGAGCGGCACCCCGCCGCGAGCCAGCCGGCGCGCGTACACGATCGCCGTGGACGGCGGATTGACGGTCGCGGGATCGATGGCGTTGGCCAGGACGTGCACGACCGTGACAACGTTCTCGGTGATGCTCGCGGCCAGCAGATCGGCGAGTTCGGGGTCGGTGTCGAGACCGTCGACGGTGAGCTTGGTCTGGCGGATCAGTTCGGCGGCGACGACCTCGCGATGCGGCTGCAGCGCCCGCCCCAGCCATGTCAGGGATTCGAATGCCACGGCGCACCGCCTTTTCATTGTCCGACCTCGCCGAATTCGGGCTGCGAGTACAACGCCTACGGGCATCGGCGGCGCGCGGCGATCGACCGGACTCGCTGTGGCACTTGGTATTACGTCACCGTTGAGCGCTGGGTGTAGCTGCGCACGATCAACGCGGAGCGTAGTCGCCACAGGCCGGCCGCGGTGCAGGGATCACAGCCGGTGATCTGATGGATGCGTTTGAGCCGGTAGTCGAGGGTGTTGGTGTGTACGTTCAGCTCGGAGGCGGTGCGCCGACGGTTGGTGTCGTTGGCCAAATGGGTAATCAAGGTGTGCGCCAGCTCCGGATAATCTTCCAGCGGCGACAGCAGAGCGCTGAGGGCATCTCGAGCCGGGCCCGGACGGGTGAGCTGGTAGTACAGACTCAGCTCGCTCGAACGGTACAGGCGGGGCTCGACCCGCGTCGCGATGGCGACATCGAGGAAATCATGTGCTTGGCGGCCCGCGTCCGCGATATCGGAGGTGGCGGCGGTCACGGCGACCGCGACCACGGCGCGCCCGATACTGGTCTCCAGGTCCCGGATCAGTTCGCCGAGATCGTCCTCGGCGACCAAGTCCTCGGGAATCAGCACGGTGCCGCCCTCGACACCGAGCAGCGAAAGAGCCGGCGGTCCGCACCGCCGGATCAGCGCGGCCTCGAGACGGGAGGCGATCGCCGCGGACCGGCCCTTCACCGGCCCTGGTATCTCCAGCGCGATCAGGTGATACCGGGTGCTGATCGCGACACCGCTATAACGCGCGAGCGGCTCGGCGTGCTCACCGCGCAGCAGGGCGACGGCAAGGGTACGAGTCGCGGCGTGGATATGGCTGGTGGTTGTGGGCAGTTGGTGGGAGTAGGCGCGGGTGAGGCGCACATGCACCGATTCCAGAAGGTCCAGCTGGTCGCGCAGTGCCGCGACCGCCTCGGACGGGGTGTGCGCGAGTTGTGTGAGCCGCTCGGCCCCGCGTCGGAATCCGGTGTGGATCGCCTGCTGGAGACGATCCAGGTCCAGCCCGAGTGTCGCCCAGTGACGTGCCGCGAGTTCGAGTTCGTGCAAAGCGGGGGCGAGGTCCTGTCCCCGGAACCCGTCCACGGCGAGGTCGGTGCATACCCGCACCACCTCGGCGCGCAGAGCTTCGAACTCGGTCCGGGCCGCACCTGCGGCCGCGCGTGGGGAGGGACCCGGCCAGGCCTCGGTCCTCGAGGGTCTCTCGCGCTCGCGTGCGCCGCTGACCTCGACCGGGCGGGTGATGGTCGGGGGCTGTTCGACCGAACTGCTCACGAGTCCGCACTCCCTTGTTCTGACCGTGGGCACTCGCGTGGGCGCGCCCCGGGTTCGGCTGTGGTTGATCGGTTCCCGAACGTCCGTGCGCTCCGAACGCTCGCAGGCGGTGAGGTCGTCGCGCCCGCAAATCTCGTGTTCTGACCTGGCTTCGGCCCCGATGCTATTGCTTTCTTGACTGTCGTTCAAGAAGATGTCTACTGTAATCCCGAGTACTTCTTGGGTGGTATCCAAGAAGTGGTGAAGCGGGAGGACGCGAGTCATGGAAATCAGCGAGTCGGCCGATCGGCGTGAGGCGGTAGCGGTGCGGCGGCGTGACGTCACGTTCCCCTCCGGGCAGGACGAGTGCGCGGCCTGGTTGTACACCGCACCCGACCTGGACGGCCCGCGCCCGATGGTGATCATGGGACACGGGCTGGGGGCTGTGCGGGAGATGCGCCTGGATGCCTACGCGCAGCGCTTCGCCGAGGCGGGATGGTCGGTGCTGGTGTTCGACTATCGCCACCTCGGGGCCAGCGGCGGAATGCCGCGCCAGATTCTCGATATCGGCCGCCAACGCGCCGATTGGCATGCCGCCCTTGCCTTCGCGCGTACGCTGCCGGACGTCGACCTCGACCGGATCGCGTTGTGGGGCAGCTCGTTCGGCGGCGGACATGTCCTTCAGGTCACCTCCGAAGACAGCGGTATCGCCGCGGTTGTGGTCCAGTGCCCCTTCACCGACGGACCGGCGTCGTTGCGCTCGCGTCTGCGGACCGGCCCGCTGAGTGTGGTGGTGCTGACCGTGGCCGCCATCCTCGACACGGTCGGTTCCTGGTTCGGCGCGAAGCCGATCCTCGTGCCGATGGTGGGGACGCCCTGGATGCCCGCGTTCCTGGCGTCGCCCGACGCCCTCGCCGCTGCTTCCGCGCTCGTGCCCCCGGGGACCCGCCTCTCGCGACGTACCAGCGCGGTACTGAAACGGCTGCCCTCGGTGCGGGCTCAGGTGTCGAAGAACATCGAGCTGACCGAGAACGACGGTGGGGAAGAACCCGCGACCGGTGTCGGTCGCGACAGCATATGGGGTGTATTGCGCGGCCCGGACGGCGAATTCGATGCCGCCAACGCCCTGGCCGCACGGCTGGTGCTGCGCCTTCCACTCGATCGGCCCGGTCGCGCGCTGGCGCGCTTCAGCACTCCGACGCTGCTGTGTGTCTGCGACAACGACGTCGCCGCGCCCGCGAAGACCACCAAACGGCACGCGCGGGGCCTGGCCCACGTGCACGTCCAGAGCTACCCGTGCGACCACTTCGGCATCTACGTCGGCGAGCCCTTCGAACAGGCCGTGCGTAATCAACTCGCTTTCCTGGCAACACAATTCGATTACACCGCAGCGAACACCCAGTAGGCCGGCCCGGTCTCGTCGTCGTGCCCAGGCCGGTGTATTCAGCCGGCGGCGGCGAGACCGCGTGCACTGTTGAGCAACGTCTCGATCACCGCGCGCCGCTGGGCAGGCTCCGCAGGGTGGGTCAGCAAGCCCTCGACAACGAACGCGCCCATCGTGACCAGCGGATCCAGCTCGTGGTCCGGTACCCCGAGCTCGATCAGCTCGGCCCGGAACAACCCCTCGGCCAGCGCGTGGAACTGCTCGTGCCATTCCCGGATGGCCGGGGACTGTTCGGCGCGCGTGTGCACCGTGCTCACCAACCGGCCCAGCTGCTCCAATTCCTCGACCAGCCACAACAGCCGATCAGTCAGGCTCGAGTCCAAGATGTCGGTGTAGGAGGCCATCGAGTCGGCCAGGACCGCCTCCAGGACCGCGATCAAGACCGCGTCCTTGTCCTGGAAGTACCAGTACAGCGTGTTCGAGACCACTCCGGCGTCGCGGGCGATCCGCGCCATCGACGCCGCGTCGTATCCCTCCTCGACGAACAACCGCCGAGCGGCCATCACGATCTCGGCACGCTTCTCTTCCCGATCCTGCGGACGTCTGTTGCGAGGCATCTCCAGTCCTGACTCATCATCTCGTGGTGCCTCAACCTTATCTTGATCAGTCCCCAAGATATCGGCGCCACCCGATGCCCTGAAACGTTTTGTACACCCCCACGCGTATCTGCCCTTCGGCGGCGGTCCGCGCGCGTGCGTGGGCTCTAAGCCGCCCGCCTGCACCCCCGGGCGCCTGCCACGCGCCACCAGCACGAGGATCACACCATGCGCTGATCTCCCTCGAGTAAGCGAATGCCCCTGTGCGAGAGCATGTTCGGTCACAATCCCGGCGGACCCCTGCTTCCGCGCGCCGCGTCTATCCGGCGATCGTCGTCGGGAGGTATATGGCGACGAGACCAGCGTCACCATCGATGTCGGCAAGGCCGCCCTGCGCCGACCGGAGACAGGATGCCGCCGCGCGAACGAAACTGGTTGCCGCACAGCCACAGTGAGGTGGGCATCCACGCGCCCTCATTAGCCGTCCACAGGGGGACCTATTCGGGCAGCACGCAGCGGAACCCGAGATGACACGTGGCCGTGTCCTCGGTCTGCCCCTGCCGGGCCGCGGGTCGATACCTCAGGCAATAATTCGGCGCGCACAGGTACGAGCCGCCCTTGATCACCCGCCGCGCGAACCGCTCCCCGGGATTCACGGCCGGGGCCGCGTCGCCGCTCGGCGCGCAGCACGATTCCGGCCGATCACGATGATCGGCGGTGAAGTAGTCGCTGGTCCATTCCCAGACGTTGCCGACCATGTCGAACAGCCCGTACCCGTTCGGCGGATAGGTGCCCACTTTGGTGGTGCCCGGCTGCTCCGCCTGACCTCTACCCGGTTCGAACTCCCACGGAAACCGACCCGCCCAGGTATTGGCCATCCGCCGTCCCCGGGGCGCGAACTCGTCCCCCCACGGGTACGTCGCCGCCTCCAGCCCGCCCCGCGCGGCGAATTCCCACTGCGCCTCGCTCGGCAATATCTTGCCCGCCCAATCGGCGTAGGCCACCGCGTCGGCATACGCGACCTGGGTCACCGGATGCAGTCTGCGCCCGTCCGAACTCATGCCCTCACCACCGGGGCGACGCCAGTTCGCACCGGGCACATACGACCACCAGTTACGCCAATCATCCAGCGGGACAGGACCGTTCGTACGCTGGAACACCAGCGCGCCCGGTACCAGATCTCGCACATCGGCGCCGGGGAAATCGGCGGGATCGAGCGCGCGTTCGGCCACGGTCACATAGTCCGTCGCCCGGACGAACCGGTGGAACTCCGCATGGGTCACCGGATGAGCGTCCATCCAGAACGGCTCCACCGATCGCACCCGCACCGGACGCTCCTCCGGAAAGAACGCCTCCGACCCCATGGCGAACTCGCCACCAGGCACGCGCACCATCCCTTTTCGCGCCGCCACCGCACTCTCCGACACCGCCACCCACCCTCGTCGCCGATTGCCCCGGACCATCGATCATGCCGAACACCGACTCGAACCCTTGCTCACACACGCCGAGCCGATCTCACCCGTCTCGAATGAGGGCCACGGCATATGGCGTCGTAGTGTGCGATCGGGCGCGCCGAACGTGCTCTACATCGTGTGCGACAACATGGGTTTCGGATCGTGGGTATCGCCGACCGCGGGATCCGGTTCACTCAATTCCCTACGGCCGCATTGTGTTCGCCGACCCGGTCGAGCGTTGACCGGTCGCGGTCCGGGGTCGAACGGAATGTCGATGATCGGGGAGTTCGCCGACGGCTTCCTCAACAGCTCGTGTGTGATCCCCCGGGAGAACGGCTTCATTTTCGAGGTACTGCGGGTGCACGGCTACAACACGATGGCGGTAGCGGACACACCTCTGCCGCTGGGCCGGACGTTGGTCGTAGGGGTTGGCGTTTGTCCCCGACTTGTGCCCCCCGTCGCCCCAGGGGGACTAGACCAGGGTTTCAGTCCGAGGTCCTCGGCCATGGGTGGTTGTGTAGTGACGGAGGAAACGGCCGGAATGGGGATGGGCGGTCATGGTGTGGTTCGGCGTCGGTGGTGGTCGATGGCGCGGTGGGTGAAGGTCGGGGAGGTGCCGGGGTTGAGCAGTGCGCCGGTCAGCTCGCTGGAGGGGAAGAATTGCAGGAAGCGTGAATCTTGTTGGGAGACATCGACGATGGTCTTCTCGATGACGAGGGAGTTGTACTGCTCGTAGGTGGTTTCGATGGTGTTGGCGTTGAGGATGACCTCGTGGCCCCAGGAGCGTGCCGCGCGGGACAGGCCCGGGATGCGGGAGTGTTCGGGGGTGAGGCACTCGGCGGCGATCGCGTTCTCGCTGATCGCCCAGATGCCGGTGTCGGTGTTGAGGACCAGCGACTGGTTGCCTCGGGCGTGGCCGGGTGTGGCGAGGAGTGCGACGCCGGGGCCGAGCAGGACGCTGCCGTCGAGCGGGGTGATCTTCTCCGGCGGGATGTCGACGAAGGTGGCGGGCTGGTACCAGGGGCGTTGGAACGGGTGCAGGTCGGCCATGGCGTCGAGTTCGTCGCGTTGGGCGAGCAGCGTCGCGCGGGGGAAGGCCGCGGGCACCGGGGCGTGGGGGCTGATGTCGGGTTGTGGCCGGAGGGTGCCCAGCCAGCGGCGCACGTCCTGGGTGTGCAGATGGTCGAAGGCCAGGTAGTCGACCTCGGCCGGGTCGATTCCGGCGTCGCGGCAGGCGGTGAGCACGTCGGTGTGTTCGTGGACGAACAGGTTGCGCAGCGGGCCGGGCGCGTAGCGGGTGAGTTCGGCGAAATAGGGTGTGTAGGAGTCGAGTTCGTGGTCGCTGGGTTCGAACAGCAGGGTGCGGCGGGTGCCGTCGGTGTCGGTCCAGCGCACGACGAGCATGCGGTTGACGATGGTGACGAACGGCGCCGGGCTGATCGCGGCCCGGAACAGCCCGTAGGTCGTCGGGTAGGGCAGCGAGATGAGCTCGTGGGTGCTCACCGAGTCCGGCATCCCGGTGGTCGCGAACTCGCGGCGGAAATCCAGTGCGGCCGCGCGGGACGCGCGCAGGCGCGGGCCGAAGCCGCCGGGGGCGGCGAGCGCCTTGTCGAAGGTGTCGATGCGGGCGAAGAGCGCGGTGGTGGCCGGTCGCGGGATGGCGAGTGGTTCGGTGGCGAGACGTTCGGCGATGCTCATGGGAGCCTCCTGGGGGCCGGGCCGGTCACAGGACGCGGGGGCGGGTTCGGGTCATGGTGAACAGCGGTGTCAGGGGCCGCAGCGGGAGAGGTGGCACCCACCCGCCGTACAGGTCGACGCGGTGCAGGCGAGCCTCGATCACGCTGCCGATGCCCATGTGGTCGATCGGATCCCGTTCGGAGCCGCGCAATTCCAGGGTGAAATCTTCGACCTCGCGTACTTCGATCACTTTCTCCCGCGGGGTGAAGCCGATCATCCAGGAGGGGAGCAGACCGGTCGTTCCGGTGACGTTGCGGTGCGGGCGAGCCAAGATCGGCGGTGGGTCGGGGATGATCGCGCCGAGCCGTCCGCTCATGGCGAGCAGTTTGTGTCCGCGGCGGCCGGCGGTGGCGTGAATGTCGGAACCGGCCAGCGTCCAGTCGATATCGCCGAGTTTCTTCGGGTATCCGAGCATTTCCCGGCCGAGGATCAGGGCGACGTCATCGTCGAGAATCATCCAGGGGCAATGGATTCCGATGCCTTGCACGGTCTTGATGTGCACGAACAGCCCGGCTTCGTGGTAGACCGATCCGTAGTTGCAGTCCGGGAACCAGGCGGTGAACAGGTCGGCGCGGGCGGGCTCGCTGAGCCGTACCCCGGTCGGCAGCCACTGTTTCATGCGGGCGGGATCGATGTCGACGGTGACGGTGAAGTAATGGGCGTCGCGGTAGAGGCTGCTACGCGGATCGGCCAGTGTCAGCGCGCGACGCAGGTCCGATCCGAACGAACGTCCCTCGGTGCGGAGGGCGGGCTCCCAGTTCATCTCAGGTGACCTTTCGGTAGACGGTGCGCAGGATCGGGCCGACCAGTCCGCGCGGGGTGTACTGCCCGCTCACGGTCTGCACCTTGGCGAACAGGCCCGGTACGACGCGGCGGCGACCGGCGGCCATGCCCGAGATCGCTTGTGCCGCAGCGTGTTCGGCACTGATCCACAGCGGTGCCGGGACGAGGCGGTCCAGGTTCGAGACACCCGCTGCCTCGGCGTATTCGGTGCGCACCGGACCGGGGGCCAGCAGCGTGCACTGCACACCGGTCCCGGTGAGTTCGCCGTGCAGGGATTCGGCCAGGGTGTTGGCGAACGCCTTGGAGGCGGCGTAGGTGGCGTTGTGGGGGCCGGGCTGGTTGCCCGCGGTGGATCCGGTGATGAGGATCGCGCCCGCGCGGCGCTCCAGCATGCCGGGCAGGACCGCGAGCGTGAGGTCGTGCACGGCAACGGCATTCAGCTCGACCTGCTGGCGCTCCCGGGCCGGATTCGCGGCGGCGAGTTCGCCGTAGGTGGCGAAACCGGCGTTGTTGCACAGGACGGCGATGTCGCGGGCGGCCAGTTCGTCACCCAGCGTGCCGCGGGCACCACGATCGGACAGGTCGAGGGCACGGATCTCGGCCTCGACGCCGTAGCGGGTGGTCACCCGGTCGGCCAGCTCGCGCAGCCGGTCTTCGCGGCGGGCGACCAGGATCAGGGAATAGCCGCGCCGGGCAAGGCATTCGGCGAGGGCGGCGCCGATTCCGGAGGAGGCTCCGGTGACGACGGCTCGGGTCGCGGGGGTAGGGGCGGGCAGGCTCATGGACGCTCCTCGGCGATCAGAACTGGGTGAGGGCACGGACGGTCATGGTGGCCCCGGCGGCGGCCAGGGTGCGCACGGCGCCGGGTCCGCGGAGCCGCTTCCCGCCCGCCGCGATGCGCCGGAAATTCGCTGCGTGCCAAGCGAGTTGGAGATAGGAATTGACGGGGTCCACGCCGGGGCCGGGGATTCGGGGCGCCGACGGCAAGTCCTGCGGTTCGTGCGTGCCCGCCAGCAGTTGGGCGGCGATATCCGGGCGGACGGCGAACGGGCGGCCCAACCCGATGACGTCCACCGCCCCCTGGGCGAGTACCTCGTTCATGAACCCGAGGGTCCGGATGCCGCCGGTGAGCATCAGCGGCATGGCCGATCGCTCGCGCAGTTGCTGGGCGTAGCGCAGGAAGTACGCCTCGCGTTCCCGGGTGCTGTCCTGCACCACCCCGGTCATGGCCGGGGCTTCGTAGGTGCCGCCGGAGATCTCGAGCAGGTCGATGCCCGCCTGCTCGAGCGCGAGCGCGACCTCGAGCGACTCGCCTTCGGTCAGGCCGTGGCGCTGGAAGTCGGCCGAGTTCAGCTTGACCGACAGGATCGCGGTGGGGCCCACGGCCTTTCGCACGTCGGCGACCACCTCGAGCAGCAATCGGCGGCGGTTCTCCGGGCTGCCGCCGTACCGGTCGTCGCGCTGGTTGGCGAGCGGGGACAGGAACTGCGACAGCAGATACCCGTGCGCGGCGTGCACCTGCACGCCAGCGAACCCGGCGGCGACCGCCAATTCCGCCGTTCGCGCGTAGCGACGACGCAGGTCGGCGATATCGGCGAGCGTGAGCGCCCGTGGCTTGCGCAGGTTGTAGCCGATCACCTGCGGGCGCAGCGCCGACGGGCCGACCGGCCGCCGGTGCAGCGGCCCGACCGCGACGCGGCCGGGATGGTTGATCTGCATGACCATCACCGCGCCGTCACGCGATCCGACGCGCGCCCAGTTTCCGACCATCTCGAGGTGGCGGTCGTCGTCCAGGGTGACGTTGCGCGGTTCGACGTAGGCACGGTGGTCGATCATCACGTTTCCGGTGATCAGCAGGCCCGCACCGCCGCGGCCCCACGCGCTGTAGAGACGGGTGAGCGTCTGGCTCGGGGCGCCGTCGATCTCGCCGAGTTGTTCGCTCATGGCGGCCTTGGCCAGGCGGTTGGGCAGGGTGATGCCGCACGGCAGCGACAGGGGAGTGCCCACGGTGATGCCGGCACTGTGATTTCTGGAGGGCATGAACGAAACTCCTTGCTGGGGGCGCGTTTTCGAGATCAGGCGATTCGGCGTGCGGCGGCCAGGATCGGACGCAGCAGGGCGCTGGAGGGGAGGTCGGGGCCGGTCGTGTCGTCCGCGGCTCCGCCGCGCTGCCTCGCCAGCGCGGACCACAGGACGAACAGCCGGGTCAGCGCACGCACCATCCAGCGGCCGCGCACCACCTCCCAGCGCAACTCCGGTCCGCCGGCCAGGATTCGAGAGGACGGCTGGGAGACGACGGTATAGAGGTCGCCGAGCGGGGTGTGCAGCCGTTGTTGCAGCAGGGCCGCCTCGGCCAGCAGCCGGGAGGAATTCATCAGCAGCATGCCCGCGCCCGAGCGCGGTGCGACGAGTCCGGCGAAGTACAGATTTGCCAGTCCCGGAGCAAAGGTGTGCGAGATGAGGCGCGGCTGCCCGTTCTCCCAGTCGAGCAGGCCCTCGCGCAGGAACGGGAAGGTCGTCTTGAAGCCGGTCGCCCAGATGACGGTGTCGTACTCGCTGCTGGAGCCGTCGGTGAAATGCACTGTGCGACCGTCGAATCGGGCGATCTCGGGCCGGACGGTGATGCGGCCGTGTTTGAGGAAATACGGCAACTGCTGGTTGACGACCAGGTCCTGGTCGAAGATCCGATGTTCGGGTTCGGCCAGGCCGAAGCTGCGGTAGCTGCCCATGCCGAGCGCCACGATGGACCGGAAGACCGCCTCCTGCACAAGTTTCGGCACCGGCACGGACCCGACGTCGAAGCGGCTGCTGGGAATGCCGAACACATATTTGGGGACGAACCAATACCCGCGGCGCAGCGAGATCTCCGACGTCCCGAATGTGGTGGCGGCCTCGACCGCCAGATCGCAGCCGGAGTTTCCCGCCCCGACCACCAGCACCCGTGAGCCGTCCAGATCGGCGGGCCGCTTGTAGTTCTTGGAATGGATCTGCTTGCCGGTGAATTCGCCCGGATACGACGGCACATGCACGTCCCAGTAGTGGCCGTTGGCCACGACGACCCCGGCGTACTCCGCCGAGCTGCCGTCCGAGAACTCCACCCGCCACCCGGCCAGGCCCGCATCGTCCAGCGGCGCGACACCGGTCACGAGGGTGTCGAAGCGAATCCTGCGCGTCAGGCCGAATTCCGCGGCGAAGGCGCGCAGATAGTCCCGCATCTGCGCGGCGCTGGGAAAGTCCGGGTAGTCGGCGGGCATCGGATAGTCCGGATAGCCGGTCACGTCCTTGGAGCTGATCAGGTAGGTCGAGTCGTAGACCCCGTGCGACCAGTTGCCGCCGATGGCGCCCGTGGCCTCGATCTGGTCGTAGTCCAGGCCCAGATCCGTAAACGCCTTCGCCACCGCCAGTCCCGTGTATCCCGCCCCGATGATGCAGTACCGACGCGTCATTGCGGCCCTCCTCAAAAGCTACAGACTTTGTAGCTACATTGAGTGTAGTATTTCCGTGCGGAGGGCGGACTGTCAAGCCGGCAGGGTCTGCCGCGAGGCAGCGGGATCGAAGGAGGTGGGTGCGTGACCAGCGCCCCGGCACGACGAAGCAAGACCTACGCGCCGCGGCTGCCGCCGGAGGAACGCCGCGCGCAGCTGCTCGACGCGGTCCTGAAGATCATCGTCGAGCAGGGTGTGCACAAGGTGTCGATGGACACCGTCGCGCGCGAGGTCGGCGTCACCCGCCCGGTGGTCTACAGCGTCTTCTCCGACAGCGACGACATGCTGCGCGCCTCACTGGATCGCGAGCAGGAGGCGGCGCTGGCCCAGGTGGCGCCGCTGATGACCGCCCTGCAAGCCTCGACCGACCCGGCCGCGGCCCTCGTCGAATTCCTCGACGGCTTCCTCACCGAGGTCCAGAAGGCCCCCGACCGATGGCGTGCGGCCTTCAGCCTCGTGGACAGCACCACCCCGAAATTCCGTCGTCGCGTCGACAAACAACGCGCGGCCGCCATCGCCGCGCTGGAGGACTATCTCCGCCACGCCGCGATACCACGGGGCACCGACATCGAGGTGACCGCCCGCGTCATCTTCACCTTCGCCTGGGAAGCCGGTCGGCTGGTGCTGTCCGAACCCGAGGTCTTCTCCCAGCAACGCATGCTCACCTTCGCTCGGACGATCATCGGTGAACAATTCGCGGCGCCCGAGGCGGCCGAGTGATCCGGGTGTGCGGTGCTTTCGTCGGCACGGGTGTCGTGTCGGCCGGGGTGAGATCGCAACAGGTATGAGGTGCCGATGTTCTTCGGGCGCTTCGATTGATGCGAATCGGGGCGGAAACGTCCAACTGCGGCTGCTGCCGCGCGCCTCACAGCGCGTTTTCAGCTGTTCAGCGGCTGGAAATCGGCCGGCTTACCGGCTAGTCCGCGCTCCATGGTGCGGTTGAGGTATTCGCGACCGAAGGCCTCGAGGCGTTGCCTGACCGCAGGAATACGCTGTATCCAGGCGTATGGCTCGAGCGCTGTCGCCACGACCCGCATAGCCCCGGTACCGACGGGATGGCGGGGTATGGCCATGCCGTCGGCCCTCTCGTGTCCCAGCATGTAGCGGGCCAGTACCTCGTGAACGGCGCGTGGCGCGTGCTCAGCTCCTGGCAGCTTATTGAGTCCCGAGAGCAAGATCCCCGCGAGTCTGCGGGAGTTGTCGTCGGGGTTGAAGCTGTACGGCAGAATTCGCTCGTCGAGCACTGCTTGTTCTTCGGCCGTACTGCCCACCAACTCTGCTGGCACTCCGAGTAATCGAGTGACGTGTCGCCAGATCAGGTAGTAGCCGTCGGCTTCGGCCGCTGTGACATATGCCCCCAACATGGACAACCGATCCAGAATCATGGCACCGAAAAACAACGGGCCTGCGGCAGTTTGCCCGGCGCTGATTGGTTTTCCCCGCAACGGCCAGGCACCTGTATCGATCAGATGCAGCCTGACCATGGTGTGCATCAGACGCACATGCACACACGTCTCCCATACCCTGCCGCCGGGCTGCAAGGCGTCGACGTCAAGCACTCCAAAAAACAGCGAGCCGGACTCGAAAATGCGCCGCCCGACATTTCGTTCGAGCCGACCGGTGCGGGTCAGAATATACGCGGCGTCGGCACTGCAAAACGTCGTCATCAACCCCCCGTACAGCATTGCGACGAGAAACTGCGCAAAGTTCCGATAGATCATCCCCGCACCGAGTCGCATGCTGGCGAAATCGGCCCAGTCAGAAGGTGTTTCGAGGTCGTGTAGGAAAGCGCGGCAGTCTGCGTCTCCCGCGGCAGCCAGCCGGCGGATGGCCGGAAGCGGGTTCGCCAACGGTATGCGTCGCGCACGCAGCCCGATCACCACGGCTTCAGCCAGCGGATCACCAACATCCAGCCACGGCTCCATCGGCATGCTGCGCAGCCGGTCGATGCGAGCCGTCCTTCTAACAGGCCCCACCACAACCCCTGCCTCTGCTTACAGTCGTTCCGATAGTCCATCATGGACTATCGGAAGTAGTGTGTAAAGGGCACGCCTTATACTGGACGGCATGAGGCTGACGCCGACCTCCTACGTGGTCCTGGGGCTGGTTCGCTGGACACCGCGATCGACTGCCTACGAGTTGGAACGAACCATCAGAGCGACCGTGTCCCACATGTGGACCATCCAGCGTTCGCAGATCTACCGAGAGCCAGCCCGCCTCGTCGACGCTGGCCTGCTCTCCGCCGAACTCGACGACGAAGGCCGTCAAAAGACTCGCTTCTCGATCACGAAACCGGGCCTAGAGGCACTCGACAAATGGCTGGGTCAGACGCCAGAGGAAATGCCGCAAATGCGCGACCTGGCGATGCTCAAAGTTTTTTTCGGCGCCGATCCGCAGAGCATTGCCCGAGTCCGCCTGCTAGCGCATCAGGCCCGCCTCAAAGAGTACGAACTCCTCCGCGAAGTGGGCTCCTTGAGCCCCCCTGGGCCGGTCGTCGCTGTCGAGGCGGCCATCGCCCACGAACGTACCTCGATTCGCTATTGGAACGAATTGGCAAAACCAACACAATAGATCCCCGCGCGGACCCCGACTCGAATACGAATCGGCAACTCCCAAAGCACTTTTTGCAGCTCTGCATTAGCGGGCGGGTGTAACCGCCGGGCACTGGCACTAGGGCGCGAGTCCGACGACGGCCGCCAGGTCTTCGAGGCAGGCCAAGTGCGTGGTGAGTTCGCTGCGTTCGGCGTCGGTGAGGGAGACGGCGCGGGCGCGGGTGAGGGCATCGACCGCGGCGGCGGTGTCATCGGTGCGGATGGCGAGCTCGGCGCGGTAGACCAACGCCTCGACCAGTTCGGTGGCCGGTGCGCGATCCTGCGCGCGGGCCAGCGTGGCGTCCAGGATCTTCGCGGCTTGCTGGTTGTCGCCCTTGGAGTCGCCGAGCACGACTGCGGTCTCCAGCGCCCTGGTCAGCTTGCCGAACGCGGGCGCGGCGGTGCCGCCGGTACCCGCGGACGAGAAGATCCGGATCCAGTTCCCGCCGGGGTCGATGACGGTGAACCCGGAGTGGTTGTCGGCGTTCTTGCGTTTCCGCGGGCGGGTCATCCGCGGGATCCCGGAGACCAGGAGTTTGCCGTGAACCGCGCGCATGCCCGCGGCGAACGCCTCGAACAGCTGCTGGGTGTCGGGCACGAGGACCACGCAACTGCCGTAGGAGTCCTCGGGTCTGAAGTCGGGCAGGCCGAAGAACTGCAGCTGGAGGTCTTCTCGCCGCAGGCCCACGCACGGGTACGGGCGGGCCTGGTAGTAGGTCCGGGTGAAGCCGAGCATGGTGTAGAACTCGACGATTTCGTCGATGGATCCACACGGAAGCAGCGGGACGATTATCTCGTGGGCCATGACATTCTCCGTCTCGAAGGACCAGGTTTCGCGACTGCTACTCGGCCGGTTGCCCGGGGCGGGTGGGGGAGCCGGGCTCGCCGGCCATACTGAATGCACCCTCTTCCAGGCGGTGGATCAGCCGATGGGTCCACCGGGCGCCGGTATCGGCGGTTGCCAACCACAGCGAGATGACCTCGCCCACCGGGCCCCAGGCGTCCAGCTCCGCGTCCGCGGGCAGGTGTGCGGTGATGCCGGTGCGCCAGTCGCGCATCGCGTCGGCTCGGGTCCGCAGGACCTGCAGGGCCTGCTCCCGGGGCAGGTCCTCGATCAGGCCCACCGCGGCGCACAAGACGTCCAGCCTCGGCTCGCGGTCGGCCAAGGACCGGCGCAGGAGGCTGAGGTACTCCTGCTCCCCCTCGTCCGTCAGCTCGTATTCGATCCTCGGCGGGCCCCCGGCGACCGCGGGATCCGAGGTCGCCGTCAGCAAGCCTTGCCCGGCCATGCTCTTGAGGGCGTGATACACCGAACCCGATGTGGCGGTGGACCACTCGTGTGCGCCCCAGGACTCCAGATCCGCGCGGATCTGATAGCCGTGTGCGCGACCGCGCCTGCGCAGCGCTCCCAGGACCAGAAGCCGTACCGGCGTCATCGAACTCCCTTGTCGTCTGGGTAGCCAAATTTGGCTACCCAGACGACAAGGCTACTCTCTTCGGGAGCGTTAGCCAAATTTGGCTACACGGAGTCGCGCGGTCGTTCCCACGATCGGATCGTGGCATGAAGGTGCCCAACCTGAGCGACGATCACGAGAGTGCATACGCCCTGCTGACCGTCGAGGGTCGGCACCGGCCGGAGCGTCGCCACGCCGAAAACGCCTGACTCTCAACCTCTTTCGCTGACAGCTGTGGAGGTGTCCCGCGCGATCACACTGTCGCTGCTGCGGCGCGCTGCTTGAAGTAGTCGGCGGCGAGGATGGGGTCGTAGTGGATGCCTCCGCCGATGGGTGGGGCGAAGGGTGACACACGCTGGTCCATGTCGGCCTCCATGAACATGATCAGCGAGATCAGTTCCTCGGTGGGTGCCTCGGGTGGGGGAGGCAGGACGCGGTGGCGGGTGGAGCGCCAGCGGTCTCCGGTCCAGCGGGCGAGCATGTCGGCGATGTTGACGGTGAGGGCGCCGGGGACGAACGGCGCGTCGGCCCAGTCGCCGTCGAGGGTCTGCACTTGGAGGCCGCCGTAGCCGGGTTGCCGGTCGAGGATGGTGAGGAAGCCCCAGTCGGTGTGCGGGCCCACGCGGTACTGGCCGTCGAGTGGTTGGTCCAACTCGGTCATCGCCGGGTAGCGGTTGATGTTGAACGTGTACGGCGAGTCCGAGACACGGCGGACGAAGTAGTCCTCGGGCAGCCCGAGCGCGACGGCGAGGATGCGGGCCAGGTCGAGGTAGAGGTCGAAGATCTGGCTGGTGAACCGGGCGGTGAGGTTCTTCAACCCGGGGGTCTGGGTGGGCCAGACGTTGGGGATGAACCATTCGGTGTCGAGGTCGGGGTTGCCGGTGGCGTGCTCGCGTCCGAAGGTGAGGGTTTCCTTGAGATCGGCCTTGGTCGGGTCGCTCGCCACTCCGTAGAAGGAGTTCGCCTCGTCGCCGTTGGCGATCCAGCCGCGGCCGCCGACGTGGGTGCGGTACTCCTGCTTCGCCTCGGCGGGAAGGGCGAAGAAGCGCTTGGCCTCGGCGCGGATATCGGCCAGGAGCCGGGGGTCGATATCGTGCCCGCGGACCAGGAAGAACCCGGAGGTCCGCATCGCCTCGTCGAGCTGTCGGGCGAGGTTCTCGCGTTGGGTGTCACCGCCGGTGCGCCAGACGGAGACGTCGATCAGCGGGATGTCGGGTGTGGACATGGTCGTTTTGTCCTAACTGGTCGGTGCGGGGAGCTCACGCGGTAGCGCGAGCCGGGCGGGCTTCGAGCCCAGACGCCGGATGAGGTAGTAGGTCAGGCCGGCGACGAGCAGACCGGACGGTACCGACAGCTCGAGGTGGGTCGAGGTCGCCAGCGGGCCGCTCCAGACAGAGGTGACCAGCCACGCCAGCGAGGCGAGCATCCCGAGGATCTGGGCGGTGAGACCGGCCCACCCGAGGACCGGCGGTGCATCGATGTCGTAGGCGCCGCCCCGGAGGAAGTACGCCACGGTGTAGATCGCGGCCCAGGGGGTGAACCAGACCAGGCTGAAGAGCAGGAAGTTGCTGACCGCGGAGTAGAAGCTGCCGGAGGTCACGACGACGCTGCTGAGCGCCGTGCAGATGACGCAGTCGACGAGGACGGCCTGCCACCGGTTCAGGGGAACCCCGGCCGCCTGGAGGGTCAGGCCGGAGGAATAGAGGTTGATGCCGTTGAGTGCGGCCATCTGAGCGAGCAGCAGCACCAAGTAGATGACCACGAACCAGGTCGGGTAGGCGCCGACCAGGCCGTTGACCGGATCGGACGCGGCCGTGGTGACGGTGGCGACGCAGGCCCCGAGGATCATCAGCAGGGTGCCGGGGATGCCGCCGCCGAGCGCGACCGCGGCGATGAGCTTGCCGCGGTGGGTGGCGTGGGGCAGGTAGCGAGACATATCGGTGGCGTTCGGTGTCCAGCCCAGGCCGCTCGCGCTGGCGATGAGCGCGACCCCGCCGAGGAACGCCGTCAGCGAGCCGGGTGCGGTCGAGACGTACTCGAAGCGCGAGGCGGTCAGCCATGCCAGCACCAGGAACACCGCGGCGAACGGCGCGGCGAGGAGGTTGAGGACGCGAATGATCGCGGCGTGACCGAACACGGGCAGGAGCACCTGGGCGGCCGACATCACGAGGATGATCGCCACCTGGGCGGCGGTGGAGACGTGGACGCCCGCCAGCCCGAGCAGCGCGGTCACGGCGAGCGCCATGAGCACCATGTCGAGGACCTCGTAGCCGATCTGCATCAGCCAGTTGCACGCGGTGATGAGGCGATTGCCCCGGATGCCCATGATGGACCGCGACACCATGAAGGTCGTGGTTCCCGCGGCAGGGCCCGGCAGCGCGGTCAGGCCGGTGATGATCCAGGTCAGGTTGCCGATCACGATCGCCGCGACGCACTGCCACAGGTTGAGCCCGAGTGCGGGCAGCAGGGCCCCGTAGACCACTACCAGCACGTTGAGCATGATCCCGGTCCACATGAAACCCAGGGACCTCAGGCGGCCGCGCCGCTCGCGGTCGGGGATGACATCGAGGCCGCGCTGCTCGATCAGCGGCTGATTGTCCACAGTGATCGTTTCGCCCGGCAGGCGGGATGGCGCGCTCTCGGCGGCCTCGGCGGATGTGGTCATGTTCGGTGTGCTCCTCGGGCGACTGGCCACGGTACCGTTGGGACGTACAACGCTCCCAGCGATTGCTGTGAGCATTCATACTGGCCATTTCGAGTTACGTGGACATTCGGTTCTGTAACGATCACATGAAGAGGAAGCGCGTGACAGAACGGACTTCGGAGGCTGGTTCGTTGGACGAGTCGCGTCTGTCGCGCCGGGCGGGGGACCAGCTGCGCGCTCTCCGTAAGAAGCGAGGGCTATCAACGCGCGAACTCGCGTCGCTGGCTGGGATCAGCCAGCCCTTTCTCTCCCAGCTCGAGCGAGGCATCTCCGCCCCCTCGATGATCACCGTCTATCGGCTCGCCGAGGCGCTCGGCGTGCTGCCCGGGGCGCTGTTGCCGCCGGTCACGGACGACGTGGTCACCGTCGTTCGGGCCGATGAGGGCGGGCGCGTGCCGGTCGCCGCGCGGGCTGACGCGGTCGTCGGCCGCACCTTGCAGATGCGGCCGGACAACGTGCTGGAGGTCATCGAGTACGTCATCGAGCCGGGCCGGTACATCGGTGAATGGTTCCAGCTCGAGGGCGATCTCGGGGTTTACGTGGTCTCCGGCACTCTCTTGGTCGAGGTCGAGGGGGCCGGTTCGTTCGAGCTCGGGCCGCGCGATTTCATCGCGCACTCGGCGGCGATGAGGCACCGCTGGTTCCTGGTCGGCGACGAACCCGCGCATGTCGTCCTGAGTTTGGCGCATCCGGCGGGCTAGGCGCGAAACAGGACCGAAACCTCGGGTGCGTAACCTTCCCGATGCCCGAGTTCAACAAGACAGCAAGGCCGACTCCTGGCCGGGAAAGCGGACACCTCCGGGCGCGCCACGGTCCGTACCACATCAGGAGGTCATCGTGAACACCTTCCAGGTTCCCGCTGTCGACATCAGCCCCTACGTCCAGGGTGGAACAGCCGCGGCGTGCGCCGACGTCGCCGCGGCCATCGACCTCGCCTGCCGCGAGGTCGGCTTCATCCAGATCCTCGGCCATGGCATCGCGCCGGAATTGATCGACGACTTCACCGACGCCGTGGACGACTTCTTCGCCCTACCTCAGGACGTGAAGAAACGGTGGTGCCGCCCCGCCGGGGAGAACCGTGGCTACACCCCGCCCAAGTCCGAGACCCTCGCCCTGAGCGCGGGTATCCGATCCGAGACCCGGATGAAGGACTTCTTCGAGGCCTTCAACGTCGGCTCCTCGACCTCCGACTATCCCGGAACCACGCTGATCGAGAGCCACTACGCGGAGAACACTTGGCCTGCCCTGGACGGCTTCCGGGCCAGGGTCGACGCCTGGCGTGCCGAGGCGGGCCGCGTCGCCCGCACGATGGTCACCATCTTCGAAGACGCGCTGGGTGTGGAACGGGGGGCCATCGCCGAGTTGGCGGCCCACCCGATCGAAGTCCTGCGGATCAACAACTACGCGCTACCCGAGGGCACCCGCGTCGAGGTCGACGAGGACCTGATCGGTATGGGAGAGCACACCGACTACGGGATCGTCACCATCCTGTGGGCCGACCAGGTGAAGGGACTCCAGGTTCTGCACGGCACGCGGTGGCACGATGTGCAACCGGCCGAGGGAGCACTCCTGATCAACCTCGGCGACCTCACCACGCGGCTGACCAACGAGCAGTGGCTCTCCACCCTGCACCGGGTCAAGCCGCCGATCGTGAACGGCACGATCCAGCGCCGGCGCTCCGCGGCGTACTTCTTCGACGGCGACGCCGAGGCGGTCATCGGTCCGCTCCCCGCTTTCGTCGACGCCCGGCACCCTCGCCTCTACGCCGACGTCACCGTCGACGAACACATCGCCGCCAAACTCGCGGGCTCGCGCGCCGGGGTGATCAACACCGCCGCACAACGGGAGGCCACACGAGTCCTGACAGCGGGCTCCTGACCCCTCGTGTGAGCCACCCGCATTGATGGTGGGGGAGCGCTACCGTACCGGAGTAGGCTCCGGTGCCGTGCACCTCACTCAGATTCGCTTGATTGTGGCCGATTTCGACGGCTGTGTGGCGTTCTACCGCGATGTTCTCGGCCTCACACCGCAAACGGATGATCCGCGGCCGCCCTATGTCGCATTCAAGCCCGAACTGGGCAGCACACTCGCTCTCCACGATCGGTCGAATCTGGCTGCGGCGCTTGGCGATACGCTCCGATCCGGATCGGAGGCAGGCGAGGACGCGGCGATGGTGTCGCTGCGGGTCGACGATCTGACCGCCTATCTGGCCGAGATAGCTGGCCGCGGAGCCGAGATCCTCGCCGGGCCGATCGAATACGACGGCCGCATCCGCTGTGCGTATCTTCGTGATCCGGACCAGAACCTGATCGAGATACAGCAGTGGCTCGCCACCCGCACCGGCGAGGCCGTGCCCTCCGCGGGTTGAGGCCGCCTCGCGACCGCAAGCGAAAGCACTGATCAGACGGCGGGTCCCAAGCTCTCCCGCTGTGCCGAAACACGCTGTGGCTCAGGCTGTTTCGGCGGTTGAGCGGGCAGGAACGCCGCGGCGAGCAGCGCTCCGCCGGCGGCGACCGCGCCCGCCACGACGCAACCGACGCGCAGGCCGTGGTCGAAGGCGTCGGTCGCCGCCCACCGCACCGCCTCCGCGGTGGCGCCTTGGCCCGCGGCGGTGAGCCGGTCGGCCAAACCGTAGGCCGCACCGATGGACTGGTGCGCGAGGTCGCCCAGCGCGGAGGGCAGCGATTTCGGCAGTCCGGTATCGAGCCGGGCCCCGTACAGCGAGGCATAGATGCTGCCGATCACCGCGACACCGAGGGTGCCACCGAGCAGCCGGGTGGAGTCGTTCACCGCTGAGCCGACTCCGGCTTGGTGGGCGGGCACCGCCCCCATGATCGACTCGGTCGCGGGCGCGGTGGTCAGCCCCATACCCAGCCCGTAGACGACCATCTGGATGGCGATGACTCCGTAGGGATACGTGGGTGTGATGTCGGCGGCGACCCAGAAGTAGAAGCCCGCCTGCAACGCCAGCCCCGCCGTGACGACGGCCTTGGTGCCGATCGTGACGGCCAGCCGGGTGCCCACGGCCGATCCGACGGCGACCGAGACCGCCACGGGCAGCAGATGCACGCCCGTGGACAGCGGACCGTAGCTCCGGATGAACTGGAAGTACTGGGTCATCAGGAAGATGAACCCGAACAGCGTGAAGAACCCGACCGTGACCGCCGCGCTGGCCGCGCTGAAGCGCATGTTCGCGAACAGCCGCACATCGAGCATGGGTGAGTCGACCCGGCGTTCGGCGAGGATGAACGCGACGACCAGGACCGCCGACCCGGCGTACCCGAGCAGCGACGGCGGCGCGGTCCAGCCCCGGTTCGGGGCCTCGATGATGGTGTAGACCAGCAGCGCCATGAATCCACCGGACAGTACGAGGCCGGGGACGTCCAGCCGGTGCGTGAGCGCGGACGCCGACCGGGGCACACACACCGCCGCCAGGACGATGACGGCCAGCGACACGGGCCCGAGCGCGTAGAAGATACTCGACCAGCTGAAATGCTCCAGCAGGTACCCGCCCACGATCGGCCCGAGGGCAATGGCCATACCGGCTGTGGCACCCCACAGCCCGATCGCCAGCGCGCGTTCCTTCCGACCGGTGAACACCCCGATGAGCAGCGACAATGTGGCCGGGAACGTCATCGCCGCACCCAGGCCCATCACCGCACGGGCGGCGATCAGCTCGCCCGAGGAGTTCGCGAAGCCGCCCACGTAACTCGCGGTCCCGAACACCGCCAGCCCGGCCAGCAGCATGCCCTTGCGGCCGAAGCGGTCGGACAAGCTGCCCGAGGTGAGCAGCAGCGCGGCGAACACGAGGTTGTAGGCGTCGACCACCCATTGCAATTGCGCGGTGTCGGTGTCGAGCGCCCGGGTCAACGTCGGCAACGCCACATTGACCAGGGTGGTGTCCAGATTGATGACGAAGGAGGCGAACAGAAGCGCCGCCAGGACCAGCGGTTTGGATCGAAGACGAGACATGGTTGAATACTAGAACCTATAAGTTTAGTTTTTCAACCGATGAGGAGAGATCTTCTACTTCCGCTTGGTAGAGTGGACGCATGCGAAGCTATGGCCAGTACTGCTCGATCGCCCGCGGCCTGGACGTCGTGGGCGACCGGTGGACGTTGCTGATCGTGCGCGAGCTGCTGATCCAAGGTCCGTGCCGGTTCACCGACCTGAAGAACGGGCTGCCCGGCATCGCCGCCAACCTGCTGTCCACGCGCCTTCGCGAGCTCGAACAGGCCGAGCTGATCGAGCGCGACGAAGCGCCCCCACCCATCGCGACCACTCTCTACCGGCTCACCGAGGCGGGCTGGGCATTGGAGCCCGTGCTGAAGGCGATCGGACTCTGGGGCCTGAGATACATGGGCACAGTGGACCCGCGCGACGCCTTCCTGCCCCAGTGGTTGGCCTACGCACCCGCGTGGTTCAGCGTCGACGCCGCCCCCGAGGCCCCGCCGGTGGTGATTCAGCTCGTCGTCGGCGACGTACACGCGGTCATGGAGATCGGCGACGGCCGGATCCATACCCGTGTCGGCCGAACGGATGCCCCCGACCTCGTCCTGGACGGACCGGCCAACGCCGTCCTCGGCCTACTCACGGGTGTGATCGACCTGGATCTCGCCACCCAGATCGGCCTCACCGCCACCGGCCGCCACGATGTGCTCGGCCGCCTCCGCCCGCTACTCCCATCCTGACGGGCCTTCTTGACTCTCGCTGGGCGGCGCGCATCGCCACGCGCGTGAATTGTCCGCTGCTTCAGGCGAATTGGGCACCGTGGCCGACGGACCAGTTCTCCTTCGCGGAGGCGAGAACATTGATGAAGATGTCTTCCGGCCGGATACCCGGGTTCTCACCGAGCAACTCGGCGATCCGCCCGAACAACGCGCGCTTCTGCGCACCTGTGCGGGTGTCGAACATGGTGATCTGGATGTACACGAGATCGTCACCGCGCCGCACGCCGAATGCGTTGCCGTAGCGGAAGTTCGCGGCGTCGTGTTCGGTGATGATCATGAATTGATCACCCTCGGGAACGTCGAGCGCTTCGCGCATCGCCCGATACACGGCGTCGAAGAGGGCCTGGCGGTAGCTCTCGGGCTTTCCGGCACGCAGCGAAATGTGGACGAGGGGCATGGCGAATCCCTTCGCATCCGGTCGGCCGCTCCTGGGGGCGCTGGATGCGTGGCCGCAAACGGGACGAATCATTTTTGACGCCTTGATAAAAACAGGTTCTTGACACTCTGTCAAGTACTCTCGTACTCGACACCACCCCCTTGCCGATCGGGAAGAAGCGTTGAGACCACGAGAATTCGACGAGGACGACGTTCTGCGCATCGCGTTCGATCGGTTCTGGCGCAAGGGGGTGCGCGGCACGTCCCTGGCGGAGATCGCACGCGACGCGGGCCTCCAGCGCGGCAGCCTCTACAACGCCTACGGCGGTAAGGAGGCGCTGTTCCTCCTCGCCTACGAGCGCTACGCGAACACGTACCTGGACACGCTGCGGAACGTGCTGGGCACAGGGACGCTCCGTGAACGTCTGGCGGCGTTCTTCGACGCGACGATCACGAACTTCCGTTCCGGCTCCCCGCCTCGCGGATGCCCGACCACGCGCGGCCTGATGGAGTTGGCGCCGGGCAACGGCGAGGGGCTGGGTGACGACGCACGCCGCGCCTTCGCCGACCTCCTCGCCCGCATCACCGCCCTCGTCGAGGAAACCTTGGCGGAGGGGCAACGGCGGGGCGAGTTCGCGGGCACACCCAGGATCGCTGCCCTGCACATCGTGACGGTCACGCGCGGATTGGCCGTATTCGAACGGGCATTCGGCGACGAAACCGAACTTCGCGGGATCGCCGCACACACCATCGATCTGGTTCTGGGGGAGCGAGGCCGCTGAGCTCGTGCGTCCACGCCCGAGAAAGGTCGCGAAGGCGTGAATCGCCGCCGCGACTGTAGTAGCCTCGCTGGCTACGGGTGGCTCTATCGTTGCTGATGAGAAGAGCGGAGGGTCGATGCGGAACCTGCGGGCGAGGGTCGTGGCGAATAAATGGGCATTAACTTTCGTTCAGCATTATTCTCCTCGTTCTCTCGATTTGTTTGGCGAAAATCGGCGCGGGTACTCCCGGCAACGGCATGCCCCGTCTTGTCGGTGCCGCAGTATTTCGACTGTTCGGTGAACATGCGCAAGTCGGGGCGACTCGAGGAGAGGGTTGGTTGCGATGACGGTTGGTGTCGACGTTCGATCCGAGCGTGAGCGCGTCGCCCGCGCGTGTCGCCCGGGGCAGCCCGTGCCCGACTTCGTCTACAGCGGTGACGAAGACGTGCTGTGGTCGCGTATTTTCGCGACGCTTCGCGGTCTGCACGAGCAACTCGGTTGCGCGGAATATCGTCGTGCCGCTCGGGTCGTCCCGTTGCCCGCCGATCACGTCCCGCAAATGAGCGAGGTCTCCCGTACCCTCCGTTCGCTGACCGGTTTCCAGCTGGTGCCGGCCATCGGAAGCCAACCCGGCCGGCTGTTCTACGGCCCGATGGCCGACGGCATCCTGCACGCCACCCCGGACGTGCGGCCGGTGGCGGAGCAAGCGTTCTCGCCCGATCCCGACATCATCCACGAACTGGTCGGACACGCTGTGATACTGGGTGATCCGGAATTCGCGGAGCTGTACCGCTGCTTCGGCCGGGCCGCCAACCGGGCCACCTCGGACGAGGAGCGGACCGCGATCGCGCGGTTGTTCTGGTTCACCCTGGAGGTCGGCTTGGTCGCCGAAGGGGGTCGCCCGCGAGCGTACGGAGCGGCGATCCTGTCCTCGGTCACCGAGATGGAGTCGTTCCCGCACGCGGATCTGCGCGAATTCCGGGTCGAGGACATCCTCGTCAGCCACATCGACGACAGCGTCTGTCAGCCTGTCCTTTTCGTCGCCGATTCGGTCGATCGGATGATGGCGGAAGTGCAGGGTTTCCTCCGGACGAGCGTCGGTTCGTGACGGCGCGCGGTGCGATCGCCCTGCCGACCTGCTCGCCGTCGAGAGTCGAGGAATCGCGGTGGTAGACCTGTCGAGTACCGGACTGCGCAGTGACGACGCCAGCCGGGACCTGGACCCGTTCGAATTATCGGTCGCGCAGTCCGAGCTGTGGCTGGCCCAGCAACTGCACCCGAGCGTTCCGTTCTCCATCTCCCAATACACCGACGTGCGCGGCGGTCTCGATGTCGGGCTCCTCCAGGACTGCGCGCGCCGCGCCGCTCGCGAACTACAGTCCCCGCATGTCCGCTTCACGATCGTCGACGGCCGACCGCGCCAGTACCTCGACCACGGCGTGGACACCGGATTCGAGTGCATCGATCTGAGCGATCACCCCGACCCGGACCGCGCCTCGCGGGAGTGGATGAGCGAGGACACCCTCGCCGGCATCGATCTGACGGGCCCCGACGTCTCGAAGGCGGTGCTGTTCACCCTCGGCCCCGACCGATATCGCTGCTACGCACGCAGCCATCACATCGCGGTCGACGGGTTCGGCGCCGCTCGGCTCCTTCAGCGAACCGCCGAATTGCATTCCGCCGCAACGCGACATCGCCCCGCGCCGCCGTGCCGGGCGGTACATCTGGCCGAGATCGTGGCAGCCGAGCAGCGATATCGGCGTTCGTCACGGTTCGCCGCCGACCGCGAGTACTGGGGAACCCAACTCGCCGGACTCGACCACGTGACACGCCTCAGTGATCGGTACGCGGCCCCGTCCGCGCGGCCGCATATCGCGCACGCTCCCCTCGAGGCGGCGACCATGGCTCGGCTGCGAGCCGTGGCCGACCACTACGACGCGGGCGTCGCCGAGGTGCTGGTCGCGGCGGTCACCGCGTTTCTGGCACAGATGACCGGTGATACCGATGTGACGGTGTCGCTGCCGGTCGCCGCGCGCACCAGCGGCGCGCTGCGGCAATCGGCGGGGATGGTGTCGAACGTGGTGCCCTTGTGCGTGCGAGGCGTGCCCGACCGGACGGTGGGGGACCTGGTCGGGCAGGTGCGCCTGCGGATGATCGGAGCGTTGCGCCACCAGCTGTACCGGCACGAGGACCTGCTCCGTGACCAGGGCATGGGCCGGGTCGGCCGGCACGGCTACGGTCCACTGGTCAACGTCCTCAGCCTGCCCGACAGCATCGGCTTCGGCGACGTTCGCGGACGCACGCATCTGCTGTCGGCGGGTCCGGTGGACGACCTGGCGATCAGCTGCTACCGGTTCGGCGCCGAACCCTTCACCATCGATTTCCACGCCAACCCGGAGCTGTACCGAGCGGACGAGGTGGAGTGGTATCGACAGCAGTTCGTGGACTGCCTGTCCCGATTCCTGGAAGCCGACGGCGAGGACAGGGTGTTCGCGGCGGTCGCCGGGAACCGCACGATCGCCGCGCCGGAGCGGCATCATCAGCGCCTGCTCCCGGAGTTGCTCGCGCACGGAATCGGTACCGGTGAACGGATCGCCCTGAGCGGGCCGGACCGCTCGGTGACTTATCGCGCCCTCGACGAGACGAGCGCCCAATGGGCGCGCGAGCTGATCGCGCACGGCGCCGGACCGGAAGTCGTTGTGGCCGTGGCATTGCCGCGGTCGGTGGAATCGGTGACGGCGTTGTGGGCGGTTGCCCGTACCGGCGCGGTCTTCTTCCCGGTGAATCCGGCCGATCCGCCGGCGCGCGTGGCGAAGCTCCTCGCCGATTCCGGTGCGACACTGGGCATCACCCGCACCGAATGGCACGCGGCGCTGACGGGCACGGCGGCCGACTGGTTGCTGCTCGACAGCGAGGAGTTCACCCGCGCCGCCGCGTCGCGCTCGACCGCCGCGGTGACCGACGCGGACCGGACCAGACCGCTGCGTGCCGCTCACCCGGCCTATCTCATCTACACCTCCGGATCCACCGGCGAACCCAAGGGGGTACTGAGCACCCACGAGGGTCTGGCCGCGCTGGCCGACGACCTGCGCACCCGCAACCACCTCGATCCCGAATCCGTGGTGCTGCAAGCACATTCGCCCTTCTGCGACGCCTCGTTCCTCGAGTACCTCTCCGCCTTCGTCCCCGGCGGAACGCTGGTCGCCATGGCGCCGGACATCGTTGCGGGACAACGGCTTTCGCAGGTTATCCAGGACGAGGCCGTCACCAACCTGGTGGTCACACCCACCATTCTGGCAACCCTCGACCCGGACCGACTGCCGTCGCTGCGCACCGTGACCGTCGGGGGCGACAAGTGCCCGCCCGCACTTGCCGACCGCTGGGCGGACCGACTACCCATGTTCAATTCCTACGGCCCCACCGAGGCCACCGTCGTGGTGACCCAGACCGAACCGCTCGAGCCGGGCACGACGATCACGATCGGCCGCGCACTACCCGGCGTGCAGACCCTCGTCCTGGACACCCGGCTACGGCCCGCCCCGCGCGGCGCGCGCGGCGAACTGTATCTCGCGGGTGAGGCGTTGGCGCGCGGATATCTGGGGCGGCCCGGGATCACCGCGAGTTGTTTCGTGGCAAACCCGCACGGGCCCAAGGGAACTCGAATGTATCGCACCGGCGACGTCGTGCGCGAGCAACCCGACGGGACGCTCGAGTACCTCGGCCGCAGCGATGTGCAGATCTCGCTGCGCGGGCAGCGCATCGAGCCGTCGGAGGTCGAGCGCGCACTGGCCGCCGACGAGACGGTCGAGCAGGCCGTGGTGCGGGTGTGGACATCGCAGACGCTCGGCGACCGATTGATCGGCTATGTCGTCCCGGCGACGGCAGCGCAGGACTTCGACCGTACCGCCGTGCTGGCGCGGGTACGGACGATCCTGCCGCCCGGCATGGTTCCCGCGGTCCTGGTACCGCTGTCCGAGATCCCGATCAATCCGAGCAGCGGCAAGACCGATCGCTCCGCCCTGCCCGACCCACAGTCGCTGCCACGCCCGGCGTTTCGCGCACCGACATCGCCGACCGAGCGGGTGGTGGCGGAAGCGATCGCCGAGGTGACCGGACAGACGCGGGTCGGTTTGGACGACAATTTCTTCGAGCTCGGCGGCAATTCGTTGCTGGGCGTCGAACTGTGCCGGCAACTGTCGGAGCGGTGCGGCACCACCGTGACGGTGTCCTCGCTGTTCACCCCGACGGTGCAAACCCTCGCCGCCGCAATCGATTCGGCGGCCGCCAATGCGAACAGCGGTGTGGCGGTGAGCGGTTCGGCCCTGGAGACGGTGCTGCCGTTGCGCGGCAACGGTTCCGGCACACCGTTGATCTGCCTGCATTCCGCGGTGCCGCTGTCGTGGTGTTACTCGGGCTTGCTGCACTACGTCACCGACCGGCCCGTCTACGGGCTGCAATCCCCGGCCGTATCCGGGCGACCGGGCGACTTCCACACCGTCGACGAACTCACCGAGGTGTACCTGCGCGAACTCCTCCGCGTGCGCCCCGAGGGCCCCTACCACCTGCTGGGCTGGTCCCTCGGCGGGCAACTCGCCCACGCGCTCGCCATCCGGTTGCGCGCCCACGGCCACGCCGTCGCGTCGGTCACCATGTTCGACAGCGTGGTGTTCGGCGACGACGCGCCCCCGCCGCAGCCGCCGACCGTCCGGGACCTGGTGACCCATCTCCAGGGCAACGAGTCGGCCACTCCCGACAGCCGTCCGCTCACCCTCGACGAAGCCGTCGACCTGCTCGCCGACAGCCCGGGACCGGGCCGGGGATTGACCCGCGAGCAACTCGAACGCCTGCACCGGGGATACGTCGACAGCGTCGCCATGTCGACGAGCTACCGCCCCGCGTGCTACGACGGCGATCTGCTGTATTTCTCCGCGCGCCAAGGCATTACCGGCGACCTGACCGCGGAGATGTGGCGTCCGCACTGCTCCGGCCGGATCACCCAGCACTGGGTCGACGTCACTCATGCCCAGATGACCAACCCCGAGGCGCTCGCGGTGATCGGGCCGATCCTGGACGACGAACTGAAACGCCGACAAGGCGGGAGCGAGGGTCTGTGAGCAGGTATGTCGCCGCCGTCGTGGCAACCGCGGTGTCGCTCACGTCGTCGATCCTGCTGACCGCGCCGAGGGCGTTCGGTCGGCGGCTGCCCCGGTCGGTGCTGGCCGTCACCGCCGCCGTGTCCTTCGCCGTCGCCGCCAACGAATACGCCGGGAAACCGGTGATGTTCCTGCGCTGGTCGTATGTGCGTTTTCTGTTCGGCCTCCGGCACATGGGCGCGAACTGGCAGGTCGGTGACGGCCGCGAACAGGCCCTGGCCGACTATGTGTGCGCGCACGCGCGCCGCAACGACATCGATGACGTCATCAGGACGATCGACGAGTTCTGCTACACCAAGAGTTACCTGATCAACATCGGTGACGAGAAGGGCCGGATCCTCGACCGCGCCGTCGCCGCCGCGCGCCCGCGCCGCCTGCTGGAACTCGGAACCTATTGCGGCTACAGCGCTCTGCGCATCGCACGGGCCATGCCCGCCGACGCCGTCCTGTACTCCATCGAATTCAATCCGGCCAACGCCGCCGTGGCGCAACGGATCTGGGATCACGCGGGCATCGGCGACCGCGTCGTCGTGATCGTCGGCACCCTGGGCGACGGCGGAAGGACCCTGGCCGCCCTGCGTGACGAACACGAGTTCGCCTCGGGCTCACTGGATTTCGTCTTCCTCGATCACGTCAAGGAGGAGTACCTGCCCGATCTCCACCGAATCCTGGACCAGGACTGGCTGCGTCCGGGGTCGGTCGTCGTGGCGGACAACGTCAAATACCCGGGCGCCCCGGAGTACCGAGCCTTCATGCGCCGGCACGAGCGCGTGCGATGGCGCACCCGGGAACACCGCACACACGCGGAATACCAGAAGGTCCTCAAAGACCTGGTGCTCGAATCGACCTACCTCGGCTGATCGATCGACGCTGTCACGGGTCCCGCCGCGGACGCACACCCCGTGGCCGTCTCGGACGGCAATTCGCCGAACCGTTCGCGGTACTGCTGGGCACCCGGTGCGGGAGGGTGAGGTTTTCACCCGTTTCGGATGGTACGAGCGCGTCATGCGGTCACCAGACTGCGCGATATGGCATCGAAAACAGCATCGGCATCCATCGCTGCCCGGAACAAGGCGCTGCGGGACAGTCTGCCGTTCGCTGACACCCAGGACTTCGACGACGTCAACCGCGGACTGATCGCCCGGCGTTCCCCGAACGCGGTCACGGCCGAGGACGGGACGGTGCTCTGGGACAACGACACCTACGCCTTCCTCGACGGCGAGGCCCCCGACACGGTGAACCCGAGCCTGTGGCGCCAATCCCGGCTCGTGGCCGTGGACGGCCTGTTCGAGGTGGTGCCCGGCATCTATCAGGTGCGGGGCATGGACCTGTCGAACACCTCGTTCATCGAGGGTGACGACGGGGTGGTCGTGGTCGACACGCTGTTGTCGGTGGAGACCGGGCGGGCCGCGCTGGAGCTGTATCGCGCCCATCGCGGCGACCGGCCGATCAAGGCGATCGTCTACACCCACTCCCACGCCGACCACTTCGGCGGCGTGAAGGGCTTCGTATCGCAGGACGAGGTCGACAGTGGGGCGGTGCGGATCTTCGCCCCCGAGGGGTTCCTCGAACACGCGGTGTCGGAGAACGTTTTCGCGGGGACAGCGATGAACCGGCGTGCCGGATACATGTACGGCGCCGCGCTCGCCCGCGGTCCGCAGGGCCAGGTCGGCGCCGGGCTCGGGCAGACCCTCTCGATCGGCACGGTGTCGCTGATCGCGCCGACCGATATCGTCACCACCACCGGTGACGAGGTCACCGTGGCCGGGGTGCGGATGGTGTTCCAGATGGCTCCCGACACCGAGGCGCCCGCGGAGATGCTGGTGTACTTCCCCGACTTCCACGCCCTGTGCGCCGCCGAGGACGCCACCCACACCTTTCACAATCTGCTCACCCTGCGGGGTGCGGTCGTGCGGGATCCGCACGGCTGGGCCAACTATCTCACCGAGACCATCGACCTGTTCGGCGGCGACGCCGAGGTCGTCTTCGCCTCCCACCACTGGCCCACCTGGGGTAACGAACGAGTCCGGACGTTCCTGTCGACCCAGCGCGATCTGTACGCCTACGTCCACGATCAAACCCTGCGCTTGATGAACAAGGGCCTGACCGGTCCGGAGATCGCCGAGGCCATCGAGCTGCCGCCGTCGCTCGAGAACGCCTGGAGCGCGCACGGCTACTACGGCTCGGTCTCCCACAATGTGAAGGCGGTCTACCAGCGGTATCTGGGCTGGTTCGACGGCAACCCGGCGAACCTGTGGCCGCACCCGCCGGTCGAGCAGGCCAAGCGGTACGTCGAGTTCATGGGCGGTGCCGACACGGTGGTGGACAAGGCCCGCGAGTCCTTCGAGAACGGTGATTTCCGTTGGGCCGCACAGGTTCTCAACCATGTCGTGTTCGCGCAGCCCGATCACGCGGCGGCCCGCGAGCTGCTGGCCGACACCTACGAGCAGCTCGGCTACGGCGCGGAGAACGGTACCTGGCGCAGCTGGTACCTGTCGGGCACGACCGAACTGCGCCACGGTGGTTTCGGCACTCCCACCGAGACCACCGCGCCCGATGTCGTCGCGCAGCTGTCGCCGACCATGTTGTTCGACGCCATCGCGATCCAGATCGACGGGCCCCGCGCGTGGGGCGAAAACCTGACGATCGACGTGGCGCTCACCGATCTCGACCAGCGCTACCGGCTGCGCCTGGCCAACGGTGTCCTCACCTACAGCGCCCGCCCGCAGGCCGGCGCGGCCGACGCGACGCTGACCACCACCAGCCGAACGCTGCCCACCCTGGCCTTCGGCGGATTCTCCGGCGACACACCAGGAATCGAGCTCGAGGGCGACGCGTCGGCACTACAACGCCTGGCCGCCGTGCTCGACCCGGGCGACAAGAACTTCGCCATCGTCACCCCCTGACCGGATCAGGACCGCACCGACATCAGATTCACGATCCCGCGGATGGTGAACAGCGCCCCGAAGGCGAACAGCACCGCGATCGACATCGCGCGATTGTTGCGGACCATCCAGTCCTGCGCGGTGTCGAGGGCGGTGCGGGCGCGGTCGCCGAGGGCGAGGTAGACCCCGATCGGGATCAGGAAGTCCAGTGCCGCGGCGGCGAGCAACAGCGCGGTGGCGAGGAAGGCCGCGCCGGGGCCGGTGTGGGAGCTGGAGATCAGGCTCATACCGGAGATCATGATGAACAGGTTCGGGTTGACCACCGCGAAGGCGATCCCGATCACGAAAGCCCTTCTCGGACCGGCGTTTCCGAGTTCGTCGAGCCATTTCGGGGTGGTCGCCGCGGCGGCGCGGGGTCGGGTCGCGACCCAGGCTCCGGCGGCGAGGAAGATCAGGCCGACGGCCAGCCCGGCGGCGGAGGAGGTGTGCGGGGAGGTCGATCCGGGGTCGGAGGCGCCCCCGAGCAGGGCCGAGACGACGATCAGGGTGTAGGTGAGCATGAACGCGCCGCCGAAGGCCCGCGCGTTGCGCACGGGCTGCTGCGAATGCAGCAGCAGGATGCAGCCCGCGATCGCGCCGGGGGTGATGATCAGGCCGATCAGTTCCGGGAGCAGTCGCAGCAGCAGCTCACCCATGGTCGCCTCCTGGGGTCGTGTCCTCGGGCAGGTCGGCCACCGCGGCCGTCACGGTCGGGTACACCCCGATCGGGGTGGCGGTGGTCTCCGACGCGCCGAGCGTGTCGCCGAATTGCCCGATGGGCCGGGCGATCCGGAAGCCGACGCCGCGGCGGGCCAGGGCGGCGCGCAGGTCGTCGAGCATGGCCGCGGCGGTGACGTCGATGCTCGGCGAGGTCTCGGCGTCGAGGACGACCAGTCGGGTCCGGTCGGTGCACAGGCTCGTGACGCGCTCCCGGACGTAGTCGGCATTGGCGAAGTACAGCCCGGATTCGACGCGGACCACCAGCAGGTCGGGCCGCCGCGGCAGGCCCGGGTGCCGGTCGGCGTCCAGCCACAGCGTGCCCTGTTTCACCACGGGTGCGACGTGCGGGCGGGAGGTGCGATAGACCAGCAGCAGCATGGAGATGCCGATGCCGATGAGCAGTCCGGGCAGCGTGTCGAACAGCAGCACGCCGAGCATGGCCGCGGCCGCGGCGAGGAAGTCCGCGCGCGCCGCGTGGTCGTAGATGCCGCCGAGGCGCTCGGTCCACACCCGGTACAGCCGCCGCAGTCCGGCGATGTCGACCAGTTCGACGACCGCGGCGATGACCACGCCGGCCAGCGTCGCCTCGGGCAGTTTCTCGAACAGCCCGGTGAGCAGCAGCAGGGTCAGCACCGTCAACGCCGCGACCACGAGCCCGCTCAATTGCGTTCTGGCCCCGGCGGATCCGTTGACGGCGGTCTTGGACAGGCTGCCGTTGACGACCATCCCCGACGCCAGACCGGAACCGAGATTGGCCGCGCCGAGGCCGAGCAGTTCGCGATTGGCGTCGACGGTGTAACCCGCCTTGGCCGCATAGGTTTTCGCCGCGCCGAGGCCCTCGGCGAATCCGATCAGCAGGACACCGATCGCGGGCCCGGCCAGATCGAGATAGTCCCCGAAGTCCGGGCCATCGGGCAGGCCGAGGGCGGGCAGGCCCGAGTCGATGTGCCCGACGATGGCGACCCCGTGGTCGTCCAGATCGAACACCGCGACCGCGGCGATGCCCAGCAGCACCGCGAGCAGCGAACCGGGAACCAGGGGGAGCCAGCGTTTCACACCCAGTACGACCGCCAGGCTGAGCAGGCCGAGAACCAGTGTGCGCCAGTGCGTTTCGCCGAGATGGGTGAGCACTCCCCAGGCCTGCCGGAAGAAGTCGCCCTCGTGCTTGCCGATGCCGAGGAGCTTGGGAACCTGGCCGATGATGATGGTGAGCGCCAGCCCGACGATGAACCCCTTCAGAACCGGTTCGGAGATGAACGAGGCAACGAAACCCAGCCGAACGAGCCCCGCCAGCAGCCCGGCCGCCCCGGTGACGAGGGCCAGCGCGGTGGACAGCGCGAGGTAGCGCCCGCCGTCGGCCCCGGCGAGGGGCGTGACGATCGCGGCGGACAGGGCGGCCGTCGCCGACATCGGCCCGACCACCAGATGCCGCGAACTGCCCGCGAGCGCGTAGAGGACCAGCGCGGGCACCGCGGCGTAGAGACCGGTCACCGGCGGCACGCCCGCGATCGAGGCGTAGGCCAGCGCCTCGGGAACCAGCACGGCCCACACGGTCAGACCCGCGACGACGTCGGGCCGCAGCCACGCGCGGCGGTATCCGGCCAGCGACTCGAAGATCGGCGCGCGGGTCACGGACGGCCGTCCGCGCGGGAGATCAGGGCGGCGGCCGCACCCCTCGCCGAGAGGACCCCACGCGCAGCCCTGTGCATGGGACCGACCCTAATCAGGGTTTCGGCGCAACCCTCACCCGTTCGGGGTGAGATCGCCGCTGTCGATCCGGATGTCGAGCCGGACGCGGGCCGGAGTCGGCCGGGATCACCCCGATCGGATGACGCCGCCCCGCAGGCGGCGTTCCTAGCGTGGCCGTCATGACGACGTATCTGCAAGAGCCCCACCCGGTTCGGCAGGGTTTCGCCGCCGGGATCACCATGTTCGCCGCGGTGATGCTGCTGCTCGCCTGGATCATGTCTGTGCTGCAAGGCATTTCGGCGGTGGCGCGCGACGAGGTGTTCCTGCGTGTCCCCGAGTACACCTACCGGATGGACCTGCCCACGTGGGGCTGGGTGCACATCGTGCTCGGCGCCCTCGCGATCCTCGTCGCCCTGGCGATGATGATCGCCGCGCGCTGGGCCCTGATCCTCGCCGCCGTCGTCGCGGCGGTCTCGATCGTGGCGAATTTCCTGTCGCTGCCCTACGCGCCGTGGTGGTCGGTCGCGACGATCGTGGTCGATCTGGTGGTGCTCTGGGCCGTCTCGACGTGGCGGCCCTACGCGCCCGTCGTGCTCGAACGCGTGCGCCCGGTCGCCGGGCGCTGACGGCGGCATGTGCGTCACACTGCGCCGGGAATTTCCCTGTGGTCGATGATCTCCGGGTCCTCGAGGCGCCACTGCTTGTTCATCACCTCGGGCCCGACACCGTAGAAGCGGAACATCAATTCGAAGGTCTCGCTCTCGCCGGTTTCGATGAAATTCGCGTCCCGGCCCGGCGCCGCGTTCGGCCCGAAGTACACGTCGACGGAGCCGTCGGCGTTGACGTGCAGACCGGGTTGCTGGGACGACACCGAGTATTTGGTGTTGCCGCGGATGAAGGTGTGATCGTGGCCGTCGTACATCGACACCGACCAGTACTGGGATACCGGCACGTCGGCCGGTACGCGCATGCGGTAGGTGCGGTTCGAACGCAGGATCTCCCCGTCCCGGTCGCGGAGGTTCACCAGATAGAACTGCCCGACGCCGAGGCGTTTGAGGCCGATGAACGCCATGTGATAAACCACCGCGCGATCGGTGTAGGGATAGACCTCGCCGTCGGCGAAGTTGGTGCTCTGCCCGGCGATGAAGTCACGCCCCGCGGGGAAGAACCAGTGCCGGCCCGCATAGAACGGCGGGTCCGATCGGTAGACCGCGCGAATCCACTCGAGTGCTTCGCGCACAGCGCTTTTCAGCAATTCCACCCGCCGGGCATCGGGCTCGAACTTCGTACCGCGTTCGATACCGACCGTGGTCAGCATTTCGGCGAACGCGCGGTCACGCGCCAACCAGGGTTCGGCCTGCACGACCCGGTCGAGAGCTTTCCAGAATTCGAGAGTCTCGGGAATGCGGGTGTCGACCAATTCACCCGCGAGGTCTCGCCTCGGCGTCTCGGGCGGGTCCGCGGCGTCGGCCAGACGGTAGATGCGAATGCCCTGGCAGTAATCCAGACCCGCGTCGAGGGCTGATTGGGTTGCCTCGGGCAGCACCGTCCGCAGGAGCGCGTACACCCGATTGGTGTCGGACCGGAGCACGAGATAGCCGTCGGGCGGCGTTTCGTCGTAACCAGGGGGGAGGAGCAGATACCGCGCCCCGCGCCCCTGGTCGGCGCCGAACTTCCCGACGTCTTCGAGCGGGACCTGCCAGACATTGCACAGGCTGCCGTTGAGCACATGCTGCTCGTTACCCGGGGGGATCTCGACGACGATCGGTCCGTCGCGGCCGACGTCCAGGAAGGCCATGTAGTAGATGAGGTCGGGGTTCGGTGTCAGAGTCTGGTTGCGCCAATCCAACAGCTTCGACCAGTACAGGAATTCGATCGCGCCCCGTGGTGCCATGACCGACCGCATGATCTCGTAGTTCACCGCGGCCATACCCCACACGGCTGCTTCCACGGCTCGCCGATGCACGGCACGATCCGTGGGATTCGGCATTGCGGAATCGGTCATTATCGGCCTCTCGCGGAATGAGATTCACCTGCTCCTGCGACCGCCGAGCGGCCCGGCAAGTCGAGGTCAGCATCCATGGACCGGGGTCCGATCGGTTCATCCGAAAGGGATGAACCTGGAGTACACGGGAGCGTCGGCGCACGCCGAACCTCGGGAAGGAGGCGCCGCGCCGGTCAGGGTGGCGGCGGGTGACCCGGATCCGCCCAGATCTCCATCGGGATCGTCGCCACGCTGCGGCCCGCCGAGTCCAGGATGCGGCCCATGCGTTTGAGGAACCGCAGCACCATCGACGTGCCCAGCACGGTGAACCGCGGCGCCTGGGCGGACAGCCGCGACTCGACCACCGGCACCTCGTGCACCGACGGCAGCGAGAAGCCCACGGCGAGATTCGGTTCACCGCCGGACACGCGCATGCAGACCCGCGCGCCGGGGACGCCCAGCACCGCCTCGACCGTCGCCCGATCGTTCGGATCGGCGCGACCCCAGACCCACATGCCCACCGGCCAACTCGACAGCGACAGCGCCAGATCGCAGCGCAGCACCAGGCGGCCGCCCGCGATCATGCCGTCGAGGCGGCGGCGCACCGTGGTGAGGCTCGATCCGGTTTCGCTCGCCAGATCCGACAGCGGGGTCCGCCCGTCCTCGCCCAACCGCAGGGCCAGCGCGCGATCGGTCGCGTCGAGCGGCCGGGGTTTCGGCGGGCGCGCGGGCCAGGGCCGCACGCTGTCGAGCAGCCGGGCGCGCTGCCCGGCGTCGAGCACCCGCAGCTGCCACTGGTCGCCCATGCGGTAGACCCGAGTCACCAGCATGGTGCTGGTCGCGGCGACACCGGGCACGGCCGACAGCGATTCCAGCAGCAGCCTCGACAGCTCGACCACTCCGCCCACCGAGATCAGCAGGGACAGATCGTGTCTGCCGCTGATGTGCTCGACGCTGAGCACATGCGGCCAGCGGGCCAGCTGCCGCGCGGTGTCGTTGACGGTCCCGTTGGCGCAGTCGACCAGAACGATGGCCAGACAGGAGTCGGGCGCGCCGGTGGCACGGCCGCTGACCCAGGCCACCCCGGCCGCGTGCAGCCGCTGCCAGCGCCGGGCCACCGTCACCGGATCGACCTCGAGGACCGTGCCCAGCCGCTGCCAGGTGGCCCGCGGCGCGATCTCCAGGCAGTTGATCAGCGCCAGATCCAATTCGTCCAGCGCCGGGACAGAATCCTGCATATCCACCCCGGTTCGTCGAATTTCCTGCGATTTCACGGGCTTTTCCGCCGACCTCGACATCCTGTCACGATCACGCACGACAGGAAGGGTCGAGAATGCCCCCCGCTCCGGAAATGCATGCGCTGCACCAGGATCTGGTGCGACTGCGCCGAGAAATCCACGCGGACCCCGAGATCGGCCTGCGGCTGCCGCGCACCCGGCAAAGGGTGCTCGACGCGCTGGCGGGACTGCCGCTCGAGATCACCGTCGGCCGCGAACTCGATTCGATCACCGCCGTCCTGCGCGGCGGGCGGTCCGACCGCGTCGTGCTGCTGCGCGGCGACATGGACGCGTTGCCCCTGACCGAACGCACCGGCCTCGACTACGCCGCGCGCAACGGGGCCATGCACGCCTGCGGCCACGACCTGCACACCGCCATGCTCGTGGGCGCGGCCCGGATGCTGTGCGCGCGGCGGGCGGAACTGGCCGGGGACGTGATCTTCATGTTCCAGCCGGGGGAGGAGGGCGCGGACGGCGCGGCCAGGATGATCGACGCGGGCGTGCTGTCCGCGGCGGGCTCGAAACCCGTTGCCGCGTATGCGATTCACGTCATGTCCGCGCGATTTCCGCACGGGGTGTTCACCACCCGGCGCGGACCCCTGATGGCCGGCGCGGACCTGCTGACGGTGACCGTGCGGGGCACCGGCGGGCACGGCTCGGCCCCGCATCTCGCGCACGACCCCCTCCCCGCGGCCGCCGCCATGGTCGGTGCGCTGCCCGGGATGGTGTCGCGCACCGCCGATCCCGCCGCCACGGCGGTGCTGACCATCGGGGCGATCCACGCGGGCACCGCCGGGAACATCCTCGCGGCGCACGCCGAACTGCACGGCACCTTGCGCTGGCACCACGCGCCCACCCGCGACGCGCTGCGGAAGGGATTCGAACGCGTCTGTCGTTCGATCGCCGACGCGCACGGCGTGACCGCCGACCCGCAAGTGACCGAGTACCTCGACGTCACCGCCAACGATCCGGGCGAAGCCGACTTCGCGGCGACGACAGTCGCCGAAGTGCTTGGGCCGCAACGCTATCTGGACCTGGCCGGGCCGCTGTACGCGGGCGAGGACTTCTGCCGGGTGCTGGATCGGGTGCCCGGCGCCATGGTCCTGCTCGGCGCCTGCCCCCGCGACGCCGATCCGGCGCACGCCTTCGACAATCACTCGCCCTATGCGGTGTTCGACGACGCGGTGCTCACCGACGGCGCACTGGTGTACGCCGAACTCGCCGCTCGCCGACTCGCCGCCGATATCGCGTGAGGTCGCTCATGTCCACCACCGCATCCACCGAGAATGCCTCTCCCACAAGCGCTTCCGCCGCGCCCCGCCCCTGGCGGACGTTGCTGTCGACCGGCGCGGGAAACGCCCTGGAGTGGTACGACTGGGCCATCTTCGGCACCTTCTCACCGTTCTTCGCGCACGCGTTCTTCCCCGGCAAGAGCGGGATGCTCGCCCTGCTGTCCGCGCTGATCGTCTTCGCGATCGGATTCGTCGTGCGGCCCATCGGCAGCCTGCTGTTCGGCTGGTACGCCGACCGTCGCGGCCGCCGAGTCGCGCTCATCGCCGCCATCGCGTTGGCCGCGGGAGGCAGTCTGCTGATCGGCGTCACACCCACGCACGCGGCCATCGGCCTCGGCGCGCCGCTGTTGCTCGTGCTGGCCCGTCTCGCCCAGGGGCTCGGCCACGGCGGCGAAATGCCCGCTGTGCAAACGTATCTCGCGGAATCGGCGCCGCCCGGCCGCCGGGGGCGCTGGGCCTGTTTCATCTATGTCTCGGGCACCGGCGGCATCGTCGTCGCCACCGTGCTGGGCGCGGTGCTGAGTGGGGCGTTGAGCAAGGCGGAGATGAGCGCCTGGGGGTGGCGGGTGCCGTTCGTGCTCGGTGGCGTCGTCGGTCTCTACACGCTGGCAATGCGCGTGCGCCTGCCGGAGAGCACCGCCTTCGCGCCCGGCACGCGCTCGCCGCTGTGGCGGGAGCTGTGGACCCACCGGGCCGCGTGCGCCCGCTCCTTCGGCCTGACCATCGGCGGCACCGTCGCGTTCTACCTGTGGGTGATCGGGACACCGGCGCATGTCGTTGCCGCCCACCGGATTCCGGCCGCCGAGGTGCTGTGGATCAGCGTGCTCGCGTCCGTCTTCATGATCGCCCTACTGCCCGCTTACGGCATCGTCTCCGACCGCATCGGGCGACGCCCCGTCCTGCTGGTCTTCAGCCTCGGCACCGCCGTCGTCGTCTATCCCGCCACCGCGCTGCTCGACCGCGGCCCCTGGGAGTTGGCCCTCGCTCTACTGCTCGCCATGGTCTTCCTCGCGGCCTTCGCCGCCGTCATTCCCGCGGTGTACGCGGAACTGTTCCCCGCCGGAATCCGTGCCACCGGAAGCGGTCTCGGTGCCGCCGTGGCCACCGCGGCCTTCGGCGGCACCGCGCCCTACCTCCAGACCTGGCTCACCAGCACCGGCCACGCCCACCTCTTCGCCGCCTATGTGCTGGTTTTGATGCTCCTCAGTGCCGCGGTCACCTGGTTCACCCCGGAAACGCGGGATATCCCGATGTTGACATTGCTTACATAGCCCTCCTATGCTGTGTTAGCACTGTAAACATGACGTCCGGTTCCGCCACCCGGGCCCCGGTGTCGACACCCCACCACCTCGAGGAGACCCCATGCAGACCGTCCTCGGCGCAGGCGGACCGATCGCCGACGAACTCGTGCACGAACTTCACCGCACCTACACCAAGGAAATTCGCCTCGTCAGCCGCAAGCCGTCGCGGGTCGACGACACCGACGAACTCGTGCCCGCGGATCTCACCGACACCGAGGCCACCCGCCGCGCCGTCGCGGGCAGCGAGATCGCCTACCTCACCGTCGGCCTGCCCCTGGACTCGGAGCTGTGGGAGCGTCAGTTCCCCGTCATCATGCGCAATGTCATCGACGCCTGCGCCGAACACGGGACGAAGCTCGTCTTCTTCGACAACACCTACATGTATCCCGGAACGTCGGCACCCCAGACCGAATCGACGGCATTCGCACCGGGCGGCCCCAAGGGACGTGTCCGTGGCCAACTCGCCACCATGTTGCTCGAGGCGATACGGGCCGGTCGGGTTCAGGGCCTCATCGGCCGCGCCCCCGAGTTCTACGGGCCCGGCTCGACCAAGAGCTACACGAATTCGCTGGTGTTCGACCGCATCAGGGCCGGGAAGCGGCCGTTCGTCCCGGTCGACGCCCACACCGCACGCTCCCTGATCTGGACCCCCGACGCGGGCCGGGCGCTGGCCCTGCTCGGCAACACCCCGATGCCTACGGCCAGACCTGGCACCTCCCGATCGACCCGAACCGGCGAACCTACGCCCAGCTCATCGAATTAGCCAGCGAGGTCACCGGCCGCAAGATCGGCTACACGGTACTGCCGATGCTCGCCTTCCGCCTCGCCCGCCACGTCGTCAAGCCGCTCGGCGAAATGTACGAACTGATCGACCGCTACCGCGCCGACAACATCTTCGACAGCTCGAAGTTCGCGGCCCGCTTCCCCGCCTTCCAGGTCACCACCTATCGAGAGGGAGTGGAGCGAATCCTCGCCGACTGACCGCCGACCGCGCGAGGGGTAATCCTTCTGCGGCAACGAACAATTGGCGAAATAGCGCCATGACACCAGAGTCCGGCTACGACCTCGACGAACTGCGTCACGCCGTAACGGCACGGTTGAGTGGGTGGCGTACGTCCGCCGACGGCTTCGGTTTCGCGCACGCCGATGGCCGACCTGCGGCAACGACTATCCGTGCACGTTCCTGCGTACGGCCGAGTTCGGGTCTGATCGCGGAGATGGGCCGCCAGCGCGCCGAGAACGACGGCACGTTCGATCGGTCCGGTCCGGTGCACATGGTGACTCCGGTGGTGGCCGTCGACGGGGCGGCGGAGCCAAGCGTCGATTACCAAGAGGCGACGGCGTGGCGCAACGTTCTTCTGCCGGGGATGACCCCGTGCTACCTGTTGGAGGATCCCCGCGCGGCCGGAGCGCCGTCGGCGCGGTCGTGGTTCTTCACCTTCTTCCTCGACTCGCGGGATCAGACACTCTCGGCGCCAATGGATTTCGATTGGGTGGCCCACCGGGTGCGGTACCGGGGATTGCTGGTGTCGCTGGTCGATGACGACGGTCGACGGGGCGCGACGGTGTACGAGAACCAGCAGTTCCCCCGGTTCTATCACCCGTATACCGAAGGGCGGGGCCGCTATTGGGATATCGAAGTGAGAACTCCACCATCGGAGGCCGGGATCTCTCGGTGTTTCGCGGTCTTGGCCAAAGCGGTCGCACGCCGGGCGGCAATCGCCGAAAGCCTGCGCCCGATGTCGCTCTCGTGGCAGCAGGGTAATCGCGCGGAACTGGTACTGCGCGACGAGAAGAGCGGGCGTTGCTATGGCCTGGAGTTGACAGTCCCTACCGACGCGGACATCGACCGCGGCGATTTTCTACTGCCGTCGGAGCCCGGCGGTCTCAGCGCAGTGCTTGTCGAACCCGAGCAATACGCTGCCGGGCAAGTGCACCGTCTGCGGCATCACCTCGGCGTACGAGGCGATCGCGACAGTGGTTGAGCCACAAGGGTTTTCGGCGCGAAACGCCATGGTATCGTTGCCCGCTCCTGGACCGCCCGAACCCGAGGAATTGCTCAGCACCCGAACCCGGGTTAGATTCGTGGTGTCGCGAAAAACGATGTCCCGCGGACTTGCTCGCCGGATATCGCGCACACATCGATGCAGGACGGTTCCGATCGGTGAGCGTCTCCGTGCCGAGGTCGGGCGTCCCGCCCGCTCCCGGTGTCGAACGCAACCGAGGAGCGCATCATGCGGAAGACCGTCACCATTGTCGGAGCGGGACTGGGTGGGCTGACGCTTGCCCGGGTGCTTCAAGCCCACGGCGTCGCCGTTACGGTCTACGAGGGTGAGGCGTCGGCGTCGGCGCGAGGGCAGGGCGGTCTGCTCGACATCCATGAGGAGACCGGGCAGGTCGCGCTGCGCGCCGCGGGCTTGTATGACGAGTTCCGGGTTCTGGTCCGGCCGGGTGAGGACGCCAAGCGCGTGGTCGACCGCCTCGGCACGATCCTGCTCGACCGGCCCACGGACTCCCGTTCGTCTCGCCCCGAGGTGGACCGCGGCGAACTCCGGCGCTTGCTCATCGACTCGCTCGCCCCCGGGACCATCCGGTGGGGCCACAAGGTGACCGCGCTGCGGCGCCACCCGACGGGCTTCGACCTCGTCTTCGCGGCGGGTTCCACCGTTCGCGCCGATATCGTCGTCGGCGCGGACGGCGCTTGGTCGAAGGTCCGGCCGCTGCTCACCCGGGCCGAGCCGCGCTACAGCGGCACCTGCTTCGTCGAGATCGCCCTCGCCTCAAGCCGTCGGGATCACCCGGCGAGTGTGGCGATGATCGGCAGCGGCACGCTCATGGCGGTCGCGCCGGGTCGGGGCATCATCGTCCATCGCTACGCGGACGGCGGTGTGCGCGGTTACGTGGCGTTGAACAAGCCCGAGGAATGGATGCGGTCGATCGACTTCGATGACCCGGCCGCCGGTCTGCGTCGCCTCGCCGACGAGTTCGACGGCTGGTCACCGCTGCTCACCACGTTCGTGACGGCCAGCGACGCGCGGCCGTGGCTCCGGCCGATCCACGCGCTCCCGGTCGGCCTCGCCTGGGACCGGGTGCCGGGCGTGACGCTCGTCGGCGACGCCGCGCACCTGATGTCGCCCTTCGCCGGTGAAGGCGCCAACCTCGCCATGTACGACGGCGCCGACCTGGCCCGCGAACTGGCCGAGCACCCCGACGCCGAGACCGCGCTCGCCGCATACGAGAAGCGACTCTTCCCCCGCAGCCACCAGATCGCCGCCCAGTCGGCGCACAACCTCGCGACCTTCTTCGGCCCGCAGGCGCCGAACAGCGTGGCCGCGCTGTTCGCCCGCACCTAACGGCCGGGGTGCTCGACGGTACCGATCGTTCTATCTGCTACCTTCGAGCGGATGGTGCGCAACGCTCGAGGTCAGGTGTCCGAGGCGCGGTCGCGGCTGCTCGGAACGGCCACCCGGATTTTCTACGCGGAGGGTCTGCATTCCGTCGGGATCGATCGGATCGTCGCGGAGGCGAAGGTCACCCGCGCCACCCTGTACCGGCACTTCCCCGGCAAAGAGGACCTCGTCGTCGCGTATTTGCAGAGTGTGCACGAGATGGAGTGCGAGGGGATCGGCACGATCCTCGCCGACGACCTCTCGGCCGCCGACAAACTGCGAGCCATCGCCGGGTCGATCGCCCAGGGCATCCGCTCGGCCGATTTCCGCGGCTGCGCGTTCCTCAATGCCGTCGCGGAGTATCCCGATCCCGCGCATCCCGTGCATCAGGCCGTCCTCGCGCACCGCGAGTGGTTCCTGAACACCGTCACGGACCTGCTCGCGCAGGTCGGCGACACGCCGCCGGAACTCGCGGGCCGGCATTTCGTGATGCTGCGGGACGGCGCGATGGTCTCCGGTTGCCTCGCCGACCCGGCCGATGTCTGCGACACATTCCTACGCGGCGTCGACGGGATCCTCCAGCATCGCATCGAATCCGCCTCGAAGTAGCGGCCGTCGGTCGCTCGCTACCGCCACATCGGCCGCCCAGGGGGTAGAACGTTCGGTCTTGACTTCCCGCGGCACCCTGGTCATGCTGATCCGAGATAGAACGTTCGTTCTTCCGGGAAAACGCCCGGACGATGAAGGGATCAAAGTGACTACTGTCGACTCGCCCGCCGTAGCCGGGTTCGCCCCGGCGCTGCGCCGGTTGTACCTCGTGCGGTTCGCGTTCGCCATCGTGTGGGCGGCCCTGATGTTCCTTACGGCCGGGTCGGGCCTTGGGGTGATCGGCGGCGTCCTGCTCGTCCTGTATCCGCTGTTCGACGTGGGATCGGCCCTCGTGGACGCTCGCTCGGCCAAGAGCGGCGGATCGGTCACCGGCCTGTACGTGAACATGGCGATCAGCCTGCTCGCCGCGCTCGGTATCGGGATCGCCGCCGCGTCCGGCATTCCGGCGGTATTGCGGGTGTGGGGCGCCTGGGCGATCGCGGCCGGGCTGGTCCAGCTGATCGTCGCGCTAGGCAGGCGCGCGATGGGCGGTCAGTGGCCGATGATCCTCAGCGGCGGCATCTCGGTGCTGGCCGGAGCCAACTTTGTCGTCAGCGCCTCGGCGGCGGACCCGACGCTGTCCAGCGTGGCCGGTTACGCGGTCCTCGGCGGCATCTTCTTCCTCGTCTCGGCGATCCGCCTCGGCCGCGCCGGTGAGCGGAACCGACGCTCCGTCGAAAAGCCCTGAGCGACAGGGTATTTCAGCTCACCAGTCGGCGAATCGCCGCCTTGGCGGCCGTCAGCGCGACCACGTCACCCGCGACCCGCGACAACAGCAGCGCGCCCTCGATCTGCGAGACGACCGCCGTCGCGATCGACTCGGCGTCCTCGGCGGACCGGCCGTCGGCTCGCAACCGCTCGGCGAGGGCGTCGCACCAATCCTGGAACGCGCGCGCCGAGGCGGCCCGGACGGCGGGACTGGAGTGCACCGATTCGGTGGCCGCCGGAGCGATCGGACAACCGTCGCGTTCGTCGGCCCCCAGGGCGGCGGCGAGACCGTCGATCCACCCGTCGGTGACATCGGCGACGGGGAGGTCCGAACGCAGGGCGTGGCGGAGCTGACGGGCGATGGCGGCACCCGCGGATTCGACCACCGCCGCCGCCAATTCCTGTTTGCCCCCGGGGAAGTGGTGATAGAGCGAGCCGGGTTTGACCTCGGCGACCTCGAGGATCTGGTTGACGCCGGTGGCGGCGTACCCCTGTCTGCGGAACAGCGTCGCGGCGCTGTCGACGAGTGCGGTGCGGCTCTGATCTCTGCGGGTCACCCTGTTGACTTTACTTGAGAGATCGTTCAAGAATACTTGAGTGGTCTTTCAAGAAAGGGTTGCGCGATGAAGCAGCTGATGTTCACCGAACCGGGCCGATGCCGATGGCAGGAGATTCCCGACCCCGAGCCGCCGGGACCGGGGCAGGCGCTGGTACGGCCGATCGCGGTGGCCTGCTGCGACCTCGATGTGGCGGTCGCCCAGGGCCGCGCGCCGCTGCCGCCCGGATACGCGGTCGGACACGAGGGCATCGGCGAGGTGATCGCGATCGGCGACGAGGTGACCTCGGTGGCGGTGGGCGATCGCGTCGTCGTGCCGTTCCAGATCAATTGCGGCGCCTGCCGGACGTGTCGGCGCGGCCGGACCGGATCGTGCGAATCGGTGCCGGGCCGCGCGATGTACGGGCTGGGTTCGATCGCCGGATTGGACGGGGGCGGATTCCTCGCCGACGCCGTCCTGGTCCCGTACGCGGACGCCATGCTGGTCCCGGTGCTGCCCGAGGTGGATCCGGTCGCGGTGGCGTCGCTGTCGGACAACATCCCCGACGGCTGGCGCACCGTGGGCCCCTACCGAGATCAGCTCGACGCGGCCGATCCCGCCGATCGGCGGATGCTGGTGGTCGGCGGACTGTCGATCGGCCTGTACGCCGCGGCCTTTGGTGTCGCCTACGGCGCGCGGATCGACTACGTCGACACCGACGCCCACCGCCTGGCCGCCGCCGAGAAGCTCGGCGCGATCCCGCACGACCGCCCCGCACCCGACAGCGCCTGGGACCCCTACCCCCTCACCGCGAACACCTCCGCCGACCCGGCCCTGCTGGCCGCCGCCCTGCGCGCCACCTGGCCCGGCGGCACCTGCACCGACACCGGCATCTACTTCGGCGCGACGGTGGACGTGCCGATGTTCGAAATGTATTCCCGCGGAGTGCGTTTGGTCACCGCGCGCGCCGACGCCCGGGCCGACATCCCCGCGGTCCTCGACATCCTCGCCGCCGGGCACACCCTCGCCCCGGTGGTCGACCGGACAGTCGCGTGGGGCGAGGCCGCCGACATCTGGCCGACCATGACCACCAAGGTCGTGTTCGTCCGCTGATCGTCGCTGTCACTACGAGACAGGACCCGGCCGCGATCGAAACCCTTGGGGCACTTGGTGATTCGGCCTCACCCTCGCGACGTTGAACCGCGACTACGGCGTCAGGAAGTGCAGCCGCCACAACTGCGGCTCCCACGGGTCGCTGACATTGTCGCAGTAGTATTGCACCGCCTGGCGATGCTCGATCTTGTACTCTCCGGCCGCGTCGCACGCCGCGTAGGTGCTGAAATCCGCCGTGTACCAGGTGCCCGCGTACGCGGGGGCGGCCGCCAGCACGCCGCTCACACCGATCCCGACGGTCGTCGCGGCCGTGGCAGCGATCGCTTTGATGTTCATGCGTTTGCTCCTCAGTTTTCCCCGCACAGCCGGGGAGCGGATCATGTGGTTCCAGTCGGAACCGCGTGAAGGGTAACCGGCTTGGAGCTCATCCGGTGATCGCCGACCCGACTTCTTAAGGAGTACTTGATGATATCGGCCGCCACGGTTCCGCCCGCGTCCTCGACCGCGCGGGCGGCGGTCCGGAGAAGCCGTGGCGCACAGTGTTATCCGAGGACCACCCGAACCGCACCGTCCGAATCCACTGTGGCCGTGTGGGAACGGACCGGTGCCCCGCCGGTGGATTCGGCGCCGGTCGCGAGGTCGTAGGTGCGGCCGTGGAGGGGGCAGACGACCGTGGCGCTGTCGATCAGGCCGTCGGCGAGGGGCCCGCCGCGGTGCGGGCAGACGGCGTCGAGGGCTCGGAGGGTGCCGTCGCGGAGGTGGTAGACGGCTATCTGGCGGTTGTCGACGACGAAGGTGCGGCCTTCGCCGAGGGGGATGTCGGCGAGGGTGCCGATGATGTGGCCGGTCATCGGGCCGGTACCCGGGGGAGGGGGATGAGGGGAAGGGCGGGGCGGTAGCGGTCGGGGCTGGTCTGCTCCGGGGTGGACCACGGATCATGATATGCCGCAACGGATTCGCTCATGGCGGCGTCGAGTTCGGCGGCCAGGCCGTCGCGGTCGTCGACGACGACGGCGCGGATGGTGTCGATGCCGATCCGCGGGACCCAGGCGTAGGTGCGTTCGAGCCAGTTGGCGTTCTCGCGGTAGTACTGGAGGAACCGCCCGGCCAGGGTGAGCACCTCGTCGGGGGTGTCGACGGTGGCGAGCAGGTCGCCCTTGCGGATGTGGGCGCCCGCCGCGCCGCCGACGTAGATCTCCCACCGGCCGCCGTCGATGGCGACGACGCCCAGGTCCTTGCACAGCGCCTCGGCGCAGTTGCGGGGGCAGCCGGTCACGGCCAGTTTCATCTTGGCGGGGCCGGGGATGCCCTGGAAACGCTGTTCCATCGCGATGCCGAGCGCGGTCGAGTCGCCGAGGCCGTAGCGGCAGAAGTCGCTTCCCACACAGGTTTTCACGGTACGGAAGCTCTTCCCGTAGGCGTGCCCGGAGGGCATCCCGAGATCGGCCCACACCGCGGGCAGGTCCTCCTTGCGGACGCCCAGCAGATCGATGCGCTGCCCGCCGGTGAGCTTGATCATCGGCACGCCGTACTTGTCCGCCACATCGGCGATCCGGCGCAGCTGGTCGGCGGTGGTGACCCCGCCCTGGATCTGCGGCACCACCGAGAACGTCCCGTCCCGTTGGATGTTCGCGTGCACGCGGTCGTTGATGAACCGGGCGTCCGGCTCGTCGACGAACTCCGCGCCCCACATCATGTGCAGCAGCGACGCCAACCCCATCTTCGAGTTCGCGTCCTCCCGCCCGTCCGGCGCGAGCGCCGCGAAAACCGAAGACACCGAATGCAATCGGAGCTCCCGGATCAACCGCATCAGCTCCGGTTTCGGGTACGGAATCCCCGGCACGTACCACGAGGCGGACGGATCCTCCGCGACGGCGCCGCCGGCCGCCCACTCCACGATCTGCGTCACCAGCGTCTTGCACGAGCCGCAGCCCTTCCCGGCGCGGGTGGCCGCCATGACCCCGGCCACCGACTGCTCCCCGCCCCGCACGCAGTCCACCAGCGTCGCCTTGCTGACGCCGTTGCAGTTGCAGACCTGCGCGTCGTCGGACAACTCGGCCGCGCCGACCTCGACCGGCGGGGTGCCCAGGTCGAACAGCAACGACACCCGTTCCGGCGGCAACGGCAGCCCGCGGTCGAAGGCCTGCATGAGGAAGGCGACCTTGCGCACGTCGCCGAGCAGCGTGGCCCCGACCAGTTTGTCGTCGCGGATGACGATCGTCTTGTAGACCCCCAGTCGCGGCTCGCTGAACTGCACGAACTCGTCGTCCTCACGCTCGGGCGCCTTCAGCCCCATCGAGGCGACGTCCACCCCGGCCACCTTCAGCTTCGTCGCCGTGCGCGAACCGTGGTATCGCGCAGCGGGATTCGCGCCGGTGATGTGGTCGGCGAGCACCACGGCCTGCTCCCACAGCGGGGCGACCAGCCCGTACACCCGGCCCCGGTGCTCGGCGCACTCGCCGACGGCGTAGACGCGATCGTCGTCGACGCTGCGCATGTGGTCGTCGACCACGATCGCGCGCCCCACGGTCAGTCCCGCGCCGCGCGCGAGCCCGACGTTCGGCCGAATGCCCGCGGCGACCACGAGCATGTCGCAGTCGACACCGGTGCCGTCGGCGAACACCACCCCGGTCACGCTGCCGTTCTCGCCGCGCACCCCGCGCGTCGAGGTGCCGGTGTGCACGGTGATGCCCAGCTCCTCCACCGAGCGGCGCAGGATCGCCCCGGCCGGATCGTCGAGCTGCGCGTTCATCAGGGTCGTCGGCGAATGCACGACGTCCACGGTGAGCCCGCGCTGCTGGAGTCCGCGCGCTGCCTCCAGCCCGAGCAGGCCGCCGCCGATCACCACCGCGTGGGTGCGGTCGGCGGATTCGTCGATCATCGACAGGCAGTCGTCGAGCGAGCGGAAACCGAAGATGCCGCGCAGCAACGTCTTGTCGTCGGCCCACATCCCCTCGATCGGCGGGAAGAACGAGCGGCTGCCGGTCGCGATGATCAGCCGGTCGTAGCGCAGCGCCGTGCCGTCGTCGGCGTGCACGATGCGCGCGAACCGATCCAGCCGCACCACCCGGACCCCGGCGCGCAGATCGATGTCGTTCTCGGCGTACCAGTCCAGCGGATTGAGATAGATCTCGGCCGTATCGTCCACTCCCGCAAGCACATTCGACAGCAGGATCCGATTGTAGTTGCCGTACGGTTCGTCGCCGAAGACGGTGATGTCGAACAGGTCGCCGCCGCCGCGGGCGAGGATCTCCTCGACGGCGCGGGCTCCGGCCATGCCGTTTCCGATGACCACCAGTCGCGGCTTGTTCGTCGCGTCCATGTCGTCGTCCTTTCCCGTCAGATCTCGATCATGCCCAGGTCGATGACCACCGTGCCCGCCGCGTCGAGGGGCGCGAGCAGCCGCAACTCCAGCACCGTGTCGCCGAGCAGCTCCTCGACCACCCGCAGCGAGACGTGCAGCGAGCCCTTCGCCGCGATCGGGAAGTACCGCATCAGCGCGCCGTCGCGGTAGAGCCCGACGGTGATCATCTCGTCGGTGGAATTGCCGCCGCGGAAATACACCGGCTGCACCGTCGCCCCGGGCGGCACGACGTAGCGCAGCGCGTCGTCGAGGGTGATCGGATCGGCGAAACCCTTTCCGCGGAAATCGAATACGCCTTGCAGGAATCGTGGGGTGCTGCCGTCATTCATCATGCTGCTCGCCTTCGTCGTCGCAATCGTGGGCCGGGACGTACTTGTCGACCGCCACCGCGCACACCTTGAACTCGGGCATGCGCGAATGCGGGTCGAGAGCGGGATTGGTCAGCAGGTTCGCCGACGCCGCGCCGCCCCAGTGGAACGGGACGAACACGGTGTCGGCGCGCACGTCGGGCGTGGTGCGCGCGGTCAGGACCGCCGCGCCCCGAGGGGTGCGCAGGCGCACCAGGTCGCCGTCGCGCACGCCGAGGCGCAGCGCCAGCGAACCGTGCAGCTGGGCGGTGGCGACCGGTTCGGCCTCCCGGAGCCCGCGCACGCGGCGGGTCTGGGTGCCGGACTGGTAGTGGCCCGCCAGCCTGCCGGTGGTGAGGTAGTACGGGTAGTCGTCGTCGGGGGTCTCGGCGCTGCCGCGGTGTTCGACGGCGTGGAAGCGCGCCCGCCGGTCGGGGGTCGGGAAATCCACGGTGAACAGGCGCGGGGTGCCCGGGTGCCGGGGCGAGGGGCAGGGCCAGAAGACGCCCCGCTCGGCGGTGATCCGCTCGTAGGTGATTCCGGTGTAGTCGGCCTTGCCGCCGGTGCTGGCGCGGCGGAGTTCGGCGAAGACCTGTTCCGGATCGTCTTGGAAGTCGTTGTGGCCCAGGCGTTCCGCGAGGGCGCGCAGGACCTCGAGGTCGGTGCGCACGCCCGGCGGCGGGGGGATCGCGCGGTCGCGCAGGATCACCCGGCCCTCGAGGTTGGTCAGCGTGCCGGATTCCTCCGCCCACTGGGTCGTGGGCAGGACGACGTCGGCGAGTTCGGCCGTCTCCGAACGGAAGATGTCGGAGACGACGAGAAAGTCCAAGGCCCGCAGTCGTTTTCGGATGTGTCCGGCGTTCGGGGCGGAGACGGCGATATTGGACGCCAGCACCCACAGTGCCCGGACGCCGCCGGAAGTGCCCAGGGCGTCGAGCATCTCGTAGGCAGAGCGGCCGGGGCCCGGCAGCGACGCCGCCGGGACGCCCCACACCCCGGCGATGTGCTCGCGGGCGGCCGGATCGTCCAGCCGCCGATAGCCGGGGAGCTGATCGGCCTTCTGGCCGTGCTCGCGGCCGCCCTGACCGTTGCCCTGGCCGGTGATCGAGGCGAACCCGCTGTATTCGCGGCCCGGAAGCCCCAGTGCCAGAGCGAGATTGATGAACGCCGACACCGTGTCGGTGCCCGTGCTGTGCTGTTCGGCGCCGCGGGCGGTGAGGACGATCGCGCGTTTCGCCGTGCCGAGCATGCGCGCCGCCGCGACCAGATCCGCCTCGGCCACGCCCGTGATCCGCTCCACGCGGTCGGGCCAGTACAGTCGCACCCCCCGGCGCACGGCGGCGAAACCCGTGGTGCGCGCGGCGATATAGGCGTCGTCGATCAGGCCCTCCCGGACCGCGAGGTGCAGCATGCCGTTCGCGATCGCCAGGTCCGTGCCGGGGACGGGTTGCAGATGCAGGTCCGCGAGGGCGGCGGTGGCCGTGCGCCGCGGGTCCACGACGATCAGCCGGCCGCCGCGCGACCGGCATTCGTCGAGGAACCGCACCGCGGGCGGCATGGTGTCGGCGGGATTGGCGCCGACCAGCAGCACCACGTCCGCCTCGGCGAGGTCGGCGAGGGGGAACGGGAGGCCGCGGTCCACGCCGAACGCCCGTTGCGCCGCGGTCGCGGCGGCGGACATGCAGAACCGGCCGTTGTAGTCGATCGCCGAACTGCGCAGCGCCACCCGCACGAATTTGCCGAGCTGATAGGACTTCTCGTTGGTCAGCCCGCCGCCGCCGAAACATCCGACGCTGTCGTTCCCGTAGGCGCGACGGGCCGACTCGAACTCCCGGGCGATCCGGTCCAGCGCCTCGTCCCAGCTCGCGGGCCGAAGCGGCCCACGCCGGTCGGCACGGATCAGGGGCTCGGTGAGGCGCTCGGGATGGTTCAGCAACTCCGCCGCCGTCCAGCCCTTCGCGCACAGCCCGCCCCGATTCGTCGGGAAGTCCGATCGCGGCGCGAGCGTGACACCGGAACCGTTGGCCGACAACGTGATTCCACACTGCAGCGAACAGTAGGGGCAATGCGTCCGGACCATCGCTGCCACCATGAGCATCAACCGTTCGAATCGACCACGACGGGAAGATCCCACCGTATGCAGGGGGTGTTTCGGAGATATTGCGGTGATGCATCGGGCGTGAAGCGAGTTCCCCGGAGATTGCCCGGCCGCGCGGTCCTATCCCTCGGCCGCTCGAATCCTGTCCATCGCGTCGGTGATCGCGTCGGTGACGACCGTGGTGGCCGCGGTCTGTACTCCCGTGGCGGTGTCGGCGGCCGCGGCCGCCGCCCGGTCCGGATCGCCGGTGGTCGCCAGGGCGCGGGCCGCGGCGTCGGGGACCTGGAACGCGCCGGACAGGACGTGGTTGAAGGCCGGGAAGGCCACGGCCGCACCGACATTGATCGCCTCGATCACCGTGACCTGCTCGACGCCGTGCGGCGTCGCCGGCGGCGGGGGATCGGGCACGATCGGCGCGTGGAGCGCGGCGTAGGTGTCCTGGCGGGCGGTCTCGACGGGCCCGGCGGTGGGCAGCCCGTGCGCGGCGGCCGTGCCCACGTCGAGCAGGCCGACCACGCCGACCTCGAAGGCGTTCAACGCCCTCGGGGCCACCAGCGTGCCGTCGGCGAGGATGGCCCGCTCGGCGGCGGCGTCGGTGGGGCCGGTGACCGACGCGGCGGCGATGCCGATCGAGGTCATCGTGTCGTTCGTCCGGGACGCGGAGAGGTAGACCTCCGGCGCCTGCCGCATCGTGGTGAGTGCCGTCGCGCCGGTGTCGACGAGCAGCGGGCAGATGATCGAGCAGTAGGTGAACTGGTTGTTCACGAAGCTGGTGACCAGCGCGCCCGGGGGGAGCGGGGTGGTCTGGTCGGTGTCCGGGGGCGGGGGAGTCGCGGAGGCGGTGGTCGTGGCGGCGACGGACGCCACGGCGATCCCGGTGGCCGCGAGGCCGGCGTGCAGGCAGGTTCGTATCCGCATACAGATCGAACGAGGCGCGGGGGCGTCGGGTTCAGTCCGGCGAGGCGATCACGAATCCCGTTGTGGGCCGGGGTTGTTCGATGTGTCCGCTCACCCGTTCCCGGGACCGGCCGCGTCGGCCCTGGGGAACCGCGGGCGGGGAATCGGCTTCTGGGGCGCGGTGTGCGGATCGGGGAGCGCCGTGGACCGAGCGGCCTCGGGCGGCGCGGCCCGCACAACGGTTCTCTTCACGACGACGGACGTGGGCCGCGCGTCGAGAACCGGCTCGGTGTGGGCCAACTCGTCCGCGTCGAGGGTGTCCGAGTGGACGGGCCTACCGTGGGCCGGGGCGGCGCGGCCCGGCGTGTAGACGGGGAGCGTCGGCTCGTCCGTGTCGAGACATGCGTCCGGGGCCGGACGCTCGTGCAGGACCGGCAGCTTCAGGGGAGTCGGAGCGGGCGCGGCGGAGTGCGATGACGACGCAGTCTGCTGTACCGGCTTGCGGCGCAACAGCTTTCGCAAACCACCTGGGCGCTCCGCTGCGGCGGGCGCCACGACGACCGGCTGTGGCTCCGATGCCGTGCCGCCCTCCGAATCCAGCCAAGGCGGGCGAATCGTGTGGTTCGAGGGCAGCCCGGGCGCCGAACTCACGGTCGGCGAGCCGCCCGGCGGGACAAGGGTCCGCGCCGAGATCGTGAGAGCGAGGCGCTCCCCGCTGTCCGACGCGGCCGTCCGCAGCCCGTGCAGGATCCGGCCACGACGGAGGCCCGAATCGACCGAGATCAGCGCGTCCGCGATCGCTTCCACGGTGACGTGCCGGGTCAGTGCGTCGAGCAGCGGCGGGAATCGCGGGTGGTCGAGTAGCTGCATCGCGTGGAAGACCAAGGTTCCGCTCGGCGGATGCCGGGTGAGGATCTCGCCGGTGAGCCGACCGCCGTCGGACATGGTGAGCATCGTGTCGGCGAGGTTTCGCACGGGCTCGTACCGTTCGGGGGGTTCGGGCGCGCCCGCCCGGGCCTCCCAATCGACGAGGGCGCGGACCAGGAGCCTCGCGGTCCGGCCGGGTTCGGCGGAGGTCATCTGTGTGAGCGTCGCCGGGAAATCCGGTATCGCCTCGACCAGAAATCCGGCCGACAGATCCTCGCTCGCGATGATGTCGTCCCCGACGAGGACGGAGGCCAGTTTCACGGGAGTGGCGTGCAGCGCCCGCAGGAAATTGGCGAGATCGGCGAATCCGATTCCGGGTTCATGCGTGTTCGGTATTCTGGTCGTCCGACTCAACAGCAGCAGAATCGTGACGCGCAATTCCGCCGTCAGCGCCGTGACGAACTCTTCGAGTCGCCTCGATTTCTCCTTTTCCTGAACTCGCAGAAATTGACTCACGCACGCGATCATCTGTTCGTTCCGGAATTCCGCCATCTCCGTCAGCAGCCGGATGGCCGATGCGCTTCCGTCCGGACCGCTGTCGATCATTCCCCGCAGGACGCTGCCGTCCGTGCCGAACGGTTCACGCAGCTGCGCGGCGACCTCGCGGCTCGCCCGCGCGCAGTCGCCGCGTTGCACGATCCGGACGATCCGGCGGCCGAACAGGCTCTCCGGGGCGACGTCGAGGATGCAGGCCGGTTCGGCCTCGAAGGCCGCGGCCGCGGTGATCCTCTCGGCCACCTCGTCGTCGTGTTCGGTGATGGCTCTCATCAGCGCCGCCCGTCTGTCCCGCTCGCGGGCGCCGATCGTATCGAGCAGTGCCGCGACCGCGCCCGGCAGGCGCCGGCCCGCTTCGGTCAGGGCGAGCGCGAGCGCCCGTTCGTCGGCGCCGAACACCTCGGGCAGCTGTTCGGCCACGGTTGTCTCCTCCCCGTCGGACAACCCGGTGAGCAGCCAGATCAACCGATCCTTCGCCGAGTTCTCCGCCGGTACTCCCGGGCCGTACTCCGGACGCGGGCGCGGGAGAACGCCCTCGGCGGGGAGAACCCGGGGATTCGTCTCGGGTCGGGGGGAACCGAGGGAGTTCCGCGCGTTCTCCCACAACGGCGCATAGGTCTCGCGGAGTTGTTCGAGGGGAGTATCCAATGCCGCCGCGGCCGTCGTGAGAATGGCGTGAAAGAATTCCTCCGAAGGACCGCCGCGTTTCTCCCCCATTTCGCGCGAGCATCGGCGTTCGTCGAGATCCAGACCGGGAGTACCGCGGACAATGTCCTTGTAGGTGAGATCTGCTCGTCGGACGAGTTTGTTCAGCTCGGCGCACAGCACACGTGTGGGCCACCCGAGCCTTTCGGGAAATTCGTTCGGATCGATTCGCAGCGGCCGTCCCCCGCGACGTTTCTCCCCCATCTGACCCTCCTCGTGCCGCCATTGTCCTCGCCGGTACTCCGCGCGAACGGAAATTATAGGGCCGGTCGGGCGGCGGCACACGTTTTCGAGAGAACCGCGCGTGCGGCGCGGGAGTGGCCGGGGGAGTAGACGCAGAATTCGAGGACGTTCTTGAATTGCGGTGCGGCCGAGAGGCGCCGCGGGAAGGAGAGGTTGCGGGGGATGAGCGGATTGCTGGCCGATGTGAACGGCCTTCTCGCCGTGGTGCTTCCGGCGGGAGGATGGCTGGGATGGTGGCTACACCATGACGGACCGGTCCGTTTGTATGCCGGAATTGTGGCGGTTCATTCGAATGACAGGGATAAGCGGGCGGCGGCTTTGAAGGTTCTCGAGCGAACCCGTTGCCCCGCGCGCGGATTCACCTCGAGAAAACGCCGGGAGTCGTCGGAAAACGAGCAGTGAGGAGGTTGTCCGAGGCCCGCACCGCGTGTTCCAGGAACGGCCGCGAGGCCCCCGCCCGGGCCAGCACATCGTGCGGGACTCCCCACTCGCTCAACGCCGCCAACAGCACATACTTCGGTGCGGTGGCCGTGGCCTCGCAGCGGGCGGCGTGGGTTTCGGCGGCGGCGAGGAGTTGGAGCAGGTCGTGGCTCGGGAGGATGCGCCGGGTGGGGTTGGGCTTGCGGCGGGGGAGGTCGGCGAGGGCCAGTTCCAGTTGCTGGGACAGCACGGCCGTGTTCACGCCCGATTCGGTGAGCAGCGCGCGGACGCCGCCGTCGGACTGGTACAGGACCGCCAGCAGGTGCACCGGCTCCAGGAACTCGTGCCCGCGGCAGGCCGCCTGGCAGTAGGACTTCTCGAGCGCTTGGGCGAGTTCGGTATCCACTGGCAACGCCATAGCTCGCACACTCCGATCGCTCGAAACGCGGGGGGTTCGTGACAGTGTCGATCCGGTGGCGCGGGCCGGGCATCACCCGATTCGGGTGAACGGATCATCGTCACGACGCGCCGCGTTCTCCAATTCGTCGATGGTGCCGGACATGATCGTGCGGACGTGCGCGTCGATGCGCTCGATCGGCCAGTCCCACCAGGACACCGCCAGCAGGCGATCGATATCGGCCGCGCTGTAGCGGTGGCGAATGAGCTCGGCCGGGTTGCCGCCGACGATGCCGTAGGCCGGGACATCGGAGGTCACCACGGATCCGGCGGCGACGATCGCGCCGTGCCCGATCCGTACTCCGGGCATCACCGTGACGCCGTATCCGATCCAGACGTCGTTGCCGACCACGGTGTCGCCGCGATTCGGCAGCTCCATGAGCAGATCGACATGCTGTGACCACGCGCCGCCCATGGTGGAGAACGGGAAGGTCGACGGTCCGTCCATGCGATGGTTGGCGCCGTTCATGATGAACCGCACGCCCGTGGCCAGGGCGCAGAATCTGCCGATGATCAGCTTCTCCGGGCCGTAGTGGTACAGGACGTTGCGGGTTTCGAACGCGGTGGGGTCGTCCGGGTCGTCGTAGTAGGAGTATTCGCCGACCTCGATGAGCGGCGAGGTGACCAGGGGTTTCAGCAGTACCACGCGCGGCTGTCCGGGCATGGGATGCAGTGTGGTGGGATCGGTGACAGGCGGTTGTTCGGGCACGTGTAATCCGTTCTGTGCGTAGGGGATTCGGGAATGCGGTCAGACCGAGGCGATCGCGGGCAGGTCGAGCCGGTCACCGCGCCAGCGGTCGCGGAGGCGGCGATCGTGGCTGACCACGACCAGCGCACCGCGATAGGCGGCCAGGGCGGCCTCCAACTCCTCGACGAGTCCCGGTGACAGGTGGTTGGTGGGCTCGTCCAAGAGCAGCAGGTCCGAGGGTTCGCCGAGCAGTCGTGCCAGTTCGAGCCGCTGCCGCTGCCCGGTGGACAGATTCTCCACGCGCTGCGCGAGCTGCGCGGGCGTGAACAGGCCCAGGGACAGCAGGCGGTCGGCGTGATCGCCGAGCTGCCCGGCACGGCCCCGGGCGAAGGCGCACAACAGGGTCTGCCCGGGTACCGGGGGAGGCGGCTCCTGTGCGAGACGACCGACTCGGCCGTGCCGGATCACCGTGCCGCCGTCGGGCGTGAGCTCGCCGGCCAGCACCCGCAGCAGAGTCGACTTGCCCGCACCGTTCGGACCGGTGATCAGCAGCCGCTCACCCGCCGACACCCGCACACTCGTGGGGGAGAGCCGACCGCGCACCGCGACACCGGTGGCGTCCACGACGACCCCGCGCGCTCCTCCGGCGGCGGGAATCGCCTTGAACCGCAACGGTTCCGGCGGTGGCGGTACCGGATCGGCCAGCAGCCGTCGCAGCCGTTCCTCGGCATTGCGGACCCGGCCCGCCAGCGATTGCTGCACGCGACCGCCCGCGCGGTCGTAGGCCATCTTGTTGTTGTCCCGCATCGCGCGTCCGGGCGCGACCCGCCGCGCCGTGACGGCGATGGTTTCGCGCAGCCAGTCGGTCTCGTCCCGCCAGCGCAGATGGTCCTGGACCCAGCGCTGTCGCGCGGCCTCCCGGTCGGCCAGATAGCCGCGGTAGCCATTGCCGTGGCGCACGACGCGGCGGCGATCGGGGTCCACTTCCAGCAGGGTGGTCGTCACCCGTTCGAGGAAGGTGCGGTCGTGGGAGACGGCGACCGTGGTGCCGCGCCTGGTGCGCAGATGGTCTTCCAGCCAGGTCACCGCGTCGTCGTCGAGGTGATTGGTGGGCTCGTCCAGCAGCAGGACCTCGGGCGCGGCGGTGAGCAGCGCGGCCAGGCGCAGGCGGACCTGTTCCCCACCGGACAGTCCGCCGACCGCGCGGTCGCGCGGGACGACGTCCAGTCCCAGACCGTGCAGGGCGCGTTCCAGCCGCGCGTCTGCGTCGTAACCGCCGCGCAGCTCGAAAACCGTTGCCAGGTCGGCGTATTCGTCGAGGTGGGATTCCGCGCCGGAGGACATCTCGAGTTCGAGGCGGCGCATCCGGTCCTCGATCCGCCGCAGCTCGTGCAACGACCGGTCGATGATCTGCTGGACGCTCAGGCGCGGGGCGAGTCGCTCGTCCTGGGCGAGGTAGCCGACGCCGCCCTCGGCGTGCACGACGATCTCGCCCTCATCGGGCCGCTCGCGTCCGGCGAACAGCCGCAGCAGCGTGCTCTTTCCCGACCCGTTCTCCCCGATGATCCCGGTGCGTTCACCCGCGCCGAGCGAACAGGTGACCGCATCGAGAATCGTGCGGCCGTGGAAGGACTTGCCGACCGCGAGCGCGGTGATCTGAGTGGGCACGAACTACCTCCGAAGCATTCGACGACGACACGGCCAGGGGCGACCGCTGAGCCTGGTGAACACTTCGAATGAGCATCGGCGACCTCACTAGTGCTACGAATGTTGCGTTAAGATGATTGCACATCGTGCCCCGCCGAGCAACCGGATTGCCGCAATGACCTCAGTCACAGGAAGTTCCGCCCCACCGCGCCCACGGCCCGGCGGCCGCACCGCCCGCATCCGCGAGGAGGTCCTCGCCGCAGTGCGCGGCGAGCTGACCGAGCACGGTTACGACGCCCTCACCGTCGATACGGTCGCGGCCCGCGCGGGCGTGCATCGGACCACGGTGTATCGCCGCTGGCGCGATGTGGGCGGATTGATCGCCGATCTGTTCGCCGCCGCGAGCGATCTGGACTGGCATCCGCCCGACACGGGCTCGCTGTGCGGCGATCTGACCGGGCTGAACCGGGAGATCCAGGATTCCTTCACCGAGGAGTCGTCGATCGCGATGGCCCTGATCGCGGTGTCCTTCCGCTCGGAACCTGCGGCGCGCGCACTGCGGCAGTTGTGGGACGGGCGCTACGACCAATGCGAGATCGTCGTGGAACGCGCGATCCGGCGAGGCGAGATCCCACCCGGCACCGACGCCCGCGCACTACTGATCGCCGCCACCGCCCCGCTGTACCACCAGCTGGTGTTGCTGCGTACGCCCGCGGATCCGGAGCTTCCGGAGCGGGCGGCGCGTGCGGCGGTACTGGCGGCACAGGGCGGAGCGTTCGAGATGTCCGCTCGGTGACGGGGCGGACCGCCCCAGTCCGGTGGCCGCGTAGCGGGCAACCACATCCCGTACACCCAGCGCCCGGGCGGTACGCAGGATCGTCCCCAGATTTCCGGGGATCACCGACCTGGTCGCAGACGACGGAAGAAATCGCCGTGGGGCGAATCGGCGGAGACCTCATCGGGCAGGTGCGTCACAGCTAGCCAGTCGACCGGCTCGGTGCCGCCGACTCCGCAGCAAGTCGTCCCGCGCGAGATGGACTGTCACCTCTGCGAATTCGAGTTCCGCATTCGATTCCGGGTTCCTGCGCTCGCCTAATACAGCACGTAGTCCACTCGCGGCCCCGCCGCCCGGACCTGCCGAATCAAACGCGAGTCCCCCCGGATCAGGCAACGCCCCTGAGCGACCCGACCGGCACGAGTCGCCAGCGACCGCGCGACCACGATCCGCGGATCTTGATCGAGTCGATGAACTCCATGGAGGACAACACTATCGGCATGCTGGTGCCCGACGACGAGGGGCAACCGAACACCTCTCTGCCACGCGCACACCCAGCTCGCTACGCCCAACCGGCGGGGCTCAACGATGATGCCTGTGACCGCCGCCGTGCCCGGCCTCGCCGCCGTGGTGGGAGCAGGTGCCCGGGCCCACGCTCGGGCTCGTGGTGCCGTCGTTGCACAGCGTGCCTCCGCTGGAGCCGTCGGCCGATCCGCTACCGGCGGAGCCGGACGCGATTCCCGTTGTCGCATCGGCGGTTCCGTACAGCGCGCCGGTTGCGGCGACGGCTACGAGGGTGGTGCCGAACAGCGTGCGAAATGTCATGAGCGATTCCTCTCCGCGTGGGTCGAACGGAGGTGTGTCGCTGGGCGGCCATCGTTGTTACAGGCTCATCGGCGTGTCGCCAGCTCTGCTGGTTCGCAGCGAGAGGCCGGGGCAGGGACCTCAATCAACCTCCCGCTCCTCTGATTTCCCCGCGGTCACGACACTGTCGACAAGTTCGGCGTTGCCGCGGGCGAGCTCACCGCCACGTAGGACCAAGGTGTCCTCGAGGCCGATACGAGCCTGATACCCATTAGCTCCGGCGTAATCCACTGCGGCCCAACAGTTCTCGTCGATCCCGTGGAGCAGGATCGGGACATGGGGGTGGGCATCGCCGATGATCCGGCGCATTCGGGCCGCGTAGTCCGCGATGTCGGCGGGCGGCAGTGCGCCGGGCAATTCGATCATGGCCCGCAGGCATTTTCCCGCGTGCGGGGAGCGGGCCCAGGCGCGGGCGGCGTCGAGGTCGAAGAGTCCGGCTTCGACGCCGCAGCCTCTGCCCAGGAGGGCCGCGGCGATCCGGTCCGCGCCGGTCTCGTGCCAATTGACGGATGCGAAATCCGGCAGGGTGGTCCAGGCGTCGACGGCGGCGGCGCGGTGGCGGGGGTCGGGATGGATCCAGTCGCCCGTGGTGACGCCGAGCGGGACGGAGATCCGGGCGCGCAGGGCGTGCACCAGCGTCTCGATCTCCTCGGCGCCCAGGGTGTCGTGTCCGTCGGCGTCCTTGGGGTGGACGTGGACGTTGTCGGCGCCCGCCCGGACGGCTGCGGCGGCCTCGTCGACGAGTTCGCCGAGGGTGGCGGGGAGCGCTCGCGCCTCGTGGGGGTGGCGCTGTCCGTTGATGCACGCTTGCAGGGTCATCGGGTGCCTCCTTCGTCTGCTCGGTTCAGTGGTGACCGGAAGATGGTGTGGCTCCGGTGGTTTCGGCGGTTCGGTCGGCGCGGGAGCGCACGGGCACGGACGACGCCGCGACGACGAGCACGGCCAGCGCGCCGAGGCCCGCGAAAGCGGTTGTCACCGAGCCGTATTCGAGGATCTGACCGGCGACCGTACTGCCGAGCGTATAGCCGACACCGCCCGCGGAATACAACAGCGAGAAGCCGACGGGCCACTGCGCCTCCGGCAGATCGCGGGTGAGGGCGATGTTCCGCCCGATCAGCGCGGGGGCCTGCGCGGCGCCGATCAGGACGCACACCGTGAGCGATATCCACAGCGGCGTCGCGATGCCCACGACGATCATCAACACCCCCATCGCGACGATCGCGCCCTGGGAGTGGGCGCTGGCCGTGCCGGGCCATTTCCGGGCCCCGTAGACGCCGCTGCACACAATGCTGACCGCGGCCAGCACCGCCAGCGTGATGCCGGAAAGGACTGTGGGAGCGCGCCTTTCGGCGAGCAACGCGGGCAGCAGCACATCGAGCGCGGCCATCACGAACATGATGGTCGCCGACGCGAGAATCGGGACGACGAGCAGCAGCGCCAACGCGCGCGCCGAATGCGGGGCGTCGGCCGCCGCGTCCCGCCGCACCGGCGCGTCCCGGAGCCGGGCGACCGGGATGAGCGCGAGCACGAGCACCGCGGCGATGATCAGCAGGGGCGCCGGGGTCCCCAGCGCGGTGGCCGCGATGGCGGCGAACGCGGGCCCGGTGAGCCAGCTCGCCTGGTTGATCATCGTGTCGATGCTCAACGCGCGATCACGGTGCTCGGGCCCGACCACCCGGGACACATAGGAACGAAGCGCCCCGGGCACTCCCGCGGCCACGCCACCCGCGCCCGCCATGGCGAGCACGGCCAGCGGCCACCAGGATGTCAAGGCCACCAGCAGCACGGTGACGACGATCAGCGCGGCCTCGGCGACCACGGCCGCGGCGACCTCGCGGCGCAGCGGCGCGGATTGCACGCGGCGGCCCATCACGGGAGCGAGTACCGCCTCCCCGGCCGCATAACCCCCGGCCAGCAGGCCGCCGATGGCGTAGCTGCCGGTGTGGGCGACGGCGAAGAGAACACTGCCCAGGGGGACGGTGGTGACCGCCAACCGGGTCCCGATGGTGGCCGACGCCCAGGTTCTGACGGCGGGGATGCGAAGTAACGATGCGTGAAACATGTCAGCTCCCGACGGTTACCTATGAAACAATACAAGGGTAACGAGAGGATTGGAGGGTGTTGTGGTCCCCGATGATCACGAGCGCAGCGGCGCTCCCGGTGACCTCGAGGAGGTCCGTACGCTGCTGAACAGCTGGAACGTCCCGAACGACACGCGTATCCCGCGTGACCAATTGAGCGAATGGAGCGCCGACGAGCGGGTGTGGAACGACCTGTTCCACACCGTTCCCCGCCCGCGCCGACCGGCGGAGGTCGATCGGCTGGCGCGGGCGCGGGACATCGTGCGGGCCCTCGTCGACGGAAACCCCGACCCGTTCGAGGCGATGATCGCCGACGAGCACCGCCCGGCGATCCGGATCGCCGAGGGACGACTGGCCTTCGACGCCGACTCCTCGGCCGTGGGCCGGGTGGTGTCGATCGTGCTGGCCGCCGCCGCCGAGGGAACCCTGGGCCGGCTGCGGGCCTGTGGCGACTGCGCCTGGGTGTTCTACGACTCGTCGCGGAACAACCGTCGTCGCTGGTGCGCGATGATCCCGTCCCCGGGGGTGCGGGGATGTGGGTCGGCCGCCAAGGCTCGCGAATACCGCAGTCGTCATCGGCCCGGCGCGGTCATCGAGGCCTGAGGGCGTCGAGTTTGGCCAGGAACTTCTCCCTGGGCACGACGCCCCGCCGGTGCCGGCCGGACAGAATTGTGGCGCGCGGATCGCTCGCCTCGACCTCGAACAGCAGCGACCGCTCGCCGGCCTCGACGAGGGTGGCCCGGACGGTCACCTCCTCGCCGGTCAGCGTGGGCGCCAGATGGGAGCTGTCGTGGGCGGAACCGACGGTCATGAAGTCGCCGGGAATCGCGTCCTCGACCGCCTTCATCGCGGCGATCTCACTGAGCCACAACAGAACTGGCGTGGACAGGACGGGGAGGTCGTTCCCCCAGGCGTCGGCCGCGTCCTCGGGGCGGACCCGATGCGTGATCGTGGCGGTGGCGCCGGGGACGAACGTGGGTGCGAGGGTGCTCATGACATTCTCCTTCGTTTCCGGTCGGATCACTGCGTCTGCCCGGCCAGCGCGCGCGGCGCCGCCGATGCGCCGGTGCGCATTTGATTGAAGATGTTCTTGCGCTGCATCTCCGCGGTGCCGCCGGCGATGAGGCAGCCGTACGCGTCGAGCAGCCGCTGGATCGTGGGCCCGGCCATGTAGCCGAGGTGGCCCTTGATCCGCAGGGCGTGCTCCGCCCCCGCCCGAAGTGACTCCGCCCCATGGAATTTGGCGGTCGAGCACAGCCGGTTCGCCTCGGGCCGCTCGTCGAGCAGCGCGTCGAGCGCGGTGTAGGAGATCGCCCGGGTGGTATCGATCGACATCCGCATATCGGTCAACCGCGCCTGGACGTACTGGTAGTCGATGATCTTGTGTTTGAACGCCTCTCGCTGTTCGCTGAACGAAAAGGCATCCGCCAGAACGGGTTCCAGATATCCGGCGGCGAGCACGCCGTAGAGCAGCCGGTCCAGGCTGATGGTGTTGTAGATCATCGTCAGGCCGTCACCCGGGCTGCCCACGACGCTGTCGTGCCCGAGGGCGACGCCGTCGAGGGTGAACGGCCCGGTGGGGCTGGTGCGGTTGCCCGCCATGTTCTCGATCTCGCCCTTGTGCACGTCGGGGTCGTTCATGTCGACGATGAACAGCGTGATGTCGCGTCGCCCGAGCTCCGGAACGCGCGCGAGGACGAAGGCGAGGTCGGCGATGGGCCCATGGGTGACATGGTCTTTGGCGCCGGTGAGCACGTACCCGTCGGCGGTCCGCACGGCGGCGGTCTGCACGCGGGCGACGTCGGATCCGCCGCGCGTCTCGGTCAGCGCGGTGGCGCCGACGCCGCCGTCGAGCAGGATCGGCAGGTAGCGTCCGATCTGTTCCTCGGTGCAGAAGGTGAGCATGCTGCGGATCAGCCCGGCCTGCGCGACCAGCGAGAGGTTGAACCCGAGATCCTGTCCGCCCGCGGCGATGCCCTCGAACGCGGCGACGAAATCCCACCAGCCGCCGCCGTATCCGCCGAATCTGCGCGGAACCGCGAGGCGCCACAGGCCCTCGGCAGCGAGTTCACGCCACGACTCGATATCCAATGTTCCGTTCCGATAATGGGTTTCGGCGTTCTTGGCGACGGTCGCCGCGGCGACGGCGGTGTAGCGATCGGTCAATCCGGTGTCGAGTCGCATTTAACGGTTCTCCTTGTCGTATCCGGCCAGGGCGTCGTCCAACCGGTCGAGTAGGTCGTCGATCTCGGTCCGCGAACTGTTCAGCGGCGGTGTGACCAGCAGCGAGGCCGAGCGGGAATCCACACCGGCCGGATACAGCGCGAGATCGCGGGACAGACAGTGCCGCACGAGCGTGCGGCAGTCGGCCAGGGCGTCGTCTCCGGTGGTGACGCCCACGGCGCGCAGCAGTCCCCGTCCCCGGGGGCTGCCGATGAACTCGTACCGGTCGGCCAGCCGCGCCAGGCCCTCGGTGAGCTGACGACCGCGGCGCCGCACATTGCCCGGCACGTTCTCGGCGTCGAGGGTCTCGATCACCGTGGAAGCGACCGCGGCGGCGACCGGGCTTTCGGCCATCGTGTGCCCGAACGTCCCCAGATCGGGGATATCGGCGAGCGGTTCGGCGATCCTCGTCGCGACCATGCAGGCCGCGATCGGGACGTATCCGGCGCCGAGGCCCTTGCTGACGACCACGATGTCGGCGGCGAGGCCCAGCGCGTCGGAGACCAGCGGATCGCCGGCCCGCCCGAATCCGGTCATCACCTCGTCGGCGATCACCAGCGCCCCGACCCGGTCGGCCGCCCGGCGAATGGCGGCCAGGGTGGCGGGGTCGTGCGGCACGGCTCCGCCCGCCGCCCCGACGACGGGTTCGACGACGACCGCGGCCAGCCGTTCCCCGGCGGCATCGATCGCCCGCTCCCACGCCTCGGCGGTGGCTCGCGTTCCGGGTTCGGCCGGGGGATGGACCCACCCCGGTTGCAGGAATTCCGTTGCCGCACCGAGGGATTCGTGCCGGAGCGGATGTCCCGAGGCGCCCAGCGCGGCGGTGGTCATGCCGTGATACGAGGGCCATTCGGCGAGCAGCCGGGCACGCCGCCCGTGAGTGCGGGCGTGGTGGCGCCAGGCGACGCGGAACGCCTGTTCCAGACCGTCGGAACCCGAGCTGGCGAGCAGATGGTGGGTCAGTCTGCCCCCGCTGGCGGCGGTGAGCTGGCCCCGCAGCCGCTCGACGGCGGGATTGTCGAACAACCCGCGCCAGGTGAAGTGCAGATCCCGCGCCTGCCCGCTCATGGCGGCGACGACGGCCGGATGGGTATGGCCCAGATTGACATTCACCGCGCCCGAACACCCGTCGAGGATCGTGCGCCCGTCCCGCGTCCGGAGATAACAGCCGTGCGCGGCGGTCACCATCGGCCGCGCGGCGGGCACGATCGGCGAGGTCGTCGGCGGTGTCTCGACCGCGGTCAGTACCATCGCAGCACCGCCGCCCCGGTCGTCATGCCCCCGCCGATCGCCGCGAGCAGGACCACCTCGTCACGCTGGATCGGCGCGCGCTCGTGCTCGAGTCCGAGTGTCATCGGCACCGAGGCGGCGGCGGTGTTGCCGATCCGATCGCCGCTGACGGCGACCTTCTCCCGCGGGACGCCCATCTCGTCGGCCAGCGCCTCCACCAGCCGCACATTGCCCTGATGCAGCACGAACCGGTCGATCTCCCCGACGGTCACCCCGGCCTGATCGCACGCCTGCTGCACCGTTTTCGGGACCGTGGTCATCGCGTATTCCTTCACCGCGCGCCCGTTCATCACGAAGCGGTCCAAGCCCTCGTCCAGCGCCGCCTCGTCGATGGGACGCGCCGAACCGCCCGCGGGCACCTGCACGTATTCCGCCAGATCACCGGCGGAGGTCAGGCTGTGGCCGAGCAGCCCGTACCGGTCGGGCGTCCGGCCGATCACCGTCGCGCCGGCGCCGTCGCCGAACAACGGCACGGTCTTGCGGTCGCGGCGATCCATGATGCGCGAGTAGGTGTCCGCGCCGATGACGAGCGCCACCGCGCTGTCGTCGTGCTCGGGCAGCAGCCCGGTCGCGGCGATGAGCGCGTACAGGTAACCGCAGCAGACCGCGTTGACGTCGAACGCCGGAATCCCGTTGAGCCCCAACAGGTTCTGCACATGCGCGGCGGTCGCGGGCAGCGGCTTGTCGGGCGTGCTCGTCGCGACGACGAGGGCGTGCACCTGATCCGGGCTCAGCGCGAGGTTCGCCAGCGCGTTCCTGGCCGCCTCGGCGGCGAGATCGGAGGTGGTCTGCCCGGGCTCCGCGTAACGACGTGTGATCACCCCCGTGCGTTCGTGGATCCATTCTCGGTCGGTTTCACACCATCCCCCCACCTCGATATTGCCGACGATCCGCGGCGGCAACGCGGTTCCGGTGCCGAGTACACCAACGGACATTGTCTCTCCTTGATTGATACTCCCCTGAGAACGTCACCGTCTATCGGCGACATGAGTAACGATAAGAGAGGCGCAGTTACTAATCAACTCGTTTACAGGTAACGATGACGGGTATGGGGGCGTCGGCCGACGTTCCGGGTGAGCCCGAAAAACCTGCCTCACAAGGGATTTCATCGAAAGGCTGAGAGATTCCGAAGAAGCCGACTTTCGACGGCTCCGCGCGCACAGTCGGATTCACGGCCGGGCGCATGGCCTACGGCGAGAGATTCTGTGGCACAGGGGTTTCGGGGCTCGATCGGCATCACCGTCGGCGTTGATTGTCCGCACCGCCCCGGGAATTGCCGTGCGCCGCCGCGTCCTTTCGGGCTGAAACCCGTTCTGTGGAGATTCGGCGACGACCCGGTTCAAGGCCGGATGTGCGCGGAGGTCCTCATTCGGCGAGCGTGTTGTCGATGATGTCGTCCAGATCGTGCTCGGGCTGCCCGTAGCCGAAGATCGCGCGGAGGTACAGCGGTGCGACCAGTCGATCGAGCACCCGCGATAGGTCGGGGGTGTGCTCCCCGCGGGCGCGGGCCCGGTCGAGCATCTGCTCGATCAGTTCGGCGCGGGCCGCGGCGATGTCGGTGATCCGCTGAGCGCGGTCGGAGTCGGCGGCGGCGTCGGCGCGGGCGGCGACGGCCGCGTACACCAGCGAAAGCCCTTCGGGGGCAGCGAGTTCGGCGTTCATCCGCTCGGCCCAGCGCCGTAGATCGTGGCGGAGCGAACCGGTGTCGGGCAGGGGTTGCTCCTGGTTGAGCCGCGCGACGGCCACCGCCACGTCGAGCAGGAGATTGTCCAGGGTGCCCCAGCGCCGGTAGATCGTCGCTTCGTTGACGCCCGCGCGCTCGGCGACGTCGCGCCCGGTGAACCCGTCGCGACCGCGTTCCTCGAGCAGCGTGCGCACGGCTTCGTGCACCGCCGCACCGACGCGCGCGGTGCGGCCGCCGGGCCGGCGGGCCGGCCGTTCACCATGGGCATCGCCCGGCGACAGGTTCCGCGAAACCTTTGGGACAGGGCGGATTTCCGACGCACCCATGGGCTGATCACCGGGATCTGGGGCCTCGCTTTCGCGGGCCTCGCCGTCGCGTCGACCATCGTCCGGGTCGCCGAGCTCGGCGTCGCGGTCGGTCTGCCGGTGCGCCTGGTGGGCCTGGTGATCCCGTTCCTGCTCACCGTCCGTGCGGTGAAGGCGATCCGCGCCCGCACCGCGCCGACCGTATGACGGCTCGGACCGCACGATCGCCGCGATGCGACCGAAGACGTTGTGTCGCAGCGTGTTCGCCACAGCGGACGGTGTGTGGCGCCCGTCATCGGGGACGTTCGCCGATTTGACATCCGGCCGAGGGGGGATCAGCATTGCTGGGTCAGCACCTCGCTAGGTGAGGCTCCTGTACGAACACAGGCCACTGATCCGACGACGTCGAGAGACGCCCAGGGTTAGGACAGATCTCCCCGGACTAAGGGGTGATCCGAAGTGGCTTCCCGCAAGGGATTACGTCGTGCAGTGCCGAAGCTTTGACGAGAGGGGTGCCCGCTCGGACGGTCCGTTCGAGCCCCCCTTCGGTGTTCTGGCGTCGTATGTGGTGACGTGCGCGTCCTGGCGGCAAGGAGGTGAGGGACGACATGAACTCCGGCGATGGTCCGTATCCGAGTCCGGCTCGACAACACTCGTTCCCAGCTTGCTGCGGCACCGTGACCCCCTGACATCCCCGGCCGCGCGCCGTCGTCTGATCGCATCGGTGTGATGCGTGTCCTCGGGGTGCCTCGTCGTGCCCGGAATGCCTTGCAGCGGCTGATCTCTCACCCACCCGTACCTCGAATCGCTGTGCAGCGAGGCGAATGAAGAAGGGAGAGAACGGCGATGGCCTTCTTCTCCGGCGGCGCGATCCGCCGCGACACCACCACCGTCCCCGCACCCACGGCCCCGACGGGCGCGGTCATGGATTCCGCGCACGTCGGCGATATCGTCGGCGCGCTCGGCTCGATCGGCCGACACGACACCGTCGAGGGCCGTACCCGCCGGCAGAAGTTCCGGATGCTGCTCGCAGTCATCGGTCCGGGCCTTATCGTCATGGTCGGCGACAACGACGCCGGCGGCGTCGCCACCTATGCCCAGGCCGGGCAGAACTACGGCATGGCACTGATCTGGACGCTCGCACTGTTGATCCCGGTGCTCTACGTCAATCAGGAAATGGTCGTGCGGCTCGGCGCGGTCGCCGGGGTCGGGCACGCCCGGCTGATTTTCGATCGGTTCGGGAAGTTCTGGGGCGCGTTCAGCGTGGGCGACCTGTTCATCGTGAACGCGCTGACCATCGTCACCGAGTTCATCGGCGTCTCGATGGCGCTCGGCTATTTCGGTCTGCCCAAGGCGATTTCGGTGCCGTTGGCGGCGGTGCTGCTGTTCGCCGTGGTGGCGGGCGGCTCGTTCCGGCGCTGGGAGCGGTTCCTGTTCGGGCTCATCGCGATCAATGTCGTCATATTCCCGCTGGCGTTCCTGGTGCGTCCGCGGGCGGCGACGATCGGACACGGTCTGATCCCGTCGTTCCCGGGTGGGCTGAACTCGACGCTGCTGTTGTTGATCGTCGCCATCGTGGGCACCACCGTCGCTCCCTGGCAGCTGTTCTTCCAGCAGTCCAACATCGTCGACAAGCGCATCACCCCACGCTGGATCCGCTTCGAACGCATCGATCTGTGGGTGGGCATCGTCGTGGTCATGGCCGGAGCCATCGCGATCATGGCCGTGGCGGCGTCCGCGCCGATCGGGAGTTTCACCGACGCCGGCGCGGTCGCGCGGGGTCTGGGGGACACCATGGGGGAGGGCGCCGGAGCCCTGTTCGCCATCCTGCTGCTCGACGCCTCGCTGATCGGTGCGAACGCGGTCGGGCTGGCCACCACCTACGCTCTCGGCGACACTCTCGGCAAGCGGCACTCGCTGCATTGGAAGATCAGCGAGGCGCCCGCCTTCTACGCCGGTTACGCGACGCTGCTGACGCTGGCGGCGGCGGTGTCGTTCAGCCCCGACCACGTGCTGGGACTGCTCACCCAGGGCGTCCAGGCGCTCGCGGGGGTGCTGCTGCCCTCGGCCACGGTGTTCCTCGTGCTGCTCTGCAACGACAAGGCCGTGCTCGGGCCATGGGCGAACACCGTCAAGCAGAACATCATGGCCGGTGTCATCGTGTGGTCGCTGGTGCTGCTGTCGCTGGCCCTGACCGCCGCCACCTTCTTCCCCGAGCTGACCACGACGCAGTTGGAGATCGGCTTCGGTGTCGGGATCGGCGTCGGGCTGCTGGGCGGTGCGGTGATCGCTCTCGCCAAGCAGCGCGCCGACCGCCACGCGGCCCGGACGACCGCCGCCGAACTCGGCGGCCTGGACCCCGACCAGGTCGAGGAGCTCGACGCGACCCGGCTGTCACGGGCCGAGCGCAAGGCCATCCGCGACCGGGATCGCGACACCTGGCGCACCCCGGCCCTCGACACGCTCGAGCGCCCGGTGTTCTCGCCGTTGCGCACGGCGGGGATGGTCGCCCTGCGCGGCTATCTGCTCATCGCCGTGGTCCTGGTGGGTGTGCGGATCGTCCGATCCCTCACCGGCTGAACATGATTCGCGCCGAGGCCGTCCTCGGTGTCCGGTGCGGCGAGCCCGGACGCGATCGTCGACGCGGAGCGGTACCTCATGCGGGCGGTCGATCGCCGCGTCGCGGGATCCGTCGATCGCGTTCGGGCGGGTGGATACTTGCTGGCGTGGCTTGGGTTTCTGTTCCGTTGACCGTCGGCTCGGCGGTGACCTCGTGGCGGTGGGATCTGTCGACGCTCGTGGTGACCGCCGCGCTGGGTGGTGGGTACGGGGTGGCGCGAGTGCGGGGGCGGGCCGGGGTGCCGGGATGGCGGGTGGTCGTGTTCTCGGTGGTGGGGCTGGGGGTGTGGCTGATGGCCGGGATCGGGGTCGTGGGGGTGTATTCGGGGACCTTGTTCTGGGTGCGGGCCTTGCAGGTGGTGTTGCTGTTGTATGTGGTGCCGTTCGGGCTGGCCGCGGGGCGGCCGGTGACGGTGCTGCGCGCGGCGCTGGGGTCGGACGGGCGGGCGCGGCTGGACAGGGTCGTGAACTCCGCGCTCGCGCGGGCGGCGACCTATCCCCTCGTATCGTCGGTGGCGATCCTGGCCGCGCCGTGGCTGCTGTTCCTCACCCCGTGGTACGAACTGGTGCTGCGGAACGGGCTCGTCGACGCGGCGACTCGAATCATCCTGGTGGCCATCGGGTTCGGATACTTCTACTCCCGGTTGCAGATCGACCCGGTGCCGCGGCGTTATTCGCAGGGTGTGTCGTTGCTGATCACCATCGTCGAATCGCTCGCCGACGGCATCCTGGGTTTGGTGTTGTGGTTCGGGCCCCTGTGCGCGGCGGACTATTACCTCCAGATCGGCCGCGATTGGGGACCGGACCCGAGGCTGGATCAGATCATCGGCGCCGGGGTCCTATGGATCCTCGGTGACGTGCTGGGCTTGCCGTATCTGCTCACCCTGATGCGGTCCTGGGCCGCCGACGAACGCCGCGCGGCCCGCGACTCGGACGCCGAACTCGACGCGCTGGTCGGCAGTGATCCGCCCGGCGAGCAGCCGCTGCGGCAGGACGGATTGTGGTGGGAGAACGACCCCCAATTGCGGGCGCGGTTCCGCCGATGAGCCCGCACCGGATGAATTCGATTGCGCTGCTGGGTATTTCGGCTCTCGCGCTGGCCGCCTGCGGCACATCGAATCCCCACGCGACCGCGCACCCCACCCCGGCGCAACCGCCGCCGTCGATCCGGCTGGCCGAGTGCGCGGGAATGACCGCCGCGGACGTGGGCGCGGCGGCCGGGCTCGGCGCGGTCACCGCCGTCGCGAGCAACCCCCTGACGTGCCGGTGGGAACACGACCCCGCCGACGCGGTGACATTCAAATGGTTGCGCGGCAGCCCCATCGACGCCTATCGCACCGACCCCGGCCAGAGCCCCCGCGCACCCCTCGACGTGCGCGGGCACCGCGGCTATCGCTGGCAACAGGCCCACTCGTGCGAAGTCGCCGCGGAACTCGGCGCGGGCGAATTCCTCACCTGGACAATCGAATCCGCCCCCGACGCGACGACCGACCCGTGCGCGGGCGCGACGGCACTGGCGGCGGCCACCTTGGACAAGAGCTGACGCGATGACCCGGAAAACCTTCCTCACCCAGGCCGCCGCGGTGATCGTCGCGCTCACCTGCGTCGCGTGCGGCTCCGGCGGGCAGCCCGCGGCACCGCCCGCGCCGCCCCCCAACGGACTCGACGGCTGCGGACCCCTCTCGCCCGATCGGATCGCCGCCGCGGCCGGAATACGCCAGGCCCGGCAGCTGACCGCGCCGACCGTCTGCGCCTGGACGGGGGAGTCGACCCTCGCGGGCGGCGGCGCCGTCGACATCACCTACGGCTGGCTACGGAACAACTCGCTGCTGCTCGACCGCGACACCGCCGCCGCGCTCGGCTACCGCACCGAGAACACCGTCACCGCGAGTTTCGGCGGCTTCTACTGGCACGACCCGCGCGACCCCGGCGCGTGCGGTGTCTCGGCGGCCGACTCCGGAACGGTGACCTGGTGGATACGCCACCGCGATCACTCGCCCCGGCCCGATCCCTGCGCGGCGGCATGGCAATTGACCGCCGACACCGTCAAACTCGACGGCTGACCGATCTCGGCGGGGCGAGATTGTTCCTTCCCGCGAATGCGGCTCTGAGTGTCCGGTCACAAATATGTGACCGGCTTCGCGCTCGACCGGATCCGGTCGGGGCGACGAACCCGAACGCCGTGGAGCCGCGGCAATGCGGGTGAACGAGATCGCAAGTGGCAGAACCCGACACAACGACGTGGGGCGGGATCGGGCGAAGAACGACCACGGACGCCGGGCCGGGCGCTAGCGTGTAGGGCCTGCACATGGAAAGGACACCATGCACGCTCGTACCTGTGGTTCTGTCGTCGCAACCGCCATCCTCGGTGGCGCGCTGCTGGTGCAGGCCGCGTCGGCCTCCGCCGAGTCGCACACCGAGATGCCGACGCTGTCCGCGCAGTTCGACGGCGGCCTGTGCACGACGACCCTCAATGCCAAGGTCAATATCTTCGATGACAGCGACCAGGTCGCCCTCGGCTATCAGACCGCTGACATCGCGGGCACCGGCAGCGCCGGATGTGGATCGTCGCTGGTCGCGGTCGTCAACTGGCGCAATGTGGACAGTGGTGGGGTCGGCAGTGTGTCCCGGCGCGTGTTCCACAACGAGACCAACTCGATATCCTTCGCCCCCGGCCCGGGCCGGATCGCGATCGAGCTGACCACCCTCGGCGCCCATGTCCCCGACGCGTCCCGTGCCGAGGTGGTCATGCACGGCTGATCGCTGTCCGGGCCCGCGGTCACGTCCTCCTAGAAGGTGGCGGTCTCGAAGACCACCTCGTTGTTCTTGATGTGGTAGGTCTCGGTTCCGCTCCGGCCGTTCCCGAGATCGAAGGCGAGATAGACGTATTCGCCGATCGCCTCCTTGCGGGTGAAGGTCGGGGTGGCGGCGGTGTCGAAGGCGTCGGGGTTGTCGAGCAGACTCTTCAGGAAGGTCTTCATCGCGTTCTTGCCGACGAGGGGTTCGGGGGACAGCGTCGTGATGATGACGGTGTCCTCGGAATAGTCGGCGGCGATCGTGTCGACGTCGCCCGTGGCCATTGCCGCGATGTGCCGATCCACCACTGCCATCGACGCTTCGGCGATCTTGTCCATGAGTTCTCCTCTGTCCGTCACGGCTGAATCCGCGGCCGCGATGTCATGGAGTCTGCTGGGTTCCATCGGCGACGGATGTCCAGGAATCGGACACGGCCACCCGTCGGGTACCGGTTCGACGGCTCAGTGGAGAACTGGTCTGGGTGCGCTGAGTTCTCGTAGCGCGCCGAGGAACAGTTCGTCCATTCGGGGGCTCAGCTCGGCGAGGGTGGCCGCACCCGCGTAGCCGACCGGTCCGAAGACGCGTTCGAGCGCTTCGGTGTCGGGGCCGCCGCCGAGGGACAGGCACAGGCATCCGACACCGTCGCCGCGGAGTTCTTCGAGGGCCTTGCGGGCATCGGCTTCGGCGTATCGGCCTTCGTAGCCATCGTCGTAGGGGAACCCGTCCGACAGCACGAGCAGGAGCCGATTCGGTGTGCCCGCTTGGGTTTTGAGGATTTCTCCCGCGCCGCGGATGCCCGCGCCGAGACGCGTGTACCCGAAGGATTGGAGCTGATTGAGCCGGGCTCGCCCGACGGCGCCGAACCGCTGCCCGAACGTCTTGATCGCCGGGAGGTGCACCGCGTGACGGCCCTCGGAGCGGAAGGCGTAGACCGCGACCCGATCGCCGAGTTCTTCGAGGGTGACCGCGAGCGTGGCGGCGGCCCGGCGCTGGTGGTCGTGGACGGCGAGTCCGTCGGGGTCGGTGTCGGTGGCCGATCCGGAGGCGTCGAGCAGGATGAGGACACCGAGATCGCGGGCCAGCTTGCGGTGCTCACGATAGACGTGTTCGGGCGGCGAGTAACCGGAGCGCAGGTCGACGAACAGGTCGATGAGCGCCTCGAGATCGAGGTCCTCGCCGTCGGGGCGACCCCGAAAAGCCTTGGGCCCCAGACCGACCCGGGCCAGGCGTCGGGCCAGGACGTCGTCGGCCGCGACACCGGCGGCGGCGATGTCCGCGTCGGCGGTGAACGGAAAGTCGATCACCCGGCACCACCGCGGGCGGTATCGGCCTTGGTGGACATCCCATTCCGGATACAGGGCCCCGCCCACACCGACCGCGGCGCCCGGCTTGCCGTCGTCGGTGAACTGGATCCGGGTGGGCAGCGGCCGTGCCTGCGCTCCGATCACGCGCGCGCGGCGCACCGCCCGCACCGGCGCCTCGGCACCGGCGGGCCCGTCCCCGGCGGACCGTGTACTGCCGAACTGCTTGCGGAAGAAGTCCATCAGGATGCGTGAACCGAACAGCGGATTCTCGAACAGTTTCGCGATCTTGCTCTCCCCTGGCTGTTCTGCGTCGCCGTCGTCGGCTTCGGGCACGTCGAGGGGATCGAATTCCAGGCGCAACTCCCGGTCGGTGGGCCGGGTGCCCGCTCCGTCGGCCGATGCCACCAGCCGGGACGGTTTGATGACGCCGAACCAGTCCGGTGGATCGGCGACCGGGTTCCGGCCCCGAGCCACATCGAGCGAGTCGTCCGCAGTCGCGGTGCTCGGCTCATCGGCGGCCAGTTCGGCGACAAGGGGCACCAGCCGGGCGAGTTCGCCGAGCACCCTCCGCCCTTCGAGGGACAGGTAGCGGCGCGCGACCGCGGGCCGGGCCCGCAACGCCTCAACCCGGTGCGGCGCAAGGCTTCCCGCGCCGAGCAGCGCGGCCTGCACCAGCATTTCGCGGCGCTGCTCGGCGACGGACCCCGCCGTGACGAAGACGGCCTGCCCGTTGGTGTGCGCTGCCTGCCCGGCCGGTGCCGGGGCGACCTCGACGGCCCGACCGGCGAGGAAGGTGGCGAGCAGCCGGAACCGGTCGAGGCCGTGCGCGTCGGCCGTCATGATCGCGGCAGGACGGCGTCGACGAGTTCGCCGAGCGCGCGCACGACCTCGTGATCGTCCGACAGCGCCCGCACGATCGCGGACCGCGCGGCGCCGCGCAGACTCAGCCCTTCGGCGACCAGACCGGCGGCGAGGATCAGCATCCGGGTGGACGCCACCTCTCGCAGAGGTGACCCGTCCAGGGTGCGAACGGCGTTACCCAGCGTCACCAGCGCCCGCGCGGTGTCCTCGTCGACCCCGGCTTCGTAGGCGATCACCTCGGTCTCGATCTCGGCGGGCGGGAATCCGAGTTCGATGGCGACGAACCGCTGCCGGGTCGACTCCTTGAGGTTCTTCAGCACGCTCTGATAGCCCGGGTTGTAGGAGATCACGAGCTGGAATCCCGGCGCCGCGCGCAGCGTCGTGCCGAGTCGATCGACCGGGAGCTCGCGGCGGTGATCGGCCAGCGGATGGATGACCACCGTGGTGTCCTGACGCGCTTCCACCACCTCGTCCAGGTAGAAGATCGCGCCCGCCCGCACAGCGCGGGTCAGGGGACCGTCCACCCACACCGTCTCCCCGCCCTTCAGCAGGAACCGTCCCACCAGGTCCGCCGACGTCATATCCTCGTGTCCCGCGACAGTGATCAGCTCGCGGCCGAGTTCGGCGGCCATGGCCTCCACGAACCGTGTCTTCCCGCATCCGGTGGGACCTTTCAGCAAGACCGGCAGGCCGCGCCCCGCCGCGGCGCGGAAGACCTCCACCTCGTCGCCGACCGCTTTGTAGAACGGGGGCGCCGTCATCGGTTTCCCCGTTCGAACGGAACGATTTTCGGCAGCTCTTTCCCCTCGGGCAGCACGAGGTGTCCGTCGGGATCGATGTAGCCGGTGCCCTTGCCGGGTATCGGAAGCACCGGGTCCGGACACAGCCGCCCGGTCCCTTCGCCGCAGATGCCCATATCGAAGTACGACCGCTTCTGGATGTCCTCGGGCCAGGACTCCGCGTGCATGCCCAGCCACTGCGCGGGAACGTTGTAGAACACGAAGAAGAACATGCTGCACGCCGCGAAGATCGCCAGGAAACGCATGGTCTGCCGCTTCACGAATCCGCCCTGGATCCGTTCCAGCCCGCGTTCGACGAATGTCCGGCCCCGGTCGTCGGTGAAGTAGCGCAGCGCGCACAGGCCCGCCTGCACACCGCCCCACATCAACCCCTCGTACAGCGGCCACTGGTAGTAGGTGCCCGCGTTGATCGAAAGGGATTTGATGGCGCCGGGATAGGTGAACAGCCCCATCGGCATGAGGAACAGGCCCTCGATGACGAAGTCGAAGACGAACGTCCACGCGATGAGCACGCCGATCAACCCGTAGTTGTTGATCCTCGGCCGGAATGCCTTGGCGCGGCGCATGATCCAACAACCCAGGATCGTGCACAGCAGTACTCCGTAGGAGTAGCCGGGCGCGTTCATCAGGATCGGTTCGGCCATCATGTGACCCGGCTCCGCGTACGAGCGCCAGCCCGGGATGTACGGCACCCACGAGCCCATGTTCCACATCCACGTGTTGTAGGTGCTCCACGTGTTGAAGTAGTTCAGCAGCGGATCCTGGAACCACAGCAGCCCGCACGCCACCAGCAGCATCCCGTCGAGCGTGATGCGCCGCTCCCGCCGCCACGGCCGAACGATGAAGTAGTAGAGGCCGACCGGCAGGCCGACGATGATCACCACCGTCCATGTGATGAGCACCGCCTTCATCAACGTCGGCGGATCACTCGGCCCCGGCGGCACCCGCTCGAAATGCGGGCCCGTCACCCACCGGATCCACACGTACAGCTGAAAAGCCAGGATCAGGCCGCCGATCACCGCCCAGACCCGCACCGGGTTCGACTTCGACGGGGGCCGGGCGCCCAGCGCGGCCACCCGGGCGGCGGGTTCGGCGACAACGGGCACGGTCTTGCTGTCCGACGGTCCGCTCATGACACCGTCTCCTTCACGATCGTCGTGATGCAGCGCTCGCTGCCGACCCAGCCAATATACCCATGGGTATCTGGGTGACCAATCGTTTTCTCGGATTCCTTCGGTATGCTCGGGACATGGTTGAGCGGTGGACGGTGGAGCGGCGCCTCGAACACACCCGTTCGTTACTGCTGGACGCCGCGGAGGCGGTGTTCGCCGAAAAAGGTTTCATGTCAGCGACTCTCGACGACATCGCCCGCACGGCGGGCTACACCAAAGGCGCGATCTACAAGCACTTCTCCGCCAAGGAAGACCTCTTCCTAGCCGTGAACGACCGCTACTGGCGCCGCTACTTCGACACCTTCTCCGAGGTGATCGCCGCGGCCACCGAGGTCGGCGCGCACGAACTCGACGAGATCGCCCGCCGCTGGCGGCAACTCGGCGATGAGCGGGGCGCCGGGCAGGCCGCACTCGGCCACGAGTTCACCCTGTACCTGCTGCGCAACCCCGACGCGCGAGAACGAGTCGCGGCCAAGCGATCCGAGGTCGCCCGCGCGCTCGCCACCTTCGTCACCGAGGGCCTCGACCGCATCGGCGCCACGTTGTCGATCCCGGCCCTGACCTTCGCGCACGTCCTGATCGCCACCACCGACGCCGTCGAACTCGGCAGCCAGCTCGACGACCTCGACCTCTACCGGCCGATCCTCGAAATGTACGTCTCCGCAATCAAACTGCCGGACCGGTGAGCTAGGGCCGACCTGGCCGAACGGCAGCTGGTGCGGACTCCGTACCGCGATATACTGTGCCCCAACGGATCTCACGCGTTCGGCCGGGAGCCGGAGTTCGGGGAGGCGGTTGCGGTGAAGCGGGTGTTTTCCTTACTGGTCTTCGTCTGGTTGCTGGTGGGGTTGCTCTCCGCGGGGCAGCGCGGATATCTCACCTCGGTATCCGCCAGCTGCCGGGGATACTGGACCATCGTCTTGACCGTGGCGGCCGGTCCGGTGAACTACCTCGGTGTCCGTCCCTCGGTGTCCGGCTGCCACTTTCCCGATCCGACCCCGCCGTCGACGGGACGGTAGGGGTTACTTCTGCGGGGCGGGCGGGGGCTCGTTGATCGTGGTGAAGTACTGGATCGCGGCCATGATCGCGACGGGTGCGGTGATGAGCAGCTGGCCCGCGAGGGTGCCCAGGGCGCCGACCGCGATGATGCCGCCCAGGCAGCCGACGGCGGCCGCGGGGATGAACGCCCCGAACAGGCCGACGATGGCCGCGGCGGCGACCGTGGCGCCCGCGATACCGCCCAGCACGCATCCGACCGCGGCGCCGCCGATGCCGCCCACCAGCGAGCCGATCGTCGCGCCGGTGGTGATGGTCTGGAACATCCGGTTCCAGGCCGCCTGCTCACGGTCGTAGGGGGTCTTCCACGGGGCCGAGTCCTCGAAGGGGAGCGCGACGGGTTGATAGGTCGCGTGGGCGAGATCGAACCGCGGCGTGAGAGTGGCCGTGCGCCCGTGGATGTCGGCGGCGATCGGGAAGACGAAATCGTCGACGCGGAAGGACAATTGGGTTCCCGCCAGGACGGTGCCGTCCGGCGCCGCGATGGTGAACACCCCGTTGTCGGCGGACAGCGTTCCGGCGTCGGTGGTGACGGCCATGGCCGTGGGAGTGGTCTGCGCCTGGTAGTGGACCGGATCGGCCGACGCCGGATCCGCCGCCGCGGTACCCGCGGCTATTCCCACGATCGCCGCGACCGTGGCGGTGGTGCCGACGAATTTCCTCATCGTGATACTCCTTTGTACCGATCGGCCGACCGGTCTTCGCGCGCAAGGGATTTCGTCACGCGCCCGGCGGGCCGGTGTTCGATCCGAAGCCGGTTGTGCTGGATCACAGGGATGCTAGGAAGTCGCCGCCCCCGGCGGAACCGACGGTCCTGAACCGTAGGACGGGCCGGGCACGCCGACGAGACGGCGATCACAGCACTTGTGCCACTGAGTGGAACGCCGCGCGAGCCGCGCCACCCCCGCCGCCCACAGTGACACGTGTCAGTTCTCGCGCGGTTCGCGCGGCCTCTCGAAGGAGTTCCCCTTGGCCTCGACGACGACGCCACCGTCCCCCGGAAAACGACACCTCGCCGTTCTGGCGCTGGGGTCGGTGATCCTTTCCGTGGACGGGTACGACCTGTTCACCGTCGGCACGATCGGGCCCAGCTTGCTGCACGATCGCTCGTGGGGGGCCACGCCGTCGACCCTCGGCACACTGGGCAGCGTCACCGCGCTCGGTATGCCGTTCGGTTCCATCCTCGCCGGCTGGGCCGCCGATCGGTGGGGGCGGCGGCTGCCCCTGACGATCGTGATGGTGTGGATCTCGGCCGCCATGCTCGCCGCCGCGCTGGCGCCCGACCTCACGGCGCTGGGCCTGGCCCGATTCTGCACCGGCATCGGGATCGGCGCGCTGGCCCCGCTGGTCGGGGCGGCGGTCAGCGACGGGGCGCCGCCGCGGCGGCGGACCCTGCATCTGGCCATCGCGATGGGGTCCATCGGAATCGGCGGTACCGTGTCCGCGCTGCTGGGGCGAATCCTGTTGTCGCACGTGCATTTCCAGACGCTGTTCCTGATCGGCGCGCTGGCCGTCGTGCTGGCCCCGGTGATCTGGTGGGTGTTCCCCGCCGGGCTACCGCACCGCGACGACGAGCCGCGGCGGGTGCCCGCCCGTGAGTTGTTCACCGCGGACCGGCGCGGTCCGACGCTCCTGTTCTGGGTCGCGACCTTCGCCAGCATGGCCCTGGTGTACAGCACCACCGCCTGGCTGCCGACGGTGCTGGTCCGCAACGGATACAGCCTCAACTCCTCGCTGGAGTTCACGATCGTGTTCACCATCGGCGCGAGCGCGGGCGGGCTGCTCATGGCCGTGCCGTCCGATCGCGGGCACCTGAAGGGGGCGACGGTGTTCACCTTCGGCCTGGCCGCGGCCGCGCTGCTCGCGCTGAGCAGCAAGCAGCCGCACGCGGTGCTGCTGGTGGTCTCCGCGATGGCCGGGCTCGGCTCGCTGGGCTGTCAGAACATGATCATCTCGTACATGGCCCGCTACTATCCGCCTCGATTGCGCGGCACCGCACTGGGATTGGGGCTGGGGGTGGGGCGGCTCGGCTCGATCGTGGGACCGACGTATCTGTCGATCGCGACCTCGCTGAACGACTCCCCGCGGGCGGGTTTCGTCGCCTTCGTGGTGCCCGCGCTGCTGGGCGTCATCGTGGTGAGCTTCCTGCCCGCCACCCGCGGTCGTCCCGAACAATCCGCTCCCCCCGCCGTGGCCCCGATCGCCGTGGAACCGTTGTGACAGCGGCGATTTCGCGGACGAGCGCGGTCTCGGTGGCGCGCCCGGCGTTCGCGCCGGGCGGCTACCGCGGCCGCAACACCACCGCCGACCGCGCCCTGGACCTGTTGTCGCTGTTCACCGTCGACAAGCCGGTCTGGACGGCGAACGAGATCGCCGCCGCGCTCGGCGTGGCCCGTTCGACCGGATACCGGTACCTGCAGAGTCTGGTCGGTTCGGGCTTCGTCCAGGAGACCGACGGCGGATTTCGATTGGGCCACAAGATCTTCGAGCTGTACCGGGCCGCGCGGGCCGTCCCGGACCTGTCGGAGGTGGCCCTGCCGGTGATGCGGGCGCTGGCCGCGCGGTTCGAGGAGACGGTGGTGCTCACGCGGCGGTCGGGGCCGTGGGCGGTGTGCGTGGACACCGTCGAGTGGCGGCGACGGCCCCCCGTGTCCTACCGCGTCGGCGAGGTGCTGCCGATCAACGCCGGGGCGGCGGCGCAGGCGCTGCTGGCCTGGGCGGACCCCGACGAGCAGGCGGCGATCCTGCGGCGGGGGACCCTGCCGTCGTTCACCGCGCGCACCGTCACCGATCCCGCCGAACTGCGTAAACGCTTGGGCCGCATCCGCTCTCGTGGCGTCGCGGTGACCCACGGCGAACTCGACGAGCACATCGTCGGCGTGGCCGCGCCGATCCGCGACCGCGGCGGCGCCGTGCGCGCGGTGATCAGCCTCGCCGCCGCGGCCGGGCCGCGGACGCCCGCCGAATCGGCGCGCCTCGAGACCGCGGTGCGCGAGGCGGCGGCGGTCGTCGCGGCCCGGCTCGACGCCGACGCGCGGCGAGGTCAGTCCGACCAGCCCTTGCCCGCGTTCGCCGACGTCAGCTGGCGCGACACCGCGCGCGAGATCGCGATCACCGCCGGGCGCAGCGCGGCCGGTTCCACCCGGCCGGTGGGCGCGACGGCCGACAGCGCCGCGACCACGACGGAGCGGGCGCCGAAGACCGGCGCGGCGACCGATGTCATCGGTTCGGGGTAGGGGCGGCTCATGACCGCGATGCCGTCCTTGCGGACCCGTGCCAGGGTCCGCCGCAGATCCTCGGGGGAGAGGGTGTCGTGCTCGGGTTCCAGCCTCAGCTCTCCCCGCAGGATCGCCTCCTGCACCGCCGCGGGCGCGTTGGCGAGCAACGCCAGCCCGACGCCCGTGGCGTGCAACGGCATTCGCCCGCCCACCCGGAACATCACCCGGCCCGCGTCGTGAGCCGACAGTCGATCGATCAGCACCGCCTCGTATCCGTCGCGGACCGCCAGCAGCACATGTTGTCCGGTGGCCAGATGCAGATCCTCGAGGTACGGCAGGGCGATGCGGCGCAGCCGCTGACTGCGCGGGGCCATCGCGCCGATCTCGTAGAGCCGCAGTCCGATCACGTACTGCCCGTCGGGCGTGCGTTCCAGCGCGCCCAGCTCCACGAGCCGGGTCGCCAGGCGCAGCGCCGTGGATTTGGGCAGTCCGCTGCGCGCGCTCAGCGACGTCAGCGTGAGCCGTTCCTCGGCGGCGGTGAACGCCTCCAGGATTCGGAACGCGCGATCCAGCACCGGCTCCCCGCCGTTCTCACCCGCCACGGCCGTACCTCCGCCTGTGCCACTGAATGGAATCGACCGGGCGCGGTGCGATTCCCTTCCCCGACGATAGCGACACGGCCGGACCGCGTCCTCCGCGCCCCGGACGCGCACCGCGTCCGGCTCGGCGCGCCCTCGAATCCTCACTCGCACAAGGAGTTTCGACGCTCGTGACCACACATGTCCCCGTCCTCGTCGCCGGTGGCGGCCCGGTCGGGCTCGCGACCGCCCTGGAGCTCGCCCATCACGGGGTGCGCAGCCTCGTCGTGGAACCCCGCACGGAGGTGTCGTGGCTGCGCCCGCGCGCCAAGACCACCTCCGCCCGGACGATGGAGTTGTTCCGGCGCTGGGGGATCGCCGACGCGGTGCGCGCCGAGGCCCCGTTACCCGTGTCCTGGTCGGATCGGGTGGTGTTCACCACCGGCCTGCTGGGCCGCGAGATCACCTGGTTCGACCGGTGTTTCGGGCTCGACCTCGGCGGCGACGACCGCGCGGCCGAGGCGGGGCAGCAGATTCCGCAGCCCGTGCTCGAACAGGTACTCCGGGCGGAGGTGACCTCGAATCCGCTGACCACCCTGGCGACGGGCTGGACCCTGGCCGCCGTGGCCGAGGACCCGCACGGGGTGGCGGCGACGCTCACCGGCCCCGACACCGATGACCGCCGAGTGCGGGCCGACTATCTCGTCGGCGCGGACGGCGCGGCGAGCACCGTCCGGGCGGCGATCGGCGCGCGGTATGTCGGCAGCGCGGACGAACGACCCAATTACAACATCGTCTTCCGCGCTCCCGGTCTCGCCGAACAAGTTCCGCACGGTCCCGCGGTCCACTACTGGGTGCTCGGCGCGACGCAGCCGGGCATGCTCGGGCGGCTGGATCTGACCGACACCTGGTGGGCCATCGCGCAGGGCTTGTCCGCCGAGCGCGGCGACGCCGACCCGCTGCGCGTCGTGCGGAACCTGGTGGGCGCGGACATCGACGCCGAGATCCTGGCCACCGATCCGTGGACGGCCAAGATGCTGCTCGCCGACAGCTACGGCACCGACCGCGTCTTCCTCGCCGGGGACGCCGCGCACCTGAATCCGCCGTGGGGCGGCCACGGCTTCAACACCGGTATCGGCGACGCGGTCAACCTGGGCTGGAAACTCGCCGCCGTCGTGCACGGCTGGGCGCCGTCGACCCTGCTGAAAAGCTATGCCGCCGAACGCGAACCGATCGCGCGGCGCACCATCGCCGAGGCCGTCCGCAACATGGCCGTGCTGGGGCCCGAACTCGCCGATCCTCGACTGCACGGCAGCGCGGCCGAATTCGAGCTGGCCCGGCCGCTCGTGGCGCGGGCGGTCCAGGAGGCCAAGGACAGCGAGTTCCACAGTCTGGACCTGGTGCTGGACTACACCTATCGCGGCTCCCCGGTGCTCTGCGACAGCGGCGGACCCCGGCTGCCACACCGATGGCTGGGACCGGGGGATTCGCTCTACGACCATCTGGGCCCGGAGTTCACCCTCCTCGGCGACGCCCGCCATCCCCTGGTGCCGGAGTTCGCCGATGCCGCTGCCGCCCAAGGCATTCCGCTGACGGTGCTGCACCAGCCGGTGGGCGGACTCACCCTGGTGCGGCCCGACCAGCACGTGGCCTGGACGTCGGCGGACGGCGCGGACGCGGCCGCGGTGCTGCGCCGCGCCGTCGGCCACGCGGACCCGATCGACCCCTACGACGAGGAACCGAGATGACGAACGTCGACGAGCACCTGGAAGCCTTCCCGTTCGACCGGCCGCCCGTGGTGCTGCCCCGGCAGGAGGAACTGCTGCTGAGCGATCCGCTCCCGGCGGCCCGGAAACGGTATCGGGATCAACCGCCGCTCGAGGTGGTGCATTTCGACGCCGAATACGTCGAACGGGACTTCGCGCCGCCGCGCGGGGTGTACGAGAGCGACTTCCTGCGCGTGGAATGGCAGACCATGCACGGCCGTCAGCCCTTCTACCACCGCAACTGTGATGTCGACGAGCTGTCCTACGAGGTCACCGGCGAGCGGACCGTGCTCACCGAATGCGGCAGTGTGACAATGCGTCCCGGGGACTTCACCCGGATCCCGGTGGGCCGCGCGCACGACAACTACGGTCTGCGCGATATCCACGTCCTGTTCTACATCCCCGCGCCGGTGACCGAAACGGCTGTCGCGCACCGGGTTTCGGAATACCTGATGCCGCCGTTCGATGGCTGGGAACCGGCCACGGTCAACGAGATGATCACCGAATGCCTCGGCGGCGCCGGACACGACATCGTCATGGCACCGGCCGACGAGCGGACCCTGCTCGAACAGGCCACCCGCGACGCGGAGCGGATGGCCGTGCTGCGCCCGCCCCCGCACGCGCCCGGCACGACGTGGCTGTACTCGTCCTCGGACGTGCTGCTCGGGCGAACCTTCTTTGAGCGGTCCGCGGGCCGCGTCTATCGCCGGATCCGCAATGCCGAGGAGATCCACTATCAGCTCGCGGGCACCAGGACGCTGGTCACCCAGCGCGGCGTGGTCGAGCTCGAACCCGGCGACTTCGTCCGGATTCCGGTCGGGATCGCGTTCACCAGCATTCACGGCGAACCGAGCGCGCACCTCACCCTGGTGTCCGCCCGCCCGGTACCGCAGGTGGCGCCGGGCACCCGGCAGGCCGAACGACCGGTCCTCGCCCAGCTCGCGGCGCTGCGCGCGGCGGTGCGGGACTGAGCGCGAATTCCGCGCGGGCCGAGACCGATTCGCCCCGCGGCCATAGAATCGAGGGATGATCCGCCTCGGCGCGCACCGTTGTGCGGACCCGATGACCCGGCGCACGGCGTTCACCTTCCTCGTTCCGCACGGGTGGCGGGCGTCGTCGGAGGTGCGGTGGAACGGGCAGTCGCTGTTGAATCCCGTGACACCCACCGCGACCGCGCAGGCCCCCGACGGCAGCGCGTGGCTGGCGTTGTTCCCCAATGGCGCGTTCAGCTGGGTCGACGGCGGGCGGCGGGCCGAGGGGTCGATGGATTTCGGTGTGCCGATCCTGCGGCCCCGGCCCGCGGCGGAGATGGTGGCGACGGTGTTGTTTCCCTCGGTGCGGCCGGGCGTCGCGGATCTGCGGGTGGTGCGGGTCGAGGCCGAACCCGCGCCGCCGTGGCCGTCGCACCGGCAGCGGACGGTCGCGCCGGGCGACGACAGTGTGCGGGTGACCCTCGAATACACCATGGGCGGCCGGGCTTTTCGCGAGATCGTCGCCCTCGTGTCGCGGGTCGACGCGCCCACGCCGCTGCCGACGATGTGGGGTGTCGAGCAGCTGCGCTATTGGTTCACCTTCCCGGCCCTGTCCGTCGGTGCGGCGCTGGACCGGTGGGACGAGCACGCGCCGACCCTGGACGCCCTGCGCCGCACATTCCGTGTCGAGCCGGACTGGATCACCGCGCTGGAGACCGTGTTCCGGCAGCTGGCGGGCAATGCCCTGGATCAGCAGCAGGCGTGGTTCGCCGCGCAGCAGGCCGCGCACCGGGCGCAGGTGGCGTGGGGCGATCAGCTCGTGCAGCAGGGCCGGGAGCTCTCGGCCGCCGCCGACGCCGCTGTCGTCGGTGGCTGGGAGCAGCGCGAGCGGACCTACGACCGCGTCTACGACGACCAGTATCTGGCGACGATGGGCGTCGCGCGCTACGACGACCCCGCCCAGCCCGTGCCCGTCGAGTTGCCCTACGGCTACGACAGCGTGTGGAGCGACGGTCAGGGCGACTATGTGCTGTCGGAGGATCCGTCCTACGACCCCAATGTCGGCGCGGGGCCCGGACCGACATGGCAGCGGCTGCGCAAGGCCGACTGATCGGCGGGGGATTCGTCTCGGGTCCGGGTGTTCACCGCGACTCGTCGGGTGGTGGATTCCATGGCCCCAGTCCGGTCCGGAGGAGCCGGGCGGCGCGGTGGACGTCGGCGATCACCGCATCCGAAAGCTGTTGTGGGGGACAGTCTTCGAGAAGATGGCGATGCAGGCTGTCGCCTTGGACGCGCCACAGGCCGAGCAACGCGTGGGCGGCCAGGCGGGGTTCGGGGTCGGTCGGGGACAGGCCGACCCGGGCGGCGAGGGCGGTCGCGGCCGCGTCGGCGAAACGGTCCATCATGCTGCTCTGGTAGGCGCGCAGGGCCGGGGTGCCGCGCAGGAGTTCGCCGAAGCGCCGCAGTCGCGCGGCGGCCTCGCTGCCGCCGGTCGCGAATGTGGCTGTGAGACCGCGGATTTCCTGTTCGAGGATGCGGACGCAGGTGGCCACGGGGTCGTGATCGGGGTCGGCGAGGCCGTCGCGAATGGCGTCCACGGCGGTCTCCAGCCGGTCCAGAACCAGTGCCTCCTTGGCCGGGAAGTAGTTGAACACCGTCTTCTCCGAGACGCCGCACGCGGCGGCCACCTCGCACACCTTCACCGCGTCGAATCCGCGCTCGAGGAACAGGCGGGTCGCGGTGTCGGACAGTCGTTCCCGCGTCAGCCGCTTCTTGCGCTCGCGGACGCCCTCCTCGCGGGCAGTGTGACCTGGCATGGCACCAAGATTAGTACAGTCACTGAAAGTTTGGTGTTAGGATTTTTACAGTCAGTGAACTTTTCCGTTCCGAGGAGCTCGAATGAGCGACATCCACATCGTCCGCGACTACCCCTACTCCCCGATCCAGGTATGGCACGCGGTCACCGACCCGGACCTCGTTCCGTTGTGGACCAGCACCGGCCGAGGCGGCCGCCCGGTCGGCTTCCGGCCCGAGCCCGGAACCCGCTTCCGCTTCGTCGGGAAACCGACCCCGGGCTGGAACGGCGTGGTCGACTGCGAGGTCCTCGAGATCGACCCGCCCCGACTGTTCCGCTACACCTGGACCAGCGGCGAGGGCGGCCAACCCACCACGGTCACCTATCGGATCGAGCCGCACGGGGATGGCACCCGCTTCACCTACGAGCACACCGGCTACACCGGCTTCGGCGGTTTCCTGCTGTCCACGCTGCTGGGCCGGGTCCGCCGCCGGATGCTCTCGGTCGGCCTGCCCGCGGTATTGGCCGACCTCGACGCGGAGGGGCGTCTGCGGCCGGGGAGCACCCTGCGGCCGAAGGCGGTGTGAGGGCCGGGCCGCGGGGGGGGGGGGGCAGCGAACTGCCAGGGGTCGTTGCTGGGCGAGGACCCTCCTACTACCTCGATCCCGGAAACTTAACGGAGTCGGGCTTGCCGCGGTCGAGGCGGATCGCGTCGAGCAGCAACTGCCGCGCCTCGTCCTCCGACTTGTCGACGAGATCGAGGTACACCCGCGGGCCCAGCAATCCGGTCACATCGCAGCGTCGCACCATGACGGGTAGGAGCAGTCGGCTCTTGCCATCGGCGTCCTCGACGAACTTCGCTGTCCATTCGGCCTTCACCATCGGCCGGTCCCCGAGGTACGAGGGTGACAGCACCATGATCAAACGCGTTGCCCGGCGGCTGAATTCGTCCATCTGGACGACGAAGTTGGACCCGACGCCGATGTCCCATGCTTGGAGTCGGCACGAATGGCCTACCTTCTCCAAGGTATCGGCGATCCATTGCGCCCAGGCCGGGTCGGCATCGTCGTTGGCGTAGCTTATGAAGAAGTCCCACGGTGGTGCCATCGCTGGATTTTAGCGATGCAATGGATAGGAAACTCCAGGAGGCGCGGGCCTGTGCATGTCCTCGTCGTGTACGACTGGCGCGACACCGAGCAGAACAAGAAGGGGCTCTGGCTCGAGAGCTACCTGCGGTCGACAGGATATACCCCGCGCGAGTGGAACCGGGTGGGCGGCAACTGGATCGCCGAACTCGACGAGGCGACGGCGAAGTTCCGAGATCCGTGCTTCCTCGTCTTCACCCCCGGCGCCGATGCGGCGACTCCCGTCGCCGCCTCCTGGCACGCGATTCTCGCGGCGGGCGACGACCGGCTCGTCATCCCGGTGTGTTTCGGCGGGGCGCGTGTTCCCTCGCTTCTGGGTTCCCGGGTCCACGTCGAAATCGCCAGCGACGAGGGCAGTGTGGACGCCTCGGCCATTCTGAGCGCGGCGTTGGCGAAGGCCGGATTACAGGCTCCGATTCGCGCGGACACCACGACGGGCGGCCTCGATCCGCTGGCGATCGATCCCACCGGCGACCTGCCGCGGTTGCGTCGTCTCACCGACCTCGCGCTCCGGGATGCCGGGACCGTCGGGGAGCGGGTTTTCACCTGGGCGGTGAATTCCACCGGGCCTCGGCTGTATGTCAGCCGCGATGTGCAGGACGAAGTCGTGGCACGGCTGCGGGAACAGCGCCTGGTCGTGGTGAGTGGCGCGGCGGGCGCGGGTAAGACGAGCCTGTTGTGGGGCGTCGCTCAGGAGTTGTTGTCCGGCAACAACAATCAGGTGTTCTTTCTGCGGGCTTCGATGCTCACCGAGCGGGCCGGCCGGCCGCCGCTGATGACGGTGGATCGTATCCGTAACGCGGTGCGGGAGAGCCGGAAACTCGGTGCGCCCATCTTCCTGCTGATCGACACCGGGGACGTTCTCGTCAGCGATGACGAAGGCTATCTGACCCTCATGGACGTCATCGACATCATCGCCGCGGGCGGCGGCTCCACGCTGGTCGCGTCGCGCCCGATCGAGGCGAAACGGATCTCGGGTGGGGCGATCGAGCGACTGACTCTCGGTTCCTACGCGATGACGCCCGAAACGCCCGGGTTGCTCTCGGAATTCGAGCGAGCCGTCGCGTCGCATGCCATGGCCTACTGCCGCATGCCCGGCGACACCTCGGAACTCGCCGAACAGATCAGTTCGGCCGCTGTTCGCGAGCAGCCGCTCGGCGTCCTCGCGCAGCGTCCGCTGACCTTGCGGATGCTGTTCGAGTTGTACGCCCCCGCAATGGTTCCCAGCACCATCGACGCCACCGAACTCATGGAGCGGTTCTGGCATGACCGGGTGTTCCGGGACCGCCGGATATGGGCGACGTCCGCTGAGGAAAGCCGGGATTCCGATTTGACCGGCACGGCGATGCGGATCGCTCACCAGATGATCCGGACCGGTGTCCCCGAGGTTGTCGTGGCCGACATTCCCACACGAACGCCCGCCGACCGCGGATTGCTGGATGCGGAGGTGGAACAGCTGTGCTCGCGCGGGGTGGGACAACGGGGGGAGTTCGGGACATTCGCCTTCTTCCACCAAACCTTCTTCGAATTCGCCGCCGCCAAAGACCTACTCGCTCGGGAGGTTTCGCCGATGCCGATACTCGCGAAGCGGGTGCGCGAGTCACCGGACGACGCCGTTCTGCTGGCGATTCTGGAACAGACCTGGATCTGCGCCTATCGGTCCCCCGATCCTCATCGCAGCGCGGCCAGCGGCCTCACGACGGAGGTGCTGGCGGCGAACGACGACGACCGGCCGAACTCGCCGTTCGGCCTGCGGCGGTGCGCGATCGTGGTCGGCGCGCAGTCGGCCCTCGACACCGTGACTCGCACGGTGCTCGGCGACGCTTTGGGGCGTGAGCCCGACCCGGTCGTCGTGCGCGACTATCTCGCACTGCTGCCACGTCCGGGCAGACCCTGGACCGACGCGGACACGGCCCTGCTGCTTCGGTGCTGGGCGCGCGGGGATTCGAGTTGGCATTCGGCGGTGGATGTCCTGCGCAGGGTCGCGGCGGCCGAACCGGATCACGCGCTCGCCGCTGCCGAGACGACCGCGCGCCGCGCACTACCGGTCTCCCTGACGAGCGCAGACGCACTGCTACACAAGCAAACCCGCGATCTGTTGGCGATGCTGCTGCACGGGCACACCGGCCCGGTGTTGCGACTGTTGCGGCGGGCGGTGGACACGGATCCCACGGGGATGCGCAGGGTGGCCGTCCTGGAGAAGGTCTACGGAATGCTCGACGCGGAGTCGGATTCGCCCGCGGAGATCGTCGACTGGGTCCGGACCGTCACACCCAGCCAGCGCGCGACCTCCGTTCTGGTAGGCAAGGCGGCCCGGTTGTATCGACGCGCCGTGCTGGCCGTGCTGGACACCTCTCCGGGCGCCGACGTCGCGGACGACCTCTTGGAGCGGTTCGAGGCGGACCTCGACATCATCGAGGCGTCCCAGGGACATCCGCCGGTCCACGCCGCGGCGGCCTGCTGGGGTCTGGTGTCGGCGCTCGGAAGTGCTTCGGTGGCAGACGATTACGCCGCGCTGACGGACAGAGCGCTGGAAACTCTGCTGCGGTACGAGTCGCCGCGAGTTCACGAGCAGATCCACCACGGTTGGCTCGTCGACCTGGTGAACACGAGCGCGGCGACCCGGCGGTGGGTCGCCGACCGGTTGATCGCGGGATTGCCCGCGAGCCACAGCATTCCGACCGGCGGGACGCGGCGGTGGGCCGATTCGATGCGGCGTACCCTCGAACGCGCCGACATCGAACGCGCAGCGTTGGCCGTGATCGTCGAGTCCGTCGTCGACACGCCCTCGGAGCAATGGGACGTTTCGCGGGTCTGGACCGATCCGGATCTCCTGCTACGTCTGCTGTTGCCGAGCGCGTGTGCGGACCTGCGAGGGGCACGCGAGACCTTGGCGGCGATCGTCGCGGACTCTCTGCCCACGACGGCGGCTCAGAACCGAATTCTCGCCCAGCAGGCGCAACGGTTGCGACCGGCCGACGCCGCGGACGAGATGGTCGTCGAAATGCTCGTCCGGCGCACCGAATACGAGGAGCTGAAGCAGCTCTGCACGACAGCGCCGCCGCCCACCTGGAATTCCCACACCGCCGCGGTGGCTGTCTCGTCGGCACTCACCGACACGCTGTCGCACAAGCAGAAGGTTCGCCGTTCCGCCGCGAAGTTCCTCGCTTGTGCGACCGAGGCGGGGATTGCCCCGTTTCCGCCCTGGGACGCCATCGCGCGCTGCCTGAGCACGAGTACGGATGCGGTGGTCCGCGCCGACCTGGCCCAGATCGGCCACCATGCTGTGAACAATGGTGTGTTCGCGCCGGGGCCGCTGATCGGGTATCTGCGCACCCGCCTGGCACCGGCATTGGACACGGGAAGCGTGGGAGAGGACCACGAGATTCGCGTCATGCGGCGTTTGCAGGTGAGTCTGCTCGCGATGCACGGCACAGCATCGGATCGAGCCGAGATGATCGATCTGGCGTTCCTCCCCGACACCGAGACCAGCGCCATCGCCGGGCTGGCGGGATTGTTCGTGCCCAAGAATCGGCCCGGTGGCCCCGCTCCGATCGACCTCAGCGCCGATGTCCTCATCGAGGTCGGTCGACGACTCGCGGGCAACACCACCAGGGCCCCTCGCGACATCGCGGGCGCGTGGAAGAGTATTTTCGGCCAACTGCTCCACCAGGTCGACGAAGCGACCCTGCTTCGCATCATCTCGGCCATCCCCGCGATGGCTTCTCCCTACGCGGTCAACATCATTCATCGCCTCCCGGATCTCGACAGTGCGGAGATCGCACGCGGACTGGCCGAGATCGACGCGCAACCCTTGTCCGCGGAAGTGCGGCGGGCGGTCGAGTTCTATCGGAGGAGAGGGAATCTGCCCGCCGCGGGATGGCCGGAACTCGATCGTGACCTCGCCGAGTTCGGCAACGCCTAGGACCGACGCTCGGGACAGGACGGCAGCGCGGGCGTCGTTCTCGCGCGCGCAGTGGCGAGTCAGTGCATAATATTTAATGCTTAGACCGCCGCCTGCGGTGGTCTCGCGTCCCTGGCACGACATTGGAGTCCCATGGCAGCATCGAAGTCCGTCCGACGGGTCTGGGCGCTGGACGCCCCGACGCTCACCGTCGACTGCGGCATCCTCATGCTCGGCACCGGCGGTGCGCAGGAGACCATTCCGTCGCCGACGTTCCTGATCGAGCACGACGAGGGGCTGCTGGTCTTCGACTCCGGGTTGGCCACCCTCGGGGCGGGCGATCCGGCCGCGGCCTACGGGGAGATGGCGGCGGCGTTCCGGATCGAGTTCCCCGAGGCGTACCGGCTCGACCGGCAGATCGAGGCCCTCGGTTACACCGTCCGCGATGTCCGCCGAATCGTGTTGTCGCACATGCACTTCGACCACACCGGTGGACTCGATCTGTTCCCGCACGCGCAGGGCTTCATCGGTGCGGGCGAGCTGCGCTACGCCAGGACCCCCTCGAACCTGGATGCCGCCTTCTTCCGGGAGGACGACATCGCGGCGGCGCAGCGGATCGCCTGGAACGAGGTGCCCGCGGGCTACGACCACGACCTGTTCGGCGACGGCAGCGTCACCCTGCTGTCGCTGCACGGGCACACCCCCGGCACGCTGGGTCTGAAACTGCGCATGCCCGACGAGAGCACGCTCGTCCTCACCAGCGACGCCGCCCACAAGTGGGACAACATAGACCTGACCATCGGCATGCCGTTCGATGTCGACCGCCCGAACAAGAACAGCGCCCTGCAGAAGATCAAACTGCTGGCCACCCAGCCCGGAACCACGATCTGGATCAGCCACGACCCGTCGGACTGGGCGGAACTGCGCGCCGGGGGCTCGGAGATCACCAGCGCCGCGACGCTGCGCCGCGCCGCCGAGGTCAGCTAGGGCTCTCGTCCCAGAAACCCTGGGCCTCCAGTGCGCGGATGGAGGCCTCGGCGCCCGCCATGAAGTGGTGTTCCATCGCTCGGCGGGCTGCGGCGGGGGAGCGGGATCGCAAGGCGGACAACAACTCTCGGTGTTCGGTGTCGGCGTCGGCGGCCAGTCGGGCGTGGGATTCGTAGAGGCCCAGGGGGAGGGGGGTGCCGAGCATGCGCAGGACGGTGGTCATGCGGGGGGACTGGGCGGCGTGGTTGATCAGGCTGTGGAAGCGGAAGGCCGCCTGGTCGCGTTGCCGCTCGGTGGTGGCGTGTTCCATGGCGTCGGCGAGGGTCTCGAGTTCGGCCAGGGCCGACTCGGAGAGGGTTTCGGCCGCGCGTTCGGCCGCGCGGCCGGAGATGACCGCGAGCATCCAGTAGTGGTCCTCGACATCGCGTTTGGACAGCGGGACGACGAACGCGCCGCGCCGGGGGATCAGTTCGACGATGCCCTCCCCGACGAGGGCGGACAGGGCCTCGCGGACGGGGATCTTGCTCATGCCGAGTTCCGCGCCGAGGGCGTCGGGATCGATCCTGGCTCCCGCCTTCAGTTCGCGGGCGAAGATCCGGCGCCGAATCTCGTCCATGGCAACCTGTTTCAGGCTGGCGGGAAGCGTCACGGTCCGCGGCGGGGCGGTGTCGTCGTCTGCCATGGGACCGGGGTACCTCCACGCGGTGGTTCGGTGGGACCGCGAGGCTCCCGCGCGGTCGGGGGATCCAGTATATCGACTACGGTATCCCGACTTCTCGGCGTGCATAGGATTCTGTATACTAAATATGATTCCACTCACGAAGGGAAGTCAGCGTGGACACCATCGATCGCCCCGAGGCGGGCCCGACCGTCGCGTCGGTGCTCCGGCGTGGATACCTCGACTACGCGGATCTTCCCGCGGTCGTGGAGACGTCGGGGGAGACGGTGACCTATCGCGAGCTGGGCTCGCGGGCGCGTCGGCTGGTGTCCGGTCTCCGCGCGCTCGGTGCGGGGAAGGGTGATCGGGTCGTCGTGCTGACCGGGAATCGGTCGGAATGCTTCACCATCGATCACGCGCTGGCGATCGGCGGCTTCGTGCGGGTGGCCCTGAGCTATCGCCTGCATCCCGTCGAGGTGGCCGAGATCGTCCGCGACGCGGGCGCGCGCGTCGTCATCGTCGACGGCGAGCGGGCGGCGGATGTGGCCACCGCGCTGGACCCCTTCGACGGTGTCGTCGTGACTCTGGACGACCCGCCGGTTCCCGGCGGAGTGCCGTTCGGTTCGCTGTTCGCGGAGGACGAGGCGGACGATGTCGAGATCCGCCCCGACGATCTGGCCTGGATGCCCTACACCTCCGGAACCAGCGGCAGGCCGAAGGGCGTCATGCACACCCATCGCAGCCTGCTCGCGATCCTGCGCAACATCCTGGTGGAGGTGCCGGGGGCGAGCAGTTCGGATGTGCTCGTGCACGTCGCGCCGCTGACCCATCTCAGCGGCTACGCCATGATGGCCTACTTCCTGCGCGGCGCCCGGCATCTGGCGTTGGGGCGGTTCGATCCCGCCGAGTACATCGATGTCGTCACCGCGCACCGGGCCACGGTGCTGCCGCTGGTTCCGACCATGATCAATATGCTGCTGCCCGCGCTGGAGAGCGTGGCGCACGACTTCTCCCGCGTGCACACCGTGCTCTACGGCGGGTCGCCGATCGCGCCGGATCGCCTGGCGCGCGCGATCCGAGCGTTCGGCCCGGTGTTCGTGCAGTCCTACGGGTTGACCGAAATGCCGTACAACACGTGGCTTTCCCAGCCGGATCATCTGTTCGATCCCGAGGGCGGGGTGCCCGAGCGGCTGGCGTCGGCGGGCCGGGTGAGCCCGTTCGTGGAGATTCGGCTCATGGCCGCCGAGGACGAACCGGCCGCGCCCGGCGAACCGGGGGAGATCCAGGTGCGCGGCGACGCCGCCATGGCGGGCTACTGGAATCTGCCCGAGGAGACCGCCGCGACGATCCTCGACGGCGGCTGGATCGCGACCGGTGACATCGGGCGGATGTCGGACGGCTTCCTGCACGTGGTCGATCGCAAGAAGGACATGATCGTCTCGGGCGGGTTCAACGTCTACCCGACCGAGGTCGAGAACGCGATCTACACGCTGCCCGGGGTGTCCGAGGTCGCGGTGGTCGGCATCCCGGACGAGCGGTGGGGCGAGACCGTGCACGCGGTGATCGCGGTGCGCGACGGATACGAGGTCACCGCCGAACAGGTCGACGCCGCCTGCCTGGCCGCCATCGCCGCCTACAAGCGCCCCCGCTCGGTCGAGTTCGTCGCCGAACTGCCGAAGACCGGGACCGGCAAGATCCTCAGACGCGAACTGCGGCAACGGTTCTGGGCTGGGCGGGATCGATCGGTCAACGGCTAGAACCGATTTCGAGGAGAAGAGTTCCCATGACGCGCGATTCCAGCGCACTCGGCCGCGAGGCGTACGACGCGCTCGTTCGTGACGCGGTGCGCGAGGCCAATGTCCCGACCCTGCTCATGGTGTTGGTGCACCTGACCGGCGACCGCCGCTGGCTGGCCGATCCGTACCGGCCCACCCGCGGCCGCGGTCTGGACGAGAACGATTCCGGCGGCCTGCCCGAATCCGTGCAGGACGAGATCCGCTCGGCCGCCGCCGCGGCCATCTCCCGGTGGCACGCCGGACAGCCCGTGGCGCTGCCCGAACCGGACGAGCGGTTGCTGACCGACATGTTGTCGGTCTCGATCGGCGAGCCGGTGCCGCCGGAGTATGGGCCGATGATCGCCGACGATCTGCACGCCGCCCTCGGCGCGACGACCCGGGCGCGCGACGTCCCCGCCGCGCCGCCCGGATTCTCCGCCATCGTGATCGGCGCCGGGATCTCCGGAATGCTTGCCGCGCACCGGCTTCGGGAGATCGGCGTCGACTGCACCGTGCTCGAGCGCGGGCCGCGCGTCGGCGGGACCTGGTGGCACAACCGGTATCCCGGCTGCGGCGTCGACGTGCCGAGTCATCTGTACTCGTTCTCGACGGTCGATTTCGATTGGCCGCACTACTACGCCAGCCGCGACGAGATCCACGCGTATCTCGAGCGGGTCACCACCGATTGGGATATCCGGGACGCCATCAGGTTCTCCACCGAGGTGACCGCGGCGCGCTGGGACGAGGGCGCGCGGCTCTGGACGGTGGAGACCGTGGCCGCCGACGGCACCCGGGCGGAGTTGCGGGCGAACATCGTCATCAGCGGCGTGGGCGCGTTCGGCCGACCCAAACTTCCCGACATTCCGGGCCTGGACCGGTTCGCGGGGCAGTGGTGCCATACCGCGCGGTGGCCGGAGGGTCTGGATCTGGCGGGTAAGCGGGTCGGTGTGATCGGCAACGGCGCGAGCGCGATGCAGGTCGTGCCCGCCATCGCCGAAACCGCCCAAAGCTTGACGGTGTTCCAGCGTTCCGCGCACTGGGTCGCGCCGTTCGAGAAGTTCCGCGCGGCGGTGCCGGAGTCGGTGCGGTTCCTGTTGCGGGAGGTGCCGCTGTATCGGTCGTGGTATCGGCAACGGTTGGCGTGGGTGCTCAACGACACCCTCTACGAGTCCTTCCAGAAGGATCCGGACTGGCCGCATCCCGAGCGGTCGATCAACGCGATCAACGACGGGCATCGCCGGTTCTTCACCCGCTACCTCGAATCCCAGCTCGCGGGGCGTCCGGATCTGATCGAGCGGGTCACCCCGACCTACCCGCCGTTCGGCAAGCGCATCCTGCTCGACAACGGCTGGTACCGGACATTGCGCCGCGACGATGTCGAACTGGTCACCGACTCCATCACCGAGATCACCGCCGACGGGATCCGGGTGGGGTCCGGCCGGGTCGTCGACCTCGATGTGATCGTCTTCGCCACCGGTTTCGACGTGGTGAACTTCCTGTCGTCGTTCGAGCTGACCGGGCGGTCGGGGCGCACGCTGCGAGAGGTGTGGGGCGCCGACGACGCCCGCGCCTATCTCGGCACCACGGTGCCGGACTTCCCGAATCTGTTCGCGCTCTACGGCCCCAACACCCAGGCCGGGCACGGCGGCAGTCTGATCTTCTATCTGGAATGCCAAATGCGGTACATCACAAGCCTTTTGGCGAAGATGTTCGCCGCGGGCGCGACGGTCGCCGAATGCCGACCCGAGGTCAACGACGCCTACAACGACGCGGTCGACGCCGCCCACGAACGGATGATCTGGAGTCATCCGGGCTTCTCCACCTACTACCGCAACTCCCGCGGTCGGGTGGTGGTCGCCAATCCGTGGCGGGTCGTCGATTGGTGGCGGCTGACCAAGGAGGCCGACCTGTCCGATTACCGGCTCGGCAGCGCTGTCGAGGAACCCGCGGAGGCGACACTGTGACGAACCGTTTCGACGAGACCATCGCCCTGGTGAACGCGGCAGCGGGCGCCGGGATCGGCGCCGCGGTCGCCCGTCGACTGCTCGCCGAGGGCGCCACGGTGGTGATCACCGACCGTAACCCGAAGCGGCTGAACGGCTTTCACGCGCGGCTGCGGGAGGAGTATCCCGCCGAGCGGGTCTCGGCCAGCGTGGTCGACGCCGCCGACGAAGACCAGGTGAACGAGCTGTTCACGCGCGTGGCCGAGACCTACGGCCGCCTCGATGTGCTCATCAACAGCGTGGGGCTGAACCAGCTCTCGCCGTTCCCGCAGACCACACGCGAGAGCTGGGACACCGTGCTGCACACCTCGCTGACCTCGCACTTCCTCCACGCCCGCGCCGCCTGGCCGCTGCTTCGGCGCTCGGGCGCGCCCGCGATCGTCAATGTCTCCTCGCTCGCGTCGGAGTCGCCCGCGCCGTTCGGCGAGGTGGCCTACGCGTCGGCCAAGGCGGGTGTGCTCGGCCTGACCCGGGCCCTCGCCGTCGAGGGCGCGGCGTGCGGAATTCGCGCGAATGCCGTTGTGCCGGGCCTGATCTGGAACGAACGGCTCACCGCGGGCGTCGCCCCGGAGTACGTCGACGCCTACCGCTCCAAGCGGTCGTTCGATCGGGACGGCGAGCCGGACGAGGTGGCGGATGTGATCTTGTTCCTCGCCTCGGCGGCGAGCCGGAACGTCACCGGGCAGGCGATCAAGGTCGGCGCTTGACCTGACGGTATTTCGTATACTATCTATAGTGCTCTAGGTTGCACGCGGTGAAAGGCGGGCAGGCGTGGCGGATTTCGACGGAGAGGTCGCCCTCGTGACGGGCGCGGCGGGTGCCATCGGCGGCGCGATCTGCCGGGCCCTGCGTGCCGCGGGGGCCGTGGTGGCGCTGACCGATATCGACGCGCGGGCCCTGGAGCGCACGGCCGCCGAACTCGGCGACGAGGTCGAGATCTTCCCGGCGGATCTCACCGACGACGCGCAGACCGAGGCGCTCCCGGCGCGCGTGCGAAAACGATTCGGCCGGTTGGACATTCTGGTGAACAACGCGGGCGCGCGGCAGATCGCGCCGATGCTCGACATCGAGCCCGCGGTCTGGCGGCACACGCTGGAGGTGGATCTCGTCGCGCCGTTCGTCCTGTCCCGGGCGGCGATTCCCGGCATGATCGAGCAGGGCCGGGGGAAGATCGTCAATATCGCGTCGATGGCCGGGCTCGCGGCCTTTCGCGATCGGGCGGCCTACAGCGCGGCGAAGGCCGGGCTGATCATGCTCACCAAGGTGACCGCGGTGGAATGCGGCGGGCGCGGAATCTGGTGCAACGCCGTCGCGCCCGGCGTGGTGGAGACGCCGATGACCTCGTCCTTCTTCGAATCGGACGAGATGACGGCTTCGATCCGGGCGAACACTCCCATGGGCCGCTGGTGTCGCCCCGACGAAATCGCCTCGCCCGTGGTGTTTCTCAGCAGCGCGGCCTCCGACTTCGTCAATGGAACCGTCGTACCCGTCGACGGCGGCTGGACCGCCGGGTACGTCGGAGCGGAACTGTCGCCACGACCGATCGGAGCGGACAATGGTCGATGAGAGCAGACTGGCGGAACTGTCGGCCAAGCAGGCCGTCGCGGATCTCCTGCTGACGTACTGTCGCGGAATCGACAGGTGCGACGCCGAATTGGTGAAACAGGCGTTCTGGCCCGACGCCTACGACAATCACGGGGCCGACGCGGGACCGGCGTGGGAATTCGCCGACCGGATCGTCGCCTCGAAGCTGGCGGGGACGGAGTGGACGACGCACGCGGTCACCAACCACCTCGTCGAGGTCGACGGCGATGTCGCGTTCTCCGAGGCGATCGTGCTGACGTTCCAGAAGCAAACTGGCAGTGCCGAGATCAACGTCTTCTGCGGCCGATACGTCGATCGGGTCGAATGTCGCGACGGCAGCTGGCGGATCGCCTACCGGCAGATGATCCACGACTGGAGCGGTTCGACGGTGCTCGCGCCGTGGGCACTGTCGAGCGTGGCCAGCGGAGCCTTCGAACAGGGGGCGCGCGGCGCCGACGATTTCGTCACCGGATCCGGTCGGCGACGACTGCTGAACGACGAACTGCCGAGGATCTGATATGGGAACGAAGGCGCGCGCGGCGGTGCAGGTCGCCGATCGCCGATACGAGATCGAGGAATTCGACCTGCCCGTGATCGGGCCGGACGCGGCGCTGCTGCGGGTGGACGCGTGCGGGATGTGCGGCAGCGACGTCGAGCAGTACGACGGCGGGTTCGCCGCGTTGGGCGTCGGCTACCCGCTCATTCCCGGCCACGAGCCGGTCGGCACGATCGCCGAGATCGGTTCCGAGGCCGCGCGGCGCTGGGGCGTGCGCGCGGGCGACCGGGTCGCCGTCGAGCCCGTCCTCGGGTGCGGGTACTGCCGCGCCTGCCTGGTCGGGGACTACCGCCGCTGCCGCAGCGTGCGGCCCGGGGCCGCGCTGAACGCGTACGGCTACCTGCCGACCGCCGTCGCGCCCGGGTTGTGGGGCGGGTACGCCGAATACATGTACCTCGAGCCGCGCACGGTGGTGCACCGTCTCAGCGCCGATCTGCCGCTCGAACTCGCGGCCATGTATCAGCCCATGGCCGCCGGAATCCGTTGGGCCGCACACGATTCCGGGCTCAAGGCCGGGGACACGGTGGTCGTGCTCGGCTGCGGGCAGCGCGGTCTGACCGGCGTCGTCGCCGCCCGCGAGGCGGGCGCCGGGCGGATCATCGTCACCGGTCTGGCGAAGGACGCGCACAAACTCGACCTCGCGCGGCAGTTCGGCGCCGATCACACCATCGTCGCGGACGAGGACGACACCGTCGCCGCGGTCGCCGAATTCACCGGTGGGACAGGCGCGGACGTCGTGGTGGACGTGACCGCAGTATCGACGCGGCCGATCGTGGACGCGGTCGAGATCGCGAAGCCCGGCGCCACGATCGTGCTGGCCGGGGTGAAGGGGTCGGGCGCCACGGTGGCGGGTCTGGTGCCGGACAAGATCGTCGCCAAGGAGCTGACCCTGAAAGGCTTGTGGTCCCAGGACATTCGGGCGTTCGAACCCGCGCTGCGCCTGATCGAATCCCGCAAGTACCCGCTCGAGCGGCTGCACACCCACACCTTCGGCCTCGACGAGGTCGCCACCGCCGTCGAAACCCTCGCCGGACGCGTCCCGGGCGAGGACGCCGTGCACGTCATGATCGCCCCGCACCTCACCTGACGGACGTCCGCCGCGTTCTCCGGCGGATGTGGTTGTGTCCCAAGGGAACTCGACGAGCGCATTGTTGCCCTCCGGGGCGTCGCCGCGCGCTTCGAGCAGCCGGAGCCGCGACACGCCAGTGCGGTCCTGTCCATCAGGATCGCTCTTTCGGGACGGGGCCGACGTCCTGCACTGTGATCCCAGCCGCCCACGGCGGCGTGGCGTAGGCGATGACGAGGGGGATCACATGAGGACGACGAAGGCGGTGCGGATCTTCGAACACGGCGGACCCGAGCGCCTGATCTACGACGAGTATCCCCTCGATCCGGTCGGTCCGACCGATGTGCTCGTCGCGGTGCATTCGGCGTCGGTCTCGGGGTGGGATCTGCGCTACCGGACCGGTGAGGTGCAGGGTGTTCAGCTACCCGGGCGGCGCGCGCTGCCCCTGCCGCAGCAGCTGGGGCGGGAGGCGTCGGGGACGGTGGTGGCGGTCGGGTCGCAGGTCACGACCCTGCGGCCCGGACAGCCGGTCGTGGGCGTCGTGCATCCGGAGAATCCCCGCGCGGAGGAGACCTACCGGGGTCTGGGCAATCTCTCCACCGGTATCGATATCCCCGGTCACGCGGGGCTGGGCTCGTACGCGCAGTACCTGGTGCGCGATCAGTACCTGTGGTTGCCGCTGCCCGAGCACGTGGATCTCGAACAGGCGGCGGTGACGTTGTGGCCCTACGCGACCTCCCATCGGGTGGTCCGGGATCGCCTGAATGTGGCGCTGGGACAGACGGTTCTGGTGTGCGGGGCGTCGGGTGGCATGGGGGAGGCGACGATTCGGCTCGCCCGGCTGGCGGGCGCCCGGGTCGCGGCCACGACGCGACACCCGGAGAAGGCCGCCGCGCTGCACGCGCTCGGCGCGGAGGAGGTCGTCGTCACCGACGATCTCGAGGCGGCGGTCCGGCGGGTCCGGGAGTGGAGCGGCGGGCGGGGTGTCGACCACGCGGTCGACTACACCGGAAACGCCGAGCTGTTCCGGTTCGCCGTCGACAGCCTGGCCCTGGGCGGGCGCATCTGCCCGGCGGCCGGAGCCCAGCGCGGCGGCGGGGCGTTTCCCCTGTCGATGCACGATTTCACGCGGCTGGAGATGACCGCGGTCGGGGTACGCGGGGCCAGGCATCAGGACGCGCTCATCGTGCTCGATCTGTTGGCCCGCGGGCTGATCGGCATCACCGTGGCCGCCCGGTTCCCGCTCTCGCGGGCCGCCGACGCCCACACCTTATTGGAGACCGCCACCGACCTCGTGGGCCGGGTGGTCCTGTACCCGGATCGCTGACAGGAACGGGAAACCCATGTCGATACACGTTCCCGATCTGGACCGGCGTCGCCTCCTAACCCGGGCGGTGGGCGGCGTCGGATTGGCCGCGCTGTCCGGTTCGGTCCTCGCCGCGTGCGGCGCCAGCTCCGATCAGCATGCCGCGCCGCCCCGCCCGACCGGCCCGTCGGAATTCATCACCCTCGGCACCGGGGCGGGGCCGTCGGCGCAGACCGGGCGAGCGCAGCCCGCGAATCTGCTGCGTTCCGGCGACCATCATCTCCTCGTGGATCTGGGCGACGGGATCGTCGATCAGCTGGAGAAGGTCGACATCGGATTGAACGTGGTCGGTTCGGCTTTCGTGAGCCACCTGCATTTCGATCATGTCGCCGGACTGTTCGGCGTGCTCAGTCGCCGATATCAGATGGGTATGTTCAAACCGCTCACGATCTACGGTCCCCCCGGCATCGCGTCATTCGTCACCACACTGCTCGACGCGGTCGGCCGATTCGCCCCCGCCGATGTGCGGCTCCGAGCGGGCGCCGCGCCGTCGAACGGATTGACGGTCACCGAGATTCACGACGGAGAGCGCGTCACGGTGGAAGGAATTCCCGTCACGGCCGCCGCCAATTCGCACTACGCGTCGGTCGCGGGCAATCCGGCCTCGGCGGGTGAACTGTCCCTGGCGTTCCGGTTCGATCTCCCCGATCGGTCCATCGTGTACACCGGGGACACCGGCCCCAGCGCGAACGTCGAAAAGCTCGCCAGGGGAGCCGATCTGCTCGTCAGCGAGATCGCCGACGTCGCGACCGCCGTCGACGGCCTCCGAGGCCAGCGCCCCGACATCTCCGCCACCGAATTAACGCAGTTCGAAAACCACATGCGCCTGGACCACCTCGCATCCGAGGACGTGGGCAGCCTCGCCCAGCGCGCCGAGGTGAAATCCGTTGTCCTGACCCACAATGCGGTCCCCGCGGCCGAGCAGGGAGCTGCCCGGCAGGCCATCACGACCCACTTCTCGGGCAGTGTTCGATTCGCCGACGATCTGAATCGGTTCTGAGTTACCCCACAGGATCGTGCAGGCTGTAGCCGACGCCGCGCACGGTGTGGATGGTGGTGGTCCCGAACGGGGCGTCGATCTTGCGGCGCAGGTATCCGATGTAGACCTCGACGACGTTGTCGTCGCCGTCGTAGTGCGTGTCCCAAACCGCTTGCAGGATCTCGGTTTTGGTGACGACGGTGTTCTTGTGGCGCATCAGGAATTCCAGGACGCCGTATTCGCGGGGGGTGAGGCGCAGCACGGTGCCGCCTCGGATGACCCGTCGCTGGGCGGGGTCCAGGCGGAGGTCTCCGGCGGTGAGGATCGGAGGGCGTTCGGGTGCGCCGCGGCGGGCGAGGGCGCGCAGGCGGGCTTGCAGGACGACGAAGGAGAACGGTTTGGTGAGGTAGTCGTCGGCGCCGAGATCGAAGGCGTCGGCCTGGTCGTATTCGCCGTCCTTGGCCGAGAGCATGAGCACCGGCGTCCACACCTGGCGTCGCCGCAGGTCCCGGACGATCTCGTAGCCGTTGCGGCCGGGGAGCATGATGTCGAGGATCAGCACGTCGAACGGGTGGGTGGTGGCCAGTTCGAGGCCGGTGGGTCCGTCGTGGGCCAGTTCGACCACGAAGCCCTCCGCGACCAGCCCGCGTCGCAGGGTGTGCGCGAAACGGATCTCGTCGTCGACCAGCAGTATCCGCATTCCGCGATTACATCGCATCGGCGCGGTCGGGGTGACTCCGAGGGTGTCCGGCGGCGGCCAGCAGAATGGTCCCGAGGTGCCCGATTCCGGGACCCGTCGCCACCCGTTCCCGAAGGAGTCCCGTGCCCTGGATCCGATCCGCGTGGCATCCGCGCCGGTGGGGGTTGCGGGTGCGGTCGGCGTTGATCGTGGCGGTGGTCGTGGCGACGAGCCTGATCGTCGCCACCGTGTCGCTGACGCTGGTGCTCTACCGGTCGCTGATCACGACGTCCGACGATGCCGCGACCACCCGGATCGAGCAGATCGGTGAGCAGTTGAACGCCCAGCCGGTCGCCGCACTGGATCCCACGGTGCTGGCCACCGACGCCCGTGTCGCGGCGGTGCAGATCCTCGACGCGGGCGGGGCGGTGGTGCGGGGTCCGGGGCGGCCGCTGACCGCGGCGCGCCCACCCGCCGGATCGGTCGCGCACGATCTGCCGGGCGTCGACGACAGCGAAACACGGCTCAGCGCGGCCACCTTCGTCACCGCGCACGGTCCGTACACGGTGATCGTGGCGATGGACGACGACGAGATCGAGGACACCGTCGAACTCGTCGCCGCGCTCGTGGCGATCGGCGGCCCGCTGATCGTGGCGGTCGCGGCCGGAACCGCGTATGTGATGACGGGGCGTTCGCTGCGCTCGGTCGAGCGGATCCGCGCCCGGGTAGCCACGATCGGCGGAAGTGGTCTGGCTGAGCGGGTGCCGGTGCCGGTGCCGCGCGATGAGATCGCGGCGCTGGCGCACACGATGAACGACATGCTCGCCCGGCTCGAGGCGGGCCGCGCGGCCCAGCGCCGCTTCGTCGCCGACGCCTCCCACGAACTGCGCAGCCCGCTGACGACCATCACCACCGGCCTCGAGCTCGGCGTGGCCCGCCCGGACATGCTCGACACCGCGCTCGTGCGCGACACCCTGCTGCCCGAGGCCGCGCGGATGCAACACCTCATCGACGATCTGCTGCTCCTCGCGCAAGCCGACGAACACGGACTTCCCGTGCGCCGCACCGATGTGGACCTCGACCATCTGCTCACCGGTGAGGCCGACCGCATCCGCGGCGACACCGGTCTGCGGGTCACCTGCACGACCCGCCCGGTGCGCGTCACCGCCGATCCCCGCCAGATCTCGCGGGCCGTGCGCAACATCCTCGACAACGCCGCCCGCTTCGCCGAGACCGGCATCGATATCTTGTTGACCGCCGACGAGCACAGCGCGCACCTCACCATCACCGACGACGGCCCCGGCATCCCCACCGAGGCCCGCGACCGCGTGTTCGATCGCTTCTACCGGGTGCAGACCGACCGCGCCCGCGACACCGGTGGTTTCGGGCTCGGCCTGGCCATCGTCGCCGAGATCCTCACCGCCCACGACGGCCGTATCCGGCTCGGCGACGCCGCTCCGCACGGCACCACGGTGACCATCGACCTGCCCCGCTAGAACGCTCTCAGCGTGTCCTCAGCGAGGTTCTGCCACGGTGGCCCGATGACCGACGAATCCGCCACCACCCTGAGGGAGATACCACCGATGACGCGTGTCGCGACGGCGATGCGGCGGATACGCGTGTGGTGGGCACTGCTCGTGGTGTGTGCGGCCGCGCTGATCGTGAGCGTGGTCGGCCACACCGGCGCCACCGTCGTCGACGAGCCGGTGTTGAATTGGGTTGTCGCGCATCGCTGTTCGGGAGTGACAACGGCGGCGAAGGCGGTCTCGGACGTGGGTGGCACCTCGGCGATGCTCACCCTCGCCGTCCTCGCCGGGGCGCTGCTGGTGTGGCGGCGGCAGTGGGCCGCGGCCGTGACCGTGGCGGTCGCCACGGCCGGTGCCGGAGCGCTCGTCGTCTCGACGAAACACCTGATCGGACGAGCCCGGCCGCCGGTGGCCGACCATCTCGTGGTGGAGACCAATCCGGCGTTCCCCTCGGGGCACAGCCTCGGCTCGATCGTCGTGGTGGGTGTGGTGACCGGTATCGGCCTGTGCTGGGTGCGACGGCGTGCCGTTCGCGTCGCGGTGATCACCGTGGCCGTGACATTCGTTGTCGCCGTGGGGCTTTCGCGGCTTTACCTCGGTGTCCACTGGCCGACGGATATCGCGGGCGGGTGGGCGCTGGGCGGGGTGTGGCTGAGTGCGTGCCTGGCCGTCTTTCGCGACACGACACGTCAGGAATCCGGCTAGGCGTGTGCACATCGGGCGTCATCGCGCAACTTCTGGCTCACAACGTTCGTTCAGGGTTTTGTCGTTAGCCTGCGCGCGTGACACACCATGAGGCAGAAGCCGTTTCGCCGCCGCGGCCGCGTGCGACAAAGGTTCCCGAGATCACCGCGCTGTTCTGGGCGATCAAGATCCTGTCGACGGGGATGGGAGAGACCTTCTCCGACTTCCTGGTCAACACCGTGCCGCCCGTCGCGGCGGTCGGCGGGGGAGCGGTCCTGCTGATCGTCTGCCTGTGGCGGCAGCTCCGCGCCCCCGCGTATCGGGTGTGGACCTATTGGACCGCCGTGGTGGCCGTGAGCATCGTGGGCACGATGGCCGCCGACATCGTCGACTTCGTGGTCGGAATCCCGTTGCCCGCCTCGACCCTCACCTTCGCGGCGCTGCTCGCGGCAACCCTCCTTCTGTGGTACCGCAGCGAGGGCACGCTGTCGATCCACAGCATCACAACCCGTCGGCGCGAGAGCTTCTACTGGGCCACGGTGATGATCACCTTCGCGCTCGGCACCGTCGCCGGTGACCTCACCGCGGCGACGCTCCGCCTGGGATACCTCCCGTCCGCGATCCTGTTCGCCGTCGCCTTCATCGCCCCCGGACTCGCCCACCGCTGGCTCGGCCTGGGCGCGGTCGCCGCGTTCTGGTCGGCCTACATCGTGACCCGGCCGCTGGGGGCGTCGGTAACCGACTGGCTGGCGTCATCGCGCGCGGACGGCCTCGGATTGGGCACCGGGTGGGTCTCGCTGGCCGTCAGCGTTCCGATGATCGCGGGTATCGCGGTATTGGCCCGGCGTGCGCGCGAAGACGACCTGGCACCGTACGCGGTGAACTCGAGGTAGCTCTGATCCGCTGGCGCGCAGGGAGATTCGCGATGACCGCGACATCCCGTTGCGTCGGCCGTCGATCACCGCCGGACCAGGAACCCCGGGGGTGGCGGCGGCACGCTGAGGTACGCTTCGACGACGGGCCGCCTCCCGGTCGCGACCATCACTCTCGAGTTGGGAGGGAACGGTTCGACCAGATGATGGAGGGGGAGTACATGGAATTGGGTTTGCATTACTGGAACTTCGCGATCCCGGCGGCGTCGGATCTGATCACACCCACGTTGGCCGAGACCGCGCGGGTGGCCGAGCAGGCGGGTTTCGCGCAGTTCACGGTGTTGGACCACTTTTTCCAGATGGAGCATCGCGCACCGGCGGACGATCCGATGCTCGAGGGGTACACCACGTTGGGCTATGTCGCCGCGGTGACCGAACGGATGCGGTTGGGCGTGATGGTGACCGGCGTCGTGCATCGGCACCCGGGATTGCTGGCGAAAATTGTGACCACGCTGGATGTGTTGTCATCGGGGCGGGCGCAGCTCGGTCTCGGCACCTCGTGGTACGAGCGCGAACAACGCGGGCTCGGCATTCCTGTAGTGCCTGTTTCGGAGCGCTTCGAGCGGCTGGAGGAGGCATTGCAGATCTGTCTCCAGATGTGGAGCGACAACAATGGGCCGTACCAGGGAAAGCATTACCAGTTGGCCGAGACTCTGTGCGTACCGGGTCCGGTCACCCGGCCGCACCCACCCATCATGGTGGGCGGCACCGGCGAACGGAAGACGTTGCCGCTGGTCGCGCGTTACGCGGACGCGTGCAATCTGGCCGCTTCGGATGTCGCCGAGGTGACGCACAAGCTCGGGGTATTGCGGGCGCTTTGTGAGAAGGAGGGTCGCGACTACGACGGCATCCGGAAGACGGCCATATATCACTATCCGGTTCTCGATGACGCCGATAAATTCCTCGAGGAAGCGGACGAGTACGCCGCTATCGGCATCACAGAGCTCGATCTCATGCCTGATCGACATCCCGTCGAGTTTGTCGAGAAACTGAGCGAGTATGTAATACCCCGTATTGCCGAAATTTGACTCGATATTTCCCGCTCGGGCGAGGATGTGGCCTCGTCCCCGAGGTCGAACACGTCAGGGCTGCAAGAAACTTCAGGCTGTCACCTGTGCGCACAGAGCGCCGAGCCGACGATCTGGATCGTTTCTGATCGGGTAACCGACCACCGGCCGCGCGGTGACCGCCTCGACCGCGTGAAACACGCACCGGCAGAGCGTAATTGACCCTGCGGTTTGTTTGCGGATTGCCGGGTGGGGCGGACGGAGTCGGCGCACACTGCCATCGAAGGGGGATTCATCGGATCGCAAGGCAGCGCAATGACCTCCAATGACCAGTTCGACATTCCCCCCGCCCCGGGCGAGGACGTGGCCGCCGTCCCGGAACCCGAGCACGTCAAACACGCCAGGGCCGCGAAACTCCAAGTGGTCTACGACAATTGCGTGCGGAAGGGCCGGGACCGGGCCGCCCGCATGGACGCGGTCGCCAAGGCCGCGGGCGCGCGCACCGACGCGCAGATCAAGGCGCTGGCCGACCGGCGGGCGCTGTTCGAGAAGTTTTACCGTTCGGCGATGGTGGACTGGCCCAAATCGAGGACGGGACGGGCCATGCGCACGACGTGGAGTGCGGCGACCGAGGATTCCTCCGAATACCTCGCGACGCCGATCCCGGACGAGGGCGCCGTTCTGCTGTGGAACGCCGAGCGCGAGGCGGGGGAGAAGCTCAGCCATTCCGATGTCCTGTTCCATCAATACCGGTTGGCCGCCTCCGACGACGCCACGGACAAGGACGTCACCGACTATGTGCTGCCGCTGCTGAACTACCTGTGGACCGAGAACGCGGGCGCCGGTGAGGCGACCGACCTCTACCAGTACATGGCCCTGCTCAACCCCGCGCGCGACGGCACGGTCGCGGTGGGTCCGCGCCTGTGGGGCAGCTGCGACTACTACGCGCTGCTCGGCGCCACCAACGGCGCCGCACCCACCTATCTGGTCCTGGACCACTGCGTGGACCTGGGCATCACCGGGATCTCGCAGATCGACGTCGGCGCGCTCACCGACATCACCTACCGGTTCACCCGCGACTGACACGGCTCCGGCGCCTCGTCGCCGCGCCCTGACGGCACCCCTTGCCTGATTGTGGACCGATGGTATACAACTGGTACACGCGCTCGTCGTGATCGGGTTCACACCCGATGCGGGGGGCGGGGGCGGCTCGGTGGTTGCGCCAACAGCCACCGAGCCAGGCAGCACCATCCATCGCCCGTTCGGAATGTCTACGTGCAGGTAGACGTGGGCCGGTGGATCGTCAGGTAGCGACGAATCGACGAGGAGTCGACATGGCAACCGCCAGAAGCAAATCTACCAACCGGCGAACGCATACGAGTTTGCCGGTCGTCGCCGGATCCAGTCTCGCGGGCACCGCAGTGGAGTGGTACGACTTCTTCCTCTACGGCACCGCCGCCGCGCTGGTGTTCAACAAATTGTTCTTCCCCTCGGCGGATCCGCTGGTCGGCACGATGTTGGCCTTTGCCACGTATGCCGTCGGCTTCGTCGCGCGGCCGCTGGGCGCGGCCGTTCTGGGGCATTTCGGCGACCGGGAGGGCCGCCGGGCGACGCTGATCGCGAGCCTGCTGCTGATGGGCGTGTCGACCTTCCTCATCGCGCTGCTGCCGACCTACGCCACGATCGGCATCGCCGCCCCGCTGCTGCTGGTGCTGTTGCGTCTGGTGCAGGGCTTCGCGCTCGGCGGCGAATGGGGCGGGGCGGTGCTGCTGGTCTCCGAACACGGTGACTCCCGGCGGCGGGCCTTCTGGGCGGCGTGGCCGAATCTCGGTCCGCCCCTGGGCAATCTGCTCGCCGCCGGTGCGCTGGCGCTGCTGGGCGCGGTGCTGTCCGAGGACGCGTTCCTGTCGTGGGGGTGGCGGATCGCGTTCGCGATGTCGGCGCTGCTGGTCGTGATCGGACTGGTGTTGCGGCTGTATGTCGCCGAGACCCCGCTGTTCGAACAGACCCGGACCGCCCCGCGCCCGGAGCGGATGCCGCTGAGCGCCGCGGTGCGCGGGTACTGGCGGCAGATCCTGCTGGCGGCGTGCACCCGGTTCGGCGAGAACGCGGGGTTCTACATCTTCTCGCTGTTCGTCATCACCTACCTCACGCAGATCCTCGGCCTGCCGCGCAGCACCGGCCTGAACGCGGTGATGATCGGCATGGCGGTGGCCCTGGTCGCGATCCCGCTGTTCGCGCTGCTGGCCGACCGGATCGGACGCAGACCCATCTACATCGGCGCCTCGATCGCGACGATCGTGTGGGCGTTCGCGTTCTTCGCGCTGCTCGACACCGCCGCCACCGGCGCGATCGTCGTCGCGGTGGCCGTCGGCCTCGTGGTCTTCGCCGCCTACAGCGCGGTGATCGGGACCTTCTTCTCCGAGCTGTTCCCGACCGAGGTGCGGTATTCGGGAGTGTCGCTGGCCTACAACCTGGCCTCGGTGCTGGCCGGATCGCTGGCCCCGATCATCGCCATCGCGCTGTACGACCACTTCGGCACGGGCCGGGCCATCGCGGTCTACCTGGCCGTCATGGGCGCGGTGTCGCTGGTCGCCGCCCTGCTGGCCCGGGAGACCCGCGCGGTGGACCTCGCCGATGTGCGCGAGCAAGTGACTCAGGCCGACCCCGCAGTCGCCGTTCAGTAAGTAGCCACCCAGGAAAGGGCATCTCTCATGACGACATCGAAGACCAGCGCGGCCTCCGCACCGGAGCTGGCCTACGAATGGCTGAAGAACACCATTCTCACCCTGCCTCGCGATGAAGAGATGTTCCTGTCCGAGGCCCAGGTCGCCGCCGCCTCGGGCACCTCGCGTACCCCCGTCCGCGAGGCCCTGCTGCGGCTCGAGGCCGAGGGTTTCGTCCGGCGGGTACCGCACAAGGGCGCCTACATCCCGGCGTTGACGGACAAGGACGTCGACGACGTGATGCAGGCCCGGCGGGTCGTGGAGGAATGGTCGATCGCCCAGGTGGCCGCGAATCCCGGCGGGGTTCCCGATCGGCTGCGCGATCTGATCGCCGACCAGGAGGCCGACACCGATCCGGTCGAATTCATCGCCCACGACCTGGAGTTCCACACCACGGTCATCCGCGCGGCGGGCAACCAGGTGATGCACGAGTTCTACCGATCCCTGCGCGACCGCCAGATGCGGATGGGCGTGCGGATCCTGCTCTCCGACGAACAGCGCAAGAAACAGGTCCTCATCGAACACGCGGCCATCCGCGACGCGCTGGCCGCCCGCGATACCGAGGCCGCCATCCACGCGGTGCGCGAACACCTCGACACCACGCTGTCCGCGCTCAAACAACCCCGATTCTGACCCACCGACCACCGAGGAAGATCGATGAAAGTCGCCCTGGCGCAGATCGCCAGCCCCGACGCCGAAACCCCGGCACACCGGCTCGAACGGGTACGCCGGACGCTGACCGACCTCAGCGCCGACGCCGACCTGATCGTGCTGCCCGAGCTGTGGCGCGTCGGCTACAACCACTTCGACGACTACGAGACCACCGGCGAGACCCTCGACGGTCCCACCCTCCAGGTGCTGCGCACCGTGGCCCGCGACCGGGGCTGTCACGTGCACGTCGGCAGCATCGTCGAGCGAACCGGCGACGGCCGCCTGCGCAACACTGCCGTGCTCGTCGATCCGCAGGGCCGAATCCTCCACCGCTACAGCAAGATTCACGTCTTCGGCTACCGCTCCGAAGAGGCGCGGCTGCTGCTGCCCGGGCAACGCATCGAGGTCGCCGACACCGCGTTCGGTCCGACCGCCGCGACCACCTGCTACGACCTCCGCTTCCCCGGACTGTGGACCGAACTCGTCGGCGCGGGCGCCGAGATCGTCATCGTGCCCGCCGCGTGGCCGAAGGCCCGGCTCGCGCACTGGCGGCTGCTCACCGCCGCCCGCGCGGTCGACAACCAGGTCGTCGTCATCGCCTGCAACGCGGTCGGAACGCACGGCGGGGTGGAGTTGGCGGGCCACAGCCGGGTCGTCGACCCGTGGGGCGAGGTGCTCGCCGAGGCCGACGCCGCCGAAGGTTGGACGCTCGTCGAGATCGACCCGGCCGTGGTCGGGCGCACCCGGGCGGAGTTTCCGGTCCTGGCCGACCGGCTCGACGACTACGGGGTGCTGGCTCCGGGACGGGTGCTGTCATGACCGAAGCGATCACCGACCTCGCGAGCTGCACCGTCCTCGACTCCGGCGAGATCCTGCGCTTCGCCGGCGCGCGAGCGCTGGTCGCCGGCTACACCGGCCGCGACGAGGCCGCCGTGCGGCACCACATCGCCGAACTGGCCGCCATCGGCGTCGCGCCGCCGGAGAACGTGCCGATGCTGTATCCCGTCGCCACCGCGACCGTCACCACCGCGGCCGCCACCCCGGTTCCCAGCGCGGACACCTCCGGCGAGGTGGAACCGGTCCTCCTGCGCCACCGCGGCCGCTACTTCCTCGGTGTCGGCTCCGACCACACCGACCGCGCGCTCGAGACCGTCGACATCGGCGAGTCGAAACGGGCCTGCGCCAAACCCCTCGGGGCGACCGTCGTCGAGATCGGCGACTGGGCTCGCTTCGACTGGGACGCCTGCCGCGCCCGCAGCTGGGTGGACGGGCGGCTCTACCAGGACGGCACGCTCGCGGCCCTGCGCGCGCCGGGCGATCTGCTCGCCGTGGTAGCCGAGCGGATCGGCGACGACGGGGGCGACCTGGTCTGCTTCGCCGGAACCCTGCCGCTGCTCGACGGCCGGTTCACCCCCGGCCACCGCTGGGACCTCGAACTCGTACTGCCCGACGGGCGCGCCCTGACCCACACCTACACCACCCTCGAAGGAGTTCCACATGCGTACGGGAGCTGAGTATCTGGCCTCGTTGAACGACGGGCGCGTGGTGCTCGTCGACGGCGAACGGGTCGGCGACGTGACCACGCACCCCGCGTTCGCGCCGGTCGCGCACACCATCGCCGAACTGTTCGACCTGGCCGCCGATCCCGCCAACGGGATGCAGTACACCGCGCCGGAGATCGGCGGGACCGCCAACCGGGTCTTCGGCATCCCGCGCAGCGCCGAGGAACTGCGCGCCCGCCGCGAGGCGATCGCGACCTGGGCCCGGCACACGCACGGCTGGGTCGGCCGCAGCCCCGACCACGTCGGCACGTTCCTCGCCGCCTTCGCCGCGCACCCGGAGGTCTTCGCCGGCGGCGCCCGCGACCTGTCCGCCAATGTCACCGCCTTCCACCGGCGGCTGCTCGCGGAGAACCTGTACGTCTCCTACGCGATCATTCCGCCGCAGGTGTCGCGCGCGACCACCGCGTCGGGGTGGGAGGGGGAGTTCCTCCAGGTCGGGGTCGTCCGCGAGACCGAGGAAGGGCTCGTCGTGCGCGGCTCGCAGATGCTGGCCACCGGCGCGGCCATCGCCGACGAGATCCTGGTGTCCTGCATCAAACCGCTGGGACCCGACGATCAGGGCTTCGCGGTGTCGTTCGTCGTCCCGGCGAACGCCGCCGGTCTGAAGCTCTACTGCCGCCGCCCCTACGCCCCGGCCGCGACGAGCGGTTTCGACTATCCGCTGACCAGCCGCTACGACGAACCCGACGCCCTGGTGGTGTTCGACGACGTCCTCATCCCGTGGGACCGCGTCTTCGTCGACCGCGACACCGCCGGGGTGCGGCGGCAGTTCTTCGACACCGGGGCGCACGCCCTCGGGAACTGGCAGGCGCAGATCCGCTTCGCCACCAAACTGCGGTTCATCGCGGGCGTGGCCCGGCGCGTCACCCAGGTCAACGGCGTCGACAAGATCCCCAGCGTCCAGGAGAAGCTCGGTGAACTCGCCGCGCTCGTCTCGGGGGTCGAATCGGCGGTGCTGGCCGCCGAATACACCGCGACCGCCGACGAGTCGGGGCAGTGGGTGCCCGGCAAGCGCGCGCTGTACGGCTCGATGGGCTTGCAGTCGGAGATCTACCCGCGCGTGCTGGCGATCCTGCGCGACCTGGTCGGCGGGGGAGTGCTCCAATTGCCTTCCAGCGTAACCGATCTCACCAGCCCGGTGACCTCCGCCGACATCACCCACTACGTGCAGTCGCCGGGTGTGCCGTCGGAGGAGCGGGTCAAACTGTTCAAACTGGCCTGGGACATCATCGGTTCCGAGTTCGCGGGCAGGCATCAGCAGTACGAACTGTTCTACGCGGGCGCGCCGTTCGTGGTGAAGGGCGCCTACACCTACCGCAACTACGGCTACGAGGAGCCGCTGCACGAGGTGGAGCGGTTCCTCGCCTCCTACAAGCCCGAAACCGTCTGAGAGGCGATTCCCCATGGCCAAGCCCGAATTCGAGTTCTTCCCCGTCACCGACGTCGAGTACACGGTCTGTCCCGGTGGCGACCCCGCCATCACCGAACGCATCCTGGCGCGCGATCCGGAGGGCAACGTCGCGACCCGCATCCTGCGCTACGAGCCCGGCGCCGACTCCACCCCGATGGGCGTGCAGAAGCACGACTTCTGGGAGGAGGTCTACATCCTCGAGGGATCGTTCACCGACCTCACCCTCGGCGAGACCTTCACCGCGGGCATGTACGCCTGCCGCCCGCCCGGGATGCCGCACGGTCCGTGGCGCACCGACGAGGGCGTCGTCACGTTCGAAGTCCGCTACCACAGCAGGTAGGACCGCGCGATGACATTACCCGCCTTCCACTGCCCGACACCGTCGGATATGCGACGGAGCATGGGCCGCTTCACCACCGGCGTGGCGATCGTGAGCGCCGACGACGGGACCGGCAATCCCTGCGCGATGACGATCAGCTCCCTGACCTCGGTGAGCCTCGAACCGCCGATCCTGCTGGTCTCGCTCACCCACGGCAGCCGCACCACCGACGCCGTCGACGCCACTGGAACCTTCGCCGTCTCGATCCTCGGCGCCCGCCAGGAAGCGGTGGCCCGGCGGTTCGCCACCCGCGGCGGCGCCCGATTCGAGGGCATCCCGGTCGATTTCGGCCGATCGGGACTCCCGCTGATCCCGGATGCCTTGGCGCAGTTGGAATGTCGCGTGCACACCGCCCACGACATCGGCGACCACCGCGTGTTCTACGGCGAGGTCACCGATATGCGGTGGCGCGACGGCACGGGGCTGGCCTTCTATTCGGGCCGATTCGGCGACTTCCACGACTTCGGTCACGACGAATTGCCTTGGTGGTATTGATCATTCGGCCGCGAGTTCGCGCAGCCGTATGATTCTCGCGGGAATCGGGTACTCGCACGACCGCGACGGTATCCGGCGCTGGAGGTCACTCGCCGCCCGACGCGAGGCGACACGCGCGCTCTGGGAACGCGCGGCCCCGCACCTTCGGCCAATACATTGACGTGGTGACCGATACCGGAACGCGGGAACAGCGGGTGTGGGCGACGCTGGACTTCCTGACCGGGTTGGCGGCGGCGATGATCGAATCCGGATACGCCACCGATGCCACGCATGGGACCGTCACCGCGTGCGCGGCCGCGATGGGGTTGGAGCCGGTGACCTTCGCGGGGGCGGGTCGCATGGTCACCGTGGAGTACGTCTTCGCGGATCGGCGGGCGGCCACCCGGACGCGGGTCGCGGCGACGTTGGACAGTTTCGACTGCGATCGGATGAAGCGGTTGAAGAACGTGGCGCGCGCGGTGGTGACCGAAGGGCTGGATCCCGGTGCGGCACAGGCGCGTTTGGCCGCGGCCGAACTCGGGCCGCCGCCGTGGCCGTGGTGGTTCCTGCCGTTCGGGGGCGCGTTGTTGTCGCTGTGCATCGCCTTGCAGGTCGGCGGGTCCGTCGCCGCCGCGTGCGCCGCCGCCGTGGCATTGCCGCCGGTGTGGGCGCTGGGGCGCGGGTTGGGCATGATCGCGGTGCCGCGGTTGTACGCGACCGCCCTACAGACCGTGCTCGCCGGTGCGCTCGGCGTCGGTGCGCACCTGATCGGGGTGATCGCTGTCAGTGAGGCCGCGGTGGTGATCGCCACGGTGTGGGTGTTGCTGGTGCCCATGCCGCAATTGGTGGCCACGGCCGCGGACGCGGTCAACGCCGACACCGTCACCGCGACCGCGCGGGCGGCGTCGAGCCTGCTCGCCGTGGGCGGGATGGTGCTGGGCGGGGCGCTCGTGGTGACCATGGTGGAGCGTGCCGCGCTGCGCCCGGTCGACCCGCACCTGCCGGTTCTCCCGGTCTGGCTCGCGGTGCTCTTCTCGGTTTTGGGCGCGGTGGGGAACGCCGTATTCAACAGCGGCGCAAAGGATCTGCTCATACCGGCCGCCGTCGCGGGCCTGTTCACCGCGACCACGAACCAGTGCCTGATCCACCTCGCGCACGTCTCGCCGGACTGGTCGGGCTCGGTCGCGGCGGTCGTCCTCGGATTCGCCGCGGCCGCCACCGCCGAACGGCTGCGGGTGCCGATGTCGGCGCTGATCCTCGTCGGGATCACCGGCGCGCTGCTCCCCGGCCTGGTGCTCTACCAGGGCCTGGTGATCGAACTGTTCCACGACTCGGGACTCGGATACTTCGTGCGCGGCTTCGCGATCTGCGTGGGACTCGGCGTCGGGGCGGCTCTGGGCGTGCTCGCTTTCGTGCTGGTCCGTCGCCGCCCGTGAAGACGCCGACATCGAAACGGGTGGCCCGCACGAAAGTCAGTGGTCTTCTTGATGTTTCGCGTGCGCGAGCGACAGCGCGAGACTCTCTTGACCATTGTCGAGCAGATATCCCAGGATGAGGGCGCGAAACGCCTGGTAGGACGCCTTGTCGTCGATCGTGCCGACCGCCAACTGGTCGAGGGCCAGGCCGTGGGCCAGGGCCGTCAGGGCCGGTGCCGCGGCTTCGGCCTCGGGGGCGCCCACGGCGCGCACCACGGCTCGGGCGACCGCCCAGGACGATTCGAGCGCGTCGTGGACCGAATCGCGGAACTCGGGATGGCGGGCGGCGTGCAGCAGCGACTCGACGTGGGCGAGCCAGTTCGGCAGCCGTGGCCGGTTGGCGGCCGCGAGCGTGCGGCCCATCTCGTCGGCCGACATCGTGCCGGTGGCCACCTCGTCGGCCAGGGCGGTCTGGGCGTCCCGCTCCCGGGCCATGAACGTGCGCAGCGCCTCGCGCGGAAGATCGTCGATCGAGGAGAAGAAGTAGCTGACCGTCGCCAGCGGCAGTCCGGCCCGTTCCGTCACCGAACGATGCGTCACCGCGGCCATGCCCTGCTCGGCGACGATCTCGACGGTCGCCTGTAGCAGGGCATCTCGGCGGGCCTGGGCGCTGGGGCCGTGCCGTCGAGCGTTCATGGGCCGATCCTAACCGGAGGTCCGGGGGCGCCTCTTGACAGAGTCTGGAAGGATTTCTAGATTCTCTGGAAAATATTCCAGACTTTTTGAGGTGCTCATGCCGCGGGTCCACGCCTTCCTCGACGACGCCCTCGCCGACCACGACGCCGTCGAACTCGCCCGCCGGGTCGCCGCGCGCGAGGCCGACCCCGCCGAGCTGGCGGCCGCGGCCCGCGAACGGACCCGCCGGGTGGACGACACGCTGTGCGCGGTGGCGGCGACCTACGAACTCCCGCGGTTCGCGCCCGACGGCCCGCTCACCGGTGTGCCGACCTACCTCAAGGACAATGTCGATCTGGCCGGACTGCCGACGGGGAACGGCAGCGCCGCCTTCGCCGCGCGGGCGGCCCGGCGGGACGGGCGGGTCGCGCGTCAGGTCCTGGCCACGGGCGTGACGGTGCTCGGCAAAACCCGCATGTGCGAATTCGGACTCACCCCGAGCACCGAGTTCGGGGCGGCGGAACCGGTCCGAAACCCTTGGGACACAGCGTATTCGGCGGGCGGGTCCTCCGGCGGCGCGGCGGCCCTGGTCGCGTCGGGGGCGGTTCCGCTCGCCCACGGCAACGACGGCGGTGGTTCCATCCGCATTCCCGCCGCGTGCGCGGGCCTGGTCGGACTCAAGACGAGCCGGGGTCGACTGGTCGACGACGAATCGACCCGCTTGCTGCCCATCAATATCGTCTCCGAGGGTGTCCTGACGCGCACCGTCCGGGACAGCGCCGCCTTCCTCGCCGCCGCCGAGCGCTACCGCCGCAACCCCGCGTTGGCGCCGATCGGCGACGTCGAGGGACCGTCGAAGCGGCGCTTGCGGATCGGACTGCTGACCGACAGCCCCACCGGGGCGACCATCGATGCGTCCACTCGGGCCGCCGTCGAGGCCACCGCGCGGATCCTGGCCGCCCACGGGCACCTCGTCGAGCCCACCACCGCCCCGGCGACCAGCACGTTCGTCGACGATTTCGCCTTGTACTGGGCGCTTTTGGCGGATGTCCTCCTCTCGACGGGCAGGCTCGGTTTCGGAAGCTCGTGGCGCGTCGACGACACCGAGGCCGCGACGCGCGGCCTCCGCGCCCACCACCGGCGATCCCTGCGCCGAACCCCCGCGGCGCTGCGTCGCCTCCGCCGATTCCGGCACACCTACGACGAGTGGCTGACCCGGCAAGACATCATCCTGAGCCCGGTCGTCGCCCACCCGGCCCCCGAACTCGGATTCCTCTCTCCCGCAGTCCCTTTCGACGAACTGTTCCGACGAATGACCACCTTCGTCTCCTTCACCCCGGTCAACAACGTCGCGGGCTCACCCGCCATCTCCCTCCCCGCCGGACTGTCCCCCCAGGGCCTCCCGCTCGCGATCCACCTGTCCGCCGCCCACGGTGACGAACGCACCCTCCTCGAACTCGCTTACCTGCTGGAAGCCGAACAGCCGTTTCCGCGGCTCGATGCGACACGGTGACCGGTAGGGCGAGCGATCGCGCTCGGTAGATTGCGCGGCGTGCGTGTTGATTCACCGTCGGAGGCGCCGGACGGGGGTTGGTCGGTCGGCGTCCACGACGCCCGGCCCTCCGAGTTGGTCCGGGCATTCGACCCCGACCTGCCGTATGTCGTGATCGAAGGGCATTCCCCGATGACTCCCGGCTGGCATGCCCATCCGATCGCGTTGAGCGGTGACCCGGAGTCGGTGCGGACCAGGACCGTCCGGTGCGTCCGCTTCGACCTGTGCGTCGGTCCGCGGGAAGCCATCGACGCGGGGCCCGAACTGGATCGGAGCGATCAGGGGTGGCTCTATGCGTGGCAGGTTCCCCGCAAACCGCCGGAGCACCTGACGCTCAGTCGCAAGCACGGCCCCGCGCGACGGGCGGCCATGCGTGGTGTCGGAGTCACGCTCCTCATCGAGCTACCGCATCGGGGCGAAACCGCGGTCCTGTGGAGCCCCGACCGGGCTCGGCTCGATACCGCGTTGCGTCGACTCGATCGCTAGCCGAATGCCCAGGCCGCGTTCGACTGCCGAAGGATACGGCGGGTTGGGCGCGGGAATCGGCCATGTCCTTGATTGTTGCCGCAGCAACAGAATACTGTTGCTGTAGCAACAACCAGGGAGGCGTCATGATGTACTCGTTCACCGAATCCGCCGTCATCCGAGGCGATCTCGACGCGATCTGGGCGGTGGCCACCGATGTGGCGCGGTGGCCGGAGTGGGATCCGCACGAGCAGAAGGCTCGGATCGATGGGCCCTTCGAGGCGGGCACCTCGGGGTGGGTGAAACCGAAAGGGGCTCCGGCGGGGGCGTTCACGGTGACGGCGGTGGAGCCGAAGCGGTCGTGGACCAGTGAGGCCGGGATTCCGTTCGGGAAACTGCGCGGGCACCGGACCTATGAGGCGCTCGGCGATGGCACCGTTCGCGTCGCCGAACGGGTCGAGATCCACGGTCCGTTCGGCCCGCTGTTCCACCTGATCTGGGAGAAGGCCATGCGGGCCGATATGCCCCGCACCTTCGCGGCCCTGGAGGCCGAGGCAGCCCGCCGTGCCTGACCAGCCGCGCGGCCCGTTGGAGAGCCCCGGCTTCTGGCTCCACCACGCCGCCCTGGAATGGCGGGCCACCCTCGAACGCAATCTTCGGCCGCTCGCCCTGACCCCGACCCAGTTCAACCTGCTGGCCTCCATCGGCTGGCTCGCCCGCCACCACGGCCCGCCCACCCAGCAGCAGGCCGCCGATATGGCGGGCACCGATCGCACCATGGCCTCGCGCGTGATCCGCACCCTCGAGGACCGCAACCTCCTCCGCCGCAACCCCGATCCCGCCGACGCCCGCACCGTTCGCCTCGAAGTGACCTCGGAGGGCGCCGATCTGGCCCGGCGCGCCGTCCGGATCGCCGTGGCCACCGACACCGAACTCTTCGGCCCCCACGCCGCCGCCCTGCGAGACCGGCTGCGGCCCATCGCCGTTCACCGTATCCAGGGCTACCCCGGCTGACGGTGGAACCCGCGAGGCCGATGAATTCGTCTCCGCTCCTCCGTCACCATCTCGGAACTACGAACTCGGAGGTTTGCTCTCGTGCCGGACGTCATCTCTCGCGACGAACTGTGGGCGCTCATCCACACCGAAAGGTCGGCCCTGGCCGAGGACCTCGCCGGACTGACCGAACCCCAGTGGGCCGCACGGTCGTTGTGCGGGGAGTGGACGGTGGAGGAGGTCGTCGCCCATCTCACCGCGGGTGCGAGCAACGGCCGCGTCCGCTGGCTGCTCAGCGTCGCCAGGGCCCGGTTCGACTTCGACGCGCACAACGCCCGGCAGGTGACCGTGCACCGGGGCGCGACTGCGGCGGAGACCCTGGACCGGTTCCGGGCCGTGGTCGGCAGCACCGTCGCCCCGTCGGGGCATACCGCGGCATGGCTGGGGGAGGTGGTCGTCCACGGTCAGGACATTCGCCGTCCGCTCGGGCTGACGCGCGAACCCGCGCTCGAGGCCACCACCGCGGTCGCGCGCTTCTTCGCGAGCCGGGATTTCACCGTCGCGAGCAAACGCGCGATCGACGGTCTCCGCCTGGCGGCGACCGACGGTCCCTTCGCCACCGGAACCGGCCCCCTGGTCACGGGACCGACGCTCGCCCTGACCATGGCGATGGCCGGTCGCCGCGCCTACTGCGACGACCTCACCGGCCCCGGTCTGCCCACCCTGCGGGAACGCCTCTGAGACCCGTTGTCCGACCGGGTGATCCGCGGTCGCGGTGAGTAAGGGGCGGCGTCCCCGGGCTCGATGGCAGACCGACCTCGAGCGAGCGGGCTGCGTTCGGCGTGCCGGTGCCGGACAATGGCGTTGCATCCCACGCCCGGAGGAATTCATGAATACCCGCCCCGCACTGATGGTTTCGATCGCGCTGCTGGTCCTGGTCGGCGGCTGCGGCCAGCAGTCGGCGCAACGGCTCGCCCGGCCGCCCGCGACCGCGCAGGCCGGACCAGCGCTGATCGATGCCGCCCCGGTCCCGGTCGGACCCGGCCCCTCGGGGACCTACACCGTTCAGCCGCAGCCCGCGCCCGGTAGCTGCCACTCCCGCACCGCGAGCAACGGACAGCCGCTCCCCGATCCCGCCTGCACCCCCGGCGCCACCAATCCCGCGGTGACACAGGACAATATCGACAGCACCATCTGCCGCGGCGGCTACACCTCCTCCATCCGCCCGCCCGCCTCGATCACCGACCGGGAGAAGGACGCCAACGCCAAGTCCTACGGTTACACCGGCAACCTCCACGACGCCGAATACGACCACCTCATCTCCCTCGAACTCGGCGGCGACCCCAACGACCCCCGCAACCTCTGGGTCGAACCCCCCTCCCCGGGCCACAAACCCGGCAGCGGCCCGAACAACCCCAAGGACACCGTCGAGAACCAACTCCACGAACTGATCTGCAAACACACGGTCGGGCTCGGCGACGCCCAGAGCGCCATCGCCGCGGACTGGACCACCGCCCTCGCCCGGCTCGGCCATCCCAATGGCAAGTAGTCACCGAAAAGCGTTGCGCCGCCGACGTATTCAGCGCGTCCGCAGCGGGATCAGCGTCGAGAGCGTGAGCACGATCAGCAGGACGGCGTAGCAGGTCGCCGTGGTGGTCAGGCTGATGTGGGTCGCGACGACGCCCGCGGTGACGGCCGGGATGCAGAAGGCGAGGTAACTGAGGACGTAGAAGGCGGCGACGAGTTTGCCGCGTTCGGTCGGCGGCGCGAGCGGGAAGACGGTGCGGGTGATGCCCTGGAAGCTGGCCCCGAAACCGATCCCGGCGATCACCGTTCCGGTGAAAAGCAGTGTTGGCGAACCGCTTTGGATGGCCGCGACGGTGACCGCGATCCCGATCGCCAGCGCGGCCGCCGCCGCGCGCATCACCCGGTCGGCCGCGACCCCGCGCAGCAGCCAGATCGCGGCCGCGCCCACCCCGGCCAGCGTGAACACCAGGAGCCCACCGAGCAGGATCGAGGTCGAGCCGGTGACCGCGCGGACCAGGCTCGGGCCGAGGGACAGGTAGAAGCCGCTCAACGCCCACGCCGCGATGTCGAGCAGGGCGGTGGCGGCGAACGCGGTGCGCGCGGGGGCCGGGACGCCGACCCTCGGGCGCAGCGCCTGCCGGGCCCCGGGCATCCGCGGCGAGGTCTCGGGGACCAGGATCGTGCCGATGGCCTCGATCGCGAACAGCACGATCAGCACCAGGTACACCGTGTGCCGCGGCCACGGCAGGAACTGGACGAGCGCCGCGGAACCCAGCGCGCCGACGGCCAGTCCCGCCACCGGGGCGACGCTGTTCACCAGCGGCCCGTGCGGTCGTTCCGCGTCCAGAATGGCGGCGGCGAGCGCGCCGGTCGCCGCGCCGGTCGCGAGGCCCTGCACCATCCGCGCCGCGATCAGCAACGGCACCCCGTCCGCGGTGCTGAACACCACCATGGCCACCACATCGAGTCCGATGGCGGCCAGGATCACCGGGCGGCGCCCCACATGGTCGGACAACGACCCGACCGTGAGCAGCGCCAGCAACAGGCACACCGCGTAGACGCCGAAGATCACGGTCAACATGCCCGAGGAGAACGCCCATCGCGCCTGGTAGACGCGGTAGAGGGGCGTCGGGGCGCTGGACGCGGCCAGGAACGTCAGCATGGTCGCCGCGGGCACGACGGTGGCCAGTCCGGACGATATGCGCCGGGTGGCCGGAGCGATCAGCATGGAGAACTCCCACATCGACTAAAGCAAAGAGCGTTGCTTTAGTAGACGGTACACGGAGCCGGAGTTAAAGCAAATACCTCTGCAATAATGGTCGCATGTCGGCCACCACACCAGCCCGCCGGCCGGGCGGGCGCAGCGCGAAGGTCCGCGACGCCGTCTACACCGCCGTCGGCCAGCTCATGGGCGAGGGCAAGGCGGACCGCATCACGATCCCGCTGCTGGCCACCCGCGCCGGGGTCAACCCGACCAGCATCTATCGCCGCTGGGGCGACCTGGACGCGTTGCTGGAGGAGGTCGCCGTCGCCGCCCTCACCAAGGACGGCGACGAACCGCCCGACACCGGCTCACTGCGCGGCGACCTGTCCGCCTGGGCCGGAATCGTCATCGACGACATCACCCAACCCCGCCGCACCCGCTACCTGCGCGCCATGATCTCCGCCCGCGACGAGATAGCCACCTGCCCGTGCTGGGAACAGCGCCGCACCCAGGCCGCGACAATGCTGGACCGAGCCCGCGCCCGCGGCGAACGCACCCCCACCGAGCAACAGGTCCTCGATCACGTGATCGCCCCCATGTACCACCACGTGGTCTTCGGCCTGTCCGCCGACCGGGAGTATGCGGAGCGACTGGTGTCGGACGTGCTCATGATGGCGTAGGGCCGCAATCCGGTTGCGGCCCAGGCCAGTACACGCGACCGGTTCGTCGGCTCCCGGTACACTCGGCAGTCGATCACAACGAGCCCGGGCGGGGAGGTCGTGAGTACACCAGAGATCGATCCGGACGACCGGCGTAAACACCTCGACTACCTGCAGGCGGCCATCACCCGGATGGCGGCGGCGTCGGCGACGACCAAGGGCTGGCTGCTTCCGGTGGTCACCGCGACCTACGGGTACGCGCTCACCAAGCGGGCGGATTCGATCGCTCTGCTCGGGGTCGGCGCGGTCGTGTTGTTCGCCGTGATCGACACCAACTATCTCGACCAGGAACGCGCGTTCCGGCGGCTGTACAACGCGGTGGTCCGGGGGACGCCCGCGATTCCGGTGTTCGAGATGGATCCGACGCTCGCCGCGCCCCCGGCGTCCCCGGTCGGCGCGGGCCGGTGGCGGCGCGTACCGACCAGGCTCCGACAGTGGTTGCCCGCGTGGCGAATCTGGACGTCGTGGGCGATCGCCCCGCTCTACGGCGCGCTGCTCGTCATGGGGCTGGCGATCTTCGTCGGCGTGCACTGATGGTCGCGAGCGGGGCCGACGTCTTCGTCAGCTATCGCACCCTGGATTCTCGATACGGCACCGCGGACGCGCACGAATACCTGGTTCAGCGATTCGGCGCGTCCCGCGTGTTCCTCGATTTCGCCTCCATGGACCCCGCCGCGCCCTACCCCGACGAGATCCGGGCCGCCCTGGAGCGAGCGCGCGTGCTGGTGGTGATGATCGGCCCGAACTGGGCCGGTCGCGCCGAGGGCGCGGCCAGGGGTGCGATCGACGATGACCGCGATTGGATCCGGCGCGAGGTCCGGCGCGCGCTGGAACGCGAAATCCCCGTTCTGCCGGTGCTTTTCGACGGCGCGGCGATCCCCCTCGAGCTGCCGCCGGACATCGCCGAACTCCGGCTGCGCCAGGCCCTGACGATCGGACACAAAACCCTCGCCGCCGATCGGGCACGACTCGCGGACACCGTCGTCGGCCGCGTACCCGAATTGGCCTTGCCGGACCTGTTCGAATCACCGGTCGAACTCCCGGCGACGCCATTGCCGAGCGAACTGCTCCGGCCCGAACATCGCGTCGTCGACTTCGATCCGTTGGACGAGCTGTACGACACCCTGCGCGCGTGGCTGTCGTCGTCGGCCCCGCTCGAGGTGCGTCTGGTCGTGGGACCGGGCGGGCGCGGGAAGTCGCGGCTCGCCGCCGAACTGATCCGCTCCGGCGAAAGTGCCGGAATGCACGCGGGATTCGTCCGCGCGGAGTTCGCCCCCGTCGTCCTCGAGCGCATACGCGTGGTGCGCGGTGGTCTGCTCCTGGTCGTCGACTACGCCGACTCCCGCCCCGGCGATGTGGTGACGATCCTGAACGCCCTGCTCGATCGCCCCGCCGATCTCGGCCCCGCGCGGGTTCTCCTGCTGGCCCGTTCGGCGGGGGAGTGGACCCGGGTGCTCGAGCGGCACGAGAACCCGGCCCTGGCCGGTCTGGCGGCCGACCTGATCTCCGCGCGCGCCGGACGGGTCGAACCGGGCGAACGACGACGGGAGCGGTTCCTGGCGGCGGTCGAGCGGTTCGGCGAGCACCTCGGTGTGGCGCCGGATCGGGCGGGCGTGCCGGGCGATCTGGACGACGACCGCTACGACCAGATCCTCGATCTGCACGCCGCGGCGTTGGCGGCGGTGCTGGACGTGCGGTATCCCGATGCGCGGCACGGGGATTCGCGCGCCCGCACCGACCCTGTGCTGCGCGTACTGCATCACGAGGAGCGGTACTGGATCCGTTCGGCCCCCCGACACGGCCTGCCCGCGCGTCCGGAAGAACTCCGGGTCGCCGTCGCCGCCGCGACCCTCGCGGGCGCCGAGGATCGCGGCGCCGCTCGCGCGCTGCTGTCGGCGCTGCGGCCGATCGGACCGGACGAACCGCGCCTTACCCGGCATCTCGCGTGGCTGACGCAGCTGTATCCCGGTGCGGCCGCGCTCAATCCGCTGCGCCCGGACCGGCTCGGCGAAGATCTCGTCGCGCTCGTCCTCACCGACGGCGAATACGCCTGTCCCACCCTCGCCGCCGACCTGTCCCCGATTTTGGACGCCCGGCAGGTCTTTCGCGCCTTCACCGTGCTCGCCCGCATGGCCGACCGGCACCGGGACGTGAGCGTCCGGGCGATGGCGGATCTGCTCGGCGCCGAGACCGCGAGCCGGGTGGGGATCGCGATAGCGGTGGCGGCGCTGACGGGCGAACCGACGCTGGCCGCGGTGATCGGCGAGTTGCGCGGCGGCATCGATCTCTCGGAGACGATCGTGGCGAACCTGCCCGACACCAGTCTCGCCCTGGCGGAACTCGGTGCGGCGCATACCGAGAGGCTGCTGGCACACGAACTCGGCCGGCCGGATTCCGATCCCGAGTTCGTCGCGGAGCTGCGGCACAACTTGGCGCAGCGGTTGTCCGAGGTCGGTGAGCGGGACGCCGCGCTGGTCATGGCGGCGGAGGCCGTGCGCGACTATCGGGCGCTGCCGCGCGGGCCGCTGGTGACGTTCGAATTGGCCGGGGCCCTCACCCTGCTGGCCGGTATGCACGGCGATCTGGGGCATCACGACCAAGCGATCGAATACGCCGAAGAGGCCGTGCGGCTTCTCGACGACGCGACCGTGGCCGCCGCGGTCGAGCCCGGCGAATTCACGAGGACGCACGTCACCGCCCTGCTGGCGTTGGCGGACATGGGTCACGAGCTGGGTCACGACGACAGGGCCGCCGAGGCCGTCGAGAAGGCCGTCGCGATCCTGCGGACGGCGCCGGAGACCGCCGACTCGGATCCGGATCGGCGGGAGCGGCTGGCATTCGCCTCGGACCTGGCGGGCTCGGTGCACCGCGACCCGGCGGCGGCGTTGCGGGCGACGCGCGACGCGGCGGACATGTACCGCGAACTCGACGCCGAGAACCCCGACCGGTATCGGGACTCGCTGGTCCGGGTCCTCGGGAACCTCGCGGAAGCCCACGGCCGCCGGGGCGATTGGCAGGCCGCCCTCGACGCCGGAGACGAGGCCACCGAACTCGCCCGCGCCATGATCCGTCGCTACGGCGAGAAACACCTTGTGGCCCTGGCGACTTCGCTCAACAACGCGGCCGTGGCGCTGCGCAGGGGCGGGCACCCGGATCTCGCGCTCGCCCGATACGACGAGGCGGACCCGATCCATCGGCGGCTGTCCGACCGGATTCCGGGGGTCCATCTGCGGACCTTGGCGGACGCGCGCACCAACCACGGCAACGCGCTGCACGACACCGGACGGCACGCCGAGGCGATTGATGCCTACGAGGAGGCGAGCGAGATCTATCGCAAGCTGTCGGGTCCGGATCGCGCGGGGGTGAACGAATCGCTCGCCGACGCCCTGGTGGGCGCGGCACTGGCTCGGATCGCCCTGAGCGACGACGACGAAAGTCTGCGCGCCGCATGGAGTTTGGCGAACGAGGCCGTCGACCTGCTCGAAAACGTCCGCGACACCCCGTCGCCTCGCCCCTTGGCGGCCGCACTGCACCTCGCGGCGACCATCGCCCGCGATCTCGGGATGACCGAATCGGCCGAGCGCGACGCGGCACGCGCCGCCGTGCTGCTGGAACGCGCGGTGTCCGGCTCCGATCCGCTCGATACGCGTTCGGAATACGGTGCGGCACTGCATCTCTGGGCGTGCACGCTCGACGAACGCGGTGACCACGATCACGCGGCGGCCGTATTCGGGCGCGCGATCGAGGTCTACCGGGACCTCGGCGACAGTGCCGACCTCGCCGACACCCTGGTCGACGCGGGGACGTGCGAAAGCGAACGTCCGGGCGGAACCGATACCGCGCTCGAATTCGTCGTCGAGGCCGTCGGCCGATATCGCGCCCTCGTCGCTGAAGGCGGCGACCCCCTCGCGCTGGCCCGCGCCCTCAACAACCTGGCCGACCTCTACCACGACAGCGGGGAACCGGACCGTGCGCGCGCCTGCGCGGCGGAGGCGGTGTCCCTGTGCGAAAAGCATTGTGCGGAACCCGAACTCGGCGTCTACGTCCGCATCACTCACGCCTACGCCGTCCATTCGCTCGATGCCGCGGCCGCCGCGCGCAGTCTCGCGGCGGCGTCGGATATCGCCCGGGGGGACAGGGCGCTGCGAGCAGTGGTCCGGGAGGCGGCTGATGAACTCGGTATCGATCCGGGCTGACGTCCGCTCGGGGTCGGCCGGGCATCACTCGAACAGCGTCGGGTTCCCCCAGGCGAGCGCGGGCAGTTTGCTCGAACGGCCCACGGCCGCGATCGCTCCCGCGAGCATCGGGTTGGCGACCGTGTCGGGGCGGTAGGCGACGAGCTTCAGGCGGAGGACCCCGCTGATGTCGTAGCGGATCTTGGCAGGTCGGCCGTACCCGACTTCGACCTGCTGTTGGGCTTCGCCGTCCAGGAAGACCTGGAAGTAGCCGAGCTGTCCGGCGTCGGTGGCGTCGTCCAAAATGCCGACGACGGATTCGAATTCGCGAAAGGTGCGGCGCAGGGTGAATTCGATGGGGCTGCGGGGGTCTCCGCAGAAGGCCGCGCAGCGGTGCACGATGCTGTTCCCGTAGTGGATGCCGTTGAGATCCGCTCCGGTGAGGCGCAGGTCGGCACCTCGGACCACGGGTTCCAGTGCGACGGTGAGCAATCGGGCCTTGCCACGGCCCGAGGCCGCGTCGCGGGACTGCTGACGGGCGAACGTCGGCCCGACATACGTTCCGCGGGGCGGGGTGGGATGTTCGGCGACGCCGCTGAACGCCGCGAGCAGATCGTTGACGCCCTCGGTGGTGAATTCGCTGATCGTGTAGCGGGTGGTGGAGTGGGCGAGGAGGAAGGTCGGGATCTCGTCGATCGAGCGTCCGGGAAGCACGATCGGGAGGATCCGGCGCGTTTCCGCGCGCAGGTCCCGGGTGAGGCCGTCGCGAATGATCGCGGCCTCGAACTGCGCGCCGCGGCCCTCGTCGGCGGCCGCGGTGCCGTCCGCGCGGCGCTTGTACTCGGGGGAGGCGATCACCAGAACGAAATCGGCCGATTCGAGTTGGTCCATCGCCCACAACGACCAGTCCCGGCGTTCGTAGTCGTCCCACACGTCGAGGCGGACGTCCACCCCGGACTCGGTGCGGAGGAAGGTGCAGAATTCGCGCACCAGACGTTTGTGTTCCTCGGTGTCGTGCGAGTAGGAAACGAAAACCCGTGGGACGCTCGTCTCCGAGGTGTGATCCGCGCTCACCATCGGCTACCGGGTCGCCCGCAGATCGCCGAACACCGCGTCCGAATCGCCACCGCCACTGAGGTCGGTCACCTGGAGACGCAGGCGCAATGGCTTGTCGAATTCGAGATGGATCGGAACGGTGGCGCCGAGTTTCACCGTCTGGTCGGCGACGACCACCCCGTCGGCGTAGATCTGGAACTGCATGGCGATGTCACTGGGCGTGGAATCGTCCCGGACCCCGAGCACACCGTCGAGTTTGGTGAACTTGCGTCCGAGGTCGTATTCGACGAAGGCCAGTTCCTTCCGATAGGGCTGGATCATGACCGATCGCGTGTAGGGCGTGCCCGACACCGTGCCGGGGCCGGTATTGAAACTCCAGTATTTGCTACTGGACAGAATTTTGAAGTCCATCAAGTATTGCACCGCGTCGGTGCTGACACCGGCCGCGAGCGCGGTGGTGCTCGACGCGGACGTGGCCGTGGCCGTGGCCGATCGGGTGGTCGTGGCGGTCTCCGCGGTCGAGGACGCCGTGGTGGTCACCGCGGCCGCGAGTGTGGTGGCGGCCGCGGGAAGGCTTGTCTGCGAGGGTGATTCACGTCGCGCCAACACCACCACCGCGCCGATCAGCACGACGCAGGCGACACCGAGCGTGCCCGCCACCAAGGGCCACCGGCCGCGCCGTGCCTCGGCCGGTGCCCGAAGATCGGCGAACACCGCGTCGAGATCCGCCTGGGTGGTGGCATTCGCGATCTTCTGGGACCGCAGATCGAACTCCTGGAAATCGATTCGCCCGGCGGCGTGATGGTCGTTCAGAAGTCTCAGTGCGCGTTGTCTTTCGGCCGTCCCTATGCGAGGCGGCGGGTTCTCCTGCATTCGGGGGAGTGTAGTGCAGTGGCGAGCGAATGCGAGTCCATTGCAACAATGCCAGCTGGTCGGTTCGCGAATTGCTCGCATTCTCATGCCTTTTGGGGGGATGAGTCACCCACTTGATCCGATACCCGGACAGGTCGCGAAACCCCGGCTAGGCTCACCGAAACGGGGACGATCTCCGGCGCCTCCGCGGCGTCGGAACCCGCCAGCAGTACCGGGAGCCGAAATGGCCGATATCGCCTTGCGACTCGACGGGTCCGGAATGGAACCCGGCACCGAGGGCGAGCAGTTCTCCGTCGGCACGATCCGCGTGACTAGGCCGCGGGTCCGGCCGATCCGCGACGCGCGGGACGAATCCGGTCGCGCCGCATATCTTCTCGAATTCGACTTCGAGCTGGAAATCGACCGTGCGGTGCGATTGTCCTGGTTCGAAATCGGTCTCGCCCTCGACGCACCCGGTGCGGCGGCGGTGGTCGACGCGATTCCGCGCACCACGCTCGAGCCCGCGAACGCGCGGGCCTACGGGGTGGACCGCCAGCTGCGGTTCGGTCCGGGCGAGACGGTGTCGCTGCCCGCCGAAGCGGCGACCGTCGATGTGTTCGGGCTGGGCGGCCGCCAGGTGCGGTGGCGCCACAGCGATCTCGCGGCGACGGGGAGCCCGGTGGGACGGCATGCCGCGGCGTCGACGGTCGTCGTGCCGGTCGGTTGCGCGGAGCTGGCGGTGGTGGTCTCGGCGCGCTTCGACCTGTCCGCGGCGGACCGAGCCGAGCGCACGCCGATCGCCGAGCAGACCGTCGTGCGGCTCGCCCTGCCGCGCGGGGACGACGCGACGGCCGTGGTCGCGGCGGGCGATCGGCCGAATCCGGCGACGCCGCGACCGGTGCGGGTGTTCGTCTCCTACGCCCACGACAGCGACGAGCACATCGAGGCGGTCCGCCGCTTCGCCGAATTCCTCGCCGAGACATGCGGATTCGATGTCCACATGGATCGCTGGGATCTCGATCGGCGGCGGGACTGGTACCTGTGGGCCACCGAGCAGCTCGGCGAGGCGGACTTCGTGCTGATCGTCGCGTCACCGCGATGCAAGCTCGTCGGCGAGGGCCGCGCGGACAACCTGGCGAACCGAGGCATGCAGTCGGAAATGGCGTTGCTGCGCGAATGGCTGCACGCCGACCGCGCGACCTGGACGCGGAAACTGCTGCCCGTCGTCCTGCCCGGCGGATCGCCGTCCGACCTCCCGGCGTTCCTGCAACCGCAGACCGCGGACCACTATTTGGTCACCGAGTTCACGATCGCGGGTGCGGAGGATCTGCTGCGCGCGTTGACCGGTCAGCCCAAGGATCGGCAACCGACCCCGACCCCCCGGCCGCTGGTCCTGCCGGGCAGACCGCGGATCGCACCGCGCACTCCGGCGAAAGTTCCGACGCCGCAACCGGATTCGGCTCCCGAGACACCCGCCCCGCCCGCCACGACCGTCGCGCACCAGGGCATCGCCACGGGAGCGATCACGGCCGGGGGCTCGGTCAGGATCAGCAACAAGGTGGTCGAGGCGGCCCGGAACCACCCGGTGCTGACCCTCGTCGTCCTCGTCGCCGTCGTGGGCGCCGTCCTGTTCGCGCTGCGGGCCGCCACCGGGGGGAACCCGTCGACGACCGCGGGAACCGTTGGCGCGGAATCGGTTCTGCCGATACCGCCGGGCACGGTCGCGCCCGCCAGCGACACGAGCGGCGGGCGGGGCATCGAGGTCGGCCCGTCGGCCCTGGTCGGGACGTGGACCTCCTCGGACGGCACGGAGGCCAAGTCGTTCACCGAGAACGGTGGCCTGTGCGACGGCTTCTTCTACTCCGGCGGTCGGCCGCTCGACATCGGCGGCCCCGCGTACTGCACGCTGTCCGCCAAACCCGACGCCGCGAATCGGTACACGCTGCTCGTGCGGCAGAGCGTCAACAGCGGACGGTACCAGGTGGTGTTCTCCTCGAAAGACCATGCGGCGGTGTACGATTCGAATGGAACCCCGCTCTACGAGCTGAGCCGATTCTGACCCTGGGCCTCAGTCCGCGGTGAGCGGGCCCAGCCGTTCGAGTTCGGCGAGCACCCGCTGCCTCCCCGGCATGTCGTGCAGCGTCGAATACCCCGCCAGGGCGCACAGCAGATGACGATGCGCTGCGGCCGGATCGTCGCGGGCGATGGCGACGAGACCCAATCCTTCGTGCCCCCGGGACTCCTCGAGCACGCTGCCCGCCGCGCGGCCGACGTCGACGGCGCGTTCGAAGGCCGCGTGCGCCTGAGGGAGTGCGGCCAGGCGCCGGTACGCCTCACCCAGTTCGGTGCACGTCATCGCCTCGTCGATCCGCAGGTCGTGGGTCGCGAACAACTCCAGCGCATCGATCAGGCGGGGTACCGCCTCGGCATGGCGGTCGAGGGCGATCTCGATCGAGGCGGTGTCGCGCATCAGGATCGCGTGGTTGCGCACACTGCCCCGCTCCGCGATGTAGGCCAGCGCGCGCAGGCTCTTGCGCAGCGCCTCGTCGAGTTCGCCGCGGTACACGTGCACCCAGGCGTGGTGGGCGAGCGCGATGTGCTCCCCGTGACCGTCCCCGACCTCGGCGAACAGTTCGCGGGCCCGGACGTACATCTCCTCGGCCCCGGCGTGCTCGCCGCGGCGGAGCAGCGCCAGCCCGAGATTGTTGCGCATCACCGCCTCCGCGTACCGGTTTCCGGCCCGCCGCGCGGCGGTCATCCCGTACCGGTGCACGGTCGCCCACAGTTCGATGTCGTTGGTGATGAACGCGTAGCCGCGCAGCGCGAACGCGAGCTGCCAGCACTGCTCGTCGCGGCCGAGGTCGTGCGCCGCCCGGGCCGCGGCGATCATATTGTCGCGCTCGGCGCTCATCCACCGCTTGGCCGTGTCGTAGTCGGGTCGCTCGACGGGCTCCGGGGCGGGCGTCATGCCGACCCGATGCCGATGCGGGGTGAGGACCCGATCCGCGGCGTCGGCGCGCGCCAGATAGTGCTCGATCACGCGGGCCGTCGCCGCGTCCAGGTCGCGGCGCGCGAGCCGCGCGGTCGCCCGTCGCCGGACGAAGGCGCGCACCAGATCGTGGAACCCGTACCGGGCCGCGCTGCTGGATTCGAGCAGATTGACCTCCACCAAGTGGCGCAGGATCTTTCGGATCGCCGCGGGCTCGACCCCGGCCGTCGCCGCCGCCGCGGCGGGATCGAAATCGAATCCGACGTGCGCGCCGAGCAGCGTGAATACCTGTGCCTGCTCGGGGTCCAGCCGCCGCACCGAATGTTCGAAGAGGTCCTCGAGGTCGCGGTCCCCGTCGTAGAACACCTCGATGCCGACCGTGCCGTCCGTGGGCTCGGCGGTCGGCCACGGCTCGGAGCGCACCAGGGCCGCGGCGATCCGAATCGCCATGGGCAGGCCGTGGCACTGCCGCGCGATCTCGGCCAGTTGCCGGTCGCTCGGTCGGTGCTCGGGCGAAAGATCCTGGGTCAGTTCGCGAATCAGGCCCGCGGACTGCCGCGCCGAGAGCGCGTCGAGCCGGACGTGCACCGCGTCGTCGAGGCCGTTGAGGTTGCTCCGGCTGGTGATCAGCACCCGGCTCGGCCCCTCCGCGGGCAGCAGCGGCCGAATCTGATCGGTGTCCACCACATTGTCGAGGATCAGCAGGATCCGCCTGCCGCGCAGCTGCTCGCGCAACAGCGCCGCGGCCTCGTCCGCGTCGGCGGGGATCGACCGCGCCGCGATACCGCTCTGCCGCAACAACTTTCGCGCGGCGTCCGCCGCCGTCACGGGCACGTCCGTGGCGTAACCCCGCATATCGACGAACAGGCGGCCGTCGGGGAAGCGATCCTGGAGCCGCCGCGCGGCGCGGACCGCGAGCGCGGTCTTGCCGATCCCGCCGAGACCCGACACGACACACGCGACGCCCTCGCCGGGATCTCCGCCGAGCGCGGTGAGGATCCGGGTCAGCGGCAGTTCGCGGCCGACGAGGGTGACGATGTCGCGCGGCAGGTCCGGGGCGTTCGCGCCCGGCGAACCGGCGGCCGCGCCCTTGTCCCGGACCGAGCGTTTGGCGATCTCGACGCGGTCGCGCAGGGCCACCAACCGCGCCGCGTCGCGATCCTCGATCTTCAGTTCCGCGAGGAGTTTGTCGAAGATGTCGGCCTTGGGCAGGGTGGTGCCCTTGAGATAGGCGTAGACGCTCCCGGCGGAGACGCTGAGCCGCTTCGCCACCTTTCCCCGATTCACCGAACCGTGCGCCTTCTCCGCGCGCAGCACCGAATAGCTCAGTGCCGCAATGTATTCGCGGAACAGGACATCGGCGTCCTCGGCGCCGAGCTCCTTCTCGGCCACTTCCACACCTCCCGCGCCGTCGGCCGACCGAGTGCAGCGTATTCAAGCGCTTTCCAGTCGTCCAGGGGCTTGAAGCCGCCGGCGTGGTCCAGTGGTCACACCGTATTCGGTACCCGAGAGGAGTCGATCATGAACCGGCACAGCGGATTTCCCGCACCGATCGTCGCGGCGTTCGTCGCGGCGGGGGTGCTCGCACTGACCGGATGTGGTGGTTCGTCCCACCCGGCCGCGAGCGCGGGCGGGGAGACCACCTGCAAGGACTTCACCGCCGCGAAGTCGGCGACGAAGGACGAGATCATCCAGAACTATCTGCGCGGCATCGGCAAGGACACCAGCCGCGGCAACGTCGCCACCACCAGGCTCTCCGCCGAGGCGTTCTGCCGAACGAGCGGGAAGAACAAGCTGGTCCGGGACATCACGACCGGCTGAGCACGGGAATCGGATAGGGATCATGGAGTTTCTGTTCATCGTCATCGTCGTCGCCTTCGTGGTGAGCCTCGTCTCCGGCGTGGTCCTGAGCGCCGCGGCGCGCAAGCAGCTCGAGACGTACTCGAAGGCCCCGCGAAACCGGGTGCGCGACACCGTCGTCGACCATTTCGGCTCCGTCTGGTGGCGCGACGTGGAGGGCCCCGGCGATTTCAACTACCAGGCGCGGGGATTCGGTCTGGCGTCCGCCGGACTGCGGCGACCGGTCGTCTCGATCGATGTCGTCACCCTGGACAACGGCAACACCAGCGTGGCCGCGTGGATGTCGGCGTGGTCGCAGCGCATGGGCATCGTCGGCTGTTGCGACCGCGTCTATTTCAAGCGCCGCGGGCTGATCAGGAAGATCGAAGCGCTCTAGCTTCGGGGCGGAAGGAGAACCGAGATGGAACCACGCTCCGGCACCGGCGGCCGCGACTGGGCGGAGATCGCGCAGGAGTATCTCGCCGGCGGCGACGACACCCAAGCGCACCGGGCGGCCCAGGAGGCGACGAACCAGCGGCCCGACGACCCCGTCGCGTGGCACCTCCGCGCGCAGGCGTCGTTGAGTCTGGGCCGGCAGGCCGACGCCTTGTTCGAGGTCAACGAGGCGGTTCGGCTCAGCCCGTACGTGGCCGAGTTCCACGCCACGCTCGGCGACGTGCGCTGCGCGGAACAGGATTGGCCGCGCGCCCGCGAGGCGTATTCGCGGGCGCGGGAACTCGATCCGGCGAATCCGGCCTATGCTGTCGGGGTCGCGACGACCCTCGTCGACGACCTCGACACGGCCGTCGCGCTCTGCGAGGAGGCCGTGCGCGAGCATCCCTCGAACACCTACTTCCGGGAGTGTCTGGTGGCGGCGCTCGCCGATTCGATCACCGAGGGGTGGAGCGAACTGGCGGACGGCGATCGCGCGATCACCAACGCGGCGCAACTGCGGCACGCGCGGGAGCGGCTCGCGCGGATAGCGACGGTGGACCTGTCGGAACCCGAATTCGAGGAGGTCCGCGCGCACCTCGACGAGATCCGCCGGATCACCGACCGGGCCGAGCGGGTGCGGTGGTACGGCTCCGACCACATGGCCGCGTATCTGGGCGGCATGGCGGTCGCTGTGGTGGCGTTCCTCATCGGAACCGGTTCCGGCAGTGGCGGTCTCGCGTTCCTCGCCGTTCTCGTCGGGGTCGGGATCGCCGCCGTCTACGTGGGGCGGCATCGGATGGCGGGGTGGCGGTGGACGCGGCGGCACGTCACCGACAGCGTGCGCAGAACGGGTCTTCAGGACGGCTCGGGCTGAGGCCGCTCACCGCACGTCGACGACGACCGCGCCCTGTTCGGTGATCACGACGATCGAGCCGTGATCACCGCAGGCGAGGTCGTTGATCGGCGCGCCGAGGCGGATGGGGCGGGGGTCGTGCGGGTCGAACGGCCGCAATTCGAGGATGTCGCCGCGGGCCAGTACCAGCCCGTGCCCGGGATGCGTTGTCAGGGCGGTGATCTCGCCGGGCCTGTCGACGCGCCGGGGGTCCCGGCGCCCGCGCAGCCGTCCGAACCAGGGCCGGGGCAGCAGCTCCCCGAGCGGCCACTCGAGCAGGAGGCCGCCGGTGTGGGCGACGTAGAGCACCTCGTTCCCGCCCGCGGTCGCGGCGAACAGGCGGGTGATCGGCAGTTCGCCCGTCGACTCCCAGACCTTGCGTCCCGTCGGCAGATCCCACGCGACGATCGTCGGGGAGAGCACACCCGCCACGAACGCCGTCGGCCGCCCGCGCAGCAGCACGGCGGCGACCACGATCCGATCGGTGGTCCCCGCCGGGACGGGGTTCTCGATGTCGGCGCCGAACGGCTCGCCGGATTCGAGGTCCACCGACCGCAGCGCCCGTTTGTCGCCGCGCACCACGACGAGCCGATCGCCCAGGGGCAGCACGTCGAGTTCCGCGGCCTTGTCGTTGACGGTCTCCCACGCCGGAAGCGGCGACATCGTGCGCGCGTACCACGCCTGCACGCCGAGATAGCCTGCGGCGAGGACGATTTCGTGGTCCGCGGCGGTGACGGTGCGCATGGCGGTCAGCCGGGATCGGGAGGGGACCGGGACGTCCACCCGCGCGCCGGTGAGGCTGTCGCGGCAGACCACCTTCGCGGCGCTGGAGGCGACGACCACGACCCGGCGACCCCGGTAGGTGGCGACCGTCCCGGCCGAGGGGTTGGCCGGATCGGTGTCGATCAACGCGTGTCCGGTCAGGCCGTCGACGCATTCGAGGGCCCCGTCCGCGCCGCCGATCACCACGGCGAGCCGCCCGCCGGAGGCGGTGACCGCCACGGGAATCCGGTTGACGAATCCGAGCCCCACCACGCCGATCGGTCCGGCGGGCGGGAGGTGGGTGTCGAGTTCGCGCACCCACACCTCGCCATTGTCGCCGACCACCAGCAGCGCCGGGCGACTCCCGTCCGCGGCGATGCGGCGCGCCGCCCGAATCCTCGCCGGAAAGTGCTGTGCCGCATGGGTTTCCCGGCGCGTGCGGGCGTCGATCACCCGCACGGCGGCGACCGCGCCGGGCCGGTCGGAGGTCGTGGCGACGATCAGGCCGGGACGGTCGCCGAACACGGCGACGCCGACCACGCTGTCGTGATCGACCGTGCCGCCCACGACCTCGGGGACGAGGCCGCCGACGATGAGATCGACCGCGGTGCACCGCGTCCGATCGGCCACGACCGCGACGGGTCGGCCGTGCCAGGTCGTGATCACCAGGCCGCGAATGTTGTTCATCCCGGTCGCGGTCGCCGGTCCCACGGGCGACCCGGTCAGCGGATCCCACGCCCGCACCGCGCCCTCGTTGTCGGCCGCGACCGTGATCGGATCGGGGCCGAGAACGGTGACATCGAGCGCGACGATCCGATGCTCCAGCCACATCCACGCGCTCCGGTCCGCGGGCCGGGGCACCGTGTCCACGCCACCGTCGACGTCGCCGGTGACGATCAGCGGTCGTCCCAGATGACTCGTGACGGCCAGCGCGGTCACGGTCGTGCGGGTCGGATAGCTGTCGTCGAGCAGCGGCGGCCACCCGCCCCGGCCGCCGCGTTCCAGATCCCAGATCCGCACGCTGTGGTCCCCGCTGCTGGTGACGATCAGGGACGCGAATTCGCCGGTGCCCGCGGCGATGTCGACGATCCGGTCGGTGTGGCCGACCAGCGCCGCCTCGGGGGCCGCCGCCGCGGAGACGTCCCACTGGCGCAGCGTGAAATCCATTGCGGCCGTGAAGGTTCGGAGCCGGGTGCCGACCTCGCCGAGCGCCAGCGCGGTGATGCGACCGGTGTGCCCGAGGTAGGGTTCGCCGAAGCGCGTGCCGCTGCGGATGTCGGTCACCAGGGTGCGGTGGTCCGCGCCGGTCGTCACCGCGAGGGCCTGTCCGTCGAGGCGGCCGACGGCGACGGCGGTGACGCTCTTGGTGTGCCGCGCCAACTCGCCGAGGAAGGCGCCGGTGCTCAGATCGTGCAGGCCCACCGAGCCGTCGAGATGGCCCACGACCGCCCAGAGGATGTCCTGGTTCGCGACTCCTCGCGCGTCCCGGAAGGGGTGGAGGACATCGATCGCGGTGGGCGAGCCGACCTCGAGCACGAGGGTGGTGAGGACGGTCCCGTCGGACAGCGCGACCACCCGCACCCGATGGTCGTCGTCGGCCGTGACCAGGACCGGTCGTCCGGCCAGGGACGCGGTGACCATGGCGGTGGTCTTACCCCCGGTCTCGATCGTCCGGATCTGCGTGCCGGTCGGGGGATGCCACACCCGCAGGCGGGGTTCGTAGGTGGCGGTGACGAGTTCGAGCCCGTGCGGTTCGCGGACCAGGTGTATCGCGACCACGCGTCGCGGGCCGTCGGGCGGCCCGGGCAGGGCCGTCGGGCGGCCCGCCCACTCTCCGGATTCCCCGCCCCGGTAGCGCAGCACCCCGATCTCGCCCGTCCAGGTGCCCAGGGCCACGTACAACGCGCCCTCGTGGATCACGGCGTGCGTCGCGGAGATGCGGTTGTCCCTGTCGTCCGAGGCGAACAGCAGCGCCCGTTCGCGACCGGTGGCCGGATCGTGGATCGCGATGGTGAACTCACCGGCGGCGACGAGGATCGGCGTGCCGTCGAGGGTGAGCAGTGCGAGGTAGTGCTCGGCGGTTCCCGGCACCACGTGCGCCGGACGCTGGGTGTTCCACCAGGCCCAGCGCGCCCGCCACGGCGCGGTGGCGGGGCCCTCGCCGATGAGCCGATCGATGTGGGCGGCGTCGACCCGGAACTTGTGCAGCGCCAGCCGAAGATACTCCCGATGCTCGGCGATCGGGTAATCGGTTGCGCGGCGGTCGAATTCGAGCACGGCGCGGACCGCTCCGGCGATGCTCTCCAGATGTTTCCCGGGTCGCCGGATGCGGTCGAGGACGACGAGCATACGGTGGATCTGGCTCTCGCCCAACATGATCGTGCGTCCCGAGCCGGGCGCGCTCGCGTCGATGCGGTCGGCGAGGACGGCGAGCAGCCCGTCGTCGTCGCCCCACACCGCGCTCACCAGGTACTCGCCCAGCCGATCGGGTTCGAGTGGGGCCCAGACGGTGTGCGGATCGGGATACAGCTGGGCGAGCCAGTCGACGATCCGGCGCACGTCGGCGTCCGCGGCGCCGCTCGACGCGGGCAGCGCGCGCACCAGCCCGGCGGCCTGGTCGCGGGTGGCGGCGCCGAAGAGGGTGAGCCCGGCGACGGCCTCCCGCAAACCCTCCGGGGGCAGCGGCACCGAATGCGCCGCGGCGGTCCGTTCCCAGTACCGGGTCTCGTGGTCGAGCAGGATCCGCTCGACCGAGGCGCCCGCGGCGCTGTCCACCGAGTCCGGGCTCGCCTGCAACAGGTCCGACAGGGCCTGTTCGTGGAGGGTCAGCGCGTGCCGGTACCTCGGCTGGCGCAGGAAGTCCGGCGGCCGCAGCCCGGACGCGAGGGCGGTCCAGTCCACCGTGTGGTAGCCGCTGAGATGGAGCATCCGGGAGGCGAAGGCGCGCACCGCGTTTCGATACATGTCCGGGACCTCGCGCGCGCTCGGGGACAGCGGTTCGAGCGCGAGCGGTTCGGCGGTGAGGTGCAGGGTTCGCGCGAGCGTGTCGAGTTGCTTCCACAGGGCGTCCGGGAACCGGGCGACCAGCAGCAGGCGGACGGGCGCGGTATGGGTCCGGTCGCGCTCGGCGCACAGCTGCAGGATGCGCACGACGGGATCGGCGGTGCGGGCGTCACCGCCGCGCCAGGCCTCGGCGTAGTCGATCACGAGCAGTACCGGGACCCGGCCCGCGGCCAGACCGCGCCGGACCTCGTCGCGGCCCAGCGCGTCGCGCATCTCGTCCAGGTCGGTGACCGTGACGCCGCACGCCCAGCCCCGGCTCTGCCGGTCGCGCAGCAGTTCCAACGCCAGGCGGGTCTTGCCCTGGCCGCCGGGCCCGTGGATCAGCATCACGCCGACTCCGGTGCCCGCGCACCAGCGTCGCAGCCGATCGAGTTCACGCTCCCGCCCGTGGAACGCGACGACCTCGTTCTGGGCGCGCAGGAGATGCACCGGGGAGACCGGGACCGGTGGCGGCGGGAAGGGGGCGAGCCGGATCAGTTCGACGGCCTCGATCGACAGGCGGTGCCGTCCCTCGGCGGTCAACGCGCGGCGAAAGTCCTCGCGCGCAAGGATTTCGGTGATCGGCTCGACGACCAGCCTGGCCTCGCTCCACCCCCGGGCGGCGCCGACGACCACGCCGACGAGCAGCCCGGAGGCGAACACCGCCGCGCCCGCCATACCCCGCCACGGGCCGCGGTCGCCGGTCTCGGCGGTCGGCGAGGTCGGCAGGGAGCGCGGCGCGGCGCTCACCTCGAACTCCAGTCGGCCCAGCACGGCCCCGGAGCCGCAGGCGATCGTCCCGACGGCGGGTTCGATCTCGCGGAAGTGGTTGCGCCGCTGGGCCTCCGGGAAGCCGTGGGCCTCGGCGGCGACGGTGCCGCTGCCGGTGATGACGCGTCCGGGGCGCAGCGGTTCGGCGTGCGCGAGTTCCTCGGGCAGATCGCCGTCCAGGCGCAGCACGGCGGCGTCGAGGCCGTCCGCACCGGCGGTGGTGCACACCACGCGGGCGGGCCGCGGCCGGGCGTCGCCGAGGAATCGGATCATCGCGTGACCGTGCGCTCGCGGGAGCAGGCTCCCGGCCGTGAGGACGGTGCGCGGTCCGACGAGACAGCCGGAGCCGTAGGACAATTCGTTGTGTCCCGGGGCGATCACCTCCACCACGCGCGAGGCGTGCGGTGCCGTCGTCGCCCGGGTTTCCGCGCTCGTCATCCGCCGGTCGTCGTTCGTCGCGTGGGGGCGGTGGCCGAGGCGTTCAGGCGCGGCCGGGGTTGACGTGCCGGAACTTGCGCAGCGCGTCGGACTCGCTCTCGTGGTCGGTGTACCACGACACCGTGCGACAGCTGTCGCTACAGGCGATGCAGAAGATGCCGCTGCCGGGCTGTTGTTGCCGACGGCAGTGCCCGCAGTAGTAGACCTCGTTCATGGTTGTCGCTCCTCGGATAGCGGTGTGTGCGTCCGGAACCGACGATAAGGGCGCCGATCGCCCCGGCGGCGTGCTCGAACGTTCAGCGGATTTCAGAGGTTTCCAGTCCCCGCCCGCGGACGCGGTCACGGGCTGCTGTCCTAAATGTGCCCCCAGTCCGCGATGAAGGAGTGCGCCCGTGCCGACCGACGACCGAGTCCCGCCGTCCGCCGAGTCGAATTCCGTCGCGCTCCTGCTCGACGAGAGCGGCGGCGGAACGGATCTCGCCGAGCCGCGCCGAATCGCTCTGGGCGCGTTGCGGATGCGGAGCTGGCAGGTGTTCCCGGTGCCGCCGCGGCCGGACGGGTTCGGCGCGCACGATCCGTACCTGCTCGAGATCGATTACGAGCTGACGCTGGAACCGGGCGGGCCGCCGCTGCCGTGGTTCGAGGTGTCGTTCGGGCTGCGGGTGGCCGGGGGCGGCGAGCCCGAGGTCGTCGACGCGATTCCCGGCTGTGTGCTGGAAACGCAACGACCGCGGACGTATGCGCTCGACAGCTACCTGACCTTCGTCCCCGGCGACGACATCGCGCTGTCACCGACCCAGCCGATCGTGGACGTGTTCGGCACCGGCGGCCCCGAGGTCCGGTGGCGCTACACCGCTCCTACCGACGCCGGGGTGCGGCCGGGCTCGTACACGGCGTGGGCGAGTCTCGTCGTGCCCGAAGGGTGTTCGCGGCTGACCGTCGACGTGCACGCCCGCTTCGACCTCGACGCCGGCTCCGCGTTCGCGCGGCGCTACGCACCGGTCTCCGAGCCGACCCGGCTGGACCTGGACCTGAGCGGGTCCGGCCGGTTCGGCGGAACGCTCGCGCCCGCCGCGGGGTCCGCGCCCGCCGCGCCGGCGTCCGTGCCGAGGGTCTTCGTCTGCTACGCGCACGACGATCCCGAACACGCGACCGCGGTGCTGCGATTCAGCGAATTCCTCGCGGGGACCTGCGGTCTCGACGTGCACATGGACCGGTGGGATCTCGACCACCGCCGGGACTGGTACCTGTGGGCGATCGATCAGATCGGCCGGGCCGATTTCGTCCTGGTCATCGCCTCACCCGACTGCAAGGCCGTCGCCGACGGCCGGACGGAGAACCTCGCTCATCGCGGGCTGCAATCGGAGCTGTCGGTGATCATGGATCGGCTGCACACCGATCGCGCGGCCTGGCGGCGCAAGTTGCTGCCCGTCGTTCTCCCGCACCGGACGATCGACGACATCCCGCTGTTCCTGCAGCCGGGCATCGCCGATCACTTCCTCGTCTCCGAGCTGACCGTCGAGGGCGCGGAGGACCTGCTCCGCGTGATCACCGAGCAGCCGCCCTACGCGCGCCCGCGACGCAATTCGGCCGTCGTGCGCCTGCCCACGAGACCGACGGCGTTCTGATTCCGCACCGCGATCGAATACCTCTGGGAGACAATAAAATTCACCTTTCCCGGCTGTTCGGGCGGGTGCGGAGCGCGGTGTCCACGGCGTCGAGGTCGCGGCCGTCGATCCAGCTGCTGTGGAAGCCGGAGGGGATGCGGCAGGGGAGGGTGACGGTGGCGACCGCGTCGCCGGTGGGATCGGTGGCGTCGAGGATCATCAGGCGGCTGGTGTCGTGGTCGGTGTCGTAGATCAGGTGCAGGAGCCAGCCGTCGTCCTCGGCGTCGCCGCGCGGGACGAACAGGGCCTCGGTGGGGACGGCGCCGGATCCGTAGTCGCGCACCAGGGTTCGGCCGGTGGTGAGGTCGTGTTTCATCACGCCCGTGGGTTGGCGGTCGGCGATGTCCTCGGGGGAGCCGGTGACGGCGTAGTAGTAGCGGCATCCGGTGGTGGTCGTGCGGGGGTGCGAGCGGGGGAGTTCGTTCATCCGGTCGTCGAGTTGCCGTTCGGAGATCCGGCCGGACGCGAGGTCGATCTCCCATTCCCACAGACAGCCGCCGCCCCCGGCCAAGGGGTCGTCGGAGTGGTCGAACATGCGCTCGTACCGGATGGCGCGCAACGTGATTCGCTCCTCCCGCTCGGTGGCGGTGACGGTGTGCAGCACGAAGCCGGGATCGATCGGGAACCAGCGCAGCGTCGCGTTGCGGCGCGAGAGGACGCCCAGCCGGGGCTGGTGTTCGTGATCCCAGCGGTAGGGCAGCTGACCGCGAATGGCCACCGAGGGCCGGAAGCGCACGGGCGAGTCGAAGAACAGGGCGTGATTCTCGGTGAAGGCGACGTCGTGCACGAGCGGGCGGCCGCCGAAATCGACGCGGTCGCGGCGCTGGACGACGCCGTTCCCGTCGACCTCCACGTATTCGCCCCAGGTGAGCAGCGGGGTGTGCGCGATCATCACCAGCCGCCCGGTGCGCGGGTCGATCTTCGGGTGCGCCGACACGCCGTGGCGCAGCCCGTGCCGCAGATCGGTGTACTCGACCGTGTCCAGCGTCGGCGTCAATCGCGCCGGGAGGCAACCCGTTTCGACCAGCGCCAGCAGCAGATCGCCGTGGCAGACGACATTGGTGTGGACGACGTCGCTGAGGAAGTGCCGCGGGCCCGGCGGCCGCGGTTCGGCCATCTCCCGGCACACCCGGCGCGAGCGGATCCAGCGATTGCGGAACCATTCCGCGCCGCCGCCGCGCAGGCGGACACCCGCGACGTGCCCGTCCTGCCGGAACCACGCGTAGTGCCGTTCGCGGTAGCCGACGGGCGGCACCACCGGATTGGGGCCGATGTAGGTGAACAGCCCGTCGAGTTCCGCGGGGACCGAGCCCGTGACGGGCAGCCCGAACTCGGTGTGCTCGGTGTAGATCGGCGCGTACGCGTCGAGAAGGTAAGGGCTGGTGGACATGTCACGCCGCTTCCTGGGAAAGCCGTGGGGTGAGCGGACCTTCGGGGCTCGGCCCGGTGCGCAGCGGCCCGGGCAGACCGGACAGCCGATGCTCGACCGCCGGATGACACGCGAGCACCAGTCCGTCGACGGTCAGCAGGCTGGTGGCGAGGAAGAAGACGATCTCCTCGATCGGCAGCCCCGCGAGCAGCAGGCCCGTGGTGTGCGCGGGGGAGACCTGCCAGGCGGCGTGCCCGATGGCCACGCGATCCGCGACCCACAGATACACCACCGGCAGCAGCGCGATCAGCCGCAGCGTCCGGAACCGGTGCAGCACATCGGCTCCCGCCGCCCGTTGCAGTGCGATCGGCACGCCCAGCCACAGCAGCGTCGATCCGAGGTACAGCAGCCGGGGGGAGGCGGCGGCGAGGACGAGCCCGGCGACCGCGATCGCGAGCCAGAGTCCCGCCGCGGCCAGCCGGGTGAGGCCCGCCGGGGCCCAGGGCCAGGGGGCGCGCGGATCGTACCCGTCCACGCGCCCGGCCAGCAGGACCAGCGTCCAGACGCCGACCACGAGCACCTGCGCCGCGATGAAGGCGTACTCCTCGAGCGGCACCCCGAACAGCGTCGCGGTGACCGAGCCCGGCGGATAGGACCAGACGCCGCGGTGGATGATCCAGCTGTCCCACGGCGTGGTCCACCCGAGGGCGACCACGAGCAGGACGCCGAGCCAGATGCCGCCGCTCCGCCAGATCGGCGTCCGGCCGCGGATCCGGATCGAGAGCGCGGCGGCCGCGACGGCGAGCACGAGCGCGGGCAGGATGAACAGGGCGAGGAAGTGCGCGTAGCTCATGCGGGGACTCCCTTCCGGGCGGGCGGCGCGCCGAAGGCGGAGCGGGCGCGCAGGTAGGCGGGGGCGGCGATCGCGGCCCGGCGCGCGAGTCCGACGCGCGCGCGGCGGTGCAGGATCTGGTGGTCGAGTCGTTCGATCGCGTCGAGGATGCCGGAGTACAACGCGTAGGCGGTCTCGACGCAGGGGCGGCTCGAGGGTTCGAGCATGTCGATCCCGGGACGCGCGGACGCGTAAATGGTTCGGGTGCGGTCGATTTCGTAGGCGATCAGCGCCCGCACCCGGTCGTCGGCGCGGGGAGCGGCGAGATCGCTCGCGGTGACGCCGAATCGGTCGAGATCCTCCTGGGGGAGGTAGACGCGCCCGCGCTCCAGGTCCTCGCCGATGTCGCGGATGAAGTTGGTGAGCTGGAAGGCGTAGCCGAGCTCCTGGGCGCGGTCGAACGCCTCGTCGTCCAGGGGACCGAGGATCGGCGTCATCTGCAGGCCGATCACCGCCGCGGACCCGTACATGTAGGCGCCGAGGTCGGCGTGGGTCGGGTAGCGGGTCACGGTCAGATCCGCCGCCATCGACGCCAGGAACGCCTCGACGTGCGCGCGGGGGATCGCCCAGGTGCGCAGGGTGTGTCGCAGCGCGCGGGTGACCGCGTCGGCCTCGGCGTCGCCGTCGAGCCGGGCCGCGACCGTGGCCCGCCAGTGATCGAATTCCGTTGCGCGCGAATCGGGTTCGCCGTTGTCGACGATCTCGTCGGCGTGCCGCGCGAAGCCGTACAGGGCGTGCACGTAGGGCCGTTTCCACGGCGGCAGCAGTTTGGTCGCCAGGTAGTAGGACCGCCCGTACCGGGCGTGCAAGCGACGGCAGTGGGCGTAGCTCGCGCGCAGTGCCGGGCCGGTGATTCCGGCCGCGTCGAGGATCCTGCTGTCGGTCGAGGCCATCAGCGGGTCCTCCCGGTGCGCCGCAGGGGTCCGGTGATGCGCTCGGCGGCGAGCCTGCCGCTGATCAACGCCATCGGCACGCCCACGCCGGGGTGCGTGCCCGCGCCCGCCAGCACCATGTTCCCGCCGATCAGGCTCTTGGTGCGGAAGGGGCCGGTCTGCCGGAACAGGTGGGCGGCGCTGAACGGCGTCCCCGCCGGGCAGCCGTCGGCCCGCCAGTCCAGCGGGGTCACCACGCGCAGCGCGTCGAGGTCGTCGAGCGCGTCGGCGTAGCCCCGCCCGCGCATCAGCCGGCACAGCCGGTCCCGGAACGCGTCGCCGTCGCGCTCCCAATCCACCGTTCCCACAGCCAGATTGGGGACGGGCAGCAGGGCGTAGTAGCAGTGCCGCCCGGGTGGGGCGAGGCCGGGATCGGACACGGTCGGCGCGCTGACCAGGAAGGAGGCGTCGCTCATGGGGTCGCCCCGGGTGAGTTCGGTGAAGGAGGTCTTCCAGTTGCGCCCGAAGTGGATGTTGTGATGGGCGCCCGGTGTCCCGCCCGCGCCCAACAGCAGCAGCAGACACGACGGCGCGTACTCGAGCCGCCGCCCGAGCGTCGCGGGTTCGCGGCCGAGCAGTTCCGGCAGCGCCACCGACGGGTCCGCGGTGAGCACCGCGGCGTCGCCCGCGACGCGTTCGCCCGCCGCGGTGATCGCCGCCCGGAACCGGCCCGCCCCCGTGGTCTCCAGGCGCACCACCGGATCCCCGTAGCGGAACCGCACCCCGTGGGTCTCGGCGGCCGCGGCCATCGCCCGGGGCAGCGCGTGCATCCCGCCGCGCGGCAGCCACACGCCGCCGACGGTGTCCATATAGGTCACCATGGCGTACATCGCGCGCGCCTTTTGCGGGGCGACGCCCACGTACATGGCCTGGAAGGAGAACAGCCGGCGCAGCCGCGGATCCTCGAAGTAGCGGTTCACCCCGGCCTGCAGGCCGCCGAACGCGCCGAGCATCGCCAGGCGCAGCAGCGGCCAGGGTGGCAGGCTGCCGAGCCCGTCCAGATTCCGGTCGACGAAGCGCGGGTACGCGTACCGGTAGATCCGCTCGATGTGGTCGCGGTATCGCAGGAACGAATCCGCCTCGGCGGCACCGCATTTCGCGGTGATCTCCGCGACCGTCCGGTCCCGGTCGGCGGACAGGTCGAGGTGGCCGCCGTCGGGGAAGTGCGCGCGGTAGGCCGGTTCGACCGCCAGCAGCTCGAGGTGGTCGCCGGACTTCTCGCCGACGGCGGCGAAGGCGTCCTCGATCAGTTCCGGCATGGTGAGCACGGTGGGGCCGTAGTCGAGTTGATAGCCCTCGGTGTGGATCGCCGCGGCCTTGCCGCCGGGCTCGGAATGCTTCTCGCACACGGTCACCTCCCGGCCCGCGCCCGCCAGATACAGCGCCGCGGACAGACCCGCGAGCCCCGCGCCGACGATCACCACCTTGTCGGTCGGATATCCCATGACTCGATCGACGCGCATGCGACTCCTCGGAACAGGTTGGGGGACAGGGGTTTCAGCGATCGCGGTGCGCCACGAACAGCGCGAGCGCCCGGAATCCGGCGAACGCGGGGGTGTCGGGAAGCGTGGCGAGCGCGGCGTCGATGCGCGCGTTCGCGGTGGCCTCGGTGCGCTCCCGGCCCCCGGCGCGTTCCACGAGCGCGGTCGCCGCGGCGATCTCGGCGGCGGTCCACGGCTCCGGCGACTCGTACCGCTGGGCCAGCCGCGCGCCCGCGGGGTCGCCGGATTCGATCGCCGCGACGACGGGGAAGGAGCGTTTGCGGCGGGCCAGGTCGTGGCCCACGGGTTTACCGGTCACCGCCGGATCGCCCCACAGCCCCATGAGATCGTCGATGAGCTGGAAGGCGATGCCGAGTTCGCGGCCGCGGGTGTCCATGGCGGTGACCTCGGACCGATCGGTTCCGGCGCACAGGGCGCCCAGCGCGCAGGCGCAGCCGAGGAGCGCGCCGGTCTTGGCCTCGGCCATGCGCAGGTATTCCGGGCCGCCGACCGCGGGGCGGCTCTCGAACGCGCAGTCGAGATACTGGCCCACGCACAGATCGATCGCCGCCCGGTCGAGCAGGGCGAGCGCGGCCGTCACCGATTCCGGCGCGCAGCGGCACAAGGTGCGCGTGGCGAGTGCGTGCAGCGCGTCGCCGAGCAGGATCGCGTTGGTGGAACCCCATCGGCGCCAGATGGTTTCGCGGCCGCGCCGCAGCGCGTCGCCGTCCATGACGTCGTCGTGGATCAGCGAGAAGTTGTGCAACAACTCCACCGCCGCCGCGGCGGGCAGGGCACGCGCGGTGTCGTCGTGATAGGCCGAGAAGGCGGCCAGCAGCAGGGCGGGGCGCAGCATCTTGCCGGTCGGGGCCGCGTCGGCCCGGCCGCTCGCGTCGCACCAGCCGAACTGGTAGCCCGCCATGAGCCGGAACGGTTCGGGCAGGGCGCGCACCGCTCGGCGCAGCTCGGGTTCGACCAGTTCCCTTGTGGCGGTGAGCATTCGGTCGATCTCGTCGGCCGCGGTCCGGCGAGTCGGCGGCGGTCGGAGCATGGGGCCTCCCGTTCGGTCGGTCAGGCGGTCGGACAGGGCGCGAGCAGCGAGGCCAGGAGGGGGTCGACGAGGAGTCCCGCGTGGCGACCCGGCCGGACCAGGTTCGGCAGATCGCGGTCGGATTCGACGTCGATCCGCACCACCGCCGCTCGCGCGCGCCCGGACAGCCGGGCCGGGATCCGGCGCAGCTCGCCGTCGGGGAAGGGCTGCCAGATCGTGAACTTCTTGCTCATCGGCACGGCCGGTCCGAAGGCCCGGATGCGCGCCGACACCCGCCACCGCACCCCGGAGGTCGAGGTGGCGGTCACGGTCTCGGCATCGGCGAGGTCGCCGCGAAACTCCGCGAGCACCTTGGGAAGTGCCCAGTTCTCGCGGCCCGCGACCAGGCTGGGCTTCGAATCCACGGAGATGAACGGGCAGTTGAAGCGCATCCGCGCGCCGACGCGCACCATGGGGGCGGCGAGGATCTCGTGATAACCCCCTACCGGGGTCTCGCGGTAGTCGATCAGCGCGTTGAGGACGGTGAGCGGCCGGCCGGTCCCCGGGGGCAGGGTGGTCGGGGTGTCCGGGGACGGGCGGGACAGCCAGATCAGGCCGACGCACCGATTCCGCCAGGGCGCCGGGGGCACCCGCTCGGGGAATTCGTCGTCGGGCCGGTCGTCGAGATCTGTTTCGGGGATTCCCCGCACCGCGTGTAGCCGCATATCGCGAAGTTAGCCGCGCGGTGCGGCTCCCGATCCAAACGAATTCGGTTCGTTCCGACGGAAAAGTTGGCCGCGGCGATTTGGCGCGAGGGTCACGCGTGTGGCGGGGAGCAGCGCGGGCGCGCGCGGGTCGCGGGGCGGGCGGCGGCGGTGAGGCGGGACAGTTCGGCGCGCAGGACGGGGTTCTCGCGGCGGAGCAGGAGTTGGAGGGTGCGCTGCGCGTCGGCGTCGTAGCGGAGTTCGTCGTCGCCGCACGCGGCGGCCTTGGTGAGTTCGTAGGTGGCGGCGACGTCCTGGTGGGTGACGGCGAAGCTGTGCGCGAGGACCACGTGGTAGCGGGAACGGCTGGCGATCGGGCAGTCGGCGGGGAGGTCGGTGTCGGCCGCCGCCGCGATCGCGTCGTGCGGATTACGTTGCGCGAGAGCGATTTCCATGCGCTCGAGCCCGAGTTCGCCGGGTCCGAAGACCACGCCCTGGACGGATCGTTGGCGGCCGAGGCGGTCGGCCAGCGCCGCGGCGGTGGTCAGCAGTGCGTCGCAGGACTCGGTGTCGGCGATCGTGGCGGCGGCCCGCGCGGCGAGAGCGCGGACGGCTCCCGCCACGGCCGCGAGGTCCGCCGTCGCGCCGGATTCGGCGAGTGCCGGCTCGGGCAGGGCGGCGCTCGCGACGCGGAGGGCGGTGTCCGCGGCGGGGGTGTGCAGGAGCGCGGCGGTGAGGTGCCAGGACGCGACGAGGTGCGCCAGCGAGCCGGGGTGGGTCAGGGTGTCCTCGAGGGCCCGGTCGGCGGCCAGCAGCGCCTCGTGCCGGTGGTGTGTAGCCAGCAATGTCTGGCTGGTCAGGTTGTAGATCTGGGGGAGGACGCGGCGGACGGTCGCGTCGTCGCGGACCAGGCGCAGGTGCCGGGCGGAGGCGAGCAGGTCGGGTAATCGGGCCATCGTCTGGCGGTGGCGGCGTGGCGAGGCGAACCATAGGTCGCGGCAGCGGAGGAGTTCGCGCTCGAGGGTCGTCGTGTCGGTGATCGTGCCGGGCGTCGTGGGCGGGGCGTGCAGCGCGCGGATCGTCGCCCGCGCGCCGGGGTCACCCGCCGGGGCGGGGTGGAGCATATCGTGGGCGCGCTGGCCGGGCACCGAGATCAGCGTCGAGATGTCGTCGATCCGGAGGACGTCGGCGAGGGCCATGATCACCTTGACGCTGTCCAGGGGTTGTCTGCCGGTCTCGACGAGACGCAGCCATTCCTCGCTGCGGCCGACGAGATTCGCGAGTATCCTCCGGGAAAGTCGCCGTTCTTTTCGGCACATTTCGATATGTTCGCCCACCGAAATTCTCCGGTCCACACGAATATCGTTGGTTGCCGGTATTTGGGCATGCTGATCCGCTCGCATCGACACAACTCGCTTTCGCGCACGATCCGCGCCCGCGGCGCGGCAGTTCGAACCGAATCAGCGACGCCCGGCATCGTGAGGTCCGGCGAAGACGGTACGGGCTGCCCGGTTGAACCCGTACGCGGAAGGGGATCAGGCGTCGCTGAACCTCATGGTACCGAACGAAAGCGCGCCGATCGGGCCGATCAGCGCGCCGAAATCAATGGCGCGAACGACCGGGTCGGTCGGTCCGATTTTCGTGATTGTGAGAATGTGCTTTCAGGCGAAATCCTCGACCGTGGCCGGGCGCGGATATCGAATGCGGGAATTCGGAACGGGGAATCGCGAACAAATCCCCGACTCGGAACACCGAGGACCGGCGACGCCGCGAATCAGCTTGGCCGGGTACGGGTTTCCGGTGCCGCGCGCTCGGGGAGGACGGGGTGCGCGGGAGCGGTCCACGAGGAGAGGATGCGGAGCTTCTCGTGGGCGGGCGTGCCGGGCTGGGCCGACCACAGGACGAGCTGTTGTTCCGGATCGCCGGTGTAGCGGAAGGTGTCCCAGTCCAGGGTCAGTTCGCCCACCTCCGGGTGGTCCAGGGTCTTGGTCCCGAATTCCTGGCGGGCGACGTGCCGGGCCGCCCACCACTGCCGGAACTGGGGGTCGGCGATCGACAGCTCGCCCACGAGGGCCGTGAGCCGGGGGTCGGTGGGGTTGGCCGCCGCGTCCATGCGCAGGATCGCGACACAGGTCTTCGCCACCGACTCCCAATCGGTGTAGCGGGTCCGCATGGCCGGATCGGTGAACACCAGGCGCACGTAATTGCGTTGCGCCACAGGCAGTTTCGAGAAGTCCGTCAGGAGTGAGGCGGCCAGGTGGTTCCACGCGAGGATGTCGAGGTAGCGGCCGAAGACCAGGGCGGGGGTTTCGGTGAGCTGATCGAGCAGGCGCTGGATCTGCGGCCGGGCGACCGGCTGGCGGCGTGGGGGAGCGACGTGATGCACGAGGCTCTCGACGTAGGCGCGCTGGTCGTCGTTCAGGCGCAAGGCGCGCACGAGCGCCTCCAGGACCGGTTCGGAGGGCGCAAGGCGGCCCTGCTCGATGCGGGTGTAGTAGTCCTGGCTGATCGCGACCAGCTCCGCGACCTCCTCGCGGCGCAACCCGCTCACCCGGCGGGTGGAGCTGCCGCGCATCGGCAGTCCGACGTCGGCGGGAGTGAGCTCACCACGCCGGGCCTTGAGGAAGTTTCCCAGTTCGCGCAGATGGGGGGCTCTCTCGGTCATGGTTCCACGCTATGCCTCTGGTCGGGGTCGTGCGGGGGAGAATACTTTCCCACCCTGGCCGCGGGCGGGACCACGCGTCCGCCGCGACCGGCGGACGCGTCGTGACAGTGGTTGTGCCTACTTCCCGACCGCGCTCAGATCCTGCTTCTCGATCCGGTCGAACGGGACGTGGGTGGCCGGGTCGAGGATCTCGTCGAGGTGTTCCTGCACCAGCTCGGGGGTGAGTTCCTTGCTGGTGAAGCCATTGTTGAAGCCGAGCACCAGCCGCTGCGCCTCGCCGCCCTGGGCCTGGATCACCTCGCCGTTGATCGCGCACGCCTCGTGGGCCAGATACGCGACCACCGGGCTGACCAGCGAGGTCGGCAGGTTGTCGCGCATGAACTGCTTGAACTCCTCCGGCAGGTCCGCCTCGTCGGACATCCGGGTCGCCGCGGTGGGCGCGATCGCGTTGACCTTGATGCCCACCGGCGCGGCCTCGAAGGCGAGGGTCCGGGTGAACGCGAAGATCGCGCCCTTGGCGGCCACGTAGGGCGTCTGCTCCGGGAAGCCGATCAGCGTGGGGGAGGTGGTGTTCACGATGCGACCCGAACCGCTCTCGATCAGATGCGGCCAGGCGGCGGCGGTGACCCCGGCGGTACCGAAGAAGTGCACCTCCATGTGCCGCTTGATCGACGGCAGGATATCCGGGCCGAAGGCGTGCACCTGGTTGATCCCGGCATTGTTGACCAGGATGTCGAGGCGGCCGAACGCGTCGATCGCCGTCCGCACGATGCCCTCGGGGTTGTCGGAGACGGAGTCGAAGTTCGCCACCGCGCGGCCGCCGTTCGCCACGATCTCGGCCACCACCTCCTCCGCCGGAGCCGCGCTGGACCCCGTGCCCTGGGCGGAACCGCCCAGATCGTTGACGACCACCGCCGCGCCGCGCGCGGCGAGGAACTTGGCGTGCGACGCGCCGAGGCCGCGCCCCGAGCCGGTGACGATGGCGACGCGTCCGTCGAATGACAGCATGAAAACTCCTCGATCCTTCGATTGATGCACGCATAATATAAAATATTGATGGCGTTGTCATGGGTATGAATTCTCCCCTCCACAGCACGAGCGGCGCGGGGCAGGCTGAAGGACGCACGGTTTCGATCCACCTGGGAAAGGAGTGCGACGATCATGTCCACCGAGAACATCGAGCGCGTCGGTATCAAGGCCCTGGCCTGGGATATCGCGGCCGACATCCACTATCCGCCGGGATTCGACCCGGGGCACGAGTACACCACGATCATCACGGCCCACCCGACCGGCAGCTGCAAGGAGCAGACCTCCGGCGAGATCTACGCCCCGGCGCTGGCCCGGGAGGGTTTCGTCGCGGTCGCGTTCGACGCCAGCTTCCAGGGCGACAGCGGCGGCGAACCGCGGCTGATCGAGGATCCGGCCTTCCGGGTGCAGGACTTCAGCTGGGTGATCGACTACCTGGTGACCCAGCCGTGGGTCGACGAGAACCGGATCGGGGTCCTCGCCATCTGCGGCAGCGGCGGCTACGCGGTCAGCGCCACGATGACCGAACGCCGCATCAAGGCGCTCGGCACCGTCACCGGCGCGAATGTCGGCCGCCGGATGCGCGAGGGCTTCACCGAATACGACCCGCTGGGCGCGCTCGAGGCCATGGCGACCCAGCGCACCGCCGAGGCGCGCGGCGCGGAGGGACAGGTCAACGATCTGCTGCCGCCGTCGCCGGAGGCCGCGCGGCAGGCCGGGCTGACCGACGTCGACCTGGTCGAGGCGACCGAGTACTACAAGACCGATCGCGGCCGTAAACCGCACGGCCTCACCAGTTTCCTGTTCTCCCGGCAGGCGACGCTGGTCGGCTGGGACGCGTTCGATCGCGCCGAGGTGCTGCTGACCCAGCCGCTGTGCATCGTGGTCGGGGATCGGCCGGGGGCCTTCGGCGCGTATCGCGACGCGTACGAGCTGTACGGCCGCGCCGCCTCGTCCGACAAGGAACTGGTGGTGCTCGAGGGCGTGTCGCACTACGAGCTCTACGACAAGCCCGAGCCGGTGCGTCAGGCGCTGGACCATCTGGTCCCGTTCTTCAAGAAGCACCTCTGATCCGGTCGCCCGGTCGAGTGTCCAAATATCTGGACACTCGGGGGTGCGGCGCCCGGACAGGATGGGTGACGCAGGCCACCTGCGACATCCGATAGGAAGGCACCGACCACCGATGAGCACCACCCCCGACCAGGCGACCATCGCACTCGCGGAGAACTGGGTCAAAGCGCTGAAGAACATCGACCTGTTCCTGGAGATCAGCTCCGAGGACTGCCAGGTGTGGCACAGCGCGGACGACAAGTGGGTTTCGGTGGCCGACGCGGTCGCCGCCGTCTACGAGCGGTCCGGTGACGGCGGCGTCCCCGACTTCCAGGCCCGGGGCATCACCTACACCGAGCACGGTTTCTTCAACCAGTGCTACACCGAGGTGCAGATGAATGGCCAGCAGGTCAAACTGCACCTGATCCAGGTCGTGGAGGCCCGCGACGGCAAGGCCGTGCGGGTGCGGGAGTACATCGGTCCCGAGATGGGGATCCAGCCCTAGCCCTGGTGAACCGCGAAAAGCGCGTCGGCCGAAACCCGGTCGACGCGCTTTTCGTATCCGCGGCAATGGTCAGAGCGGCCACTGCATGTGCTTGAGCTCGAAGAACTCGCGCAGCCCCTCCTCGCCGCCCTCCCGGCCGATCCCGCTGTACCCCGGTCCGCCCCACGGCGCGTCGGCGCGCATTCCGCCGCCGCCGTTGATGGTGACCGTGCCCGAGCGCAGCCGCCGCCCGAAGGCGATCGCCTCGGGGGTGGGTCCCCAGACATTGGCGTTCAGCGCGTATTTCGCGTCGTTGGCCATCCGCACCGCGTCGTCGAGGTCGGTGTAGGGCAGCACCACGCCCACCGGCGCGAAGAGTTCCTCCTGGGCGATCTCCGCGTCGTGCGGCACGTCGGTCACCAGCGTGGCCGCCAGGAAGAATCCGTCGTCGAGACCGGGCGGGCGGCCGCCGCCGATGGGCATCCGCGCCCCGGCGTCGCGGGCGCGGTCGAGGAAGCCCTCGACCTTCGCCCGGTGCTCACCGGTGATCAACGGCCCGAGGACCGTGTCCGGGGCCAGCGGGTCGCCGATCGTGAGACCGCTCAGGAACTCCGCCGACCGCTCGACGTATTCGTCGAAATCGTTGCGCGGCACCAGGGTTCGCGTGGTGGCGCCGCACGCCTGCCCGCTGTTGCGGGTGAAGCGGAGCACCGAGGCGGGCACCGCGCGTTCCAGATCGGTGCCGGGCAGCACGATATTGGGGGATTTGCCGCCGAGTTCGAGCACGACCTTCTTCAGCGTCGGCGCCGCCAGCGCGAGGATCTTGCTGCCCACCGCCGCCGATCCGGTGAAGCTCACCAGATCGACCCCGGGCGCCTCGACCACCCGGCTCGTGGTGCCGGGTGGCCCGAACACGAAATTCACCGCGCCGGAAGGGAATCCGGCCTCGTCGAACAGCCGCACGACCGCCTCGGTCAGCAGGATCGCCCGCGGCGAGGTGACCAGCACCGTCGAGCAGCCCGCCGCCAGCGCCGCGCCCAATTTGTACGCGCACATCATGACCGGCACGTTGTAGGCGACGATGGCGGCCACCACCCCGGCGGGTTCGCGCAGCAACATGCTGCTGGAGGTGACCGGATCGTGGTCCAGGGGCAGCGGCTGTTCGTATCCGTCGCGCGGCCCGCGCGCCGCGGCGTCGGCGAACCACCGGAAGAACTTCGCCGGAAGGTCCACGTGCAGGGTGGGCGCGCCGCTGATCGGGGTGCCGACCTCGGTGGCGGCCAGCCGCGCGATGTCGTCGCGGCGTTCCACGAGCAGATCCGCGAAACGGTGCAGCAGCGCGCCGCGCTCGCGCGGGCCCAGACGACTCCACTCGCCGCCGTCGAAGGCGCGGCGGGCCGCGGCGACCGCCGCGTCCACCTGCGCCGGACTCGTCGATGGCGTCAGCGCGAGCTGGCGGCCGGTGCTGGGGTTGATCGAGGCGATCGGCTCGCCCTCGCCGGTGACCCAGCGACCGTCGATATAACTCGCGGCCTCGCCGATCAAGGTGGTCATGATCTCAATCCTTCGTGAAAGGTGTTCGGGTGCACGATGATTCGCTCACCCGGCCAGATATCCGCCGTCGACGACGAACGTGCCGCCGGTGGCGTAGGCGGACCGGTCGGACAGCAGCCAGCAGGCCATCTCGGCGATGTCCTCCGGCTGGGCCAGCCGCGCGGCGGGGATGCGCGCCATGATCGCGTCGCCACCGCGGCGCATGGCGTCCTTCATCAGGTCGGTGTCGGTGTAGCCGGGGCACACCGCGTTGATCCGGATGGCCGGGGCGTAGTCGAGCGCGGCGGTCTTCGTCAGCCCGACGACGCCGTGTTTGGCCGCGGAGTACCCGGCGGTGGTCTTGAATCCGGCCAGCCCGGCCAGCGACGCGGTGTTCACGATCGCGCCGCCGCCCTGGGACCCCATCTGCCGCAGTTCGGCGCGCAGGCACAGCCACACGCCCTTGAGGTTCACCGCGAGGGCCCGATCGAACGCGGTCTCGTCCCATTCGCCCGCGCGCCGCCCGCCCTGACCGATCTGACCGCCGCTGACACCGGCGTTGTTGAACGCGCCGTCGAGCCGTCCGTAGTGCTCGACCACGGCGGCGACCATCGCGTCCACCGACTCGCCGATCGTCAGATCGGCCGGAACCTCCAGGGCCGCACCGCCTTTCGCGCGCACCTCGGCGGCCACCGCCGCCAGCCGGTCCGCGGCGACGTCGGTCAGCGCCAGGCGCGCCCCCTCGCTCGCGGCGAGCAGGGCGGTGGCCCGCCCGATCCCCCCGGCCGCGCCGGTGATGAGGACGACCTTGTCCTCGAGCAACAACTTCGCCATATCGGAGGTCCCTTCTCAGCCGACCCGGGAGGCGGGCCAGTCCCGGGCGGGCGAGCGCCACGCGGGCCAGTGGTCGTCGGGCTCGGGCCGGGTCACCGCCACCGGGTACAGGCACCGCTGGCACTTCACGACCATGCGGGGGCCGAGATGATTGGCCACGGGGTACCGGGCCAGGCTCGTCGCGCCGCATTCGGGGCACGTCCCCTCGACGGGGACCCGCTCGACGGATACGCGCGGCGTCTCGGGCCGGGGGAACAGGAGTCGATCGACTGCCATGAACTTGCCTCTCTCTCAGACGATCCAGGTGGTGGGATTCGCGACGGGCACCTGCCAGCGCCCCCGCTCACGTTCGGCGGCCAGATGCGCGCGCCGGTCGGCGGTGGCGGCCTCGTCGACCACTCCGTCGGCGAACACGACTCCGTATGCGGCGTAAGCGAATTCGGCGCTGACGAGCCCGGCCCGCAGATCGGCCGCGACCCGCTCCACCGCGCGGGTGAGCGGATCGCCCCAGCCCCCGCCGCCGCCGATGACGAACCGGATCGCGTCCCCGGCCCGCAGCAGCAGGTTGGAGAACTTGCCGGAGGTGTAGCGGGCGCCGCGGCCGAATTCGCCGGTGTTCGGATCGGGGCGGCCGTGCTCGTCGAACATGCCGAACAACGGTTCGGCCCCGCGCAGATCCAGCGGGTCGCCGTGCACGGCGAGGTCGAAGTTCTCGATGTACCAGCCGTAGGCCGACGTTCCCGCGCCGCCGCCCTTCGAGCCGGGCGCGCCGCGCCGCAGCCGGTCGGCGACGACGGTGACGATGGTGTCGGATTCGGCGAAGATCGAGTACACCGAGCCCAGGCCGCCGCGGAACCGCCCCGCCCCGGCGGTGTCGATCACGATCTCGTGCTGCGCGACGACCAGCGGGCTCTCGATCTCGACGTGCTCCTGCACCGACGTGCGGCAGTTGCCGATCGGCGCCACGCAGAACGACACGCCGTCGTCCTTCCACGTCCCGCCCCAGCCGCCGCCCGCGAGACCGTAAGCGCCCCAAGGGGTTCCCTCATGTCCCGGGCGGGTGTCGATACCGCTGAAGCCGACGTAGAGCGCGGTGCCGGTGTCGGGCGCGAACGATTCCTCGACCGCCTGACTCAGCGCCTGGCTCACCACATTGATCGCGCGCGGGCCGATGTCGGCGTGGCTCGAGCAGCTCGACGGCGGCAGCACCTGCACCACGCTGCCCGCGGGGAGCAGCACGTCGATCGGCCGCAGGGTGCCGCTGTTGACCGGCGTGGACGGATCGACCATCAGCTTCACCGCCTCGATGCAGCGGCCCGCCTCGCACCAGGCGGTGCCGCAGTTGCCCAGCGGCTGGCGGCCCGAACCGGAGAAGTCGATCTCCATGCGGTCGCCGCGCACCTTCACGGTGACGCGCACCGGGATCGGCTCGTCGGTGACGCCGTCCTCGTCGAGGAAGTCCTCGGCGGTGTAGTCGCCGTCGGGGATGCTCGCGATGCCGCGCCGCATACTGGCCTCGGTGGCCTCGATCGCGTACCGGCCCGCCGCGCGCACCCGGTCCAGGCCGCCGCGGGCGATCAGATCGTGCAGCTGGCGTTCGCCCACGACCAGGCAGCCGTGCAGGGCGCGCAGGTCGCCGAGGACCAGCTGCGGCACCCGGTTGTTCTCCAGCAGGAAGTTGAACGTCGGGCGCACCGGCACATCGCCCGCGTAGAGCAATGTGGGCGGCAGCTTCAGCTGCTCCTCGAAGTGGGTCTGCGCGCCGTTGGAGAACCCGCCCGGGATCGGGCCGCCGAGGTCCACCAGATGCGAGGTCGACTGCAACAGGAATTCGACCCGGCCGTCGACGAAGACGGGCCGGAACAGGTTCACATCGGCCTGGTGCAGCGCGCCGCGCCAGGGATCGTTGGTGAACAACACGTCGCCGGGGCGCAGGGTGTCGATGTCCCAGTCGTCCATCACGAAATTCGCGATGTGCGGGGCGATGAAGGCGTGCTGCATGCAGCCCTCCCACAGGGCGGCTGCCTCCCAGCCCTCGTCGGTGCGCATGTGGATGACGACCGTGCAGTCGAGGATGTCGCGGCAGATGGGCGAGAACGCGCTGCGCATCAGCGAATCCAGCATCTCGCGGGCGACCTCGGTGAGCCCGTAGCGCAGGATGTCGAGCTCGACATCGACTGCGGGGCCGGTGTTTTCGATCGGGGTGGAAAGGGTCATGGCTCGTTCCTCAGCTCTGCGGCTCGATGATCAGGTTCAGGTCGTCGTCCAGCGACGCGGTCCGCCCGGGCAGCACGAGCGTGGTCGCGTACTTCTCGACGACGAGCGCGGGTCCGTCCACCCGCTCGGCGCGGCCCAGTCGTTCGCGGACGTGGATGGGGACCTCGACGGGCTCGGTGCTGCCCGGCACGGTGAGACGCGTTGTGCGCAGGAAGGATTCACCGTCCTCGGGCGTCACCTCGGGCTTGCGCTGGGCGCGGGCGATGATCGCGGTGACCTCGACGGTGGACACCACCACCGGGATCTCGGTGGCCGCGAATCCGTAGGACTCCCGGTAGAACTCGTGGAATCGGGGGATGAGGGCGGCGACGGAGTCCGCGGTGAGCGGGGCGGGGGGAATGGGCATCCGGTTGTCCCACGTCTGCCCGCGGTACATGGCGAAGACGGCGCGCTCGAAGCGGAGCCGGTCGACGTCGGCGCCCTGGGCCTTCAGTTCGTCGCGAATCCGGTCCTGGAGAGCGGCGAAGGCGGTCTCGATGGCGTCGGCGTTCGCCGGATCCAGCCCGGTCATGATCGACTGCGCCCGCGTCACCGTCAGATCGCTGCGCAGCAACCCCAGCGCGGAGAACTGGCCGGGGCTCGGCGGCACGATCACCGTGTCGAGGCCGAGGATCTGCGCGACCCGGTCGGCCAGCATCGGCCCGGCCGACCCCGACGGCTGCAACGCGAACTCCCGCATGTCCAGTCCGCGGTAGACCGAGATCGTGCGCACCTTGGCCGCGATGTCCTGGCACGCGACTTCGTATGCGGCGCAAGCGAGTTCGACGGCCGACATGCCCCACTGGGCGCCGGTCCGGGCGAGGGCGGCGGTCGCGGCGTCGACGTCGAGGCGGATCGCCCCGTTCGCGAACAGGTCCGGTTGCAGGATGCCGAGCGCGGCGCAGGCGTCGGTGAGCGCGGGTTCGGTGCCGCCGCGCCGGTAACACACCGGCCCGGGGTCGGAGCCCGCCGACGCCGGGCCGACCGCGACGGTGCCGAGCGCGCTGGGCCGGATGAGGCTGCCCGCGCCGGAACCGATGCTCTCCACGTCCACCAGCGGCATGGTCAGCGTGAGGCCGGTTTCCAGGGTCCAGGTGTCGGTGAGCGGGGTCCGGCCGCCGCGGATCGCGGCCACATCGGTACTGGTGCCGCCCACGTCGACGGTGAGCAGATTCGGCCAGCGCCCCTCGTCCGCCAGCTTCACACTGCCGCTCACCCCGCCCACCGGGCCCGAAACCAGTTGGAACACAGGGGCTTTCCCGGCGTCCGAGAAGGTGGCGACGCCGCCGTTCATCATCATGATCCACAGCGTGCCGCGGTAGTGGCGCTCGGCGAGGCGGTCCATCAGGCGGTTCAGGTAACCGACCACCGCGGGCCCGACGTAGGCGTCCAACGCGACCGTCGTGGTGCGCTCGTGCTCCTTGGTGACCGGATACAGCGCGGAGGTCTGGATGTAGGCGTGCGGAAGCTCCTCGGCGACGATCTCGGCCGCGCGCCGCTCGTGCTCGGGGTTGGTGTAGGAGTTCAGCAGGCAGACCGCGACCGACTCGGTGCCTCGTTCCGCGAGCTCGCGGGCGGCGGCGCGGACCGCGTCCTCGTCGAGCGCCAGCAGCACCGATCCGTCGTAGCGCAGCCGCTCGGCGACGCCGTAGCGCGATTCGCGCGCCACGATCGGGCGCTCCTGATGCGGGCGCACCCAGGTCGGGTCGTAGAAGCGGTCACCGAACTCGCGGTGCATCCGGCCGATGTCGAGCAGATCCTTGTGCCCGCGGGTCGAGATCAGGCCGGTCGGCGCCCCGGTGCGGCTGAGCAGCGCGTTGATGCCGACGGTGTGGCCGTGCACGATCTCGGCGATGTCGGGGATCGCCACGTCGATGGCCGCGATGCTGTCGAGCACCCCGACCTCCTGGTCGCGGGTGGACAGGACCTTGCCGTCGCGGATCTCCCCGGTGCTCTGATTCAGGCCGATGATGTCGGTGAAGGTGCCACCCACATCGATGCCGACGATCCAGTCGGCCGTCCGTTCACTCTCCGTCATACCTCTGCGCCTCCAGTCGCCCTTGCTGCCCGCGGCGTGCTGCCGCTTTGTGGTGCAGCTCACTGTCTCGCGGCGCGTCGCGCGCGACATCCCACGCGGGTCAGGGATTCGTACGACCTTCGGCCGAACGGCTCCCGGGTGGTCAGAGCCGCGCGAGCGGGGTCGTCGCGGAGGTGCGCAGCCAGATCGACACGGCCTCGGCGCGATTGGCCGCGCCCAGTTTGCGCAGGATGCGGGTGATGTGGGTCTTCACCGTGCCCTCGGAGATGGTGAGCCGGCGCGCGATGCGGGCGTTGGAGTCACCGGCCGCCATCAGGCGCACGATCTGCGCCTCCCGGCGGGTGAGGACAGAGTCGTCGGCGCGGGCGGCCGCGACGGATTCGACGATCGCCGGTGCCGGGGGCCGCCATCCGGTCAGCCCGTCGATCTGCGTTCGTATCGACGAGATCGCTTCCAGCACAGTGACTCTCGCCAAATGCTGACTCAGGCCGTCGGCGAAGGCGGACAGCACCATCCGATCGGCCTCGCCGACCACGCGCCGCTGGTGATAACAGTCGCCGTGCACCAGGCCGACCACCTCGCCGTCGACCAGCAGCGGGGCGATCCCGTAGGACGACGACCGGGTGATCTCGGCGAGCGGGCGATTCACCCGCGGGTTCTCCTGGACCTCGGGGACGAGCACCGCGCGCGCGTCGACCACGGTGTCGTTCTCGACCAGGCCGCGATCCAGCACGGGCGGATTCTCTCGGCCCACCGCGACGATCTCCTCCGCCCAGCGCGGATCGCGCACGACGCACATCGTGTGCAGCCGCCACGTCCGGTCGACGGTGGACACCAGCGCGCGGTCGAAGCCGAGACCGCACGCCGCCTCCGGGGCGCGGGTCAGCAGCGCGTCCACCGAGCGGGCGTCGGCGATCGCCGCGAGCGCGGTGCGGACCCCGGACAGGAGGCGGGTGCGGTCGGCGAGCCGCAGCCGCGCCTGCATCGCCTCCGCCTCGCGAATCCGGCCGAGCAGACCGATCATTCGGCTCAGCCGATCGGGGGTGTCGCCGCCCGCCTCGCGCAACGCCTGGGAACTCACCAGATCCCAGAGGTCGCCCAGCGGCGCCCCGTCCGGTTCCCGATCGAGCAGGTCGCCCGCTTCGTCGGCGATCTCCCGCACCGCGGCCGCCAGTTCGGCGGACTCCGATCGGATCGATGGTCTGCTCATCTCCACGCTCCCGTGATCTAGCTCACTTAAAACATAATATATCCAGCTTCGTATAGGGAGAGCCGCGGGAATTTCCCTCAGTTCGGCGCGGGAGTCTTACCGCTGATGTGCACCGCCAGGGCCAGCAGGATCGCGACCAGGACCACGACCACGACATAGGTCGGCAACCAATAGGCCACCGCCGCACCGACTCCCAGCGCGGCCGCGCCGATCAGCCGGATCCGCCAGCCGATACCCATCTCCCACCGGAAGTAGATCGCCTGGGACAGCAGATACAGCGCGGGGCCCGCGAGGACGAGCACCCCCGGCACGCCCGCCGACCGGATGGTGGTGTGGGCGAGCAGCAACTCGCTGCCCGTGGCGAACAGCACCAGACCCGCGACCACCCCGTAGATCGCGTTGATGCCGACGTGGACCGCGCGAATGGGGTTCTCGATCTCGACGGCGTGGGTGACGACCAGTTGTTCCGAGCGGCCGAAGTAGACGGCCCACAGGCAGACGAGGGCGGCGGCGCACCCCAACGCCAACACGAGCGTGACGGGATCGCGGCGGTGATCGGCGATGACGCGGCCCAGCGTCAGCACCGTCTCACCCAGCAGGATGATGAGGAACAGCCGCATCCGTTCCAGCATGTGCTCGGCGTCGAACGGCAGACGCGCGGTACGGACGCTGCCCCGCACCGGATGCGCGGTCCAGGTGCCCAGCAGATCGATCAGCGCGGCGACGAACCAGAGATAGACCCGGATCTCGGAGTCGACCGCGGCGCCGATGATCCACAGCGGCGCCGAGATCGCGAACCAGACCAGCACATGACGGAAGTGGGTGCGCAACTCGGGCGTGGGCGCCGAGACCGCCGCGTACGCCGCGGGCCCGCCCAGCGCCACCAGCATCGGCACGACGAAAAGCCAAGGGCCGTCGTCGAACGCGTGCGCGATCCCGGCGTTCATGAACAGCGCCAGGCCCATCACCGCGAGGGTGACCGCCCGGGTGGCCCGGCGCTCGATATCGAGCAACGTCACCTCGAAACTGGTGAACGCCCACACCCCGCAGACCGCGATCAGCGCCACCAGCGTCTCGGCGGCCCCGCGCCAGCTCAGCTGCGCGGTGAGATGGTGGGTGAGCTGGCCGACGGCCAGCACGAACACCAGATCGAAGAACAGCTCCAGCGGCGAGACCTCGCGCCGGGTCGCCCGCGTCATCGTTCCTCCTCGGCCGCATCGACGTCGTCGCGCCGCCGCGGCTCCGGCGGGCCGAGGGCTACCCGGCCGCGCTCACCCGGAGCGTCGTCGCCGTGGCGGCCGGGGCCACCGTCGGCTCGAGGGCGCTGGGCTGCTCACGATACGTCGCCTCGCCCGCGTCACACGCGCAACAACGCGGCGAATTCCGCCGCGGGCTGGTCCAGATCACCGGCGGTGATCGCCCGCAGCAACTCCGCGCTGCGTTCCGCGCCCAGTTCCGCGACCGTCACGTCGCGGAACTTGGCGTCCAGATCCTCCTGGGACATGGGGTTCTCGGCGGTGCCCGAGGGATTGTCGACGAAGATCGCCTCGGTCGTCCCGTCGGTGTAGGTGACGGTGATGTCGCCGACCCACTTGCCGGGGTAGGCGGTGTCGAGTTCGGGTTTCACCCCGATCTTCACCCGGCGGGCCAGCTCCGCGACGGCGCTGCCCTCGCCGATGTCCAACCGGCCCGCGAGGTAGTCGTGGTGGGTGCGGAAGCCGTTGCCCAGGCCCAGCACGGACAGCGCGAACTGGAACGGCAGGCTGTATTGCAGATGCTCGATCGTCTGGGGCGCATAGGCATTGGCGTTCTTGTTGCCGATGATGAGGTCGCCGCCGGTCTGGATGCCCAGTTCGACGCTGTCGATATCGGCCGCGCGGCCGGACAGCCGGCGGCCGCCGTCGATGTAGGCGTGGTTGATACCGCAGCAGCAGTACGGCTTCACCCACACCTTGGTGATCTCGAACGGCGCGTCGAGGGCGAAGGCGGCGTCCGCGCCGTCGGCGACCTCGCGGCCGACGAAGGTGCGGTAGAAACCCTTCCCGCCCGTCAAAAACGTTGTGGGACCGGTGATTCCGGCCCCCGCCAGCTCGGCCGCGCGGATCCCGTTGCGGGTGCCGATGCCCGAATGCAAGCGCTTCACCGAGCCGCCGGTCGAGGTGTACTCGGTGGTGCCCGAGCAGTGACTGAACGCGATCGACAGCGCGTGCAACGTGCGTTCGGCGTCGAAGCCGCGCATCTTCGCCACGACCGCGGCGGCCCCGAAGTTCGACAGCACGCAGTGCGGGTGGAAGCCGCGCTCGAGCAGTTGCGGCGCGGCGAGCACGCCGATGCGGGTGTAGACCTCGTACCCGGCGACGATCCCGGTGATCACCTCCCGCATGGACGAGCCCAGTTCCTCGCCGACCGCGAGCGCGGTCGAGACCACGCAGCTGCCGGGGTGCGAGGAGCTGGCCCGGTGCGCGTCGTCGTACTCGAAGCCGTGCCCGAAGGTGGCGTTGACGAAGGCGGCGTCGGCCGCGCTCATCGCGTCCCCGCTCGCGGTGACGTGCGCGGCGCCGGGAGCGTGCGCGGCGCGGGTCAACTCCAGCACGGCTCGGCTCCACGGCAGCGAGGCGCTCGCGATCTGCAAGGCCAACTGGTCCTGCATCAGCCCCCGTGCGCCCGCGAGGACTTCGGTTGGGAGAGAGTCGAATTCGAGCTCGGTGACCAGCCGGACCACGGACTGTTCGAGCGCTGGAACGTTCTGCATCGATGAACCTTTCGAAAGTGACGTCGTTCAGGCGAGGATGTCGACGAGCTCGTCGGGCAGGCCGTAGGACTTGATCTCCACGTAGGCGTCGAAGCCCTCCGGCCCGGCCTCCCGGCCGATCCCGCTGTTCTTGAATCCGCCGATCGGAGCGTGGAACCCCACCCCCTTGCCGTTGACCTCGACCGTGCCGGTGCGGATCCGGCGGGCGACGGCCAGCGCGCGTTCGGGGTCGGCGGAGAACACCGAACCGTTGAGGCCGTACTCGGAGTTGTTCGCGATGGCGACGGCCTCGGCCTCGGTGTCGTAGGTGTGCACGGTCAGCACCGGTCCGAAGACCTCCTCCTGCGCGATCGGCGCCGCCGGATCGACGTCGGCGAAGACGGTCGGTTCCACGTACCAGCCGCGGTCCGCCCCGGAAGGACGCCCGCCGCCGACGACGAGGTTCGCCCCGGAAGCCTTGGCGCCGTTGATATATCCCTCCACCCGGGCGCGATGGGTGGCGCTGACCAGCGGGCCGATCTCGGTGGCCGGATCGAACGGATCACCGACGGGCATGGATTCGATCATCGCCACGATCCGGCCGATCACCTCGTCGCGACGCGCGCGCGGCACCACGATGCGGGTCTTGTTGCTGCACACCTGTCCGCTGTTGCGCAGCGACAGCGCGCGGATCGCCGGGATGACGACGTCGAAATCCGCGTCGTCGAGCAGCACGGCCGCCGACTTCCCGCCCAGCTCCAACGTCACCCGCCGCAGGTCGTGGCCGCACAGCGAGGCGATCCGGCGCCCCGCCCCCGTGGACCCGGTGAACGAGACCTTGTCCACGCCGGGATGGCGCACCAGATGTTCGCTGACCGCGCGCCCGGCGGGCACGATATTGAGCACCCCGTCGGGCAGACCCGCGTCCTGCAACATCTCCGCCAGCAGATAGGACGACAGCGGAGTCTCCGGCGCAGGTTTGTGCACCACGGTGCACCCGGCCAGCAGCGCCGGCGCGATCTTGATCATGGTGGTGAGCAGCGGCGCGTTCCACGGCACGATCGCCGCGACGACCCCGACCGCCTCGCGGGTGACCAGCGCGTTGCCGGTCCCGGAGCGCCGGGTGTCGGCCCACGGATACGCCGGGGCCATGTCCAGGAACGCGTCCAGCAGCAGCCGGGGACCGGCCGCCTGCATGGTGTTCGACAGCGAGATGGGACAACCCATCTCGGCGGTGACCACCCGGGCGATCTCCTCGGCCCGCGCGGCGAACTGCGCGCTGAGCTTGGTCAGCACCGCCATGCGCTCGGCGAGATCGCTGCGCCCCCAGGGCCCGGAGTCGAAGGCCCGGCGGGCCGCCGCGACCGCGGCGTCGATATCGGCCTCCACGCCCTCGGGCACCCGGGCGATGATCTCCTCGGTGGCGGGGGAGACCACGTCGATCGTGCGTTCCGACGCGGGTGGCATCCAGGCGCCGTCGATGAACAACTTGTCGTACGGTCCCTGCCGCACGGCTTCGTGTCGGCTCATTGGTGACTCCTCGTGGTGGTCGCGCGCGTCGTGGCGGGCGCGGGCGGATCGGCGTCGCACGCGGTGACGTGGGGCACGTCAGATGGCCCCGTGTGATCCGGATAATACAAAGTATATGATATTGCCGAGGTCGGCCAAGGCCCGGCGTGGGGTGGTCCGAGAGGCCGCGGCAGGGGGTGTCCAGGGGGATCGGGTGTGAGTTCGCCGTTTCACTTCCGGCACGGCAAACAATATATTATATTAAAAAGAAGACAGTCTGGAGGCATGACATGCAGCACAAGCCGCTCGACGGGATCCGCGTCCTGGAGATCGGGGGTTACATCTCCCTGCCCTTCGCCACGTCGATCCTGTGCGCCCTGGGAGCGGAGGTGGTGAAGGTCGAGAAGCCGGTGGTCGGTGAGGACTTCCGGCGCCTGCAGAACGACGAGAGCCCGTACTTCCGCCAGTACAACACCGGCAAGCGCAGCCTGTCCGTCGATTTGAAGAAGCCGGAGGGAATCGCGCTGGTCAAGGCGCTGGTGCCGCACTTCGACGTGGTGCTCGAGAATCTGCGCCCCGGCAAGCTGGCCGCGATGGGCCTCGGTCCGGAGGAGTGCCGCGCGCTGCGCCCCGATCTGGTCTACGGCTCGGTCACCGGCTTCGGCGGCGGGGGACCGTTGGCCAACCGGCCCGCCTACGACACCATCGGACACGCCTTCGGCGGCCTGTACTCCCTGTTCGGCGACGCCGGACATCCGCAGCTGGCGGGCGGTCTGAGCGCCGACCTCGTCACCGGTCTGAGCACGGCCACCGGCGTGCTGGCCGCCCTCGTCGGGCGGTTGAAGACCGGCGCGCCGCAGCGCGTGGAGACCTCGATCATGGAGGCGGTGAGCTGTCTGACCATCGACGGCATCACCCAGGCCTTCGAACTGGGAGCGGACCCGAGCCGCCAGAGCCGCCATCCGCAGGCGCAGAACTTCTGCGTCAAGACCTCGACGGGGGAGTTCCTCGCGATCCACCTGTCGTCCTCGCAGAAGTTCTGGCACGCCCTGTGCACGGCCATGGACCGCCTGGACCTCACCGAGGATCCGCGCTTCGCCGAGTACCGCCCGCGCGAGTCGAACTACTTCGAACTCGCCGCGATCGTCGAGGCCGAGTTCGAACGGAAGTCCGCGCAGCACTGGGAGCAGGCGCTCACCGCCGCCGATGTGCCGTTCGCGCCGGTGCTGTCGATGACGGGCTACCTGCGACACCCGCAGGTCGACTGGCTGGAGATGGTCGAACCCCAGCCCGACGGCCTGGCGCTGATGCGGCCGCCGTGGAAGTTCGACGGCGAGCGCCCGGACCGGCCGGGAACCGCCCCCCGGGTCGGCGCGCACAGCCGCGCCGTCGCCGCGGAGGTGTACTCACCCGAGCAGATCGAGGACCTGGTCCAGAACAAGGTGATCTACGCCGAGGAATGAGCCGGGCGGAATCGAAACAGCCTGTCCGCCAACAACAGTGAGTGAGTGCGCATGTCGAGCGACGATGTCGTGACCGACGCCTCGGTGGAGCTGGAGACGCTGCTGGACTCCCGGTGGAGTTGCCGGGCCTTCGAGTCGCGTCCGGTTCCCCGGGCCGATATCGAGCGTCTGCTCGGCCTGGCCCAGCGCTCGGCGTCGTGGTGCAACACCCAGCCCTGGCAGGCGATCGTGACCTCCGGCGCGGCCACCGACCGATTCCGCGACGCGCTCGCCGACCACGCGCGCCGCCACGACGCGCGATTCGATTTCGACCCGCCCGAACGGTATCGGGGGGTGTACGGCGATCGGCGCCGGGCCAGTGGCTGGCAGCTGTACGAGGCCGTCGGCGTGCGCCGCGGCGATCGCGCGGCCTCGGCTCGCCAGGCGTTCGAGAACTTCCGCCTGTTCGGCGCCCAGCACGTCGCGATCATCACCACCGACGCCGAACAGGGCGTGTACGGCGCGGTCGATACCGGGCTGTACATCGGCACCCTCCTGCTCGCCGCCCACAGCATGGGCATCGCCACGATCGCCCAGGCGGCGCTGGCCGGGCAGGCGCCGTTCATCCGGGAGTACCTCGACATCCCGGCGGACCGGAAGATCGTCGTGGGCATCTCCTTCGGCTATCCCGACCTCGACCACCCCGCCAACGGCTACCGCACCGCGCGCGCACCGCTGAGCGAAGTCGTCTCGTGGCGGGACGCGTGACAATATAATATATAATGTTGTAAGCTTGGTTCGACCGCGGGAAACCGGGGACGCACCGCATCGATCGGAAAGGACTCTCATGCCCGGCCTCTACTTCGAGGAGTTCGAACCCGGAACCGTCATCGAGCACGCGACGCGGCGCACGGTGACCGAGACCGACAACGTCCTGTTCAGCACGCTGACCCTCAATGTCGCGCCGCTGCACCTGGACGCGGAGTACTCCAAGAACTCCATTCACGGCCAGCGCCTGGTCAACAGTCTGTTCATCCTCGGGCTGGTCTCGGGCATCACCGTGCCCGACACCACCCTGGGCACCACCCTGGGCAACCTCGGCTTCCAGGAGGTGAAGTTCCCCGCGCCGGTGTTCCACGGCGACACCATCCGGGTCCGCACCGAGATCGTCGCGAAGCGAGAATCCAAGAGCCGCACCGATTCCGGCATCGTCACCTTCCGTCACCAGGGCATCAACCAGCGCGACGAGGTGGTCTGCGACTGCCTGCGCGCCGGACTGATGCTCAAGCGCTCCGCCGCGCCGGAGCCCGCGACCGCGTCCTGATCCCGAAAACCGGTCGCAGAGAAAGGAAGTGCCCGATGCGAGGACCAGCTCCCGCCGATCCGGACCAGCAATCGGTCTGGATGCCGCCCGACCCCGTGCGGTCCCGGAGTCGCCTGCTGGCCGCCATGACGAAATGGGGGTACGGCAGCCTCGCGGAGTTGCACCGGGCGTCGGTCGACGAGCCGGAATGGTTCTGGCGCGCGGCGATCGAGGATCTCGGCGTCGAATTCGCCGAACCCTTCGAGCGGGTCCGCGACGACAGCGCGGGCATCCCGTTCCCGCGCTGGTTCCCCGGCGGGCAGCTGAATCTGGCCACGCTGTGCGCCCACCGGCACGCCGACGGCCCGATCGCGGACAAGACCGCGGTCGTCTACGAGGGTGACGGCGGGACCCGCCGCACCCTCACCTACGCCGAACTCGACGCCCAGGTGCGCCGATTCGCGGCCAACCTCGCCGCCCTCGGCGTCTCCCGCGGCGATCGGGTGGTGCTGTTCGTGCCCGTGGTCCCCGAGGCCGTGGTCGCCTTCCTGGCCTGCGCGATGATCGGGGCCATCTCGGTTCCGGCCTTCACCGGTTACGGACCCGAGGCCCTGGCCGCGCGCCTGCGGGACTCCGCGGCCGTCGCGCTCGTCACCGCCGACGCGACCACCCGTCGCGGAAAGGTGGTGCCGCTCAAGCAGACCGCCGACGAGGCCCTGCGGTCCGCCCCGTCCGTCCGCCACAGCGTGGTGGTCCGTCATCTCGACAACGACGTCGAGATGCGCGACGGACGGGATGTGTACTGGGACGAACTACCGGAGAACCCGGAACCGGTGCCGACGGTCCAGCTCGAATCCAACGAGCCGCTGACCATCGTCTACACCTCCGGAACCACCGGACGCCCCAAGGGAATCGTGCACTCGCACGCCGGATTCGCGGTCAAGACCGCCGTCGACTTCGGCTACGCCTTCGATGTGCACGACGACGACGTCATCGCCTGGATCTCCGATATGGGCTGGCTCGTCGGGCCGATGCTCATCGCGGGCGGTCTGCAACTCGGCGCCACGGTGGTGTTCACCGAGGGCGTGCCCGATCATCCCACGCCCACGAGGATGTGGGAGATCATCGACCGCAACGGCGTCACCGTACAGGGTGTGGCGCCCACCGCGATGCGGCTGGTCATGGCCCGCGCCGAGGGCACGCCGGCCGGGCTGGACAGCCTGCGGTCGTTCGTCTCGACCGGGGAGGCGTGGGACGAGCCGACCTGGCGCTGGCTGTACGAGACCGTCGGCGGCGGGCAGCGGCCGATCATCAACTTCAGCGGCGGCACCGAGGTCGGCGGCGGCCTGCTGGTGGCCTATCCGTTCCTGCCGATCGACCCGGCCTCGTTCAACGCGCCGCTGATCGGCGTCGACGCGGCCGTGCTCGACGGCGACGGCAAACCGGTGACCGGTGAGGTCGGCGAACTGGCCGTGCTCAACACCTTCCCCGGGATGACGCACGCGTTCTGGCAGGACCGCGAGCGCTACCTCGAAACCTATTGGAGCCATTGGGAAGACGTGTGGGTGCACGGCGACCTGGCCTCGGTGGACGAGCGCGGCGTCTGGCAGATCCACGGCCGCTCCGACGACACCATCAAGGTGTCCGGGCGCCGCGTCGGGCCCGCCGAGATCGAGGCGGCGTTGCTGACCGACCGCCGCATCGTGGAGGCCGCGGTGATCGGCGCGCCCGATCCGCAACGGGGACAACGGGTCGTCGTCTTCGTCGTGGTCCGCGACGACGCCGACCACGACGATCTGGAATCCGCCGCGGTCGGTCGCATCGGCCGTTCCTTCGCACCGAGTCTGCATGTGGTACAGGCACTTCCGAAGACCAAGAACGGCAAGATCATGCGCCGCGCCATCCGCTCGCGCTATCTGGGCCTGGCCCAAGGGGATCTGTCGTCCCTGGATCCCGCCACCCCCATCGACGGCATCCCGACCAGTGAAACAGCAGGAGATCACCGATGACACTGACCGATCAGGATCTGGACCTGGTTCGCCAGAACACCCGCGAACTGGCCCGCAAATTCGGCTACGACTACTGGCGGGAGAAGGACCGCAAGGGCGAGTACCCGTGGGAGTTCGTCAAGGCGTTCGCGGCGGCCGGCTGGCTGGGCGTGATGATCCCCGAGGAGTACGGCGGCCTGGGGCTGGGCCTGACCGAGGCGGGCATCATGTTGCAGGAGGTCGCGGCCTCCGGCGCGGGCATGAGCGGCGGGTCGGCCATCCACTTCTACGTCTTCCCGCCCGCGCCGATCCTGCGCTACGGCTCGGAGGAGATGAAGCGCGAGTGGCTGCCGAAACTGGCCTCCGGCGAGATCCTGATGGCCTTCGCCGTCACCGAACCCACTGCGGGCGTGGACACCTCGCGCATCCGCACCAAGGCCACCAAGATCGACGGCGGCTGGGTGATCAACGGGCAGAAGGTCTTCATCACCAACGCCCAGAACGCGCACAAGATCCTGATCGTGGCGCGCACCTCGCCGCGCGACGAGAACAAGCCGCTCGACGGCATGACCCTGTTCTTCACCGATCTGAACCGCGACAAGATCACCGTGCGCGAGATCGAGAAGCTGGGCCGGTCGGCCATCGACTCCAACGAGCTGTTCATCGATAACCTCGAGGTCCGCGACGACGAGGTCATCGGCGAGGTGGGCAAGGGGTTCAAGTACCTGATCGACGGCCTGAACCCGGAGCGCATCGTGGTCGGCCTCGAGGGTGTCGGCCTGGGCCGGGCCGGGCTGGAGCTCGCGACCCAGTATGCCAAGGACCGCGTGGTGTTCGACCGGCCGATCGGCAAGAACCAGGCCGTCGCCCACCCGCTGGCCGACTCCTGGATCCGGCTCGAGGCCGCCGAACGCGTCTGCATGCACGCCGCCGAACTGTTCGAGGCGCACAAGCCGTGCGGTAAGGAGGCCGCGGCCGCGAAATACCTTGGCGCGGAAGCGGGTTACGAGGCGTGCGACCGCGCGCTGTCGACCTTCGGCGGCTACGCGTACTCGAAGGAGTATCACGTCGAGCGGTTGTGGCGGGAGGTTCGCCTGCTGCGCAACGCGCCGTTCTCGCAGGAGATGGTGCGCAACTACATCGCGCAGCAGGTGCTGGGGCTACCGAGGTCCTACTGATGAGCGGACCGTTGACGGGGGTGCGGGTACTCGTCCTGGCCGGGATGGGTCCGGTGCCCTTCGTCGGAATGATGTTGGCGGACATGGGCGCTCACGTGGTCCGGATCGTCCGTCCGCCGCATCGGTCCGCGCGGGCGCTCGGCCAGACCGACGGGCTGCGCGAGGAATACGACGTGGTCAACCGCGGCGTGGACGCGGTCGCGGTGGACCTCAAGGACCCCGAGGGCGTCGCGACCGTGCTGCGGCTGATCTCGGGCGCGGACGTGTTCGTCGAGGGCTATCGGCCCGGCGTGGCCGAACGACTCGGCCTGGGACCGGACGTGGTGCTCGCCCGCAATCCGGAGATCGTCTACACCCGGCTCACCGGGTACGGCCGCACCGGCCCGCTGGCGACCGAGGCCGGGCACGACATCAACTACGTGGCGCAAACCGGCGCGCTGCACGCGATGGCCCGCGCGGGGGAGGCGCCGCGCCCGCCGATCAATCTGCTCGGCGATTACGCCGGGGGCGCGGCGATCGGCGCGTTCGGGATCGTCTGCGCGCTGCTGGAGGCGTGGAAATCCGGGCGCGGACAGGTCGTCGACGCGGCCATGGTCGACGGCGTCGCCCTGCTCACCGCGAAATTGCAGGGCCTGCGGGCGGCCGGCCGCTACAGCGACGTCCCCGGCACGAACTACCTGGACTCCGGCGCGCCGTTCTACGACACCTACCGCTGCGCGGACGGCAACTACCTCGCGGTCGGCGCGCTCGAACCCGACTTCTACGCCGAATTCGTGGCCCGGCTCGGCGTCGACACCAGCGACTGGCCCGACCAGGACGACCGGGCGAACTGGCCGCGCCTGCGCGAACTCATCGGCGCCGCGCTCGCGACCCGGACCCGGGCGGAGTGGGCGGGCGTCTACGAGGGCACCGACGCCTGTGTGACCCCGGTCCTGACCTTCGACGAGGCGGCCGAGGATCCGCACAATGTCCACCGCGGCCTGTTCCAGCGCGTCGACGGAGTGCTGCACCCGGCGCCCGCGCCCCGGCTGAGCCGCACCCCCGCCCGGTCGCCCGAGACGCCGCGCACCGATCGGCTGGACGTGGCCGATCTGCTGGCCGACTGGACCGGACCCGATCCGGTTTCCGACGCCGATTATGTTGCGGCCCAAGCATTTCCGAAGGAGGGACCGGCATGACCGCGCCGCTGTCGGGCATCACCGTGGTGGGGCTCGAGCAGGCCATCTCGGCGCCGCTGTGCACCCGTCATCTGGCCGATCTCGGCGCCCGGGTCATCAAGATCGAACAGCCCGGTTTCGGCGACTCGACCCGCCACTACGACCGGGTGGTGCGGGGGATGGCGGCGCATTTCGTGTGGCTCAACCACGGCAAGGAGTCCGCCGCGCTCGATCTGACCGATGCCGCCGACCGGGAGGTGTTCACCGGAATGCTCGCGCGCGCCGACGTGGTGGTGTCCAATCTCGGCCCGGGCGCCCTGAGCCGGCTGGGGTTCGCGCCCGAGGACCTGCTGGAGCGTTATCCGCGGCTGATCGTGGTCGACATCTCCGGTTACGGCCGCGGCGGCCCGCTGGATCACAAACGCGCCTACGACCTGCTCGTGCAGGCCGAGGGGGGATCGTGCGCGATCACCGGAACACCCGGCGCGCCCGCCAAACCCGGCATCCCCGTCGCCGATGTCGGCACCGCCCTCTACGCCTACTCCAGCGTGCTCGCCGCGCTCTACGACCGGGAGCGCACTGGCCGCGGAGCCGTGATCCCCATCGCCATGCTCGATGTGGTCGCCGAGATGATGGGGTTCGCGCTGAATCAGGTGCTGCACACCGGAACCGAACCCGAACCGGTCGGCATGGGTTCGCCCATGATCGCGCCGTACGGCGCCTACCCGACCGCCGACGGGCTGACCGCCGTGCTGGGCACCACCAGCGACCGCGAATGGCGCCGGCTCACCGAGGATCTGCTCGACCGGCCCGATCTGGCGGCCGATCCGCGTTACCGGCACAACCACGATCGGGTCGCCCACCGCGCGGAACTGGACGCGATCGTCGGCGCGTGGTGCGCGCAGCGCGATCTCGCCGAGATCCAGCGCCTGGCCGACGCCGCCGGAATCGGCAACGCCCGGCTCAACGGGGTGCGGGAGCTGGCCGACCATCCGCAACTGCACGAGCGTGGTCGCTGGCGGGAGGTCGACTCGCCGGTGGGTTCGGTGCCCGCGTTGCTACCGCCCGCGCTGGCGCGCGACTGGCCGCCGATCTCCGGTCGCGTCCCCGAACTCGGGGCCGATACCGATACTGTGCGTAGGGAATTCGCTCCCGTGCCGGAGGACGCCGGACACGGTTCGCGCGACGGCTGACCGGTTCGGGCGCCGCGCCGGACTCTCGGTTTCGAAAGTATGAGGCATAATGCATAGCAGTGCCGACTGGAAAGGATCGAGCCGAGATGGAATCGACGGCCCGGAGTCTGCCGCGCAGCTCGAACTCCCAGCGCCAGCAGCTCTCGGAGGATGTCGCGACCTACGTGCGCGAACTCATCATCACCGGCCGGGTGCGGCCCGGCGACTTCCTGCGCACCGAACCGATCGCGGAAGCCGTGGGCGTGAGCAACACCCCGGTGCGCGAGGGATTGTTGCTGCTCAGCGGCGAGGGGTTCGTCGAACTCGTGCCGCGCCGCGGCTTCATGGTCTCGGCCTTCAGCCGTCAGGACGTGCGCGACATCTTCTGGGCGCAGGCGACCCTGGCCGGTGAATTGGCCGGGCGCGCAGCCAAATTGATCACCCCCGCCCAGCTCGACCACCTCACCGAGGTCAACGACCGCCACGCCGAGGCGGTCGCGCGGGGGACCGATCCGGCGCTGGTGGTCCAGCTGGGGCACGAGTTCCATCGCACGATCAATCTGGCCGCCGATTCCCGCCGGCTCGCCATGCTGCTGCGGTCGATCGTGCGGCAGTTGCCGAACCGCTTCTACAACGACATCGAGGGCCACAGCAAGGACACGATGCAACAGCATCCCGCGATCCTCGAGGCGCTGCGCAAGCGGCGCGCGAAGGCCGCGGTCACCCTCATGCGCGACCACATCATGGAGGGCGCCGACGAACTGGTCGCCATGCTGGAGGCGCAGGGCCTGTGGGCGGAGGACGAGAAGTCCACCGCATAATGCGTAATATTTGAATTTCGCGCCGGGCCGCCGCCCGCACTCGATACGATGCCGCACGCCGGTCCCCCAGGGCGGGACATCGCCCGCGACCGGTCGTCTCAGCTCGGTCTCGTTCGATGTTCGGAGGGTCACCGTTGACCATGCCACCACCCGAAACCCTGTCGTGCCCGGTCCCGTCCGGAGGCCCGGCCTCCGGCGACGGGCCCCGGACACCGCTCTACACAGCGGAATTCGCCGCCGATCCCTACCGGGTGTATCGCGAACTCCGGGCGCGTCACGGGGCGCTGGCCCCGGTCGAGCTCGCCCCCGGCGTGCCCGCCACCCTGGTGATCGGCTACGCGACCGCGCGGCGAATCCTCAACGACCCGGACCATTTTCCCGCCGATCCCCGGATATGGCAGCGCGACATTCCCGCCGACTGTCCGGTCCTGCCGCTGATGGAGTGGCGCCCCAACGCCTTTCGCAGTGCCGGTCCCGAGCACGCGCGCTACCGCGTGCCCACGGTCGACGCCCTCGCCGGGCACGACCTGTTCTCCCTGCACAGCACCGTCGAACGGATCGCGGTGCCGTTGATCGCCGAGTTCTCCGCGACGGGCTCGGCGGAACTGATCGGCCAGTACGCCTATCCGCTGACCTTCGAGGTGGTCAACACCATCCTCGGCTGCCCGGCCGATATCGGGCGCCGGGCGGCGGATGCGATGGCCGCGATGTTCGACGGCTCGGACACCGACGCGGCCGACGCGGCCATGGTCGCCGCGCTGGGCGATCTGCTCGAACGCAAGCGCGCGGAGCCCGGCGACGACATCACCTCGCGGCTGCTGCGGCATCCGGTCGGGCTCGACGACGCCGAGCTGATCAGTCAGCTGTTCAGCTTCTACGGCGCGGGCATCGAACCGTTGCAGAACCTCATCGTCAACACCCTGCGCATGCTGCTGACCGACGAGCGATTCGCCGGTGGCCTGCTCGGCGGGAGCATGACCACCCGCGCGGCCTTGGACGAGGTGCTGTTCACCGATCCGCCGCTGTCGAACATGTGCACCACCTTCCCCCGCCAGCCGATCCTCATCGACGACGTCTGGCTGCCCGCGCATCAGCCGGTGGTGATCAGCATGGCCGCCTGCAACAACGATCCCGCGAACGGCACCCGCGAATACTTCGACAACAACTCGCACCTGTCGTGGAGCATCGGCCCGCACGCCTGTCCCGCCCGGTCGGTGGCCTACCTGGTCGCGCAGGACGCGATCGACCAGCTCGTCGACGCCCTGCCCGAAATGACGCTCGGCACAACCGAATTGACGTGGCGGCCTGGTCCGTTCCACCGCTCGCTGACGGCCCTGCCCGTGACCTTCCCGCCGTCTCGACCGCTGGGCGTCGTGGATCTAACTTAAGATATAATATATAATCACTGAGTTCGGGTCGACGGTGTCGCACGCTGCCGCTCGCCGGTCCGGCGACATTCGCACAGGGGCTGACAGGTAGGAGACTCGAATGGCGGTCGCACCGTTCTCGGCGCGGTACTGGAGCGAGGTGGAGACGATCTCCGCCGCGCGGGCGCGGGCGATCCAGGACGAACGGTTGCGCGAACAGCTCGCGCACCTCGCCGCCGACAGCGCCTTCTATCGCGCGAAGTTCGCCGCGCACGGTGTCGACCCGGCGGCCGTGCGCGGCGTGGACGACCTTGCCGCCCTGCCCTTCACCGAGAAGCAGGAGTTGCGCGACAGCCTGGCGCAGTCGCCGCCGCTGGGCGCGCACGTCGCGGTTCCCGACGCCGAGATCGTCCAGATCCAGGCCTCCTCGGGAACCACCGGCAGTCCGTCGTACGTGGCGCTGACCGCCTCCGACATCGTCACCTGGTGCGAGTTGGGGGCACGGGCGTTGTACGCCAACGGTTTCCGGCCCGGCGACCGGCTGCTGCACGGCTTCGGGATGAGCAAGGGTTTCGTCGGCGGCCTGCCGATCGTGCAGATCCTGCAATACATGGGCATCGTCGACATCCCCATCGGCGCGGAGGCGGGGGCGGAACGGCTGCTGCGCGTGCAGGCCGATCAGCGGCCGAACGCGCTGATCGGGACGCCGAACTTCCTCGTGCACCTCGCCGAGCAGGCGCCGCGCATCGTCGGCCGCCCCGCCCGCGACCTCGGTGTGCGCACGATCAGCGTCGGCGGCGAACCCGGCGGCGGTTCCCCCGCGATCCGCGGAAAGCTCGAGGCGCTGTGGGGCGCGACCGCGCGGGAGATGTTGGGCGGTACCGACATCGCGTGCACCTACTGGGGGGAGTGCGAGGTCGGCGACGGAATGCATTTCCTGTCACCGGATCTCATGATCGCCGAACTCATCGATCCCGACACCGGCGACCGCGTCGAACCGGTCGCGGGCGCGCACGGCGAACTGGTCTACACCGCGCTGCGCCGCCGGGCCTCCCCGCTGCTGCGCTTCCGCACCCGCGACCACGTCGTCGTCACCGGCACCGACTGTGCCTGTGGCCGAACGGGTTACAAGGTGCGCTGCGTCGGCCGCACCGACGATATGCTGATCGTGCGCGGCATCAACGTCTTCCCCTCGGCGATCAAGGATCTGGTCCTCGAGCTCACCCCGCGCACGACGGGGGAGATGCGCGTGCGCCCCGACTTCGAGGGCCACTCCACCCAGCATCCGCTGCCGCTGGTCGTCGAGTACGCCGACGGCCTGGACGAGGCGGGGCGTTCGCGACTGCGCGCGGACATCGAACAGCGCGTCCGCTCGGCCCTCAACGTGAAGACGGTCGTGGAGCTGGTGCCGGACGGGACGTTGAAGCGCCCCGACCACGTGAAGGTCGCCCTGATCGAGCGCTGACCGCGGCGGCCCGGCCCTCAGCGGGCCGGGCCGCGCCGCCGGTCGAGGTAGCGGGCCCAGCGGTACTCGACGCGTTCGGCCGGGGTGAGCCCGCCCCAGATGCCGTGCGCCTCATGGGCGTTCAGCGCGTAGTCGCGGCACCGGACGAGGCTGGGGCAGCGGGCGCACAGGCGTTTGGCCGCGGCGGTATCGGATTCGTCGCCGGTGTAGAAGACGTTCACGTCGTGGGTTCGGCAGGCGGCGCGGAGTTGCCAGTCCCAGGCGTCGGCGCGGGGCGCCGGGAGGCGGAGGGGCTTCTCGCGGGGCAACGGAGGATCCTTCAGTGCTGGCGCAGGGAGTAGGGGCCGACCGCGCGCTGCGCGTTGGCCAGGGCGGAGGCCGTCACCGTGCCGATGACGCCGTGGCGGTCGAACGCGACCGCGGTGCCGACGGCGATGCCGTCGTGTTCGACGCGTTCGGTCAGCGCCAGGCCGAGTTCGTCGCCGCGGGGGAGACGCGCGAGGGCCAGGCTGACATCCGGATTGATGAACTCGAGTCCCGCGCCGCCCAGGTTCGAGATCAGGTTCGTCACGTCGGCGACGGAGGCGGCCAGCTGGAACGGCGTCGGGTCCTCACCGTGGACGACGGGAATCGGGAAGTGCCAGATCTGTTTTCGCTCGGCGGCGACGAAGCCGTCGGTCCATCCGCCCCATCCGTGGGCCGGGTCGAGGTACAGCCGTTCGCGATCGCCGGGCGGGGTGAGCCCGGCGGCCGGTGGGGTGGGGGAGGTGCCGCCGGACCAGACCGCCCCGCCCGGTGTCTCGCTCGGCCGCAGATACAGCGCGCTCGCCCGGGCGACCGGTTCGCCCTCCTGGAGCAGGGTGGTGTCGACCAGACACAGCCGCGGCCCCTCGCGCCGGACCGTCGCCGTGGTGGTGGATGGGCGCATTCGCGCCGCGCGGAACAGGTCGAGGGTCCAGCGCACCGGTCGCAGATCGGCGCGCCCGAGGGTGGCGACCGTGCGCTCGGCCTCGCGGGCGAGCGCGCCGCTCACGGCCGGTCCGCGCAGATGCTCCGCGCCCCAGCCGCTTTCGGCTCCCGGCTCGGGATGCAGTTCCTCGGTATCCCCGTACTTCACGCGGAAGAAGGCGCGATCCATGCTGACTCCCATCTTGTAGTACTTAATATATAATGTTTTCATTGAATTCGGTATTCCCGACCGGTATGGAAGGACGGACATGAGCCGCTATGCGCGCTTCGAACATCTGCGGGTGGACGGCCCCGACGAGGCGGGGGTCGCCGAGCTGGTGTTCGACGCCCCCAATCTGAACGCGGTCGGCGAGGGGGCGCACGCCGATCTGGCGGAGGTCTGGCGGGAGTTCGACGCTGATCCGCAGGTCAAGGCCGTGGTCCTGCGGGGCGAGGGCAAGGGCCTCTCGGCGGGCGGTTCGTTCGCGATGGTCGAGGCGATGCGCGACGACTACGAGGTCCGCACCCGCGTGATGCGCGAGGCCCGCGACCTGGTCTACAACGTGCTCGACTGCACCAAGCCGATCGTCTCCGCCATCCACGGCCCGGCCGTCGGGGCCGGACTCGTCGCCGCGATCCTCGCCGACGTCTCGGTGACGACCAAGACCGCCAAGATCATCGACGGCCACACCCGCCTCGGCGTCGCCGCCGGGGACCACGCCGCGATCTGCTGGCCGCTGCTGTGCGGCATGGCCAAGGCCAAGTACTACCTGATGACCTGCCGCCCGCTCAACGGCGAGGAGGCCGAGCGGATCGGGCTCGTCTCGCTGTGCGTCGACGCCGACGCGGACCTGCTGCCCACCGCGCGGGAGGTGGCCCGCGAACTCGCCGCGGGCGCGCCCACCGCCATCCGCTGGACCAAGCAGTCGCTGAACAACTGGTATCGGCACGTCGCGGGCTCCATCTTCGACGCCTCGCTGGCGCTCGAGTTCTACGGGTTCGGCGGTCCCGAGGTCCGCGAGGGCCTGGCCGCCCACCTCGAACACCGCAGCCCGCGGTTCTGACCCACCGTATCTCGCAGAAGGAGAAGATCTTTGAAGCCGTACCGTTCGATGTTGTTCGTGCCCGGGCACAAATCCAGCTGGGCGGAGAAGGCGGTCGCCGCCGGAGCCGACGCGCTGATCCTGGACCTCGAGGACTCCGTCCCGGCCGCGGACAAGGCCGCCGCCCGGGGCATCGTGCGGGAGACCCTCGGGCGGCTGCGCGAGCAGAACGTCCGCCCCGACGTGTGGGTGCGCCCCAACAGCTATGACAGCGGGCATTTCGGCGCCGACGTCGAGGCCGTCCTCGTGCCGGGCGTGGCCGGTCTGTTCCTGCCCAAGGTCTACAACGCCGAGGAGGTCCGCCGCATCGACGCGGTGGTCGCGCACATCGAGGAGCGCGAGGGCCTCGAACCGGGGTCGGTGGGCCTGATCATCAGCTTCGAGACCGCGGTCTCGGTGGCGCACTGCGAGGAGATCGCCGAGGCGTGCCCGCGGGTGTGGAGTCTGCTCGGCGCCACCGGCCCGAACGCCGACGTGGGGCGCGAACTGGGCTTCGAGTTCACCCTCGAGGGCCTCGAGACCCTGTATCAGCGCAGCCGTATCGTGGTCGCCGCGCGCGGCGCGGGTCAGACCCACCCGGTCACCGGGGTGTGGCAGGACATCAAGGATCTCGACGGGTTCCGCCGGTTCGCGGAGGATTCGCGGCGGCTCGGTTTCCGGGGGATGGTCTGCATCCATCCGTCGCACATCGCCATCTCCAACGAGGTCTTCACCCCCTCGGCGGAGACGGTCGAGTACTACCGCCGGATGATCGCGGCGTTCCGCGCGGCCGAGGCCGCCGGGAGCGGGGCGGTCGACTTCGAGGGCGTGCACATCGATCTGGCGCACGTGAAGACCGCCGAGGCGGTGCTCGAACTGGCCGACGCGATCGGCGTCTAGCACACGGCCACAACGGGATTCGACGAGACCGGCTCCGGACACGCTGTCCCGGAGCCGGTTTCGCCGGTTCAGGCCTCCTCGGGCACCGACCACGGGCCGGTGCGCTCCAGCATTCCCAGCACGCCCTGGGCGCCGTCGAGGATGTGCTTCTCGGTCAGTTCCCGCAGCCGGTCGGCGTCGCGGTCGCGCAGCGCCTCGATCATCCGCGGATGGTCGTTGCCGATGGCGGCCAAGCGGCCCTCCAGGGAGGCGTAGAAGCGGTTCGGCAGATGCCGGACGACCGAGCCCAGCAGCAGGGTCAGGCGGTGGGAGTCCGCGGCCAGATTGATGTGCCGATGGAATTCGTGGCCGTGCACGGCGATGGCGTCGCGATCGTCCGCCGCGATCGCGGCGTCGAGGCGGGTGTTGATCGCCTCGAGTTCGGCGATCCGCTCGTCGGTGATCGTGGTCGCGGCGCGTGCGGCCAGCTCCGCCGCGAATTGCGCCTGCGCCCAGAACAAGTCGTACACGTCCTGCGGGGTGACCGGCGCCACGACGAATCCGCGCCGCGGCACCAGCTCCACGAAACCCTCGCTGCGCAGCGCCAGCAGTCCCTCGCGCACCGGGGTGTTGCTCACGCCGACGGCCGCGGCGATCGGTTCCATCCGCAGGAACTCCCCGGCGCGCACCTGGCCGGACATGATCAACTCGCGGACATAGGACGCCACCTCGTCGGGTAGCTGCTGCCGTCCGCCGATGCCGCGGATCCGGGTCAGGTTGTCGGCCACGCCCTCGCCTCCCTGTCGGGTGTGCGCCCGGAAACGGCGCGTCAAAACATAATATAAGATGCGACGGCGCCGGGCCCGATTACGTGAGCAGCACCAAAGTGTCCGCGACACAGGCCGGTTTGGCCGCGTCGGTGGCCTGCACCACATAGCGCGTGGTGAGGATGGTGCCGCCCGCCGCCTCGCGGAGATCGGTGAAGGTCGCGGTGCAGCGCAGGGTCGAATCCACCGGGACCGGCGCGGGGAACCGCACCTTGTCCACCCCGTAATTGACTCGGGCCGAGCCGAATTCGAGCGCGAACAGCCGCGCGCCGAACCAGGGCAGCAGCGACAGGGTCAGATACCCGTGCGCGATGGTGCGGCCGAACGGACCGGCGGCGGCGCGGTCCGGGTCGACGTGGATCCACTGGTGATCGCCGGTCACCTCGGCGAACGCGTCGATCCGGGCCTGGTCGACGAGCAGCGGCTCGCTCGGGCCCAGCGGTTCGCCGAGCGCGGCGCGGACCTCGTCGAGTCCGGTGAAGGTGCGAATCATGGTGGGGGCCTTCCTCATCCGAGATCGATCTCGACGGTCGCGTGCGCGTCCCCGCCGGGGCCGAGCAGGTCGATCCGCGGGCCCGGATCGTCGCCCTGCTCGATCCGGAATCGGGCGGGCTGGGCGCAGAACAGGGGAGCGCGGTTGCGGTGCCGCAGCCCCGCCGGGCGTCCGGTCCGTCCGGCGAGGCGGTGGACCTCGGCGGCGGCGAGGGTGATCAGCGGTCCGTGCACGACCAGGCCCGGGTACCCCTCCACGCGGGTCGCGTAGGGCCAGTCGTAGTGGATGCGATGCGCGTTGGCGGTGGCCGCGGAGAACCGCATCAGCAGGGTCGGATCGGTGGCGAAGTCCCACTCCGTGTCTCCCGCGCGCCGCAGCGGGGCGCCCGCCGGGGTCAGGGCCGCCGCGTCGGCGGGGTCGGCGGTGGCAGGAGCGGCCGGGCCCGCCTCGCGGTAGATGAGGTCCTGGCGTTCGTCGAGCGCGAGTTCGCCGCCGTCGCGGTACAGCCGCGTCGAGACCACCACGACGACGAGTTTGCCGGAGCGCCCGGACTTCTCGGTCACCGATTCCACCCGCGACACCCGCCGCACGGTCTCGCCCACGTGGATCTCGCTGTGCCAGCGCACCTCTCCGCCGGCGAACATGCGCCGGGGCAGCGCGACCGGCGGCAGGAAGCCGCCGCGCACCGGATGCCCGTCCGCGCCGATCAGCGAGGAGACCGGCCAGCGCGGCAGTGCCACCCAATGCCACATCGGCGGGAGTTCGTCGCCGGGGCCGGGGACCGGCAACCCGTCGTCGAACAGCGCGGCCAGCGCGGCGACCGGGGCGGGATCGATGAGTTCGGAGCTGGTGACGGTGTGCGGTTCCCAGCCGGGCACTACATGAACCTCCCGCCGGTGACCTCCAGGACGGCGCCGGTCATGTACGACGACAGGTCCGAGGCGAGAAACAGTGCCACCGAGGCGATTTCGCTGACCTCGCCCGCGCGGCGCATGGGGATCTCGGCCATCTTCTGCTCCCAGACCTTCTCCGGCATGGCCTCGGTCATGGGCGTGCGGATGAGGCCGGGCTGAATGGCGTTGATCCGGATGCCGTGGTGGGCGACCTCTTTGGCGGCCGCCTTGGACAGCCCGACGATGCCGGCCTTGGCGGCCGAGTAGTTGGTCTGTCCGACCAGCCCGACCTTGCCCGACAGCGACGACAGGTTGACGATCGCGCCGCGTTTGCGCTCGCGCATGATCGCCGCCGCCTTGCGGGTGCCGTTCCAGGTGCCCTTCAGGTGGACGGCGACGACCTGGTCGAACTGCTCCTCGGTCATGGTGCGCATGGTCGCGTCGCGGGTGATGCCCGCGTTGTTGACCATGACGTCGAGGCCGCCGAAGGTGTCCAGCGCGGCCTGCAACAGGGCGTCGACATCGGCGGAATCGGTGACGTCGCAGCGCACCCCGATCGCCTTGTCCGGGCCGCCGAGACGTTCGGCGGCCTGCTTCACGGTGTCGGCGTCGAGGTCGCCGAGGACGACCCGGGCGCCCTCGGCGAGGAACGCCTCCGCGATGGCGTAGCCGATGCCCTGGGCGGCGCCGGTGATGACCGCGGTCCGGTCGAGCAGCAGTGGTTGGGACATGTCGGACTCCGTTTCGTCGGGATGTCAGGGACGGGGAGACGCCTGGAGCAGGATGCGCTGGGCGCGGTCGACGACCGGCTTGTCGATCATCTGCCCGTTCAGCACGGCCACGCCCTCGGTGGTGGTCGCCTCGACCACCGTTGTGGCCCAGCGGATCTCGTCGGCGCTCGGCCGGAGCGCGGCCGCCGCGGTGGGAACCTGCCGGGGATGGACGCAGAGCTTGCCCGCGAATCCGAGGCGGCGGGCGTAGTTCACGTCGGCGGTCAGCAGCTCCGGTTCGTCGACGGCGCCGGTGACCCCGTCGATCGGTCCCGCCAGCCCGGCCGCCGCCGAGGCGAGCACGAGCGCGCCGCGGGCGGGCGCCAGCGCCTCCCGGTCACCCGGGGCGATGCCGAGCTGCGCGGCCAGGTCGAAGGTGCCGATCGCCAGGCGGCGCACCGCGGGGACGTCGGCGATCGCCGCCGCGTCGAGTACCCCGCGCGCGGTCTCGATCAGCGCGACGAGGGCGGGCTCGGTCAGTTCCGCCGCGATCGCGCCCAGGGCGGCGGGATCCTCGGCCTTGGGGACCATCACGACGGCGCGGTGCCGCGCCAGCATCGCGAGATCCTCGGCGTACCACCGGGTTCCGTCGGCGTTGATGCGCACCGCGTTGCGGTTTCCCGCCGCGAGCCACTGGTGGACGTAGTCGCGCGCCTCGTCCTTGCGCTCGGGCGCGACCGCGTCCTCGAGGTCCAGCACGACCATGTCCGCCCCGGCGGCCTGGGCCTTGGCGAACCGGTCCGGCCGGTCGCCGGGCACGAACAACCACGTCGCCGCGTCGAGCGAATCCTGGTGTGCCGCCGTCATTTCCGCGTCCCGGCCGCGCGCACGAGCCCGCCGCCGATGATCAGGCGCTGGATCTCGCTGGTGCCCTCGTACAGGCGCAGCAGCCGCACATCGCGGTAGATGCGCTCGACCGGAACCTCGCGCATGTAGCCGGTGCCGCCGTGGATCTGCACGGCGAGATCGGCCACCCGGCCGACCATCTCGGTGCAGAACAGCTTCGCCGCGGACGGCCCGATGCGCCGGTCTTCGCCGCTCACGTAGCGGGCGGCGGTCTCGCGGACCAGGGCGCGCCCGGCCAGCACCCCGGTCTGCTGATCGGCGATCATGGCCTGCACCAACTGGAACTCGCCGATCGGGCGGCCGCCCTGGGTGGCCGCGGCGGCGTAGCTCACCGACTCGTCGAGCGCGCGCTGGGCCGATCCGACGGCGAGCGCGGCGATGTGCACCCGGCCGCGGGCCAGCGACGTCATCGCCGCGCGGTACCCGACCTCCTCCGAACCGCCGACCAGCGCCGCGTCCGGAACCCGCACGCCGGAGAATGTCACGTCCGCGGTCCAGGCGCCCTCCTGGCCCATCTTCGCGTCCTTGGCGCCGACCTCGAGGCCGGGGGTGTCGGCGGGGACCAGGAACACCGCGATGCCGGGGCCCGAGTCGTCGGCGGGACGGGTGCGGGCGAAGACCACGAACAGATCCGCGATCGGGGCGTTGGTGATGAAGCGCTTCTGGCCGTCGATGACCCAGTCGTCGCCGTCGCGCACGGCCTTGGTGCGCAGGCCCGCCGGATTCGAGCCCGCGCCCGGTTCGGTGAGGGCGAAGGAGGCGACGACCTCGCCGGTGGCGATCCGCTCGAGCCAGCGGGCCTTCTGCTCGTCGGAGCCGAAGTTCACCAGCACCTGACCGGCGATGCCGTTGTTGGTGCCGAACATCGAGCGCAGCGACAGCGAGGTGTAGCCGAATTCCATCGCCAGCTCGACGTCCTGGGTGAGGTCCAGCCCCAGACCGCCCCACTGCTGGGGGATCGCGTACCCGAACAGGCCCAGCTCGGCGACCTGCTTGCGCAGATCGGCGGGAATGGCGTCGGCCGCCATGATCTCCTGTTCGCGGGGCACGACCTTGGTGCGGACGAATTCGCGCACATGTGCCAGGATCGCGCTGAAGTCTTCGGGGCCCACCTCGGGCATGTCGATCACCGTCCTCTGTTCGTCTTGAAGAATATTATATAAAATGTATAAACTGCAAGTAGTGTCGGCGGCACGGACGGGTGGCTGTCCTGAGCCAATTCGATCGGAATGGGTGTGACTACGGTGTCGAATCAGCAATATGTCCGGCGGGTGGCGATCGTGCAACCCCTGCGAACCCCCGTCGGCACCTTCGGGGGCGCGCTGCGCGACGTCCCGGTGGAGGATCTGGCCGCCACGGTGGTCCGCGAGGTCGTGGAACGTTCCGGCGTCGATCCCGAGCGGATCGAGGACGTGGTGTTCGCGCAGTCCTACGCCAATTCCGAGGTGCCGTGCGTGGGCCGCTGGGTGGCGCTGCACGCCGGACTGCCGATCGAGGTGCCGGGGATGCAGTTGGACCGCCGGTGCGGCGGCGGCCTCCAGGCGCTGGTGACGGGGGCGATGATGGTGCAGACCGGGGCCGCCGACGTGGTGCTGGCCGGGGGGGTGGAATCCATGAGCCGCATCGAGTACTACTCGACGGCCACCCGCTGGGGCGCGCGGGCGGGCACGGTCTCGCTCTACGACCGGCTCGACCGGGGCCGCGAGCGCTCCCAGCCCGAGGAACGGTTCGGCAAGATCTCCGGAATGATCGAGACGGCCGAGAATCTCGCCGCCGATTACGGGATCGACCGCGACAGCGCCGACGCCTACGCCGCCCGCAGCCATCAGCGGGCCGCGGCGGCGTGGCAGAACGGCCGCTTCGACGCCGAGGTGGTGCCGGTGACGGTGCCGCAGCGCCGCGGTGAGCCGCGGGTGGTCGCCACGGACGAGGGCGTGCGGCCCGACAGCACCCCCGAGACCCTCGCGAAGCTGCGCCCGATCACCCCGGGCGGCACGGTGACCGCGGGCAACGCCAGCCAGCAGAACGACGCCGCCTCGGCCTGCCTGCTGGTGGCCGAGGACCGGCTCGACGACCTCGGCCTGACGCCGATCGGCTATCTCAACGGCTGGGCGGCGGCCGGCTGCGATCCGTCGCGGATGGGGATCGGGCCGGTGCCCGCGGTCGCGAAACTCGCCGCGCGCCAGGGGCTCGACACCCGGCAGCTGCTGAACGGGCTGGATCTGGTCGAGCTGAACGAGGCGTTCGCCGTGCAGGTGCTCGCGGTGCTCGAGGGCTGGGGCTGGCGCGATCACGACCGCCTCAACGTCAACGGCTCGGGCATCTCGCTCGGGCATCCGATCGGGGCCACCGGGATGCGGATGGTGACCACGCTGCTGCACGAACTGCGTCGCCGCGGCGGCGGAAAAGGCTTGGCCACCATGTGTATCGGCGGCGGCCAGGGACTCGCGGCGACCGTGGAGACGGCCTGACGCGCGGCCGCCGGGCAAACCAAGGAAAGAAGGAGAACGATGACCACCCTCACTCCTGACGAGCAGGAGATCGTCGCCCTCGTCGGCCGATTCGTCGACGAGAAGGTCCGGCCCCGGGTGCGGGAGTTCGAGGCCGACGACATCTACCCCGGCGAACTGATCGACGAGATGAAGCGGCTCGGCTGCTTCGGCCTGCTGGTCCCCTCGGACCTCGGCGGCGTCGAGGTCAGCACCGCGTGCTTCGCGCGCGTCACCGAGGAACTGGCCCGCGGCTGGATGAGCATGGCCGGGGCGATCGGCGGCCACTCGGTGATCTCCTACCTGATCCGCACCTTCGGTACCGACGAGCAGAAGAAGACCTATCTGCCGAAGATGGCGACCGGCGAGATCCGGGCGACCATGGCGCTCACCGAACCCGGCGGCGGCAGCGATCTGCAGGCCATGCGCACCACCGCGCGGGCCGAGGGCGACGACCTGGTGATCAACGGCAGCAAGACCTGGATCTCCAACGCCGCGCACTCCGGGCTCATCGGCCTGCTGTGCGTCACCGACCGCGAGGCGAAGCCCGCGCACAAGGGGATGAGCGTGGTGCTCGTCGAACCCGGTGCGGGCATGGTCATCTCGAAGAAGCTGCCCAAGCTGGGTTACCGCGGCGTCGAGGCGTGCGAGCTGGTCTTCGACGAGATGCGCGTCCCGAGCACGGCCGTGCTGGGCGGCACGCCGGGCATCGGCTGGAATCACATGATGCGCGGCCTCGAGGTCGGGCGCGTGCAGGTCGCCGCCCGCGCGGTCGGCGTGGCCCAGGCCGCGCTCGCCGACGCCACCGTCTACGCCCAGCAGCGCGAATCCTTCGGCAAGCCGATCTGGCAGCATCAGGCGGTCGGCATCCATCTGGCCAATATGGTCACCAAGGTGCAGGCCGCGCGGTTGCTGACCGCCGACGCCGCCGACCGCATCGACCAGGGCCTGCGCGCGGATATGGAGGCCGGGATGGCGAAGCTGTACGCCTCCGAGGCCGCCATGGAGGTGGCCTTGGACGCCATGCGCGTGCACGGCGGCTACGGTTTCTCCAAGGAGTACGAGGTCGAGCGCTACTTCCGCGACGCCCCGCTGATGATCCTCGGCGAGGGCACCAACGAGATCCAGCGCAATGTGATTGCCGCGCAACTGATTTCGCGTAACAAGGTCGACGACCGGAGCTGAGACGGGAGGATCGCCGTGCCGCGGACGATGCGCGCGCTCGTGGGTGGGCTCGGCCCGGACTGGGAGGTGCGCGAGGTCGCGCGGCCCGAGCCGGGCCCGGGGCAGGTGCTCATCCGCACCCGGGCCGCGGCGACGAACAACGGCGACATTCCGATGCTCGATCGGGCCGACCCCACCCGCGGCGGGACCGGGGAGGCGTTCGTCGCCGGATTCGAGTACGCCGGAACCGTGGCCGCGCTCGGCGACGGGACCGGTGACTGGCGGGTCGGCGACGCGGTGATGGGCTCGACGCCGCACTCGTTCGCCGAATACGTCCTCGCCGATCACCGCCACGTCCTGCCTCTTCCCGACGGCCTCGACCCGGCGGTGGCGTGCGCGCTGCCGACGGGGTTGCTGACCGAGCACGGCGCGCTCACCGCGGCGGGGTTCACCGCCGGGCAGAGCGTGCTCATCACCGGGGCGTCCGCGGGGATCGGGCTGATCGGCGCGCAATTGGCCAAGGCCCTCGGCGCCGCGCACGTCATCGGCACGACCCGCGCGCCCGGCAAACGCGCCCTGCTGACCGAGGCGGGCGTGGACACCGTCGTCGTCACCCCGGGCACCGACCTCACCGCCGCCGTCCTGGCCGCCACCGGTGGCCGGGGCGTCGACGTCGTGCTCGACCACGTCGGCGGGCCGACGTTCGCCCGCTGCCTGCCCGCCACGCGGCACGACGGGCACGTGGTCAATATCGGCCGACTCGACGGGCCCGCGTCGACCATCGATCTCGACGACCTGTCCTACCGTCACCTCACCGTGCACGGTGTCTCCTTCGGCTTCACCCGCCCCGACGAGCTCGCCGCCGTGATCGCCGGGCTGCGGCCGGAGGTCCTCGCGGCCGTGGCCCGCGGCGCGATCCGCCCGGTGATCGACCGGACCGTGCCGCTGACCGAACCCGGCGACGCGGCCGACCGCCTCCGCTCCGGGGCGGCCGTCGGCAAGATCGTATTCACCCTGCCCGACGCGTAGGGCCGCTACGCCGAGCCGATGACGCCCGCGTCGTGCAGGCGGCCCAGTTCGGCGTCGCTCACGCCCAGCACCTCCGACAGCACCTGCCCGGTGTGCTCACCGAGGTCGGGGGCGACCGCGCAGTCGCCGTACTCGGAGTCGATGCGCAGGGGGGACCGGCTGGTCAGCACCGGGCCGATGCCGGGCTGATCGACCTCGCCGAAGATCGCGGGGGAGCCCTCGGCGCGGAAGGCGGTCGCCACGTCGTGCACGGTGCGGAACTTGCTCCACAGCACGCCGGATTCGGTGAGGGCGCGGTCGATCTCGGCCAGCGGGCGGGCCGCGAACCACGGCCGCAGGACGGCGGTGATCAGGTCGCGGTGGCGGTAGCGGTCGTCCTCGGTGCGGAGGTCGGCGTCGAGGGCCTTCTCGAGGGCGTCGAAGACCGCGCCGGTGCCGGTCAGGAGGCGCAGCCCGTCCCAGTGCCGGCGGGTGAGGGCGACGACCATGACGCGCTCGCCGTCGGCGGTCTCGAAATCCGCGCCGTAACTCCCGTAGACCTGGTTGCCGTGCTTGTCCCGCGCCCGACCCCGTTCGTCGGCCTCGGCCAGCCAGCCCAGGTTCACCAGCGACGAGAACGCCACATCGGCCAGGGCGAGCCGGAGGAACGATCCGGCCCCGGTGCGGGTGCGGCGGTGCAGGGCGGCCAGCAGTCCGGTGGTCGCGGTCATCCCGGCCAGCAGGTCCCAGGCGGGCAGGACGTGGTTCACCGGTGCGGCCGCGTCCAGCGGTCCGGTCATATCGGCAACGCCCGCATCGGGATTCACCGTGTAGTCGACCGCCGCCCGGCCGTCGGCGTACCCGTCGATGTGCACCTGGATCAGATCGGCGCGCCGCGCGCTGAGCGCCTCGTAGGACAGCCACGGCCGCCCGACGGTGTTGTCGACCACGATGCCCGCGTCGGGTCCCGGCGCGGTGGCCAGTCCGATGATCAGCTCGCGGCCCTCGGGGGAGCGCGCATCGATCGCGACCGAGCGCTTGCCGCGGTTGAGCGCGGTCCAGTAGAGGCTGCGCCCGGTCCGCGCCGACAGCGGCCAGCGCGTGTAGTCGGCGGCCCCGCCGATCGGGTCGATCCGGATGACGTCGGCGCCGAGCTGACCCAGCGTCATGCCCCCCGAGGGACCCGCCACGAAGCTGGCGAATTCGATGATCCGCAAGCCCGCCAGCGGGGTCCGGGCCGAAGGGTCTGTGCTCACGTATTCCTCCACGGTGAAAAGGGTTGTGCGGCAGGGGGTTTCATGCCGCGAGCGCGAAACGGCGCACGGTGGCGCCGTCGTCGTGGCCGACCCGGCCCTGCATCGACAGGACGTCGAGGTGGGCGTCGATCTCCATGATCGCCGACAGCTGATGCTCGGGCGGCAGGTCGTCGAGCCGCAGCCCGCGACGGGTCGACGGCAGGGCGGCGGCGATGTCGTAGGCGGTCGTGGCGCCCGCCGCGACCCGTTCGCACACCTCGTCGAGGCGGTGCCGGTGGTGGGCGAGCAGCGGGGAATGATGGGGGAAACCGCCGGGCAGCGGGAAGGCGTCGATGCTGTGGCGTTCCTCGCGTCCGGTGAACAGCTTGCAGCCCAACGTCTTTCGCCACGCGCACGCCTGGGTGTAGTGATCGGCGTGATGATGGGTGGCCAGGCAGACGGCGATATCGCCGAGCGCGTAACCCAGCAGTTCCAGCGCCGCGGCGACGGCGCGTTCGGTCTGCGGGCAGGCCCAGCCCGGGTCGATGAGGATCAGCCCGTCGGCGCCCTCGAGCAGGTAGGCGTTGACCGCGGCGAGCCCGTCGATCGGCAGGGGTAACGGGATCCTGTGGACGCCGCGCACGATCTGATGCGGACCCGGTTCGGTCCAGTCGTCGGGCTGGGTCCTGATCCTCGTCATGGGCACACCTCTGTCGCGGACGGCTTCATGCACAATATATTATACGCAGAAGCGTGCGGAACCGTCGCGCAGCCAGTAGGACACCGCCTCGGCGCGATTGGCGGCGCCGAGTTTGCGCAGGATGTGGGTGACGTGGGTCTTGACCGTGCCCTCGGAGATCGACAGCTTGCGGGCGATGAGGCGGTTCGGTTCGCCCGCGGCGAGCAGTTCGATCACCTCCACCTCCCGGCTCGACAGCAGCGGATGCGGCTGGGCGGGAACCGCGACCGCGGGCCCGGCGCCGATCCGCATCCCGCCGGTGAGGTTCAGCAGTCCGCGCTGGAGGTCGGCGACGCCCTGGAGGATGCGCACCCGGTCCAGGTTGTGGCTCAGGCCCTCGGCGAACAGGCTCAGCACCGCGCGGTCGGAGTCGTCCACCTCGCGGTGGGGCAGGGTGCAGTCGCCGTGCACCATGCCCACGACCTGGCCGCGCACCGTGAGCGGGGCGACGGCGTAGGAGGTGCAGCGCGACATCTTCACCAGCGTCCGCTCGACCCGCGGATTGCGCTGCGCGTCCAGGGCCAGACCGGCCCGGCCGTGCGCGACGACATCGGATTCGATCAGGGTGCCGTCCAGGCGCGGGGGATTGTCGCGGCCGATCGCCACCATGTCCTCGGCGAGTTTCGGGTCGCCGACCACGCACATCGTGCTCAGCTTCCACACCGAGTTCTCCACGGTGGACAGCAGCACGCGGTCGAATCCGATGGTGCAGGCCGCCTCCGAGGCCCGGGTGAACAACTCGTCGACCGTCGTCGTGTCGCGCAGGGTCGCCAGCGCGTGGCGCACTCGGCGCAGCAGTTCGACGCCGTCGCGCAGCCGGGCCTCCTCGACCGCGCTCTCGGCGTCGCGGATCCGGGTGAGCAGGGCGGCGAGGTCGGTCGGCGGTTCGGGGTGCGTCCCGCTCGCGCGGGCCAGATCCGCGACGGTCGCGTCCCACAGGTAGCGCAGCATGCGTTTGGCGGCCAGCGCCCGGGAACAGTCGTAGGCCGGGAACTCCCGGCCGAGGGCACCCCCGGCCTCGACGACGAGTTCGCGGATGCGGGCGTGCAGGTCCCGGTCGAGCGCCACGTCGCGGTGGGGTGAATCCGTGGTTGCGGTTGCCACTGTCGCTCCAAAAACTCAAGGACAATATATTATGTCTGATTCTAGCGCTAGGATGGAAGTCGTCCGGCACCTTCCCGCGATCCGACGCCAGTCGGCCGAAGGTCGCAGGCGAATCGGACCGGCGGCGGATGTCGTCGCGCCCGATCGACGCCATGGTGATACCGGCAGCACAGCAGCGCGCAGCGAGGAAGGGACGCCGTCGTGTCCGAGACCATCGTCGAACAACTGGCCCGATTCACCACCGGGGTCGACTACCACCGCCTGCCCGAGGAGGTCGTGGTCGAAGCCAAGCGCATCCTGCTCGATTCGCTGGGCTGCGCCCTGGGCGCGGTCGACCAGCACAAGGGCCGGATCGGCATCGAATACGCCCGCCTGGTCGGCGGCTCGAACGGGGACGCCACCGTCATCGGCACCCCCGACCGGGTGACGACGCTCGCCGCCGCCTTCGCCAACGGGGAATTGATCAACGCCCTCGACTTCGACGCCGTGCTGCCGCCGGGCCACGTGACGCCCTACGTCCTGCCGCCGACCATGGCCGTGGCCGAGTCCCGGCAGCGCTCGGGCCGCGATGTGCTCGCCGCGATCGCGCTGTCGCACGAGATGTCGTTCCGGTTCTACAAGTCGGTCGACTACCTGCGCGACCGCACCGACACCGAGATGAACCTGTCGCCCGTGCTGGGCTACAGCAACACGGTCTTCGGCGCGACCGCGGCGGTCGGCAAGCTCGAGGGCTGTTCGGCCGAGGTGCTCGCCCACGCGCTGGCCATCGCGGCCAGCACCTCGCCGGTGAATTCCATGCGGTCGTGGCTGGCCCACGCGCCGACCGCGACGATCAAGTACTCCCTCGCGGGCGCCCTCACCAACGCCTCCCTGACCGCGGCGTACATGGCGAAGCTCGGTCACCGGGGTGACCTGCCGGTCCTCGACGACGCCGAGCTGGGCTACCGCCGTTTCATCGGCACCCGCCGCTGGGAACCGCAGAATCTCACCGCCGGTCTCGGCGAGGACTGGTGGTTCCCGGCCGAACAGACCTTCAAGCCGTATCCGCACTGCCGGATCCTGCACGCGCCGCTGCACGCGCTCACCGAGATCGTCGAGGAGAACGATCTCAAGCCCGAGGAGATCGAGGCGATCCGGTGCTGGGGTGAGGCCGCGGTCCTGCATCCGCTGTGGTTGAGCAATGTCATCGAGCACACCCACGACGCGCAGTTCAGCATCGCGCACGGGCTGGCCGTCGGCGCGCACAACATCACCCCGAGCAAGGCGTGGCACGATCCCGACCTCGTGTTCAGCCCGTCGGTGCTCGAGCTGATGGAACGGGTCACCTTCCAACCGCATCCGGACTACTTCAAGGCGCTGTCCGCGCATCCGTCGGCGCGGCCCGCCCGCATCGAAGTCGACGCTCGCGGAACGACTTTCGTCGCCGACCGGGTGTACCCGAAGGGCAGCCCGACCCCCGATCCGGAGACCCGGATGACCGACGCCGAGCTGATCGCGAAGTTCCGGACCAACGCCGAGGGCGTGCTCGCGCGGGAGCGGCAGGACGCCGTCGTCGAGGCGGTGTTCGGCCTCGAGGGCGTCGACGACTTCGCCACGGTCATGCGCCTGGTCGGCACGCGCTGACCCGCATCGACCGAAGGTCGCGGTCGAATACGACCGGCGAGGGATACCGGGCGGATGTGCGCTGCGCCACACTCGGACCACCGGGCCGCCTCCGTTCCAGGAGGCGGCGCACGACAGGACCGGTGCGAGGAGAGAAGAACATGGTCCCTCAGGGCAACTATTCGAAGCTGTTCATCGGCGGGCGGTGGGCCGAACCCACCGCCACCGAGAAGATCGCGGTGATCTCGCCCTACACCGAGCAGACGGTGGCCCACGTGCCCAACTCCGCGGCCAGCGACGTCGATCGGGCCGTGGCCGCCGCCCGGCACGCGTTCGATCACGGTCCGTGGCCGCGGCTGTCGCTGGCCGATCGGATCGAGGTGCTGACCCGGGTCAGCGCGGGGTTGGGGGAGCGGCAGGAGGAGATCGCGCAGCTGATCACCACCGAGATGGGCAGTCCGATCACGTTGTCGCGCAGCACCCAGTCGCTGGGCGCGAAACTGCTGCTGGACGCGTTCCTCGAACTCGCCCCGAGCTACGAGTGGAGCAGCATCCGCCGCTCGGCCACCGGCACCGGCCTGGTGACGCGGGAGCCGATCGGCGTCGTCGCCGCGGTGATCCCGTGGAACATGCCGTTGCAGATCGCCGCGCTGAAGCTGGGTCCGGCGCTGCTGGCCGGCTGCACGGTGATCCTGAAGACCGCCCCCGAGGCGCCGCTGAACGGCTACCTGCTCGGCGAGATCCTCCAGGCCGCGGGCCTGCCGGACGGCGTGGTCAACATCCTGCCCGCCGATCGCGGCGTCAGCGAGCACCTGGTCACCCATCCGGGCGTGGACAAGGTGTCGTTCACCGGCTCGACGGCCGCGGGCCGCCGGGTCGCGGAGCTGTGCGGGCGCGATCTGCGCCGGGTCACCCTCGAACTGGGCGGCAAATCCGCGGCGGTCATCCTCGACGACGCCGACCTGGACATCGCGCTCGGCCAGATCCGCAAGCTGTCGATGCGCAACAACGGCCAGGCGTGCAGCAACAAGACCCGCATCGTGGTGGCCCGCTCCCGCGAGGCCGAACTGGTCGAGCGGCTCGTGGCGATGGTCGAGTCGATGCCGGTCGGCGATCCGGCCGATCCGGCGACCGAGATCGGGCCGGTGGTCACCGCCCGCCAGCGCGCGATGATCGAGAGCTACCTCGAGATCGGCCGCACCGAGGGGGCCAAGGTCGCCGTCGGCGGCGGGCGGCCCGCCGGACTGGACCGCGGCTGGTTCGTGGAGCCGACCGTGTTCACCGGCGTCGCGCCCGATATGCGCATCGCGCAGGAGGAGATCTTCGGCCCGGTGCTGTCGGTGCTGAGCTTCGCCGACGAGGACGAGGCCGTGGCGATCGCCAACAACTCGACGTTCGGTCTCAACGGCTCGGTCTTCGCCGCCGACGACGAGCACGCCCTCGCCGTGGCGCGCCGAATCCGCACGGGGACGGTCGAATTGAACGGCAACGTGGTCGGATTCCATTCGCCCATCGGCGGATTCAAGAACAGCGGCATCGGCCGGGAGGCCGGGCTGGAGGGCTTCGACGGCTACGTCGAGCTCAAATCCTACGGACTGTCGCCCGCGCTGGCGGAATCGCTGTCCTGACACCCACAGTGGATCGACCCGGCGCTGGCCGGAGGTGGAGGAGTGCCGATGCGCGGCGTTGTGTTCAACGGTGACCGCAACCTCGAGATCGTCTCGTTCGACGACCCCGAACCGGGGCCCGCGGACGTGATCGTGCAGATCAAGGCGTCCGGAATGTGCGGCAGCGATCTGCGGTTCTACCGCGCGCCCGCCGGAGAGGCGTTGGCGGCGTTCGGTTTGCGCGGCGACGACGTGGGCGTCATCGCCGGGCACGAGCCGTGCGGTGTGGTGGTCGCCCTGGGGTCGGCGGTGGATCCGCGCGCGGTGCGGGTCGGCGATCGGGTCATGGTGCACCACTACGACGGATGCGGCTTCTGCGACCGCTGCCGCGAGGGCTGGACCCAGATGTGCGAGCGCGGCGCGCGGATCTTCGGCGCCACCGCCCACGGCGGCCACGCCGACTACCTGAAAGTGCCCGCGCGCACACTGGTTCCGCTGCCCGACGAGCTCAGCTTCGCCGCCGGGGCCGCGATCGCCTGCGGCACCGGCACGGCCTTCGGCGGCCTGGTGCGCCTGGGTCTCACCGCCCGCGACACCCTCGCCGTGTTCGGGCAGGGCCCGGTCGGGCAGTCCGCGGTGCAGCTGGCCGCGGCGATGGGCGCGGAGGTGATCGCGGTCGATGTCGCGAGCGAAAGGGTCTCCCGCGCAAAGGAATTCGGCGCCGCGCACGGCGTCGACTCCAGCGCCACCGATCCGGTGGCGGCGATCCGGGAACTGACCGGGGGCAAGGGCGTGAGCTGCGCGCTGGACTGTTCGGGGGCGGCCGCCGCCCGCTCCGCCGCCGTGCAGGCCACCGCCCCGTGGGGTCGGGTGGGCTTCGTCGGCGAGGGCGGGGAGGTGACGCTGAACGTCAGCCCCGACGTCATCCGCAAGCAGCTCACGATCGTCGGCTCCTACACGTTCTCCCTTGTCGGACAGGGGGATTGCGCCCGCTTCATCGCCAGCCACGGGGTCGATGTGGACAAGATCTTCACCGATCGCTGGTCCCTCGACGACGCCGAGGCGGCCTACCGCGAATTCGACAAGCAGACCGGCGGCAAGGCGGTCATCGAGTTCTGAGCGCGACGGTTCGACGAGAAACGCTCGCCCCGGCCACGGCCGGGGCGAGCGTTTTCGGTGCGGGGTCGCTAGTGCACGGCGGCGAACATCAGCCGGGTCTCGTCGGCCTCCTCGGGGGCGAATTCGGCGGCGATGGTCCCGTTCTTGGCGACCAGCACGCGATCGGACAGCGCCCGGATCTCCGGCAGGTAGGACGAGATGACGACCACCGCGACGCCGTCGTCGGCCAGCCCCCGGATCATGGCGTGGATCTCGGGGATGGTGCCCAGATCCACGCCGCGGGTGGGTTCGTCGATGATGGCGACCAACGGTTTCCGGGTCAGGCCCTTGGCGAGCACGACCTTCTGCTGATTGCCGCCGCTGAGCTCCTCCAGCGTGGCCCGGTTCGGCTCCAAGGTGCGGACCTGGAAGCGTTCGACGAAGCGTCCCGCGACGGACTTGCGGGCGCTCGGGCGCACCAGGAACGGCAGGCGTCGTGCCCCGCACAGATGCCCGAGGTAGATGTTGTCGGCGATCGTCAGATGGCTGAAGAAGCCCGACGCCTTGCGGTCCTCGGTGATGTAGACGATGCCCGCCCGGCGCGCCTGGCGCGGGGTGCCGAAGCGGACCCGCCGGCCGTTCAAACGGATTGTGCCGCCGCGCAATCGGCGTCGCTTGAGAATGCCGCTGATGATCATCGCCACCTCGCTGCGCCCCGCGCCGACCAGGCCGTAGATCCCGACGATCTCCCCGGCGTAGGCGGAGAACGACATATTGCGCACGACCGGGAGCAGGGTGACGTCCTCGACCTCGAGCACCGGCGTGGGATCGGGTTCTCGTCCGGGGAGCACCCGGCCCATCTCCACATTGCGCCCCACCATCATGCGCACCACCTCGTCGCGGGCGAACTCCGGCCGCGACACCGTGCCCTGCACCTCCCCGTCGCGCAGCACGGTGATGCGGTCGGCCTGCTCGAACGCCTCGTCGAGCATGTGGGTGATGAAGATGACGCCGATGCCCCGGCGCTTGAGCGACTGCATGGACAGGAACAGCTGGAGCCGCTCCTCGGGGGTGACCGAGGAGGTCGGTTCGTCGAGGATGACCAGCTTCGCGTTGCGGTGCACCGCCCGCGCGATCTCGACCATCTGCTTCTGGCCGACGCCCAGCGCACCGGCCGGGACGTCCGGGCGGATGTGGAAGTTGTGTGATTCCAGCAGTTCTCGCGCCACGATGTTCAGGTGGCCGAGATTGTTGAACACCTTCTCCTCGCCCAGGAACAGGTTCTGCGCCACCGTCATGGTCTCGACGAGCGAACCCTCCTGGTACACCATCGAGATTCCGGCCGCCACCGAATCCTTGGGGGCCGTGAAAGTGCGTGCGCGGCCGTCGAGTTCGAGGGTGCCGCCGTCGTGGGCGACGGCACCGGAGATGATCTTCACCATCGTCGACTTCCCGGCGCCGTTCTCGCCGAGCAGCGCGTGGATCTCCCCGGGGCGCACGTCGAAGTCGACGCCGCGCAGCGCGTAGGTGCCGCCGTAGCGTTTGCTCACCTTCGACAGCCGGATCACCGGTTCGGCGGTGTCGTGGTCCGTAGTGGGCATCCGTATCACCTCGTTCCTTCCTCGGCGGGCAGTTGCAGGAGATTGCCGAATCCCTTGGCGGCGGCCAGGATTCGGCCGTTCGCCGCGGCCACGCCGGTCACGCCGTGCCGGGGGCTGTCGACCCGGGCGTGCGCGCTCTCCGCGACGCGCCCGGCCCCGTCGAGACGCAGCACCAGCCCGCACGACCGGGCCGGGGCCCACGGTTTGACCTCGCCGAGCACGCGCAGCTGCCCCATCTGCATGGTGTCGGTGTAGGGGTTGGTGCAGCGCAGCCGGGGGACGAACCAGTCCTCGGGATCGACGCGCGCCACCATCTCCGCGATCACCGCGGGCTCGTCGAGCAGCATCTCGGTGACGCGGTTGCGGATATAGGGCGCCGCGACCCACCAGCCGTCCGCGGCGGCCGCGAGGCGGCCCGGATAGACGGGCAGGTTGCGCGCGATCGCGCGGCCCGGGCGGGCGAGGGCGGCGAGCGCCCGGGTCTCGATGCGGTGGTCGAAACTCAGCGACACCAGAACCTCGGTGGCCGAGGCGGTTTCGATGCCCGACGGCCACCCCAGGCCCTCGGCCTCGACCCGCGCCCGCGCCCCCTCGATCCGGACGATCGCCCCGGACCGGTCGCCGAGCACCAGCGCCCGCGACCACTCCGCGACGCCGTACTCGCGCGAGCCCACCGTGGCGAGCACGGACCCGTCGGCGAGCACGGCGAGGTCGGTGACGCAGGAGGCGACGGCCGCGTCGGCGCACACCTCGGTGACCCGGCCCGCATCATTCACCGCGAGCAGTCCGGCGCCGTCGACGGCGACGAGCAGCGTGCCGTCCCGGAGCGCGAGCGCCCCTGCGGGACCGGGCAATTCGGCCACGGCGCGGACCGCGCCGTCGCGCCAGGACCACACCACGTTCCCGCTGCCGAACAACACCGTGCCGGAGTCGGTGACGACCACGTCGTCGGGTTCGTGGGCGCCGGTCGGCAGTAACTCCGCCGCCTCGTCGAGGCGGAGGTTCGGCCGCAGCCCGGCGTCCATCGGCGGGACGGTGCGGTGCCGTCCCCAGGCCGGATTGATCCACTCGGCCAGCGTGGCGAGCGCGCGGTTCATCGGACCGCCCCCGCCGGTGTGTGGACCGTATCCCGCAGTCCCGGAACGCGATTCGGGTCGATCGTGCCGATCTCGCTGGGGTCCAACGGGAGTCGGCCGATGCGGTTGTTGCTGACGCCGCACAGATACAGGTGCCCGGCCTGTTCCTTGACCGAGGTGACCATCGGATAGTTCTCCATCGTCTCGTCCCACAGCACCGACAGGATCCGGCCCCGATCGTCGAACTTGAGCACGCACGACATGTTCAGCTGCGGAACGACCCAATTGTCCAGCGACACTTCGCGAGTCATCCGCCGCCGCACGGCCGGGTGTTCGCGCAGCAGATCCGACATCGAGGTCCGCATCGCGCACAGCGGCAGCCAGTAGTTTCCGTCGGAGGACCGGTTGAGGTTGTCCGGGTAGCCGGGCAGATTCTCCAGCACCGGTTCCAGCTGCCCCTGTTTCGGTCCCGCGATCCACAGCCGGTCCACCCGGCACAGGCCGGTGCTGACGATCAGGATCGACTGCCCGTCGTGGGCGGTGCAGATCCCGTTGGGGAACACGTGATTGGAGACCACCACCTCGGTGCTGCCGTCGGGATCGACGCGCACCACCCGGCCGTTCGGGCGGAATTCCACCAGTTCGACGAGGAAGTCGGCGGTGTTGTTGCGGGTGGAGAAGTCCGAGGCGTAGATCGAGCCGTCGGGGGCGACGTCGAGATCGTCCACGGCCCGCAACCCGGAATCGTCGAGCAGGGAGAACGGGCTGCGCGCGACCTTGTTGGCCACCAGCTCCGGCCGACCGTCCGGTTCGATCCGGTAGATGCCCATACCGCCCACCGCGACCACCAGCCGCCCCTCCCGGTCGAAGGCGTGGCCGCACGGGAAACCGCCGGTGCGCGAGAAGATCTCGCCCTCGGTGCGGCCGGGGGTGAACTTCCACACCCAGCCGCGCTGGTCGCCGCAGAAGACGTTGCCGTCGCCGTCGACCGCGCAGTCCTCCGCCCCGCGGATCTGGCCCAGCCCGATCGGCGGCGCGTCGGTGAGGCGGCTGTTGAGATTCCACACGCTGCCCGGCTCGGTGATGTCGGGCAGCGGCGGCAGCACCAGGCGCGCCGGATCGATCCGCAGCTTCTCGACCGTGCGCTGCCGGTACTTGCCCCATTTCAGGTCGAGGACCGTGAACAGCAGCAGCACCGCCGCCAGGATCACCGTGTACCAGGACCCCTGCGCGCCCTCGGCGATGGTGGCCTGCTGGATGATCGCCACCACGAGCACGCCGACCGTCGCCCGCAGGACCGACCCGCGGCCGCCCTTCAGGCTCACCCCGCCGAGCACGACCGCCGTCAGAGCGACGATCTCCCAACCCTTTCCGACGTTCGGATCGGTGCGGCCGAGCCGGGCGGCGGTGAGCAGGCCCGCGAGCCCGGCCAGCGCCCCCGACAGCACATAGGTCCAGAACGTGACCGCGACGACGGGAATCCCGTTGCGGCGCGCGGACCGTCGATCCGATCCGACCGCGGTCACCCACCAGCCCCAGCGCGACCGGGTCAGGGCCAGGTGCGCGACGATCAGCACCACCACGAACAGGAACCACTCCGTGGGAATCCCGGCGACCTTGCCGAAACTCAGGAAATCCCAGACGATGTCGGGCCGGGCCACGCCGATCTTGGTGCTGTAGGCGCTCTGCAACGCGGTCGCCGCGCCGCCGAACGCGATCAGGGTCACCAGCGTCGTGATGAACGGCCGCATCCGCAGCCGGGCGACGAGCACGCCGTTGATCGCGCCGAGCAGGGCCCCGGTCAGCACGGCCGCGGGCACCACCAGGGCCATCGGCCAGTGCCACACCCGGTTGGCGACCATCGCGCCGAGCGCGGCCACCCCGACGACCGATCCGACCGACAGGTCGATGCCGCCGCCGACCAGCACCACCGTCAGACCGATGGCGAGCAGCCCGTATTCGGCCGCCTGATCCAGCACGAGCGGGGTGTTGTCCGCGCCGACCGGCGTGGTCGACAGCACGACGACACACAGGATCAACGCCAGTCCCAGCGGGACCGCGCCCTCCATCCAGCGCTTCTCGAACAGTTCCGACAGGGTCCGGTAGGGCGCGACGCGGTCGCGCCACCGCCCGCCGGTGAGCCCGATGGCGTTCACGCCCCGGGACCGTAGTGCGATGCCCATGGTCACCGGCCCGTGTAGCAGGCGATGGACACGTCGTCGACATTGGTCTTGTCGACCATCGCGTCGGCGACGAAGGACACGGTGTGCCCGCTGCCGGGCTTGGCGCCGGACTGGATCAGCTGCTGGGTGGCCACCGCCGCCGCCTCGCCGATGCCTTGCACGTCGTAGGCGACCGAGGCGGTGACCAGGCCCTGCTTCAGCGCGTCGCACCAGCTCCGGTCGGCGTCGAAGGTATAGGTGCCCACCGAATCCGGCGCCACCTGGCCGCGGCCGACCGCGTCGGCGACGGTCCGGCCGACGGTCACCGCGTTGACGTCGTAGGTCACCAGGAACCCGCACAGCTTGCCCTGCGACTGTTGCAGCATCGACTCGGCCGCCTGCTGGGCGATGGCGTTCTGGAACTGCGAATGGGCAACGGACAGCGTGTATCCCAGCGGTTCGAGCACGTCGCGGATGCCCTGGTTCCACTGGATCGAGGCCGGGTCGTTGCCGGGTCCGTCGATCACCGCGACCTGTTTGGGCGCGTTGCGGCGGCCGCAGTCGTCGGCGGCGCGCTGGGCGATGGTGCGGGCGGCGTGCGCGACGTCGACGCCGATGAACGCGTCGCCGAGCCGGGTCGACATCATGTTCAGCACCACGGTGTAGATCCCGGCGCGCTCGGCCTGTTCGATCACGCTGTCGAGCAGGCCCAGGTCCTGGTTCTGGAGCACGAGCACGTCGGCGGCCTTGCGGGCGATCAGGTCGTTGATCGTGCTGATCATCCGGTCGCTGGAGAAGTTGGAGTCGTAGACCTGGAAGTCGGCGCCGAGGTTGCCGAACGAGCGCTGCATCGTCGAGCCCCAGTTCTCGGTCAGCGCATAGCCTTTGTAGAGGATCGGGACGAAGGCGACCCGCTTGCCCTTCATCACGTCGTGGGCCTTGCGCACGGCGTCGTTCATGTCCACGTTCGCGCCGAAGGCGGCGTCGCCCGAGGCGGCCCCGGACGAGCCGGAGCGGCTGTCCACCGAACATCCGGCGATCGCGAACGCCGTGAGCGCGGTGGTCACCAGGGCGAGTGTCTTCTTTCGGTTCATCGTCGAACCCTCCTGTCGTGGGCGGTGTCGTGCTTGGAAGTGGTTGTGGGAGAAGCCATTACAGTTCGCCGGACTTCTCGGTCTCGACATTGCGGGGATGCAGCCAGGCGTCGAAGGCGATGGCGCCGATGAGCACCGCGCCGCGGATGAGGTCCTGGACCGCGGTGGTGAGGCCGTGCAGCACCAGCAGGTTGTTCAGCACGCCGACGAACAGCGAGCCCGCGAGCACGCCGAGGATCGTGCCCCGCCCGCCCGACAGCGACACCCCGCCGATCACGGCGACGGTCAAGGCGGTGAACAGGATCGGATCGAAGGAGGTGACGGTCGTCTGCACGCTGCCCTGGATCGAGACCGCCACGTATCCGGCCAGCACCGCCAGCGCCGCGGCGATCACGTAGGTCAGCACCTGCAACGGGCGCACCGGCGCGCCGGTGGCGCGGGCGGTGTCGAAGTTGTCGCCCATCGCCCGGATCAACCGGCCGGGCGCGGTGTAGGAGATGAACAGCCACGCCAGCGCGAACACCGCGGCGGCCACCAGCACCGGGCGCGGAATCCCCAGCAGCGAACCGTGATTCAGCGCCGCGATCCACGATCCGGCGGGCACGTTGTAGACGTTGCGGCTCAGGAACAGGATGTCGACGCCGCCGATGGCGAGCATCCCGGTGGCCAGCGTCGCGAACAGCGCGGGCACCTCGAGGTAGGCGATCAGCACGCCGTTGAGCACCCCGACCAGCAGGGCGAGCCCGGCCATGAGCAGGATCGCCCGGCCCTCGGGCATCCCGCGGTTCATGAACGCCAGGGTCGCCTGCGCCGAGCCGAGTCCGATCCCCGCCACCGACAGGTCGATCCCCTTGCCGAGGATGACCACCGCCTCACCCACGGCGAGGATGCCGAAGGCCGCCGAGAGCGCGGCGATGCTGGCGAAGTTGTTCAGCGACAGGAAGTTCGGCGTCGTGAGTCCGCCCACCAGACAGATCAGCACGGTGCCGCCGAGCACCAGATAACCCTGTTCGATCCGCGCCAGCCGGGCCCGGGGCGCGAGCTGCGGGCGCGTGTCCAGCGTGGCCGCGGTCATCGCCGACCACGCTCGTCGTTGTCGTATGGCTGCATCGCCGCTCCTCGTCGTCATGTGATGTGGCTGACAACTGTGTCGGAGAGCACAGCCGCGCGACATCCGGCGCGAGTCGGATTCGGCTACGACGTTCGGCTGATCGATCGTCGGTAACTGCGGGCGATCAGCGCCGAGCGCAGATACCACAGTCCCGAGGCGCGCGAGGCGTCCAGGCCGGTGAGCTGCGCGATGCGTTTGAGCCGGTAGTCGACCGAATTGGGGTGCAGGTGCAGGCGGCTGGCGGTGCGTTTGCGGCTCTGGTCGTTGACGACGAAGACCCACAGCGTGCTCAGCAGGTCGGGGTGGTCGTCGAGCGGATCCAGCAGCGCGCTCAGCTGATCGAGCCCGGGGCCGGGCCGGGTGAGCTGGTATTCGAGCGCCAGGTCGTCGAAGCGGTGCAGTCCGGTCATGCCGAGCCGGGACGCGAGGTCGAGCAGTTCGTGGGCGCGGTCGGCGGCCGCGGGGATGGCGGAGATCTCGGCCCGGGCGACGGTGGCGGTGATCGGCACCCCCGCGATCCGGGTGAGGTCGGCGACGAGGTCGTCGAGTCCGGAATCCTCGGCGAGCGTGGTGGGCACGAGCACGGTGCCGCCGTCGAGGGACAACACGTCCAGGGCGGTGCCACGGAACCGGTGCGCGAGTTCGCTGCGCAGGCGGCGGATGGGTCCGGCGGTCGGGACGCCGGGATCCACCGCGGGCGCCACGGCCAGCACCCAGTACTCGTCGGCGATGTCGATGCCGCCGTTGCGGGTCAGCGCCGAGGTGGGGCGGCCCTCGATCAGCGCCGCCGCCAGCGTACGGGCCGAACGATATTGTCCCGCATGGGCTTTCGGCTGCCGCTCGTAGGCGCCGGTCACCGTGGAGGTGATCGTGGCCAGCAGATCGAGCACCGCGGCGCTGTCGATGGTCTGGCGGCGGCCGCCCGGCTCGTCGAGCTCGAGGGCGAGGCGGACGCCGTCGTGGACCAGCCGCAGGATGGTGTCGATCGGAATGCCGTCGCGCGCCCAGCGGGTCGCCTCCTGTCGGAGTCGACGCAGGTGCTCGGGTCGTTCCTGTCCTGCCAGGATGCAGATCGACAGTTCGAGGCATTCCTGCACGGCGTGCGTGAGGCTGTGACCGTCGCACCGCGACGGATCGCGATGCGGCCGGTCCAGTTGTCGTTGCGGCACTGCTCCTCCTCCCCGGAGTCGACGGATTGTCGCGTTCTGGCGAGGTTATGGGGGGTGCCGGGGGTACGGTGTTCAAGTATTTGGACACCCGCAATGTGACTTGCGCCATTTAATACATAAAATATAATACTGCTCACACATGCTCTTCCTTCGCGAGACAAGGTGGTGTCGCGTGCCCTCGACATCGACGTATCCCGGCCTCGGTCCGGCCCGGCCGGAGATCGCCTCGGCGTGGTCCCGGTCGCGGCTCAACGGCCTCGACGAGAATGTGACCCCCCGGTTCGATCCGGACGCCGTCGCGGTCGACTCGGCCCTGCTGCGCGCGGCCCGGCCGGCGCTCGAGCGGGCCTGCGCCGAACTCGAGGGCACCTCGGTCACCCTGTTGCTCGCCGACCAGCACGGCCGGGTCGTCGATGTCCGCTGCGCGGATCGCTCGACGCTGCGCGGGGTGGCCGATCTCGGTGTGGTGCCGGGCATTCGGCTCGCCGAGGACGAGGTGGGCGCGAACGCGGTGGGCACCCCGATCGAGACCCGGCAGGGGTTGCTCGTGGCCGGGCCCGAGCATTTCATGGCGGCGTTCCAGGGCTTCACCTGTTACGGGCATCCGATCGTCAATCCGGTCACCCGGCGGCTCGAGGGCGTCCTCGACATCAGCGGCCGGGCCGGGGACGACCACCGGCTGTTCCCGCCCTTCGCGCGGCGCGTGGTCCGCGATATCGAGGAACGCCTCCAGCTGGACGCGTCGCGCTCGCAGCGGCAGCTGCTGACCGCCTTCCAGGCCGCGGCCACGCACCGCAAGCGCGCGGTCGTCGCGGTCGGCCACGGCCTGGTCCTGGCCACCCCCGCCGCGCTGGACCTGCTCGAACCGGCCGACCACGCGGCGGTGCGCCTGTGCGCGACCAGCGGCCGCGTCGCCGACGCGGTGACCCACCGGCTCACGCTGGCCTGTGGGCGCGACGTCCGGTTGCGGTGTGTGCCGGTCGACGACGACGGTGTGCTGGTCGACATCCTTCCCGAGCAGGACACCGGGCGCGGCGGCCGCCGGGCTCCGCGCGCGGTGGGCTGGCCGCTGCTGGTGGTCGGCGAATTGGGTTGCGGCCGAACGACGGAGGCCCGCCGCGCCGCGGGTTCCGGCGCGGAGATCCTCGACGCCACCGAGACCGTGCGGATGGGCGAGCGGGCCTGGGCCGCCAATGCCGCGCGCCTGCTCGACGGCGCCGGATCGGCCGTGGTCGTGGAGAACATCCAACTGCTGTCCGACCAGCTGACGACCCTGCTGGCCCGGTGCCTGCGCGCCACGAGCCGCAATGTCGTGCTGACCTCCACCCCCGGCGATCACCTCGACGCCGACCACGCGGCGCTGGCGGTGCTCTGCGCCGACCGGCGGGACCTGCTGCCGCTGCGCCGCCGTCGCCACGAGATCCCGCTGCTGGCCCAACGCATGCTCGCCGAGGCGAGCCCGGGCGGCCGCACCCGGCTGACCGCCGAGACGCTGCGCGTCCTCGCCGAACAACCGTGGCCGGGCAATCTGGCGGAGCTGCGGCGGGTGATCACGGCCGTGGCCGAGCTGCGCTCGGCGGGCGACATCATCCCCACCGACCTCCCCGCCTCCCACCGCGGCCGCCACGCGCCCGGCTCCCCGCTGCGCCAGGCCGAGCGCGAGGTCATCGTCGCGGCCCTCGCCGCCGCGGGCGGGAATCGACTCCAGGCGGCGCGGGCGCTGGGAGTCAGTCGCTCCACGCTCTACAACCGCCTGCGCGCGCTGCACATCGACTGATCCGGCTCCCGCATCCCCGCCGGATGCCCCGAGGCTTTCCTTATATTCCTTATATTCGGCGAATGTCCGCGAGGACCGGGCGCAGCTTCCCCTCACAGGCGCCGGATACCCGCGAGGACCGGGCGCAGCTTCCCCTCACAGGCGCCGGATACTGGCGAGGACCGCCTGCGGCTTCCCTCACAGGCGGCGGATACCGGCGAGGACCGCGCGCAGCAGGTCGAGGTCGGCCGCCGGGGTCGGGGCCGGGGCGTGCAGGGTCAGGCGTCCGGTGTCGACCAGATCGCCCACGAGCACCTTCACCGCCGACACGAAAAGCCTTGTGTGCGCGGACAATTCGGCGATCGAGAGCGGATGCTCGGCGCACAGCCGGAGGATCTCGCGGTATTCGGGATCGAGCGCGCCGAGATCGGCGGGGACGCCGACCGCCGACACGAGGGTCGTGATGTCCAGCTCGCGCAGGCCGCGGCGCGCGACCCGGCCGCGGGTCACGGCGTAGGGCCGGACCAGCGGGCCGGGATCGTCGTCCGCGGTGCTCACCGCGGTGGCGGGGTGACGCCGCGGGAGAGTCCGGCGTGAATCCGGTCCGGCGGCAACGCGATCTGCGGTGCGTCGCGATCGATGATGTCCCACGGGAGCAGCACGATCGCGGTGATGCCGCCGTACACCGATTCGGTGAGGCGCACCGAGATGTCGTGCCGGGCCGCGAGCCGGCTCACCACGAACATGCCCAGATGCCGCCGCCCGGCCAGCGCCATCTCGTGGAATTCCGGTGGCTCGCGCAGCATCTCGTTGAGCCGCGCGCGTTCCTCGGCCGCGATGCCCAGCCCCTGATCCACGATCTCCACGACCAGCCCGCGCCCGGCCATGGTGCCGTGCACCGTGATCGGACACTCCGGCGGGGAGAACGTCGCCGCGTTGTCGATCAGTTCGGCGAGCAGATGCAGCAGGTCGGCGACCGCGGGACCGACCACACCGGCGACGGGCAGGCGCACGGTGTGCACGCGGGCGAAGCCCTCGGTCTCGGCGGCCGCGCCGCGCACGATCTCCTCGAGTCCCACCGGCTCGCGCCAGCGGCGGCCGGGCTGGCGGCCGCCGAGGATCAGGAGGTTCTCGGCGTTGCGCCGGGCGCGGGTCGCCAGATGGTCGAGCCGGAACAGCATTTCGAGGTGTTCGGGATCGAGCTGTTCGGCCTCGGCCACGTCCAGCACGTCGAGCTGCCGCCGGACCAGGGCCTGACTGCGGAAGGCGATATCGAGGAAAACCTTGTTGAACCCCTCGCGCGTGCGCGCCTCGCCCACGGCGGCATCGATGGCGGTGCGTTGCGCGATCGCGAAAGCGTCCGCCAATTCCCCGATCTCGTCCGCGCCGCGATCGGCGGCCGTGCTCGCCTCGGACACGTCCACGGTCTCGCCGCGATGCAGGCGCGCGAGGATCGCGGGCAACCCGTCGCGGGCCATGGCCAGGCTCGCCGCCCGCAGCGCCCGCAGCCGGCGCACCAGCCGGTTCGCCAGCAGCACCGCGAACGCGACGGCGACGAGGGTGGCGAGCACGATGGCCGTGCCCACCGCGAGCGTGCGGGTGAACGAGTGATCGGCGATGTCCCGGGAGGCGGCCACGGAGAGTCGATACTGGTGACGCAACAGTTCGACCAGGTGCGCGCGCACCGTGCGCTCGGCCGCCAGCCAGCGGTCGGCGGGCAGCGGCAGCGTGCCGTCGGCGGCCAGCGCGGCGTGCGCGCCGTCGAGCAGCGACCACTCCGGGGCGCGGGTCAGCTCCCGGTACTCGGCCTCGACCTCGGGCAGCAGATGGGGTGCGAGCATGTCGAGCTGCTGGCGATAGCCGCCCTCGAGTTGGGTGACCGTGCGGCGGGCGGCGGGGTCGAGCGGACCGTCGACCAGTCCGGCCGCGATGTGCGCGACCATCCGCGCGTGGGTGTCGCTCGCCCGCAGCAGCGCGGTCCCGGTCACCTCGGCGGCCACGAGGGCGTTGTCGGGGGAGGTGTGCACGGTGCTCTCCTGGCCGCCGTCGGCGATGGCCGCCACGAGGCGGGTGTAGAAATCGTCCACCTCCGCCAGATTGGTGGTGTGCCCGTCCACCGCCTGCCGCACCGCGGGCAATCGGCTTATCAGTGCGCCGAATTCGACGCTGAACCGCGAGATCCCCGCCCCGTCCAGGTGCTGGGCGCTCGCGGAGATGCGGACCGTCTCCGCGAGCGCGGCGTCCAGGGCCTCCCGCCGCGCCCGCAGATCGGTCGTCGCGGCGGGCGCCCGGGCGATGGTCAGCATGCTCGCGGTCCGCTCGTCCTGCACGGCGCCCACGAACCCGAGCAGCGGCTCGATCACCGTCGCCCGGTAGCCCGACCAGTCCCGCACCGTGGCCGCGTGCGCGGTGAGCGCGGCCACGGTGACGGTGCAGACGAGGAACAGCGCGGCGCCCGGGACGAGCGCGATGGCCAGCACCCGCGCCCGGATGCCGGGCGGCCGGAAACGTATGCGCGGCAACGACATCGGTCCAGACTCCGGTATCGGCTCAGGCGCCCGCGGCCGCGGGATCGGGATCCGTGGACGTGGGATCGGCGACCGTAGACGTGGGATCGGCGACCGCGGACGAGGGATTGGTGACCGCGGACGTGGGATCGGCGACCGCGGACGAGGGTCCGGGGTCCGTGGCCGCGGGATCGGCGTCCTCGAGCCGGGCCGCGCGCGTCTCGGGCAGCGCCAGCACGCACACCAGCGACAGCACGCACAGCGCGGCGAGGAACAGCCCGAAGGCCAGGCCGCCGTAGGCCCGGGTGAGCGCGGACGCGACGAGCGGCGGAACCGCGCCGCCCAGAATCCCCGCGATATTGTAGGTCGCCCCGCTGGCGGTGTAGCGGTACCGGGTGCGGAACAGCTCCGGCAGGAACGCGCCGACCGGACCGTAGCCCACCCCCGCGATCGCCGTGGTCACCGTCGCGCACACCGCGTACGCGACCACCCCGCCCGCGTCCACGAGCGGGAACAGCACCAGCGCCCACCCGACGGCAACGGCGTTGGCCCACACCAGGATTCGCTTGCGCCCGATCCGATCGGACAGCCACGCGCTGACGGTCATGGCCACGCCGAACATCACCCCGGGCACGATGCTGATCGCGAGCACGGTGGTGCGGCTCAGCCCCAGATGCGAGGTGCCGTAGGTGAGGAAGTAGCTGACGGCGATGTAGTAGAACGCGAACACCATCACCAGCAGCCCCGACGCGAACAGCACCTCGCGCGGCTGCCGCCGGATCGCCTCGGCCAGCGGCACCGCGGCGGTGCCGTGCCGCGCGGCCTCCGCGGCGAAGACCGGCGTCTCGTCGATCCGCAGCCGCACCAGCAGACCCACACCGACCAGAATCAGGCTGGTGAGGAACGGGATTCGCCACCCGTAGTCCTCGAACGCGCGCCCGCTCATGGTCGCCCCGGTCACCAGGAAGGTGCAACTGGCCAGCACCAGACCCACCGACCCGCCGAACGAGCCGAACACCGACCAGAATCCGCGCCGATCCCGCGGCGCGTTCTCCGCGGCCATGAGCGTCGCGCCGGTCCACTCGCCGCCGACGGCCAGCCCTTGCAGGAACCGCAACACCACCACGATGATCGGCGCGAGCACCCCGATCCGGTCCGCGGTCGGCATGATCCCCACCGCGGCGGTGGCCAGCCCCATGATCACCAGGGTCGCGACGAGCGTGCGCTTGCGCCCGATCCGATCGCCGAAGTGCCCGAACAGGATCGACCCGACCGGACGGGCGACGAACGCCACGCCCAGGGTCGCGAACGAGGCCACGGTGCCCGCGGCCGCGCCCAGGGCGGGGAAGAACACCCGCGGGAAGACCAGCGCCGCGGCGGTGGCGAAGATGAAGAAGTCGTAGTACTCGATGACGGTGCCGATGCCGCCCGCGATCGCTATGCGTCGCATGTGGGTGGAGTTCGTGTTCTGGGTGCCGATCACGTTGTGTGCCTTGCTTTTCGAGATTTCGAGGGGTGATGCGTGCGCGGATGCGCCTACGGGGTGAGGGCGACGACGGGGCCGTCGGACATGATCACCCCGGTGTCCATGTCGGGAGCGCCGGTCGGGGCGAGGCTCCCATCGGGCCGGATCGAATAGGAATGCACCATGGTCGTGCCGTGCAGGGTGAGCACGTCGGCCAGATAGAGATGGCGGCCGTCGGGGTGCAGCGCGACCTGGCCCGGCATGGTGCCCGCGGGCGCGGGATACGGCGAACCCGGCAGCGGGGTCAGCGCGCCGTCGTCGTGGATGTCGAATCCGGCGATCGATCCGCCGACCGCGTTGGGCACGTAGAGGCGTCGCCCGTCGGTGGTGATCATCGCGCCGTGCGGCACGCCGCCGGTGGGGTAGGGCGAGCCCGGCGTGCGGGTGAGTTCGCCGTGCGCCCCGATCGCGAAACCGCTGAGGTCCGTACCGAATTCGTTGCTGACGTACAGGTAGCGGCCGTCGGGGGTGAAGCGCGGCGCGACCGGGCCGAGCTCGACCGGCGTCGCGCCCAGCGGGGTGAGTTCGCCGTGGTCGCCGATCGCGTAGCGGGACATGGTGTTTCCGATGTAGGTGACCACGTTCAGGTAGCGTCCGCTGGGATCGACCGCGGCCATGCCGACGGCGCTCAACCCGTCCACCGGAACCGGCGGCGCGCCGGTCGGGGTCAGCGCGCCCGACGGGTCGACCGCGAACGAGACCACGTGTCCGGGAACCCCGCCGACCACCACGAACAGGTGAGAGCCGTCCGGTGCGATGCTCGCGGCGGTCGGCGGGCCGTCCAGCGCGGCGACCGCGCCGGAGATCGGGTGCAGCGCGCCCGCGTCGTCGAGCCGGTAGCCGGTGACCGTGCCGTCCCCGGCGTGCGGGACGTACACCGTCCGGCCGTCGGGCGCCACGACCAGCGACAACACGCCGAAGCCGGTGGGGAACGGGCTGCCCGGCACCGGCGACAGCGTCGCGTCCTCGTTCACCCGCAGCACGCCGATGTGCATCGACGCGGTCCCCGCGACCAGTAGGAAGCGGGGCGCCTCCGCCGCCGCGGCCCGGGGTGCGGGAGTCGCGACCAGGCTCGCGAGGCCGATCAACAGGACGATGAATGCGCGTGCGGCGCGGCGTGTTCCGGGCGGTGCGGACATCGATGTCTCCTCGGGCGAAATGTCTGCCTGAAGATTGCCCGGGTCCGCGGCCCGTGACTGTCCAACTATCTGGACAGTCGGAGCGGGAGACGTGAACTTGACTTGCCCGACATGACCTCTCAGACATCGAGACGTGCCCGTCGTCGTGGTCGGACCGCCGGGGTGTTCGCGATGGCCGCCGCCGTCGTCGCGTCGCCCGTCCTCGCCGCCGCCCCCGCGACGGCCGACGCGCCCGGCTACCACCTGTACGTGCACGGTTTCCTCAGCGACGGCCTGATCGGTTTCCACGCCACCGACACCGCGATGCCGGTGCCGATTCCGGGTGCGGCGCGGTCGGGGATCGCGGCTTGGCCGCAGGCCGCCTCGCCCGACGGGCGACTGCTGTACGTCGCGTCGGGCACGCCCGCGCAACTGCTCGCCTACACCATCGAGCCGGACGGCCGGTTGACCCCGCTGCCCGGCGCGGCCCTGCCGCTGCCGGACATCCCGGTGGACATCGCCTTCGCCCCCGACGGGCGGCACGCGTATCTGGTGCTCGGCGTGACCAACGCGACCGTCCTGCCGGTGACCGTCACCGCCGGTGGCGCGCCCGTCCCGGCGGGTCCGCCGGTGTCGTTCGGCTCGTCGGCCGACGGCATCTCCTCGGCCGTGGTGAGCCCGGACGGTCGCCACCTCTACGCGGCCAGCTATCTGCTCGATCAGATCGTGCTGTTCGACGTCGACTCCGAGGGCCGCGTCTCGGGGGAGCGGCAGCGCATCGGCACCGGTTCGGGCCCGATCTATCCGACGATCACCCCGGACGGCCGCCACCTCTACATCGCCAACGAACGCGGAACGAGCCTGTCCGGGTACGTGATCGCCGCCGACGGCACGCTCGCCGAACTGCCCGCCTCGCCGTTCCCCGCCGGACAGCTGCCGCACGTGATGAGCGTGACCCCGGACGGCACGCACCTCTACGTCCCGAACATGGGCTCGAACAAGGTCAGCGCCTACACCGTGGCCGACGACGGCACGCTGCTGCCGCTGCCGGACGCGATGGTCGGCGACGGCCCGCTGGGCGCGCAGCCCGAGGCCACCGCCATGTCACCGAGCGGGGACGCCGTGTGGGTGTTCGCCACCGACCCCGCGCGGGCGGGTCAGAACACGTTGCGCCGCTACCGAATCGGCGCGGGCGGCGTCCTGACGCAGGAATCGGTCACCACGGTCGACACCGGCACCCGGGTGGCGGACGGTCGCACGCTGACCCTCGTACCCGCCTGAGGACGACGAAAACCGGCCCCCGGGAAGGACTTCCCGCGGGCCGGTTTTCCGGAGTGAGCGTCAGCCCTGCTCGCCCGGCGCGGGCAGCAGGCCCAGCTGGGTCAGGAACGCGGCGTTGTCCCAGTAGCCGCGATGTTCGACCACCTTGCCGTCGCGCATCGTGAAGGTGTCCACCAGCGGGAAGCGCACCGCGCGCCCGGTCGGCGGGACCTCTCCCGCGGGGGTGGCCAGCGGGCCGGTGTGGGTGCCGGAGAAGGTGATCTCCGCGATCGCGGTGTCGCCGTCCTGCCAGACGTTGCGACGCTCGATCCGCAGATCGGGAAAGGCGGTGATGAACGCCTGAATGAGCCCTCGCAGCGCGTCGATGCCCGCGAGCGGGCCGGAGGGGAATTCGGACGCGACGTCGGCCGAGAACGGGCTCGCGGCCAGGTCCACATCACCCGACTCCAGGCCGTTGTAGTGCGCGGTGACGAAGTCGAGCAGCTCGCTCATGGTTGATTGCCTTCCGGATCGATGGGTCGCCTCGGGATGAGGACATCGAACACAATATTTTCTGCATCAACTACATCTGTCCAGAAGTTTGGACAGTCGGCGGCGAGGCCGGGGCCGTAGGTTCACAGCGGATAACGAACGAGCAACAGGGAGGTTGCGATGAGAGTCCGAACGCTCACGGCCGCAACGATTCTGGCCATCGGCCTGGCGGCGACCGGCGGCGGTCCGACGGCCGCGGCGCCCCCGCCCGGCGTGCGCTACATGCTGATCGGCGGCACCGGATCGGCGAATATCGCCGTCCTGCGCGAGACGAACGGCCACCTGAGCAACACCGGGCCCACGGTGCCCACCGGCGTGGGCACGCTGTCCATCGCGGTCGCCGCCGCGGAGCATTTCGCCTATGTGGCGCATACGGTTTCGGGAACGTTGCAGGGTTTCCGCGTCACCGACTCCGGCGGGCTGATTCCCCTGCCCGATGCCTATCTGGCCCCGGGCGAGCCGGTGGTCGGCGCGATCGCCAGCCCCGACGGCCGCTGGCTGTTCGTCACCGTCGGCGGCCTCACCAACAGCGTGGAGACCTACGCCATCGGACCCACCGGCGGACTGAGCCGAGTCGCCGCGGCGCCCGTCCCCGGCGCGACGAGCGGCCTGTCCATCCCGGTGGTCTCCCCGGACGGCCGATACCTGTTCGCGCCCAGCTTCATCGGCGGGACCATGGACTCCTTCGCGATCGGCGCCGACGGCCACCTCACCCCCGCGGGTCCCCAGGTCCGCACGGGCGACCGCCCGGCGCTGCCGATCGTGACCCCCGACGGCCGCTACGTCTACATCACCAACGAGGGCACCAACGACATCTCCGGTTTCCGCATCGAACCCGGCGGCGCCCTCACCTCGATCGGTCGTTTCCCGACCAAGGCGGTCCCGCACGGCATGGCCATCACCCCCGACGGCCGCCACATGTACCTGCCGCAGACCGGCGGCCCCGGCGTCAACGGCTTCGACATCCACGACGACGGCTCGCTGACGCCCCTTCCCGGTGCCGAAATCATCAGCGCGCCAGGTCATTTCCCCGGCCGCGTGGTGCTGAGCCCGGACGGCGCGCGCCTCTACGTCATCGACACCCTCACCCTCGAGGGCACCGCCCGGGTGTTCACCTACCTCGTCCAACCGGACGGCGCCCTCGCCCCCTCGGGCGACCCGGCCGTGGACACGGGCGTGTTCTTCTCCGACGGCGCCACCGGGGTCTTCACCCCGGAGTGAGCGGGGTGACCGGGGTTTCGGCGATCTCCCGGCCGTGTTCGGTCGTGGCGAAGGCCCGGTTCATCAGCGGCCGCATCGGCGCGGACTGGACCGCGCGCATCACCCACGCGTTGACGCGGATACCCAGCGCCGACTTCGGGGCCGCCGCCGCGATCCGGCCGGGCGGAAGCCGTTGCGCCGACACGGTTCTGGGGCGCATGACCCGTTCGAACTCGGCCAGCGCGGCCGGCAGGCGGCCGGGGTCGTGGCGGACTCCGGCGGCCCGCAGCGCGGCGGCCAGTTCCGCCGCGCCCCGCAGGGCCAGGGCCGTGCCCAGGCCGCTGAGCGGGCTCGCGCACCAGGCGCTGTCGCCGAGCAGCACCACCCGCCCGGCGTGCCAGCTCGGCAGGTGGATCCGATCGACGGTGTCCATGGCGAAGTCGGTGGCCGTCCGGGCGGCGGACACGAATTCGGCTGTGCGCCAGCCCATTCCGGCGAAGACCCGCGCCAGTAGCGCGAACCGGGCCGGGTCGTCGTGCCGCGACGGCAGGGTGTCGGCGGCGAAGGTCAGGCCGATCTCCTGCTGGCCGGGATGGCCGGGCCGCGCCCCGACGCCGCGGCGGCCGGGAGCGTTGTGGATCAGGAACCAGCCGTCGAGGCTCGGCGTCGCGGGCGTCTCCGTGAGGGTGAACCAGGCGTGCGCCAGACCGAGCGGCTCCCGGTAGCGCCGCTCCGGCCCGAAACGCAGTTCGCGGACCCGGGAGTGCGCGCCGTCGGCGCCGACCACCAGGTCGAATTCCCTTGTCGCACCGCCGCGGAACCGCACCAGCACCCCGGTGTCGGTGTCGGTCAACGCGTCCACGGTCTCGCCGAACCGGTGCGTCACCCCGGGCCCGGCCGCGTCGTGGATGATGCGGGCGAGATCGCTGCGCAGCAGCTCCGCGGATGACACCAGGCCGCGCCCGCCGAACGCCGTCACCGGCATCTCGGCGAGCCGCCGCCCGGACGCGTCGATCCACGCGGCGCCGCGCTGCGGGACGAGGCTGTCCAGCGCCCGCCCGAGCAGCCCGGCCCGGTCCAGCACCTCCCGCGAATCGCCGCGCAGGTCGACGGTCTGACCGCCGGTGCGCGGGGCCGGGGCGATCTCGGCGACGGTGACCGACCAGCCGTCCCGCTCCAGCAGGAGCGCGAGCATGTCACCCGCGATCCCGCCGCCGACGACGAGTACCTCTGCCATGACATCCTCCAGCCGCTGATGCGAACAACTCGCGTTAAGCGTACGGCTGGCTCGGCGCTAAACGCAATAGATTCGCGCTAAGATGCGAGGGTGCAAGCGACAGGAACCAGCCGCCCCGGTGGCCGCACGGCCCGCACCCGCGCGGCCGTACACGCGGCCACCCGTGCCCTGCTGGCCGAATCCGCCGACGGCACAGTCGATCTCGCCGAGGTCGCCGCCCGCTCCGGCGTGCACCTCGCCACCATCTACCGCCGCTGGCGCAGTGCCGACGGCCTGATCATCGATACGCTCGTGGACGATCTGGCCGATCGCTCGCCGCTCCCCGCGACCGGCGACCTGCGCGCGGACCTGCTGTTCTGGATCACCAACCTGCTCACCGGCCTGACCCGCCCCGACAACCTGGCCTTCGCCCGCGCACTCCTGCGCGCCGGGGGGCAAGGGGCGAGCGGGCTGGAATTCGTCGAACCCCGGGTGCGCCAGATCCAGGCCACCCTCGACGCCAGCGACACCACCGTGCTGACCTGGATGGACGTCTTCGAACTGGTCCTCGCCCCGGCCTACCTGCGGGCCCTGCTGTCGATCCCGATGGACCCGGCCGCCGACGCGGCCCGCCTGGTCGACAACCTCATGGCCATCCGCTCCGCGCGGGAGCGGGGGTGAGGCTCGCTCACACGTACTTCTTGTCCTCCGCCCAGCGGTTCGGGTTGAGTCTGCCCAAGGCGTAACCCTTTTCGATCATCGTGTCCGCGATGAACAGCGCGATGAGCTGATAGACCGCCTCGGTCGGGTGGCCGGCGTCGGTGGTGGTGAAGAAATTCCGGGCCTTGGCCATCTCCTCCGTATCCTGGTCGGCGCCACCGTATTTCGGGGTCAATTCCTTTTCCTGTTTGATCGAACGCAGACCGAATTCCGCGGCGTGCAGGGCGATGTAGCGCAGCCGCTCGAAGATCGGGACGAAGGTGACATTGTTCGGCAGCACGCCCGACTCGGTCTCCTTCCAGCCGTCGAGGGCCACGCAGCGCAAAATCTTGTTGAAGCGATCGGTGAGATCGACGTATCGTTTCACCGTCTCGAGTTCGCCCTCGGACTTCATTTTCACGATGCGCGGCGCGGTATTCGGATCGGGCAGGCTCAGGAACATGAAATGTTGTTCGTGGTTGGCGTCCGGGAACGCGGCCACGATGCGATTGCACACCTTCACGATGTCGAGGACCATCGGCAGCACGCCCTCGCCCGCGGTCGTCCCCGCGAGGACCTGGCCGATGACGTATTCGGGATCGTGCTCGGCGAGCAGCGGCGTCTTCGGTCCCGCCGACACCTTCCGGCGCAGCGGTTCGAGCGTCGCGACGTCCGCGGGCGCCTTGTCGTAGACGAGCTCCGGACCGAGGAGGGTGTCCGGCCGGTTGCAGGTCACGATGTCGTTCAACCCGATCCAGATGATGTGCAGCGTGGCGCCGGTGAAGGCCGTGCCCAGCTTCGTGCGCTCCTCGATGTACCGGGTGCACTGGGCCTCCAGATGCGACAGCGCGCCGCCCTTGGCCGCCACGTCCGAGGCGGCCACGGCCCCGCCCTTGGCCAGATTGGCGTAGCGCACCAGGGGACCGTTCTGCACGGTGTTCGACAACGGGATCTGCGATTGCGCGGTGAGCGACCGGAATATCGTGGACTTCTCCCGCGTGGCGTCGGCGTTCAAAACGACCAGTTTGTCCGAGCCCACCCACTCGTAGAGGAAATCGGTCCAATTCCTGCCGTCGCTGTAGCGACCGGTCTCATTCGTCGTCATCTTCCGGGCGGCCTTGGCGATCGTTCCGAGAACGGTGATATCCATGGTCCCGATATCGGAGAGGCTGTCGCCGAGAACGATGAGATTCTGCAACGGGATGGTCCGGGGTTGTGTCATGACATACTCCGTGAACGCGGCGGCCGAGGACCGCGCAAAGAAATGGGGAAAGATCGACGGCGAACCCGAACCACCGACCCCTGCGAATGCTACTCGTCTCGATACCCCGCTTTCTCCGATTCGCCCCGAGAGCGGAAATTTTCGTGTCCCGAGCCCCGGGGGACGGCCGTCCGGCCCGCGTACGCTGACCCTCGTGGATTTGCTCGTTGGCATCGATCTCGGCACGGGGAGCAGCAAGGGCGTTCTGGTTCGGCCCGATGGGGTGGTGCTCGCCGAACATCAAGTGTCGCACGAGATCTCGCTGCCGCGGCCGGGATGGGCCGAGATCGATCCCGTGGGCGTCTGGTGGGCCGAGGTGTGCGCGATCAGCCGAGCGCTGGTGGCCGACGCCCCGACCGGGTCGCGTATCGCCGGAATGTGCGTCAGCGGCGTCGGGCCGTGCCTGGTGCTGTGCGACGACGAGCTGCGGCCGGTGCGCCCGGCCATCCTGTACGGCATCGACACCCGCGCCGCCGCGGAGATCGCGACGTTGACCGACCTGTTCGGCGCGGCGGAGATCCCGCGGCACGCGGGCAAGTCGCTGTCCAGCCAGGCGGTCGGGCCGAAGATCGAGTGGGTACGCAACGCCGAACCGGAGGTGTTCGCGCGGGCGCGGCGCTGGTACGGCTCGAACTCCTTCGTGGTGGCGAAGCTGACCGGCGAATACATCCAGGACCATCACACCGCCAGCCAGTGCGATCCGCTGTACTCGATCCGCGACTTCGACTGGCACCACGCGTGGGCCGAACGCGTCCTCGGCGGCCTGCCGCTGCCGCGGCTGGTGTGGCCCGCCGAGGTGGTGGGCACGGTCACCGCGGCGGCCGCGGAGCAGACCGGCGTCCCGGCCGGAACGCCGGTGGTGGCGGGCACGGTCGATGCCTACGCCGAGGCGTTCAGCGTCGGCGTGCGCGAACCCGGCGATCTGATGCTCATGTACGGCTCCACCATGTTCCTGGTCCAGGTGCTCGAGACGTTCCACACCCATCCCGGACTGTGGACGACGACGGGCGTCAAACGGGGCACGTTCGCGCTCGCGGCGGGCACGTCGACCGCGGGCAGCCTCACCCAGTGGCTCCAGAAGCTCACCGGCGGTGCGCCTTTCGACCAGCTGATGGCCGAGGCCGCCGCCGTGCCGCCCGGATCCGAGGGACTCGTGGTGCTGCCGTATCTGGCCGGTGAGCGCACCCCGGTCTTCGATCCCGACGCGCGCGGCGTGGTCGCCGGGCTCACCCTGCGGCACGGGCGCGGCCACCTGTTCCGGGCGTCCTACGAGGGCATCGCGTTCGGCGTCCGGCAGATCCTGGAGCTGTTCGACGACGCCGACTCCCCGGTGACCCGCGCGGTCGCCGTCGGCGGCGGCCTGCGCAGCCCCGTGTGGACCCAGGCCCTCAGCGATATCACCGGCCTGACCCAGCTGCTCCCCGAACAGGCCGTCGGCGCGAGCTACGGCGACGCCCTGCTGGCCGCCATCGGCGTGGGACTCGTTGCGCCTGAAACCGATTGGGCCCGCATCGCCCGCGAGGTTCCGCCCGACCCCGCCCACCGCGAACGCTACGACGACCTCTACCGGACGTGGCTCCAGCTCTACCCGGCCACCCGCGACCAGGTGCACCGCCTGGCCGAATTCGGCTGAGCGCGTGCTCATCCGCCTCGGTCAACCCTCACAGTCTCCGGACGACCCCGTTGTGGGGACTGAGCAAAGTCCTCGCTCGGGCTGACGAATCGGCCGAACGCGAGGAGAATTCCGGTGATTCACGCGCTCGGCCGAACGACCCCGGGGGGACCTTGAAACCGCTACGCACCGCCGTCACCGTCACCCTGGCCGGTTGCCTGTTCCTCGGCCAGCCCCCGGCGGGCGCCGACGAGGACACGCCCGGTCCCTCGTCCTTGCAGCAGTGGATCGACAGTGTCGTGCCGCCACCGGCCCTCCCCGCCGCGCCGGCCCCGCCGACCGCCGCCGACCTCGCGCCGACCACGGCGGCGCTGTGGCGGGCCGTGCTGCCGCCCGCGACGGGCGATCCCGTCTTCGACGCGTGGCCGGAGGGACTGGACCGTTTCGCGCCCGGCGACCTCCTCGAGGTGCGGGATGTGACGGCGACGGCCGCGCCGCTGGCGGTGGTGCCCATCCGGCGCGCGCTGTTGCTGAAGTTCCGCTCGACCGCCGGGTCGGGCGCGCCGTCGTACGGCACGGCGACGCTGGTGATCCCGGCGGCCGCCTGGACCGGTCCGGGCGATCGGCCGGTGCTGATCAACGCGCTGCCGATCAACGCGCTCGGCGCGCGGTGCACGCCGAGTTACTCACTGGCCCACGGGATCAACGACAAGTTCAACGGCGGTGACCTGTTCCCGCCGACGACGTGGTGGGGCCTGCAACGCGGCTACGCGGTGCTCGTCCCCGACCACGAGGGCCCGTGGATGTCCTACGCCGAACCCGCGGTCGCCGGGCACGTGATCCTCGACGCGATGCGCACGGTCCGCGCGCTGCCCGGAAACGAGTTCGGCGACAGCCGATTCGCCGTCACCGGCTACTCGGGCGGGGCGATCGCCTCCTACGCCACCGCCATGCTGCTCGGCGAGTACGCCCCCGAACTGCGCGACGCCCTGGTCGGCGCGGCCGCCGGGGGACTGGTCACCGACTATCGGGGCCTGGCCCGAAAGTTCAACGGCAACATGGCCTCCGGCATCCTGCTCGCGGTCTCGCTGGCGATGTCGCGCGAGCACCCCGAACTGCTCACCGTGATGAATCATCTCGCGCAGTGGGTGGCGACCTCCCCGGTCAAGGACACCTGCGGCGACAGCAACGGCCCGCTCGGCGTGGCGGGCATCCCGCTCGAGGTCGCGACCAATACCGCCGACCCGCTGAACGCCCCCGTCGCCGACCGGATCCTCCGCCAGGTCGACCTCACCGACCGCACCGCGGCCGCCCCCCTCTACATCTACCACGGCGCCAGCGACATCTGGATCCCCCTCGAACCCGCCCGCGCGCTCTACGAACAACAGTGCGCCCGCGGCGTTCCCGCCGCCTTCCACGTCTACCCCGGCGAACACCTCATCGGCGCCCTCGCCGGTTTCCCCGACGTCCTCGACTGGCTCGACGCCCGCCTCCGCGGCCAACCCACCACCGGCGAATGCCCCACTGCGCCACCGTCTTCCGGCCACTAGCCGGACGTCACCGGTACCCGAGCCTCAGGCCGGGTACGCGTGGATCTCGCTGGCCTTGACCGCGGCCCACATCCGCGTGCCGACGCGCAGCCGCAGCTCCGCCACCGCGGCCGGGGTGATGTCGGCGAGAACCGGTGGGCTGCCGTCCAATCGGACGCGGGTGAGGTGGGCGTGTTGTTCCAGGCCGACGACCGTGACCGGCCAGGTGTTGCGCGGGCTGCCGGTGGGCCGCTCCGGATGCAGGCCCACGGCCGCGGGCGGGAACGCGACGAAGACCTCCCCGGTGGCCGGGGCGGCGGTGGTGAGCCTGCCGCCAGTGGCGAGATCGACGCCGGTGGGGGTGGCGGTGCCGCGAAACAGGTTGAGCCCCACCAGGTTCGCGACATAGTCGGAGCGGGGACGGCGGGCGACGTCGGTGGGCGGGCCCTGCTGCACCACCACGCCCTCCTCCAGGATGACGAGCCGGTCGGCGAGCACCATGGCGTCGAGCGGATCGTGGGTGACCAAGACGGTGTGTCCGGTGTAGTCGCGCAGGTGCCGGGCGAGGTCCGCGCGCACCTGGAGCCGGGTGCTCGCGTCGAGGGCCGCCAGGGGTTCGTCGAGCAGCAGCAGCTGGGGTTCGGTGGCGAGCGCGCGGGCCAGGGCGACGCGCTGTGCCTGACCGCCGGACAGCTCGCGGGGCGTGGCGCGGGCGTGCTCGCCCAGACCGACCCGCTCCAGCCAGGTCGCGGCGCGGGCGCGGGCCGGGGCGCGGCGCATCCCCCGGGCCCGCAGCCCGAACGCCACATTGTCGAGCGCCGAAAGATGCTGGAACAGCAGGTAATCCTGGAACACCACCCCGGCCCGGCGACGATCGGCCGGGACGAACACCGACGGCGGCGCGTCCCAGACCCGATCCCCGACCGCGATCCGCCCGCCGTCGAGCGGCAACAGCCCCGCCAGCGCGCGCAACGCGGTGGTCTTGCCCGCCCCGTTCGGCCCGAGCAGCGCGACCACCTCGCCCGGTTCGGCGGTGACGGCGATATCGAGCCGGAAGCGCCCGCGGTCGACGCGCAGTTCGGCGCGCAGGGTCATACCGCGCCCCGAATCCAGCGCTCCCGCAATGTGATCAGGACCGCGACGGACACCACCAGCAACACCAGGCTGAGCACGATCGCGGCGTCCGGATCGGTCTCCAACGCCAGATACACCGCCAGCGGCATGGTGGTCGTGCGGCCGGGGAAGTTCCCGGCGAAGGTGATCGTCGCCCCGAACTCGCCGAGCGCGCGCGCCCAGCACAGCACACCCCCGGCCACCACGCCGGGCAGCACCGACGGCAGGGTGACGCGCCGGAAGGTGTACCAGGGCGACGCGCCCAGCGTCGCGGCGGCCTCCTCGTAGCGAGTGTCGCTGGCGCGCAAGGCCCCTTCGACCGAGATCACCAGGAAGGGCAGGGCGACGAACGCCTCCGCGACGATCACGCCCGGCGTGGTGAACGGCAGCGAGAGCCCGAACCAGTCGTGCAGATACCGCCCGAGCAGCCCGCGCCGCCCGAACACCAGCAGCAGCGCGACGCCCCCCACGACCGGCGGCAGCACCAGCGGCACGGTCACCAGCGCCCGGATCACCCCGCTGCCCGGTATCCGCCCCCGGGCCAGCAGCCACGCCAGCGGAATGCCCAGCAGCAGGCACACCACGGTCGCCGCGCTCGCGCACACCAGCGAAAGCCGCAGCGCCGCACCGACTTCGGCGCTGAACAGCCGATCCGTGAGCGAGGTCCAGGGCGCGCGGACCAGCAGCCCGATCAACGGGACGATCAGGAACGCCAGCGCGCAGACCGCGGGCAGCACGAGGACGAGCGGTCGCCGCCCGCGCACCGCCCGCCGCCGCGCCGCGCCGCCCGTCACGGGGTGTCGAATCCCGCGTCCGCGAACACCTTCTTCGCCTGATCCGAGCGGACGAACGCGACGTACGCGGCGGCGCCGGCGGCGTTGGGCGCCTTGGCCAGCGGCGCGATCGGATAGGCGTTGATCGCCTTGTCCGCCTCCGGGAACGCGATGCCCTCCACCTTGTCGCCCGCGGCCCGCACGTCGGTGCGATACACCAGCGCGGCGTCGACCTCGCCGAGGGTGACCTTGGTGAGCGCGGCCTTCACATCCTGTTCGCGGGTGTCGGGCTGCGGGGTGATCCCCGCGACCTCGAAGACCTTCTTCGCGGCCGCCCCGCAGGGCACCTGCTCGGCGCACAGCGCGAGGCGCGGTTCGGTCCGGCCGAAGTCGGCGAGCCCGGTGATGTGCCCGGGATTGCCCTTGGGAACGGCGATCTGGAGGCGATTGCTGACGAAGGTCGCGGGCGCGGCGGTGACGTCGCCGGAGTCGACGACCTGCTGCATGTTCGCGGGCGCGGCGGAGGCGAAGACGTCGGCCGGGGCGCCCTGCCGGATCTGCTCGGCCAGGGCGGAACTGCCGCCGAAGCTGTACACCACCTTCACCCCCGGATGCGCGGCCTCGAACTGTTTGCCCAGCGTGGTGAAGGTCTCGGTCAGCGAGGCCGCCGCGAAGACGGTGACGGTCCCGGAGATCCGGTCCGCTGCGGGGGAGGGGGCGGTCGAATCGTCGGAGCCGCAGCCCACCAGCCCCGCGGCGACGGTGAGCGCGGCGGCGGCCGCGGCGAGTGCGCGCAGTGTCTTCATCCTCGTCAACTTTCTGGTACCTCGACCACGACATTGGTCGACTTCACCGACGCGACAGCGACGCTGCCGACTTCCAGGCCGAGCTCGTCGGCCGATTCCCGGCTGATCAGGGAGGTGAGCCGGAACGGCCCGGCCTGCATCTCGACCTGCGCCATGACCGTGTCCTTGACGACGCGGGTCACGATGCCGCGCAAGCGATTCCGCGCCGACACCGCGACCGTGACACCCGCGGTCGGGCCCTCGGCGTACTGCTCGCGCAGCACCGCCGCCAGATCCGCGCCCCGAACGCCCTTGCGCCCGTTGTCGAGCCGGATCTCCGGCAGCCTGCCCTGCTCGATCCAGCGCCGCACGGTGTCGTCGCTGACGCCCAGCAGGTCCGCGGCCTCACTGATCCGCAAATTCGTCACGATCGGAACTATAACGACTCGTTCGCGGAGAAACCCGCCGGACGACCACGCCCATTGACGCAACCGGTCGGTTGCCATAGTATCGCAATCAATTGGTTGCTACTCACGGAGGTTGTCATGGGATTTCCCGATCGCATCGAGCGGACGATCGAGCTCGCGCACCCGCCCGCCAAGGTGTGGACGGCGCTGACCACGCCCGAGGGGTTGGGCACGTGGTTCGGCGACGAGGCCGGTATCGAGCTGCGGCCGGGCGGCAAGGCGTGGATGCGCTGGAAGGAGGGCGGATACGCCGCGGACATGCGGGTGGAGCGGGTGGAGGAGCCGCACGTCTTCGGCTTCACCTGGCACATCTTCGGGCTGCCCGAGGAGGATCCGCGGCGCACGTATGTCGAGTTCACGCTCGAGCCGACGGCCGGGGGCACGCGGCTCACCGTGGTCGAGACCGGGTTCGCCCAGCTCGCGGACGACGCCCACACGACGGCGTTCGACGGCAATGTCCGCGGCTGGCGCAGCGAACTCGACGAACTGGTCCAGTACCTCGATGCCGCCTGATCAGGAGGCGATCGCCGAGCAGGTCTTCGTGGCGCTGGCCGATCCCAGCCGCCGCGCGATCCTCGCCGCGCTGGCGTCGGGGGGACCGGCCACGGCGACCGATCTGGCCGCTCGCCTGCCCATCACCCGGCAGGCGATCGCCAAACACCTCGCGTTGCTGTCCGAGGCCGGTCTGGTGACCGCGGAGCCGGGGGAGCGACGCCGGGTGCGTTACCGACTGCGGTCCGCGCCGATGCGCGTGGCGCAGCAATTCCTCGCCGCGCTCGCCCGGGACTGGGACGGCCCGCTCGACGCGTTGAAGAACGTTCTCGATCGCGACTGATCGATCCGACACCGAACAAGGAACACGTCATGAAGACACCACCCATCGTTTCCCGAACCGACTGGGAGACAGCGCGTCTGGAGCTGCTGGCACAGGAGAAGGAGGTGATGCGCGCCCACGACGCCCTCGCCGCCCGGCGTCGCCGCATGCCGTGGCTGCCCGTCGACGAGCGCTACGTGTTCGACGGACCCGACGGCCCGGCGACCCTGCTCGACCTGTTCCACGGCCGCCGCCAGCTGATCGTCTACCGCGCGTTCTTCGAACCCGGCGTCGTCGGCTGGCCCGAGCACGCCTGCCGCGGCTGTTCCATGATCGCCGACCACGTCGGCGGTCTCGCGCACCTCAACGCCCGCGACACCACCCTCGTCTTCGCCTCGCGCGCACCGCAATCCGATATCGCGCGGGTGCGGGCCCGGATGGGCTGGACGCACATCCCCTGGTACACCATCACCGACACCTTCGACGTGGATTTCGGCGTCGACGAATGGCACGGCACCAACGCCTTCATCCGCGAGGGCGACCGCGTGTACCGCACCTATTTCGTCAACCGGCGCGGCGACGAGTACTTCGGCAACACCTGGAGCTACCTCGACCTGACCGCCCTGGGACGACAGGAGAACTGGGAGGATTCCCCCGAGGGCTACCCGCAGACCGCGCCCTACGAGTGGTGGAACTGGAACGACGAGTACACCGCCGCGGTCGACGCCACCGGCGCGGACTGGCTCGACCGCGTCGCCAACGCCATCGACCGGGGTGAGGCCGGGGGCCGCGAGAAGGGGCAGGCGCCCCACGACTGCTGCGCGCACCCCGCGTCGTGACGGTCCCGCCGACCCCGGCCCGGTCCCGAGCGGGCCGGGCCGGAGCGGCCCTGTCCCTGCTCTCGGCGACCCTGCACGCGGTGCACGAAAATCATTGCGCCACAGTGTGGTTGGTCGTCGCGCCGACGCTGATGGCGCTGGGCTGCCTGTGGTGTGCCTGGCATCTGTGGACGCGGCCCGCGCCGCGCGCGTGGGCCACGACCGCGGCGATGAGCGCCGCGATGCTGGTGCTGCACACGGCCGTTCCGATGTCCGGCGCGCTGCCGCGGGCGGCCACCGCGGCCGCCCTCGCCGACCTGCTGCTCGCGACCGGGATGCTGCTGGGTGCCACCGGTGCGACGGCGCGCGCCGTACGATGGGGATCGTGATCGCGCCCAGCGAAACCTTCGACGGCACATGGCCTTTCCCGCCCGGTTTCACCGAGGCGGCGGGGTTCCGGCAGCACTACGTCGACGTCGGCCCCCGCGACGCCGCGCCGGTGGTGCTCCTGCACGGGGAACCGACCTGGGGCTACCTCTGGCGGCACCTCATCGGCCCGCTGTCGCGGACCCGGCGCGTCGTGGTGCCCGACCACATGGGCTTCGGCAAGAGCGCCACCCCCGCCGACCGCGACTATCTGGCCGTCGAACACATCGACAATCTCGACACGCTGCTCGCCGGGGAACTCGACCTCACCGACATCACCCTGGTCATGCACGACTGGGGCGGCCCCATCGGCACCGGTTTCGCGCTGCGCCACCCCGACCGGATCGCACGTATCTTCGCCACCAATACCGTTGTGCCGCTGGGACTTCCGGGCTACGACGAGTTGATGATCGCGAACTTCCTGGAGAGCGCCTGGTTCCGCTGGGCCGCAGCCGCGCAGGCCGACGGCACCCTGGAGCAGATCCTCGGCAACGCCGGTCACACCGTCTGCCATCTCATGCTCGCCCTGCAAACCATCGCCCGGCCCGAGATCGTCACCCCCACCTGGATCCGCGCCTACGCCGCTCACTTCGACGGCCCGGCGGCCTGTCGTGGTGTCATCCGCTTCCCGCAACAGGTGGTCGCCCCCGGCGAACCTGCCCCGCCCGCACCGGATCCCGACGCCGTCGCGGCCCTGCGCGCGAAACCCGCGGTCCTGGTGGAGGGTATGCGGGACACCGCGCTCCTCCCCGCCCACATCATCCCGGCCTTCCGGCTCGCCTTCCCGGACGCGCCCGTGCTCGAGCTCCCGCACGCCGGGCACTTCACCGCCGAGGACACGCCGGGCGAACTGCTGGCCGCCCTCGAGCTGTTCCTGCACACCTGAGAAGTAATCGATCGTTCTGTCTCGAATCCGGCTACGCAGGCGCTCGTGGACGAGTATGTTAATGATCATTCTCGCCATGCAGGACACGCGTGGCGATCCGCGACACGAAGGATCGACGATGAACCCGTTCTTTGTCTGGCTCCAGAACCTGCTGTACCGCATCGATCTGGGCTCCGCGAATTTCACACAAGGGTGATCCGATCGCCCCGTGCTCGTAAGGTCGAGGCATGAGCGATGTTTCGGCGCGGGACATGTGGCGGGTGCTCGAGCCGCCGCACGGGGTCACCTACTTCGCGCCCGCGTGCCTGACCGCCCTCAAAGCCGTTGGGCTGCGGGGCTTCTGGATGGGATACTTCGCGGGACGCGCCGCGCCGCTCGGCGCGGTCGGGCCCGGCGTGGTGGAGGCCGTCTTCTACAACTTCCGGTCCGACATGGTCCGGCGGGCGATACCCGACGCCTGGACGTTCGCCGCGCCCGAGGCGGTCCTCGAAGCCCGCCGCACCTCCGCCGCGCGGGTGCTCGGGGAACTCGTGCCCGACCTCGCCGATCTCGCGACCGCGGCGCTGCCGCCCCTGCGCGCGGCGATCGAGGCCGCGCCCGCGTGCGGCCGTGCCCTGTTCGCGGCCAACCGGGACCTGCCCCTGCCCGATGCACCGGGCGAGGCGCTCTGGCAGGCCGTCACCACGCTGCGCGAGCACCGCGGCGACGGCCACTTCGCCACGCTCCTGGCCGAGGGCCTCGACGGCTGCGAGGCCGTCGTGCTGTTCGCCGCCGCCACCGGCACCGCGCCGGACATGTGGCGCGACATCCGCGGCTGGAGCGAAACCGATTGGGCCGCGGCGGCTTCCCGGCTGACGGCCCGCGGCCTGCTGTCGGAATCCGGCGCGATCACCGACGCGGGGCGCGCGCTCGGCGAGCACATCGAAGCCCGGACCGACGCCCTGGCCGCCACGGCCTACCGCGACATCCCCGGACTCGAGCAGGCCCGGCGCGCCCTGCTGCCCGCCGCCCGCGCGGTCCAGGAGACCGGGCTGGTGCGGTCCGCGGACTTCCTGCGCGCCGGGCCGGTGTAGGTCGGCGACGGGTCAGGGGAGGGGCCGACGGCCCGTCACCGTGAGCAGAATGTCCTTGGCGGACAAGGGGATCGGTGTCCCGGACCCGACGGCGATGTCCGCGTCGGTGGCCTCGAGGCGGCGTCCGGTGAGATCGACGCCGAAGTACGCGAACTGATTCGGCGCGGCATTGCCCAGCACGAGGGCGATGCGCCGCGGGGGCGCGGGCGGCAGGCCGAGGGGTTCGGTGATGTCGAGGCCGTGGATGACGTCGTGGCTCAACGCCCCCGCGGCGCCGCCGCGCGGCGGTCGCCACGGATGCTCGATATTGTCGCGCAGCGCGGTCAGCAGGTCGGCGTCGCTCAGCCGCGCGGTGTCGGCGCGGGCGGCCTTGTCGGCGTAGCGGTCGAACGAGAAGCGGGCCGCCGCGAAGCCGAGCAGGAACCGCGGCAGCGAATACCGGTAGGGCATCGTGATGTGGGCGACCACCTCGCGGACCCGCCATCCCGCGCACAGCGAGGGGGCGGCCCACCCGTCGGCATCGAGGCCGCCGAGCAGGTCGGCGAGGCGTTCCCGCTCCGCGATGGTGTGTTCGCGCAGCGTGTCGGTGGTGTTCGAATCGGTCATGTGCTCGTCGTTTCGTCGAGGGAACAGGTCACCACTGATACGACGGGCGGGGACCGAACTCATCGGTCCGGCGCGATCACAGCGTCGCGGGCAACCCGAATCGCGCGAACCGATCCCGCGCGGTCAGGAATGTCGTCAGGCTCGCGACGCGCCCGTCGCGGGCCTCGACGGCGAGCAGGGCGAACGGGCGCGGCACGCCGGTGTCGTCGGGACGGTACTGACCGAATCCGGCCGAGCCGTTGACCCGCGTCGGCACCAGCCGGTCGCGGGCGCAGTCCTCGGCGACGGCGAAGATCCGCAGCCACGCCGCGCTCCCGGTGACCCGCCACAGGAACGGCGGCATGCTGGTCTCGGCGTCCTCGCACAGCACCGCGGCGAGCCCGTCCACGTCGTGCGCCTCGAAGGCGGTCACGAAGCGCCGCAACAGGTCCCGATCCCGCGGATCGTCGAGATCCAGGGCGTCGGTGGGCGCCGGGCGGGCCGCGGCGACGGTCGCCCGGGCGCGTTGCAGGGCGCTGTTCACCGCGGCCACGCTCATCGCGAGCATGGCCGCGGTCTCCGCGGCGGTGAAGGCGAGGACGTCGCGCAGCACCAGCACCGCGCGCTGGCGCGGTGGCAGTCGCTGCAATGCCGCCACGAATGCCAAACGCACCGATTCGCGGTGCACGACGGTCTGCGCGGGATCGCTCGCCTCGATCAGTTCCGCGTCGGCGGCCGGTTCGATCCAGCGATCGGCGGGCAGCACCGCCTCCGGATCGAACCCCTCGCGAGTCGGGCCGTCCCACACCAGCATTCGGCGCCGCGCGGACCGCAACATGTCCAGGCAGATGTTCGTCGCGATGGCGTGCACCCACGTCGACAGCCGCCCGCGCTCCGGATCGAAGGTGTCGCGGCGCAGATAGGCGCGCAGCAACGTCTCCTGCACGGCGTCGTCGGCGTCCGCGGCGGACCCGAGCAGCCGATAGCAGTAGCCGGTCAGCGGAATCCGCAACGCCTCCAACGCCTCCGGGTTCGGCGGTGCCACGTCATCACCCCTTTCCCCGCCCACGCTACCGCCCGGCGCCCGGCCCGCCGCAGATCCCCGCTCACGCTACCGCCCGGCGAGCGGCCCGCCGCCGAGCGGTGGGTAGGTTGGATCTCGCCAGCGCTCTCGATGCCGCCGAGGAGGAGACGACACCGCCATGCCCCGCAAGATCGCCACCAACACCCGCGTCGACCTCGACGGACTTCTCGACTTCGTCCGCCCCCGCCACCGCGCCCTGCTGCTGACCCGCCGCCGCGACGGATCGCCCCAGCTCTCGCCGCTCACCCTCGGCGTGGACGACGCCGGCCGCCTGGTCGCCTCCACCTACCCGGACCGCGCCAAGACGGCGAACGCGCGCCGCGACCCCGCGGTGAGCGTCGTCGTGCTCTCCGACGACTGGAACGGCCCGTGGGTCCAGATCGACGGCGACGCCGAGGTACTCGACATCCCCGACTCCGTCGAACCGCTCGTAGAGTACTACCGCAACATCTCCGGCGAGCACCCGGACTGGGCCGAATACCGCGCCGCCATGCTCGCCCAGGGCAAATCCATCATCCGCGTCACCCCCCGCCGCTGGGGTCCGATCGCCGTCGGCGGCTTCCCCGCCCGCCTCGCGGACTGACCTGGTGTGCGGTCTGCCAGGGGAGACGGACCGCAGTGGTGATAATCCCGGAGACCCGCGTCCCTTCTTCCCGCGCACTCGGAATCGGCCTTACCGTCGCAGCGGTAATCGAGTGCGAACAAGGGAGTATCGACAATGAATCGGTTCCGCCGGACATCGGTGGGTACGGTCCTCGGCCGCTCGGCGGCGGCGACCGCCGTGCTGACCACCGTCGCCGCCGCGGGTGTGCTCACCGCGACCGCGACGCCCGCCCGGGCCGCGGGGTGCGCCGACGTCGAGGTCGTCGCCGCGCGCGGCACCAACGAACCGCTCGGGGCCGAGCCCGGTCTGGGCAGCGTCGTCGGCAATCCGGTCTATCACGCCCTGGCGAAACGGTTGCGAATCTCGCACAGCGCCTACCGGGTCCACTACCCGGCCGACTTCACCGAACCGGCGTCAGTGCAGCAGGGCAACCGGGACCTGGTCGAGCACGTCACCGCCGCCGCCGCGGCCTGCCCGAACCAGCGCTTCGTGCTGGTGGGCTACTCCCAGGGCGCGAACGTGGTCGACAACTCGATCGGCATCAGCAGCGTGGGCGCGAAGGTCGGCGGCCCCATCGTCGCGACCCTGCCGTCGGAACTGCAACCCCGGATCGCCGCGATCCTGTTGTTCGGCAACCCGATTCGCGGTATCGGCCGCAGTGTCACCGGCCCGTACGCGGACCGCACCTACGACACCTGCTCCGTCGGCGACCCGGTCTGCGACCCGCACGGCACGAACTGGAACGTGCACATCACCAGCTACGGTCCCAAGGCGGGCGAGGCGGCCGATTTCGCGGTCGCCCACCTCTGAGCCGATAACGAGTAGCCCACTACTCGTGTGGTTCACGTCACACCTGGCATAGCGTTCGACCCGCGAGGTCGGCATTGCTAGGAGGTAACCGTGGACCCGAAGGAGCTGGCGTCTCGGGTAGCGGGACTGCTGTGGGGGCTGGCGGATCGATCCGCCGCCTCCCTGGGGGACGTGCTCGGCGGGCTGAAGGCGGTGGCGGGGGAGACCGAACCCGCGTTGAACGGGCGGTTGCTGGAACCGCTGACCGAACTCCCGCCCCGCGACAGCCTGCTGAAACTGATCCTCGATCTGCTGGGCGACCCGACCGACGCGGGCGCGCCGGTACGGGCCCACGGCTGGCGGCGGGCGGACGGCGTGCCGCCCGGCATCGCCTTCGTCCTCGCGAAGAACGGCTCCCGGGCCGTGCTCGCGGTGTCCCCGGGGCCGGTGATCGATCTGGTCGTCACCCCGAACGCCACCCTCGACCACACCGCGCTCGGGCCGGAATGCGATCTGCGCGTGGAGGTTTCGACCCCGACCGCGTGGACGGCGACCTTCACCCCGGGTGGGGCGGCGGTCACGCCGACCGGCACCGCCACCGTGACCATCGGCCGCAAGCGGCTCGCCCTCGAAGCGGGCGGACCCGGCGTCACCACCGGCCGGGTGGAGGCGAGCCTGCGGGTCTCGCCCGCCGCTCCCGCGCACGTCGACATGACGATCCAGGACTTCCGGGCGCGGCTGCTGCCGGACGCGCTGGCGGGTTTCCTCGGCGGCACCTCCGCCGCGACCACCACCCCGACCGATCTGACGCTCGCGCTGAGCCGGGCCGACGGCCTGCGCTTCGTGGAGGGCGGCGTGCGCGTCGAGAAGCAGGTGACCCTGTCCCTGCCCGGAATCACCGTGCGCGGCTTCGCGATCGAACTCGGCGTACACGGCGACGGCGTGACCCTGACCCCGACCCTGTCCCTGTTCGCCCAGCCCCCGGGCCTGCCCCTCACCGCCGCGCTCGACGGCCTCGGCCTCGGCGTGCCGGTGCTGCTGCCGGACCGGTTCGGGCTCGGCGCCGACCTGACACCCGCGCTGCCGACCGGCATGGGGATCGACCTGGCGCTGGGTCCGGCGTCCGGCGGCGGCTTCTTCCAGCAGCGTCCCGGTGACGCCTATGCGGGCGGCCTCGAGGTGAACCTCGGCGTCGTCCAGGTCCAGGCGTTCGGGCTGCTGCAACTGCCCAGCGGGACCAAGCCGCTGTCGCTGCTGGTCCTGCTCGGCGCCGAATTCCCTTATCCCGGAATCCAATTGGGCTTCGGCTTCGCGATCGACGCGGTGGGCGGCCTGGTCGGGGTGAACCGGCGCGCGGACACCGACCGGCTGCGGGAGCTGGTGAGCGGCGGCAATCTGGACCGAATCCTGTTCCCGGGCAACGCGATCGCGCGGGCGGACGAGATCGTCGGCGCGCTGGAGGGCGGCTTCCCGGTGGCGCGCGGGCGTTCCCTCGTCGGCCCGATGCTGCGCATCACCTGGGGCGGCCGCATCGTGAGCCTCGCCGTCGCGGTGATCATGCAGCTGCCCGATCCGGGACGGGTGCTCATCCTCGGCCGCGCGCTGATCGCGCTGCCCGATCCGGCGGCGCCGCTGATCCGCTTGCAGGCCAGTGTGTTCGGCAGGATCGACGCGGGCGTCCCGGAGGTCGAGTTCCTGGTGTCGCTGGCCGGGTCGTGGATCGTCGGCATCCCGGTCACGGGGGAGATCTACGCGCTGTTCCGCGGCGGGGACTCCGCGGCGTTCGTCCTGTCCGCGGGCGGCTTCCATCCGAAGTACGTCCGGCCGCCCGGGGTGCCGGGACTGCGACGGCTGACCATGGATCTCGGCGGCGGCGTGCTGGGGTTGCGCGCGGAATCGTATCTGGCGCTCACCTCCAACTCCCTCCAGTTCGGGGCCGAGTTGCATCTGGACGCGACCGTCGCCGAATGCGGCCTGGAGGGCTGGCTCGGGCTGGACGCGCTGTTCGTGTGGGAACCGACACTGGCGTTCAGCGCGCACGTGCGCGCCGGGGTCGCGGTGCTGGCGTTCGGCGAACGGCTCGCGGGCATCGGCCTCGACTTCACGCTGGAGGGCCCGGCCCCGTGGCACGCGTTCGGCCGGGGCGGTATCGAGGTGTTGTTCTGGGAGGTCTCCCTCGACTTCGACGTCCGCTGGGGCGATCCCGCGCCACTCGCGCACGCCGCCGACGACATCCCGGGACTGCTGACCGCCGCCGTGCGCCGCCGCGACTGCTGGGCCCTCGCCCGCCCCGCGAGCGAACGCGCCGGAATCCGGTACACCCCGACCGCGCACCGCGAACTCGCGGCGGGCACTGTGGCACAAGCGGATTCGGCGCTGCGGCTCACCCAGTCGGTGGTGCCGCTGGATCGCCCGTTCGACCGCTTCCACCGCCTGACCGTCCCGCAACAGACCTGGCGGATCGGGACGGTCCGCTTCGGCGGAACCGTTGCCGCCCAGGGCAATCCGGTGACCGAACGATTCGTGCCCGGTGAGTACTTCGCGCTGCGCGACGAGGAGCAACTCACCCGGCCGGCGTTCGAGGACATGACGAGCGGCGTCGAACTGTCCGACCCCGAACCCGCACTCGGCCCCGCGCACCTGGTGGACGACAGCTACGAAACCGGCTACGAGGTCGAACCCGGCTGGTTCCCGGCCCCGCCCGGAAACCGCCGCGTCGTCCTGGTCCTGCGCGCCGCCCACCACACCGAACTGTTCGCCCGGCCTCCGCGCGCCGCCGAACGCGTCGACCGCTGGCGGCTCGCGCAGCGCGCCATGGACGCCGTCGCGCCGAAGGTGGTGCTGAACCGATGACCCGCCGCTGGTTCCTGCCCTCGGTCACGCTCGGCGCGGCCGCCTCCGCGCACACGGTGACCGCCGCCCGTCCGACCTTCGCGCCGAGCGTCGAGTTCACCTCCACCCTCACCGACCGGCCGCTCACGATCCCCGGCCCCGACCTGCAACTGCTCGGCCCCGGCGACACGCTGGGCTTCGACCCCTCGATGGTCGTGCGCCGCGAACCGCCGCCCGGCCGCGCCGAGGGCATCGGGGACTACCTCGCCCAGATCGAGTTCTCCGACGCCGCCCTGCCGTGGCTGTTCAGCACGCCCGCGCCGGTACGGCTGCCGTGGCTGACCCTGCTGGTGCTGCGCACCACCGAAGGCCAAGTGCGCCAAGGCGATCCGCTGCCGACCGTCGACGTGCCCGCCGCCGCGCGCCCGGACCTCGCGCACGCCGCGTCCTGGGTGCACGTCGAGGCCCGGGTGGAGGGCGACGACCTGCCGGACGCCACCGTGAAACAGGACGTGCGCACCGGCCTCGACACCGTCGTCGCCCGCCTGATCTGCCCCCGCAAGCTGAGCGCCGGGGACTGGATCGCCTGCGTCGTGCCCACCACGACCGCGGGTGTGGCGGCCGGACTCAACCAGGCGGTCCCCGCCGACGGCGAGCGGCCCGCGTGGCATCCCGGACAGCACGAGACGCTGACCCTGCCGGTCTACGACTGGTGGGCCTTCACCGTCGGCGACGGCGCGCAATTCGAGACGCTGGCCCGGCGGATCACCCCGATCGTCGCCGCCGAACAGCCCGGCCTGGGCCGCCGCCTGGTGAACGTGCGCACCCCGTGGCCGCACGAGCAGCCGCCCGCGGACACCCCCGCCGACGTCACCGTCGAGATCCAGGGCGCACTTCGATTGCCGGACAGCGCGATTCCCGCCGAGGTGTGGACCCACCCGCCGAGCCAGCAGACCTTCGACCGGCTCATCCGCCAACGCGTCGACGCGCCCGCCGACCGCCGCGACCGCGTCGGACAGCCGCCCACTCAGGGCCCCGCGGCGGTCGCCCCGCCGCTGTACGGCGGCAATCACACCGGCGCGCAACGCATTCGGCCGGGCGGCTGGGAGGAGACGCTCAACACCCAGGTCCGCTACCGGGTCGCCGCCGCCCTCGGCGCCCGCTACGTGCAACTGGAACAGGAATTCCTCATGGCCCGCGCCTGGGAGCAGGTCGGCGCGGTCGACGAGGCCAACCGGCTGCTCGCCGTCGCCGAACTCGCCGAACAGGGCGGCGAGAGCGCCCAGGGCAAACACCTCGCCACCATGCGGTCCGCCGCCCTGACCGGTCTGGCCGCCGTACTGAGCGCGAAAGTGCCGGTGCCCGAGGCGGATTCGCTGCGCGCCGCGTTCGTCGCCGCGGCCACCCCGGACGGCGCGGAGTCCACCGGCTTCCTGCGCCTCACCCGCCCCACCGGCGGCCTGGCCCGCCGCTGCGCGCGCGCCGCGGGCACCGTCCCCGCGCGCATGGCGACCGGGTCGGTGCTGACCGAGACCGTCGGCGGCGCCGAGGTGGTGCTCGCCAAACCCGCGCTGTATCTGGCCGCGATCGACGCGGCGCCGAGCGGCCCGATGGCTCCGGCCGGGGTCGCCCGCGACCGCGCGGCGCTGTTCGCCGCCCAGACCATGGTCGGACTGTTGGGCGCGCAGCGCGAGAGTTTCGCCGTGCGAGCCGGTTTCGTCGGCGGCGCCGGACTCGCCGGGCTGGCCGAGGTCACCGCGACCCTGTCGGCGTCGATGGCGGGCGGCGACGAGGCGGTGCCGCGGCCGATGCTGCTGCGCGGCCTGCGCCGCGCGGTCGTCGCCGAGGCGGTCACCGAGCCCACGGCCGTCGAATTCGGCGTCACCATGGGCATCGACACGCTCGCCGACAGCGTGCGCACCGCGATGACGCCGATGCCGCAACAACTCGCCCGCGTCGGGGCGCTCATCGGCACCACCGCGCTGCCCGGCCGCGCCGGGACCGAGGCGCGGCCGCTGCGGCCCCTCATGGCCCACCCCGAATTCGGTTTCCCGATCGGCGCGGAGATCCTGCACCGCTGGCCGGAGTGGGCGATCCCCGGCATCACCACCTTCCCGGACAACAGCGCCACCCTGTTGCAGATCAACTCCCCGTTCGTCGAGGCGCTGCTGGTCGGGCTGAACCAGGAGTTCAATCGGGAACTGCGCTGGCGGGAATACCCGACCGACGAAGCGGGAACACCGTTTTCGCGGTTCTGGCCGCCAGGTGGGGCGCAACCGCAGTACGGCGAGATCGCGCGCTGGCCCTCCGAGATCCCGCTCGGCGAGCACGCCGCCGAACTGAGCGATCTGCTGGTGCTGCTGGTGCGCGGCGACGTCCTGCGCCGTTACCCGGGCACGGTGGTGCTCGCCGCGAAATCGGTCGACAGCCGGGTGGAGAGCCCCGAGGTGCAGTGGGAGTACCCGCGTTTCGTCCTGCCCGTGGACGAGCACACCAGCCTGTTCTGCTTCGATCTGACCCCCGCGCGGGCGCGGGCGGAGCGGTGGATGTTCGTCGTGCGGGAACCCCTGCGCGGCACCCAGTTCGGATTCGGCCCGACCACGCGGCCCGAATACGAGACCTGGTCGGATCTCGGCTGGGATCGAGTCCCGTTGGACGCCAACGGTTTCGTCGACGTGAGCGGCGCCGTCGCCGCGCCCCAGCGGCCGGATCCGGCGGCCTGGCCGGGCGCCGACGCGGGCGATGTCGCGCGCATCGCCTTCCAGCGCGCGTTCCAGGTGGCGTTCTCGCCCAACCGGATGCTTCCGCCCCAGTAGGAGACCCGTCATGTCCACGACCCACACCGTCGTCGCCGGGGACACGCTGTCCGCGCTGGCGCAGCGTTTCTACGGCGACGCCGCCCTGTTCCCGGCGCTCGCCGCGGCCAACGCGATCACCGATCCCGACCGCATCGAGATCGGGCGGATCCTCGTCGTCCCGGACCTGACCCGCACCCACACCGTGGTCGCGGGGGACACCCTGTCGGCGCTGGCGCAGCGCTTCTACGGCGACGCCGCCCTGTTCCCGATCCTGGCCGGGGCCAACGGAATCGCCGACCCGAACCGGATCGCGGTCGGGCAGGTGCTGGTGGTGCCCGACCTCGCCGCCGGACAGTCGCCGGCCCCGGCCCTGAGCCGCTCGTACACCGTGGTGGCGGGCGACACCCTGTCGGGGGTGGCCGAACGGTTCTACGGCAACGCCGGGCTGTTCGGCATCATCGCCGCCGCCAATCACCTCGCCGACCCGGATGTGCTCGCCGTCGGGCAGGTGCTGGTCATCCCGCCGCTCACCCGCACCTACGTCGTGGTCGCGGGCGATACCCTGTCCGGGCTGGCGCAGCGGTTCTACGGCAATGCCGCGCTGTTCCCGATCCTGGCCGCCGCCAACGGGATTCCCGACCCCGACCGCATCTTCGTCGGCCAGGTGCTGCTCGTCCCGGATCTGGGCGGCGACCCGCCCCCGCGCGGCAACAGCCCGTTCATGTTGCGCCGCACCGTCGATCTGATCCGGCTCGAGCACGACAACAAGCTCGCGCTGGCCGACGACAAGGAATTCGAACTCGGCCGGGTCCGGGACTGGGTGGCCGGCGATCCGGCCGAGGCCCCGCACGGCAACACCCCGCAATCCATCCTCGCCTCGGTCGAACTCGCGCAATCGGCGCGCCGCGCGGAACTCGACCAGCTGCGCGCCCGGCTGGCCGACGCCACCGCCGCCCTCGCCGCCGCCCTGGACGCGGAGCAACCGCTGTTCGGCACGCACTGCGCCGACCCGATCGCGCTGCTGCCGGTGCGCCTGGAAACCCGGTGGACCGCCGACGGGCGCGCCGTGAAGGTCCGCGTCTACCCCGACGACCTGCACGTCGACAGCTTCGAACCCGCCCTCACCGACGCGGAACTGGCCGCCGCGCAACGCTATTGGGCCGATCCCGGCGAACCCGCGTGGCAGCGGCTGCTCGACGACGTGCGACCGGCCCGCGCGGCCTGGATCACCCGCGCGACCCGGCCCGGCGGCCCGCCGCCCGCGCTGCGGGACGCCGGGCGGCGGCGGATGCCCGAGGTCACCACCCTGCCCACCCGATGGCGTTTCCTCGGCCTGGTCGGCGGTCTGGTCGTGGTCGACCGGACCGGCGCCGACATCCCGAATCCGCTGTCGCTCGGCCTGCTCGCCGCCGACGAGGCGGCCCCCGACCGCGAACACGCCGCCTGGGCCATCGATTTCGACGAGGCGGTGCGCCAGGGCATGGCCGCGGTGCTCGACCTGCCCGACGACGTCGACCACCTCGACGAACTGTTCGTCGTCGGCGTCGCCCAGGACCCGCCCGATCGCGCGGCCGCCCGGCTGCGCGACACCCTGCACGGCCACGCCTGGACCGACGGGCTCGCGTTCCTGCCCACCGGCACCCCCACCAACAACACCCCGCAGAGCCGCTCCGCCTGGTCCTCGCGCCCCACCGGCACACCGCCCGGACCGACCCCGCCGCGCGCTCCCGACATCGCGCCGCGCACCCACACCGTGCGCTCCGGCGACACCCTCTCCGCGCTCGCGCAGGAGTGCTACGGCGACGCCGCCCTGTTCCCGATCATCGCCGCCGCCAACCACATTCCCGACCCCGACGTCATCGACGTCGGCCAGGTCCTGGTCATCCCCGCGAAACCCGGTGCGCCCGAACCGAATCCACCCGCCGCCGACCGGCTGGCCCGCGCCCTCGGCCTGCCCGACGCGGGTTTCCTCACCGAATGCGCCGGGGCCGACGACATCGGCGACGCGGAGGCCGGGGCCTTGGCGCTGTTCGCCTGGTGGGGGCTGACCCAGGAGCTGATCCGCGACCAGAACCTCCTCGACGGCCAGGACCCGACACCCGGCCTGCGGGCCTGGCTCGCCGTGCGCGAGCAGCTGATCGGATTCGTGCGCGGCCGCGGACCGCTGCCGACCCTGCGCGTCGGCCGCCAGCCCTACGGCGTCCTGCCGGTGTCCACCCTCGACGAATGGGTGCCCGACGACCCCGACGACCCCGACGACGCGGCCACCGCGCTGCTGTCGTGGCTGCTGCGGTTGCGGCACCACTGGCGCGGCGCGCTCATCTCCGGCTGGATCCCGCGGGTCACCGACGCCCGGCCCGCCGACCAGGTGGCGGCCGAAATCCTCTCGCGCGTCCCGGTTTCCGTCGATCTGCTGATCCGGCGGGTGCTGTCCACCGGCGGCGGCCGCGAGAAGTTCGACAAACTCGATCTGCGCGCCCCCGGGCCCAGCGTCGCGATCGGCGGCATCCTGTCCGGGCTGCGGTGGGCCACCCCGACCGAGGACGTCAGCAATCTGGGCTGGATATCCGACACCGCCCCGACCGATTACGCGGCGGTCACCGAACGGCTCGCGCCGAACCGGGCGCTCTATCGAGAACTGTTCGCGCACAGCCGGGATCGGTTCCGTGACGCCGTGGGCGTGCTCACCGGCGAGCTGACCCACGAGGAGTTCACCGCCCGCTGGCCCCTCAGCATCGACGGCGTCTCCCCGGACCGGCCGCACACCCTGTTCGGCGATGTGGGATTCACCGACGACACCGGATCGCCGACCGACCTGCTGCCGTGGCTGGTCACGGTCGGCCAGGAGATCGCCGGGGGTTCCGATCCGGCGGCGCTGGATCTGGCCCTGGCGATACCGAACACCGTCGACCGGCTGCTGAGCCAGCTGATCATGGCGCCGGAGACCCCGCCCGCCGAACTCGACGCCATCGTCGAATTCGGCAGGCGCGGACTGCCCGCCGCGGGCGCCGTCCTCGCCGGGCTCGACGCGCTGAGCACCGTCGCCGACGACGCCTTCGTCCCGCTGCTGTTCGAACTCCTCGACCTCGGCTCGCACCGGCTCGACGCCTGGATCACCTCGCTGGCCACCCGGCGGCTCGCCCGCACCCGCGCGTCCGGCGGGGCGGGAATCCGCGTCGGCGGCTACGGCTGGCTGGAGAATCTGCGACCCGGCACGGTCCGCGCGTCCGAGGGCTACATCCACGCCCCCTCCCAGCACCACGCCGCCACCGCGGCCGTGCTGCGGTCGGGATTCCTCGCGCACGAGGACGATTCGACCCTGGCGGTCGATCTCACCTCGCGCCGCGCCCGCACCGCCCGCTGGCTGCTCGGCGGGGTGCGGCGCGGCCAGAACCTCGGCGTGCTGCTGGGCTACCGGTTCGAACGCGCGCTGCACGAGGCCGGTCCGGACGTGGTGAAGGAGGCGTTCCGCCGCGTGTTCCCCACGCCGGTGGTGGCCGAACCCGCCGACGGCCACGAGCGCCCCGACCTGTGGGAGCGCAGCTCCGAGGCGATCGCCGCCGCCAATGTCGTCGACGGGGTGGCGTTGGTGAGAAGCCGTGACCTGCACCAGGTTTCGGCGCTGCTGGCCGAGCGCGGCTACCCGTTCGGCAACCCGGCGCTGCCGTCCGCGGCGGAGCTGCCCGGGGTGCTGACGCCGCTGATCGACGATCTGGCCGACGCCCTCGACGCCGTCGGTGATCTGCTGCTGGCCGAGAGCGTGCATCAGCTGGTCGGCGGCAACCCCATGCGCGCGGGCCTCGCCGCGGACACCCTGGGCAGCGGCGGGGACGTCCCCGACCGCTTCGACGTGCTGCGCACCCCGCACCGCGGGCGCGCGATCCCCCACCGGCTCGCGAGCGTGCTGCCGCCCGATCCGCCGCGCCCGCCCGGCTGGGGCGTGGACGCGTTCGCCCGGCTCGAGCCGAGGGTGGAGGCGTGGGCGGCCGACCTGCTCGGCGCCGCCACCGACTGGCGGCTGACCGGGAATCTCACGAAAGACGAACGCACGGAGGCGTTTTCGATCACCGTCGACACGCTGGGCCTCGGCGCGCTCGGGCTGATCGTCGACCTCGCCGTCGGCGGGCGCCGCCGCGCCACCGCGGTGCTGGCCGAACAACACGGAATACCCGGCGCCACAGCGGAATTCGACGGCGACTTCGCCGAACTGCACGCCGTCGCCGAGCGGATCGTCCGCCTGCTCGGCGGCGCGTCGGCCCTGCTGCCACGGCACCTGCTCGGCGACGCCGCCCGCGCGCCCGAACCCGAAGTGACGGAGACACGCGACAGGCTCGCCGCCTTCCTCACCGAACTCGACGATCCGGCGCGGCGCGCGGCCCTCGGCATCGACGGCGACGTCCCGAAACCGTTGCGCGAGTTGATATCCGACGCACCCGGTCCGGGCTGGCTGGGCGCGGCGTCGCGGCTGCTGGCCGACTTCCTCGGCGTGGCGATCCCGCTCACCGCCGACCTGCCCGGGATGCCGCTGCCCGACCCCGCCGCGACCGGCGCCGCGGTCGCCGACTGGGTGCGCCGCTTCGCCACCATCCGGCCCGGCGTGCGCACCTGGCACGAGACGCTGCTGCTCGCCGGGGTGCGCGCCGGTCACCCGGCCGCGCTGTCGGCATCGCAGACACCCGCCGACGGGCACTGGATCGGGGCGCCCTTCCCGCCCCTCGAACGCCCACCCGCCCGGACGCACCTGATCCGGCACACCCCGTTCCCGCTGCCCGCGGACCAGCCGCTCGCCGGACTGGTCTTCGACGAATGGGTCGAGGTGCTGCCCGGCTCGGACGCGCTGGCGACGACCAAGACCGGCCCCGACGCGGTGCCCGTCGAATCCGAACTCACCGGGCTCGCCTTCCACTTCGACCGGCCCGATGCCAAAGCGCCGCAAGCCATTCTGCTCGCCGTCCCGCCCGACCCGCGGCGCGGCTGGACGGCCGACGGCCTGGCCCTGGTGGTGCGCGACACCCTCGAACTGGCCAAGCTGCGCGCCGTCGACCTCGGCGACCTGCCGCTGCTCGACGACGTCGCACCGGTCGTGCGGCTCGACGGACAGGGCGGCGAATCCGGCGTGCTGATCGGCGAATTCTGGCGCGAACTGGCGGAGGACTGACCCATGCCGCGACGTATGACCGATATCCTCGGCAACCCTCGATTCCGGCTCGACGACCGGTTCCGGCTGGAACCGGTGACCCGCAGCCGGGAGGTCGCCACCGGGCTCAGCGCCCGCGTGCACGATCCCGCCTGGGCGCTGACCCGGCAGTGGCAGTTCGGCGAATTCGCCGGACAGGACGCGGGATCGCCTGTGCTGGTGGAACTCTCGGGCCACAGCACCCTCGTCTCGGCATGGCGGCCCGCGCCCCGGGCGGGGGAGGAGGACGCCGCCGTCCCGGACTGGCACCCCTACGACCCGCGATCGGGCCCGCTGGACGAACTGGTGGAGGCCGAGGACCCGGCCGCGCCCGACGAACTGCGCCGCGTCGAGGGCGGGGCGCAGTTCCTGCGGCTGCTCGACGAGCACGGGGCGGGCGACCGTACGGGCGAGGTGCTGGCCGCCTACGGATTCACCGAAACGATCACCGGCACAACGGATCTCGTGTCTTTGCTCGCCGCGCGGGTGCCCGACGCGTCGCGCATCGCCGCCGAACCCGGCCCGGCCGGATTGGAGGCCGTGCGCGACGAATGGCTGAAGTGGTGGCAGGGACTGTTCCCGCCAGACCTGCCCGACGCCTTCGACCCGCACCGCTTCGAGCACCGCGTCGATCTGTCCGTCGGCGACAAGGTCTTCCACGCCGAGGAGTACCTCGGTGACGGACTCGACTGGTACACCGTCGATCTCGCCCCCGACGCCGCGCCCGCGCCGACGCCGCCCGAGGCGCACCCCTTCCACCGCGAGGCCATCCCCGCGACGGTGCGCTACGGGGGCGTTCCCGCCGACCGGTTCTGGGAGATGGAGGACGCGCAGATCGACCTGGGCGCCACCGACGTCGCGACCCTCGACACCGGGCGGCTGCTGCTGATCGCCTTCGCCGAGGTCTACGGCAACGACTGGTTCCAGCTACCCCTCGAGGTGCCCGCGGGCTCGCTCACCGTCCTGGACCGCCTCGTCGTCGCCGACTCCTTCGGCGAGAAACACGAGATCCCCAGGGCCGGAACCGAAGACGCGGGCTGGAATCTGTTCACCGTCTCCGGCGCCGAGGACGGACTGCTGGTCATGCCGTCCGAGCGCGGCGCGGCCGGGGAGCCGCTGGAAACGGTGGCGCTGGTCCGCGACGAGCTGGCGAATCTCGCGTGGGCCGTCGAGCGCGACTACACCGACGGGCACGGGGTTCGGGTGGATCGGCGCGCGGACTGGCTGCGCCGCGCCCCCGAAGGCCCGCCGCCCACCGACCTGGGGGCCTACGCCGTGCAGACCATCGTCCCCGACTTCTGGCTGCCGCTCGTCCCGCACGCGGTGCGCGCCGCCGAGATCCGCTTCGCGCTGGTGCCGCTGCTCCAACCGGGACTGGACTCCGCGCCGCGCGGACGGCTGCTGCGCCCCGACGCCTGGGTGCACGAGGAGGAGATCCCCCGCGACGCGGCCGTGGTCTCGCGCCGAAACGTGGTGTCGCGCTGGTTCGACGGCTCCTGGCACGCCTGGGTGCGGCGCGAGAAGAACCCCGGCGGCGGCGAGGGCTCGAGCGGCCTGGCCTTCGACATCGTCCGCCCCTCCGAACCCTGGCCGTGAACACGAGGAAAGCAGGTATCACCCATGGGCACCATCACCGCCCCACGCTTCGAGGGACTCCGGCAGTTCGGGCTGTGCCTGGACGGCGCACGGATGACCGAGGCGGGTTTCGACTCCGACGGCAACCTCGTCGTCGACGAACCCAACGACGCCGACACGGTGTTCGCCGTGCAGGAGGCCCTCACCGAACTCGGCTTCGCCGTCGCCGCCTCCGGCGTCTACGACGCCGACACCGCCGAACAGGTGCGGCTGTTCAAGAACGCCCAGAACCTCGCGCTCCCACCGGGTCTCGTCGCCCACGACGGCGTCCTCGGCCCCGGCACCAGCAAGCGGCTCAACGAGATCTTCACCCCGCCCGACCCGGTCGAGGACCCCGAACTGCGCTACACCGACCGCAAATCCTTCTACACCAACCGCGCCCTGGCCAACGCCAACGACGCGAACCACCTGCCCTGGGACCCCGACCAGGGCTTCGCGTTCAACCGCCCGCGCATCGTCGACCTCTACGCCTACTACCGCGACCTCTACCTCCGCGCCCCCACGCAGTTCCTGTGGGCCGGACTCGGCCGCATGGCGGGCGGCGCCGTCGTCGGCGGCCTCGACGCCGACCCCGGCTTCACCGACCAGGCCGTCATGGTCCGCATCGGCCGCGACATCTTCTTCGACCTCGCCTGGCAACACGAGGCGTTCCTCGACGACCCCGGAATCATCCTGGAACTGGCCGACTTACACGACCGCTTCAACCGCTACCCCCGCTACGACGCCAACGGCCCCATCCCCGCCCAACCCGGCAGCCCCCGCCGCTCCTACCGCGCCGCCTGGGAGAAGATCCTCACCGGCACCGACGACGCGATCGCCGCGGGCAACCGAGACCTCCTCGAGAACGAACAGTTCTCCATCATCCAACCCCACTACGACTTCCTCCGCACCCACGCCTTCGCCGGCCTCCCCACCCCCTTCGTCAACGAAATCCACCCCTACCACCGCGCTTTCATCATCGAACGCCCCCAAGGCGACATCCTCGTCGCCGACGACCGCTGGTCCTGGATCAGCGACCGCATGTGGACCAACTGGGTCGCCGCGGGCGTCGACGAACGCTCCCGCCTGGTGCGAATCCCACTGGAGCGCACGAGCCAGGGCGACTTCGGGGTGCCGGGACGGCCGGATCTGCTGCCGCCCGGCGGGCCGTAGGGCGTCCGGATCGATCCCGCAAGGCCCGCGCCGATATTCGACCATCCAATTTTCGATATTCCATCCAGGAACTCCGCCGCGATTCGCCGAATTCTCGCCGAATCGAGCGGCGGGGGCGGCTCCGATGGGCGACGCTCGGGACAAGGGACATCCATCCAACGAGGAGCGGGAGCCGCTGTGTCGGAATCAAGCATGAATCCTGTTGCGCCGCAAGAGAACAGCGCGGAACCGGTGGACTATCGGTGGACGACGATCGTGACCGAGGCGAACGGGCGGGAACGGCCGCCGCGGCACGGCGAGGGCCGGTTGGACCAGACGGACGGCTACACCGGGGGCACGTACGACAGTCACGCCGAACTCGCCGCGTCCGTCTTCGCGGACATCTGCGCCGAAGCGGTCGAATACCACCGCGACGCGCTGCTCGACGCGCGGGTGGACGGGGAACCCGACCCCGCCGCGCCGGTCACGGTGACGACCACCGTCCACGACGCGGACGGCACGGTGATGGCCGTCCTCGCCGGACGACTGCGGCATCCATCGATCACCGACGACGACATCGACACCGCCGCGGCCACCCTGGGCCGGATCGCTGTCGAGGACGCCCGCCTGGAGCTCGACCGGCTGCGCAAGGCCGTCCCGATCGCCGCCGACCCCGAACCGACCACCGACCCCGACCTGTCGGAACGGCTGCGCGCCCTGCGCGCCGCCGCGACCGAATTGCGCGCCGAGGTCGACGACCCCGAATACTGCGACCACCGGCTCGCCACCCTCGAGGCCGCCCCCGACCGCACCCCCGACGTCCCGATCGATCGGCAAGCCCGCGTGGACCGTTGGCGCCGCCTGCGCGAAATCTCCACCGAGGCATACCGCGACGCGTCCCGCCTCGACGACGCCGCCACCCGCCTGCGCCGCGAACTCCGGCCCGCGCGCTGACCAGGTGAAACCGAAAGTCCGTGTCCGAGGCCAAGATCGGCTGGGACACGGACTTCCGGCTCGGGCACCGGTTCGTTTCCCCCCTAAACCGTCCGGTCTGTAGTCACGGTCCGGTGACAACTCGCCACAAATCGCCCCGGACACGATTAGCGTGCGAATAGCTGTTCACTGTCGAGCGGTGGTACGGAGATCGGAGATTCGCATGAGCAAGACCGATGTGGCGGCGCGACTGAATCTGGTGTTCGAGATGTGGGAGCGGGCGAACGGAACTCCGCTCGCGGATTCGACCGTGGCTCGGTGGGTGTGCGCCTGTGGCTGCCCGGTGTCGGGGGAGGAGATCGCGCGGGTGCGGCGCGGCGAGCAGGACGCGGTCTCCGGGGAATTGCGGCTGGTCCTGGCGGATGTCTTCGATGTGGATCCGGATTTCTTCGCCGCGCGGGCCGTGCTGGAGGATCCGCGCGACCTCGGGGTGGTGGCCGAATTCGACAACGGCGCGCTGCGGCGGCTCGGCCGGGCCGCGTCCGGACTTTCGGTGCGCACGCTGCTGTATCTGGGTTCGGTGGCCGACGCCCTGCGCCGTGCCGAGAATTTGCCGGATGTCGCCAGCACGGCCCGTATTTGAGTATCGCGGTCGCTACTTCGCGGTGATCTCGGTGTGCCGATCGCCGGCGTTCCAGGTGATGCTGCCGCCCGCGTAGTGACCGACCTTGCCGTTCGGGGCGTTCTCCTCGTCGGTGGTCGGGTAGCCCAGCGCGCCGTTCACGCCCCCGGCGCTCTCCCATCGCTGCCGGATGTCGCCCCAGGTGATGTGGGCGCCGGTGGCCGGACTCCAGCAGATCACACCGCCGGTGAACTCCTGGCACGAGCCGCCGTCGGGCCCGGGGACGGCAGCGCCGGTGGGATCGCCGAGAACGCCTGTGGGACCGCCCGATCCGGTGTACTTGCCGAGAACCTGTCCGGAGACGACGATCTCACCGTTCGGGGTGGCGATCCGCGTTTCCGGTGCCGCGGTCCCGGCGGCGGACGTCGTGGCGGGGCTCGCAGAGGTGCTCGTGGCCGATGTCGAGGCGTCGTTGCCGTCGCCGCAGGCGGCAATCACCGCGGCGGCGCCCGCCAAAGTCAGTGCGGCGGTGGCGATTCGGGCTCGGCGCATTCTTTCCTCCCGGAAGGTCTTGTCCGCGAAGCGGTTCGAACGACGCGCCCTAGCGTAGAACACATAGCTATCATTTGGCTAACTCTACCGAAAGGTTCCTGCCGAGAACCGGCGCGGCTCGTAGAGCGTGGCGGAGAGGCGGCGCCACGACCACGGGACCGAGATCGCACCCCCCGGACCGCCTGCCTCCCCGCCACTTCGACGCCACCACAGGGCCGAGGTGCTCCACCCAAGCTCTCGCCGAACGCGGTGACCGCCCCACTGTAAAGCCAAGCCCACCCATGACAGCAAACTTCCGGCGTTTCGCGGTGTGTCCCGCCACCGGATCAGGCCAGCGCTCCTTCTCGCCCGCGCTCGCCTGGTGGACCGTCGGGCGCGAGCATAGGTCCACGTCCGCGGTCCCCTCGTGGAGCGTGGGGCGTGGGGCGCGAGCGTAGGTCCTCGTTCGCGCTCGGCGAGCGTTGGGCGCGAGCGTAATCAGCGTGTGGAAGCCGCTTCGCGGTGGGCGGCCCAGAGCCCGGCGGGCGCGTGGGGGAGTCCGGCCTCGGCGAGGGTGAGGATCCCGGCGGGGGCCCGCGCCACGTCGAAGACCGAGCTGACGGCGGGCATGGCGGTCATGGTGTCCCACTCGTGGTTGCCCCAGGTGTCGGGTGGGACGAAGCGGATGCGGGTGTGGACGTCGGGTTCGCCCTCGATCGTGATGCGGTAGTGGTCGTCGTCGAAGACCCAGTTCTCGTTGAGTCGCTTGGTCAGGTACCAGGCGACGTTGGATCGAATCACGGTGCGGCCGTGGAACTTTCCGTGCCAGGTGCTGCGCAGCGCCGCGATGGTGTCCTGCTCGATGCGCAGCCAGCCGAGGTCCACGGTCTCCGCGGCCGTCGCGTACTCCACGGAGAACTCCAGATCGTCGAGGTCGAAACCCAGCGCGACACCCATGCGCCGCACCGAATCCCGGAACGTGCTCATCCAGAGCTTCGCGATCTCGACGAGTTCCGGTGTCGCCGCGGCCCGCCCGATCCCCAGCGCCCCCCAGGTCTCGGCCGACTCGTACACCGACACATCCGCCGACTCCGCGATCGACACCGACCGGACGTCCCGGCACACCGCCGTCAACGCTGTCACCACCGCGTTGACCCAGCCCGGATTGATCCCCGTGATGTGCAGCGAACTATCCCCCCGCGCGCACGCCTCGGCCAGCCGCCGCTCCGTATCCCCTTGTATCCCACCGACATTGAGGAACAGATTCGTGCTGATGACATCGAGCCCGCTCGCCAGCAGCCGCGTCACATGGTCGAGATCGGCCATGAACGGCGTGTAGACGACGGTATCGGCCCCCAGCGCCAGTAGCGCGTCGATATCGGTCGTCGCGACCACACCGGTCTCGGGCCGCCCGCACAGCGTCCCCGCGTCCACCCCGGCCTTGTCCGCCGAATAGGCGTACACCCCGGCCAGCTCCAACCGCGGATCGTCCAGAATCCCCCGCAGACTGAGCTTGCCGACCTTGCCGGTGGTCCATTGGATGACTCGCAACCCACGACTCCTTCTCCCGGTGGCCGAGCGAGAATGACATTCTCGTGAACGGAATATAGACCTACCACCCCGCCGCTGGCAACGAATCCACCCGGCCCGCCACCGCGCAAACTGCGCGATTGTCGAATCCTGTTCTCGCCGATAACTTTCGGAGGTGGCTAATTCAACTGGGCCGCGGTCGGTTCTCGTCACCGGCGGTAATCGCGGTATCGGGCTCGCCATCGGGCGGCGGCTGGCATCGGACGGACATCGGGTCGCGGTGACGCATCGGGGATCGGGGGCGCCGGACGGATTGTTCGGGGTCGCCTGCGACGTCACCGATTCCGAATCCGTGGATCGGGCGTTCGAGGCGGTCGAGGACAGGCAGGGCCCCGTCGAGGTGATGGTGGCCAACGCCGGGATCACCGACGACACCCTGCTCATGAAAATGGACCAGGAGCAATTCGACCGCGTGCTCCGGGCGAATCTGTCGGGCGCGTTCCGGGTGGCGAAACGGGCCAACCTCGGCATGCTGCGCGCTCGCTGGGGCCGGATGATCTTCCTGGGATCCGTTGTGGGGCTGGGCGGTTCGGCCGGTCAGGTCAACTATGCCGCGTCCAAGGCGGGCCTGGTGGGGTTGGCGCGGTCCATCGCGCGGGAACTGGGATCCCGCTCGATCACCGCCAATGTCGTGGCGCCCGGATTCATCGAGACGGACATGACGGCCGCGCTCGGGCCGAAGGTGAAGGACGCGGTGCTCGGCGCGATTCCCCTGCGGCGCATCGGAACCCCGGACCATGTGGCGTCGGTGGTCAGCTTCCTGGCCTCCGACGACTCCGAATACGTCAATGGGGCGGTCATCCCGGTGGACGGCGGCCTCGGAATGGGACATTGATCGGAATGGGACACTGAGATGAGCGGACTGCTGGCCGGGAAGACCATCGTCGTCACCGGCATCATCACCGACGCGTCGATCGCCTTCCACGTCGCCCGCGTCGCCCAGGAACAGGGCGCGCGCGTGCTCGTCACCGGCTACGGGCGGCTCGGGCTGGTGAACCTCATCGCCCGGCGGCTGCCGCGCCCGGTGCCCCCGGCGCTGGAACTCGACGTGCGCGACACCGCACAGCTCGCGACCCTCGCCGACCGGGTGCGGGCGCACGCCCCGGAGGGGATCGACGGGGTCGTGCACTCGATCGCGTTCGCGCCGCCGTCCTGCCTCGGCGCGGACTTCCTCGCCGCGCCGTGGCCGGATGTCGCTGTGGCGGTGGAGGTTTCGGCCTATTCTTACGCCGCGCTGGTGCGGGCGCTGCTGCCGGTGCTCAATCCGAACGCCGCGCTCGTGGGGATGGACTTCGACCCGCGCACCGCCGTGTCGTTCTACAACTGGATGGGCGTGGCCAAGAACGCCCTCGAGGCGGTCAACCGGTACGTGGCCCGCGAGGTCGGCGGCAAGGGCATCCGCTCGAATCTCGTCGCGGCGGGACCGATCCGGACGCTGGCGGCCAAGGCGATCGCGGGGACCGCCCTCGGCGCGGGCGACGAACTGGCGGAACTGAACGAGTCGTGGTCGCGGCGCGCGCCGCTGGGCTGGAACATCGACGATCCGCTCCCGGTCGCGAAGTCGGTGTGTGCCCTGCTCTCGGACTGGCTGCCCGCCACCACCGCCTCGGTGGTGTACGTCGACGGCGGCGCGGGCCACATCAGCTCCTGAACCGCGAGACACCAAGGCCGCCACCCGGTTTCGCCGGGTGGCGGCCTTCGTGGCGCGGCGACTAGCCTCGTTCGCCGACCACGTGCGGATCGGATTCGCGCGCGTGCCAGCGGGTGAACGTCGTCGGAGTGAGGAACATGTCCCGCGAATCGGGATTGGTCAGCGCCCACCGGAACCCGGACCGCGCCACCGCGAGCGCGGCCTCGCTGAGCTCGATCTCGACCGTGTGCCCCGACCGCTCCAGCGCCTCGCGGGTGATGCGGATCGGGAACTTGTACTCGTCGGCCACCGCGAGGATCGTGCGCGCGGTCTCACCCGCGCCCGCCGCGCCCGTCCGGTAGTCGTCGAGCAGCCCCACCGCGCGGTCGAAGAACGCGCGATAGTCGGGATCCTCGAAGTCGGAGAACACCGGATCGGTGCTCTCCCCGGACAACTGCCGCGGATCCCGGGTGCGGGTGTACTCCGCGAGCGCGTTCATGATCCGGAACTCGGTCGGCACCGTGGCCAGCCCCCACACCCGCAGCCAGCTGTTCCACAGGTCGAAATCGGCCGTCGCCGTGAAGGCCCCGGCCACGAGGCGATCGTTGAAGCTCAGCACCCGCCGGTGCAGATCCTCGAGGTGGGCGAAGCGCTCCTCGGCGAAGTCGTCGTCGCGCAGCGCCGCGAGCAGCGGATCGATCAGGGCGGCGGTCACCTCGAGGGTGTTGATCAGCCCGCGCGAGAACAGCGGGTCCAGCGCGCCCGACGCGTGCGACATCATCGACCAGCGGTAGCCCGCCGACCGGCTCGACGAGAACTGCAGCCGATCGGTGTTGACCCACGGCCGCACCGTCCTCGCCTCGGTGAATTGCGCCGCGACACTGGGGAACCGGTCGAGGAACTGCTGGAACTCGTCCTGCGCGCCGACGTCGGCGGGCTTGGGATACAGCCGCGGGTCGACGGTCAGCCCGACGCTCACCAGCGGATTCGTCGAGCCCTCCCGGTTGTTGAACGGGATCACCCAGAACCAGCCGCCCTCGAACACGTGATGCAGGGTGCTCTGCTCCCACGGCACCGACATCGGCGTATCCGGTTCGAACACACCGACATCGACCATGTGGGTGAACATCGACCGCGAGTGGTGGGCGAACCGCGGCGGCCGCTCGCGCAGCTTGTAGTGCTCGGCGACCACGCTGCGGAAACCCGAGCCGTCCACCAGGTAGCGGGCGTGGACCGTGCTCTCCGTGCCATTGTGCACCGTCCGCAAACGCACACCCGACGCATCGATATCGATGGCGGTGACCCGGGTGTGCTGGCGCAGCACCGCCCCGTACCGGACCGCGGCGTAGGTCAGCCAGGAATCGACGTCCTGGCGGAACAGATGGTTCTCGTCCTTGGAACTCGTGCCGATCGCGTAACTCTCGCGCGGATCGTGTTCCGCGCCGGGACGGTGATAGGCGAAACCGAAACTGCGTTTGATCCCCGAGGTCGAGGCGACCTCGGAATGAATGCGTTCGGGATAGGCGATCGTCTCCAGTTCCGGGACGTCGTAACGCTCGGCGAGCAGGCAGCTCAGCAACGAGGTGTGCGGAATCGTCGATTCGCCCACCGCGAAGCGCGGATGCACGCCGCCCTCGATCATGATGACGCGAACGCCGTGCCGGGCGAGAATCATGCCCAGCACCGCGCCGCTCATTCCGGAACCGATCACGGCGACGTCGAAGGAATTATCGAGGTCTCGGATCATCGGCGCACTCCTGTCCGAAAAGATTGTCCCGCAACGCATTCGCGCGGCGGATGAGGATTTCTACGATCTCGTCGCGGCCCGGAAAAGTCGAGGCGCGGCGTTTATACAGCGGGCGTGGTGCGCGAATCGGCCAGCCGCCGCGCGGAGGCGTCGAATTCCCGGCATTCGTCGTCGCCGGGCGCGGCACTGCGCAGCCAGCGGTGGTCCGGGTCGGGTGCGCAGCGCTGCCCGAATTTCAGCAGCGTGTGCGACGGGCCGAGTTCGACGAACACGCTCGGTTCCGCGGCCGCCGCCCGCAGCGCGCCCGCGAAATTCACCGGTTCGAGGCAGTGGCGCATCCAGAATTCGGGGGCGGCCAGCATGTCGGGTGCGGGTTCGGCGGCGGTGAGCGCCGAGATCAGCGTCCGCGTGGGCGGCCGGAACCGCAGTTCCTCCGCCACCGGTCCCAGCCCCGCCGCGGCCTCGGCCATGAGGGGCGAGTGGAACGCGTGCGACACCTTCAGCGCGCTGTGCGGGATCGCGTGTTCGCGCAGCAGCCGCACCGCCGCCGCGATCGCCTCCGGATCGCCGGACAGCACGCAGCGGTCGGGGGCGTTGAACGCGGCGAAAGCCGGTGCGGCGGAACCGAGTTCGGCGAGCCCGGGCCGCACCCGGTCGGCGCCCGCGGCGACGGCGACCATCGCGCCCGCCCGCGCGACGCCCTGCATCAGCCGTCCGCGCGCCGCGACCAGCCGCACCGCGTCCGGCAGCGCGAGCACGCCCGCCAGCGCGACGGCCACGAGTTCGCCGATACTGTGGCCGAGCACGACGTCCGGCGTCACCCCGCGCGAGCGCCACAGCCGCGCCAGACTCCACTCGAAGGCGAACAGGGCGGGCTGCTGATACGCGGTCCGCTCCAGCAGTTCGGCGGCCCCACGGCGCACGCCGTCGGCGTCCGGGAGGTGGTCGGCCAGCAGCAGATCCGCGACCGAGACCGGCAGGTGGGCGCGGAAGTGCTCGTCGCATTCGGCGAGCGCGTCGGCGAACTCCGGGAACCGCCGCGCGAATCCCGCGCCCATGCGCGGATACTGCGAACCCTGCCCGGTGCACAGGAACACGGTGCGCATCAGAACTCCCCGATCCACTCCGCGTCGCCGTCCGCGCCGTCGAGGAAGTCCACGCCGCGCAGCACCCGGATGTAGTCGCGACGCCAGTACCCCAGCGGGAACCGCCGCGGATCGGTGGCGCCCGCGATCACCCGGCCCAGCACGATCACATGGTCACCGGCCGAAACGATGTCGTGCACAGTGCATTCCGCGTGCGCGAGGGCGGTCTCGATGAGCGGCATCCCGGTCCGGGGCGCGGGCCGCCACGCGATCGTGGCGAACTTGTCGGCGGCGCGGCTGGCGAAGGTGTTCGAGATCGCGTGCCCGTCGACGTCGAGCAGCGACACCACGAACGCCCCCCGGGCGCGGATCGCGTCCAGGGTGCCGCTCGGCGTCTTGACGCAGAACAGCAGCAACGGCGGCGTCAGCGACACGCTGCACACCGCCGAGCAGGTGAGCCCGCAGGGCGCCCCCGAGGCGTCCCGCGCCCCGATGATGCTCACCCCGCTCAACAACGACCCCATGATCCCGCGAAAGGCATCGGGATCGACATCGCCCTCCGCCCCGGAAACCGTTGTCGCCCCGAAGGATACGTCTGTCTCAGCCATGATTTCCTCCCACCACCCCCCGGCTCACAGTGAACCCCCGTGTCCCGGATTCCGTCGACGATGTGCATTGCCCGAGTCGCGGGGCGCGGTGTGCAACTGCGGGTCCGCCGCGGTTGGTCGGCCGGGGCGGGCGAGCAGGACGTGGCAGCGGTGTCTGCCGTGCCCGGCGTGGTGGTGGGCGGCGACGCGCAGGCCGGCGGCGTGGACGGCGTCGCGGATCGCGGCGAGCGGGCGGATCCGGAAACCGTAGCGGGTGAACGGCAGTCCCGTCATCGCGATCGGGTCGCCGAATACCAGGACCAGGCGGCCGTGCGGGGCGAGCAGGCGCGCCCATTCGGCGCAGGCCCCGGCCGCGTCGTCGAGGAAGTAGAGGGTGTGCACGGTGAGGACGGCGTCGAGCGAGTGATCGGGCAACGGCACCCGCAGGATCGAACCGCCGTGCAGCCGCAGGGTGCCCGCCCGCAGCGCGGGCCCGAACCGGCGGACCGCGCGGCGCAGCATCGGCGTCGAACGCTCCACCCCGTGCACCAGCCCGGCCGGACCCAGCCGGGGCAGCAGGGCGGCGATGCCCGCGCCGCCCCCGAACCCGAGTTCGGCCACGACCTCCCCGGGCCGCGGGTCGAGGGCGGCGACACCCGCGTGGATGGCGTGCCGGTTGCCGAGGTCCAGGCCGGGCCCGAGCAGCGGTCCGGGCGGTCCGTGGGGCTCGCTCAGTTGCCGGGCCAACCCGGCCGCGAACGGGGGAAGTGCGACCATGTGTGTTCTCCGAATCGGACGTGCATCGATAGGGACGCGAAACAAGCTCTCTCGCCTGTATTTACGCCGCGGAGTCGCGGCAGCCCGCGAACTTCGCAAAAGTGATTCCGTACGCGAAAGTATGCCGCACAGCAGTTTTCGCGGCTGTAACCGTCCGTGCCCGAAGCGTACGATCGTGCAGACTCGCCCGGACGTTGATTCGAGGTCGGAATTGGCTGTCTCACACCTTGATCGGTACTACTCACACATCATTGTCGGTGGCGGATCGGCGGGCTGTGTGCTCGCCGCGCGACTGTCCGAGGATCCGGCCGCGGAGGTATTGCTCCTGGAGGCGGGGCCGGTCGATCGCCATCCGGGTATTGCCGTCCCGGCGGCCTTCGCGAAGACCTGGCACACTCGACTGGACTGGTCATATTACACCGAACCGCAACGCCATTGCGCGGAACGAAAATGTTACTGGCCGCGGGGCCGGGTGCTCGGCGGCAGCTCGTCGATCAATGCCATGGTCTATATCCGCGGGCACGCGGACGATTTCGACGAGTGGGCCCGATCCGGGAACGCGGGCTGGTCGTATTCGGAGGTTCTCCCGTATTTCATCCGCAGTGAGGACAATTCGCGCGGACCGTCGCGCTGGCACGGGGTGGGCGGCCCGCAGTCCGTATCGGACCTGCGCAGTCCGCATCCGTGGTCGGAGGCGTTCGTCGCGGCCGGGGACGCGGCCGGGCTGGGCCGCACCGACGACTTCAACGCCGAGCGACAGCTGGGCTTCGGGCTCTACCAGGTGACCCAGCGCGACGGCACCCGCTGCTCCACCGCGCGCGGATACCTGCGCGGCGCGCGCACCCGCCCGAATCTGCACGTGCGCACCGGAGCCCTGGCCACCCGCCTGCTGTTCACCGGAAACCGTTGCGCGGGTGTGGAATTCGTGCGGCAGCGGCCCGGTCGCCGCGACCGCCACCTCCGCTACAGCGCCCACGGCGCGCGGACCATCGTCTGCGGCGGCACGGTCAACTCCGCGCAACTGCTGCTGCTGTCCGGGCTCGGCCCCGCCGAACACCTGCGCGAACTCGATATCGAGGTGCGCCAGGACCTGCCGGTCGGCCTCGGCCTCCAGGACCACCCCATGGTGCAGGTGGCCTACCGCTCCAAGGGCGGCGGCAGTCTGCTCGGCGCCGAGAACCCCAGGGACGCACTGGAGTTCGTGGTGCGCAGGCGCGGCAAGTGGACCTCCAACGTGAGCGAGGCGGCCGGATTCGTGCGCACCGCGGGCGGGGCGGGCGCGCCGGACATCCAGCTGAACTTCCAGCCCGCCCTCATCCGGGGCCACGAACAGCCCACCGCGCACGGCTTCAGCATCGGCGTCGTCCTCGTCGACGTCGCCGCGCGCGGCCGAATCCGGTTGCGCAGCACCGATCCCGCCGATCCGCCGCGCATCGATCCGAACTACTACGGCGAACCGGAGGATCTGCGCGCCGCCGTGGCCGGGGTGCGGCTGGCCCGGCGGGTGGCCGCCGAGTCGCCGCTCGCGGACGTGGCGCTGGCCGAGGACTGGGCCGGGGCGGGCGCCGACGGGGACGACGAACTGGCCGCCGCGGTGGCGCGGTCGACCGAGACGCTGTTCCATCCCACCTCCACCTGCCGGATGGGCACCGGCGCGGACGCCGTCGTGGGCCCGGAACTGGGCGTGCACGGTGTCGACGACCTGTTCGTCGTGGACGCGTCGGTGATGCCGCGAGTGCCGCACGGCAACACCAACGCGGCGACGATCATGATCGCGGAACGGGCGGCCGATCTGCTGCGGTCCGGATCCGCCGGGGCCACCCCGCCCGCCGCCGACGCGCGGCGGGCGGCACGACCCCGATGACCGCGAACCGGGGGGAACACGATGGACACACAGCCCGGAGACCAGGGTGGGCAGGCGCGCTGGATCCTGCTGGCCGCGCACCGGGGGCGGCTGGTCGAGATCGCCCGCGTGCGGCTGCCGTCGCTCGCCGACGCCGAGGACTGCGTCTCCGAGGCGATGATCAAGGCGTTCGCCTACGAGGCGCTGGATCTCGACCGCGTCGGCGGCTTCCTCACCACGGTCGTCATCCGGCTCTGCGTGGACTACCACCGCCGGGCCGAGCGCACCGAACGGCTGCTGACGCGCCTGCGCGAGAGTGAGGCGATCGCCGGGCCGGAGCAGTCCGTCTGCGCCGACAGCGCCGTCCAGGACATGCTGCGGGCGGTCGCGAGACTGCCGGTGCGCCAACGCCAGATCGTGATCGCGCGGATCGCCGGTTCGTCCACGGCCGAGGCCGCCGGGCAGCTCGGAATCAGCATCAAGGCGGCCGAGAGCGCGTTGACCCGGGCCCGCGCCCGGCTGGCCGCCGAACCGGGGGTGGCGTGAGCGCCGCGGACCCGCCGCGCGCGGGCGTGAACTGGTGGCGCGCCGCCGCGGGCCCGCGCCGCCCGGAACTGACCGGAACCCGGCGCTGCCGCACCGCGATCGTCGGCGGCGGGCTCGCGGGCGTATCGGTCGCGCTGCATCTCCTCGCCGCCGATCCGGGACACGACGTGGTGCTGCTGGAGGCGGACCGGATCGCCGCGGGCGCGAGCGGACGCGGCACCGGTCTGGTCGGCCCGCGCGTCGGGCCGTCGCTGCGGACCGCGCGGCGCCGGTTCGGCGACGACCTCGCGCGCGCGGCGTATCTCGACTCGGTGCGCGCGGTGTCGCGGGTCGGCGAGCTCGTGGCGCGCTACGGGGTGGACTGCGCGTACCGTCCGGGAAGCCAACTGCTCGTGGCCGATTCGGCCGCGGCGGAGCGGCTGGCCGCCGAGGCCCGGGCCGCGTGGGCGCTCGGGCTCGACGTCACCCCGGTGGCCGATCCGCCCGGCGCGTACCGGCTCGGCATCCGCTACACCCCCGCGGCCACGGTCGATCCGGCCGCGCTGACCCGCGGGCTGGCGGCCGTGTGCGAGGGGCTCGGGCTGACCGTGTTCGAGCGCAGTCCGGTCCGCGCGGTCGGCACCGGCGCGCGGATCGCGCTCGAGACGCCCGCGGGCGCGCTGCGCGCCGATCGAGTCGTGTTCGCGCTCAACGCCTTCGGTGGTCTCGGCGGGTCGGGCGGTGTGCTCGGCGTGCGGGTGCAGGCCGGGGCGACCGCGCCGCTACCCGAGGCCGCGCGGGCCGAACTGGCCGGGCTGCGCGACCGCCCGATCCTCGAATACGGTTCCTCGGCACCGTATTTCCGGCTCACCGCCGACGACCGGCTCGTGGTGGGCGGGGGACCGGTGCGGCGCGGCGTGCGGGGCCGCGACGCGCTCGACCGCGCGTGGTTCGCGCCCGCGCTGCGGCGGATCGGGGTGCGCGACAGCGCGATCGCCGTCACCGACGTCTGGTCCGGCCCGATCGCGATGACGCGCTCGGGGTGGCCGGTGGTGGGTTCGCCGGACGATGACCGGTCGGTCTTCGTGCTCGGCGGCTGGAACGGTCACGGCCTGGCCGCCGCCGTGGCGGGCGGCGCGCGAATCGCCCGCATGATCAGCGGAGACGCCGCCCCCGGGCCCGTTTTGCCATGGCATCGCGGCCGGGCCGAACCGATGCCCCAGCACGCGGTGGCTCAGCGGGTGCTGGACCGCTATCTGGCCGTGACCTCGTGGCGGGCGGCACGGCGAATCCGTGATCGGAGGGATTCCGACGGAGGGTTCGGGGCGGGTCGGACGTAATCAATGTGGTTGGGGGATAACGTACGGGAGAAGTTCATGGGATCTCCGAATGAGCAGAGCTACGACGTCGCGATCGTCGGCGGCGGCATCGGCGGGGCCGCGCTGGCCGCCATCCTTGCCCGGCACGCGGTCCGGGTGCTGCTGATCGAGGGCGGCGGGCATCCGCGCTTCGCGATCGGCGAGTCCACGGTCCCGGAGACCACGATCGGGCTGCGGGTCCTCGCCAAACGCTACGACGTGCCGGAAATCGGCAATCTGTCCAACAACACCGATCTGCGGCACCGGGTGAGCAGCGCCTGCGGGGTGAAGCGCAACTTCAGTTTCGCGTATCACCATGAGGGACAACGCTTCCGGCCGCGCGAATGCACCCAGTACCCCACCTGGGGTCCGCCGATGGGTCCCGATTCGCACTTCTTCCGCCAGGACGTCGACGCCTACCTCTACGCGGTCGCGCTGTCCTACGGCGTGACCGGACGCACCCACACCCCGGTCACCCGGGTGGACTTCGGCGCCGACGGCGCGGAGCTGCACACCGCCACCGGCGAGACCTACCGCGCATCCTTCGTGGTCGACGCGGGCGGGATGAAGAGCCTGCTCGGCGAGCAGCTCGGGCTGCGCGTGGATCCGCCCTACCGCACCCGCTCGCGCACCATCTTCAGCCACTTCGTCGGGGTCGAGCCGTTCGACCGGATCGTCCCGCCGCGCCGCGAACACGAGATGCCCAGCCCCTTCGGGCAGGGCACCCTGCACCACCTGTTCGAGGGGGGCTGGGCGTGGGTGATCCCGTTCGACAACCACGTCGAGTCGACCAACCGATTGTGCAGTGTCGGAATCAATCTCGACATCGACCGGTACCCCGCGCCCGCGGACCTGTCCGCGGCGGACGAATTCTGGTACCACGTCCGGCGATTCCCCGATTTCGAGCGCCAGCTCGCGCGGGCCAGCGCGGTGCGGCCCTACGTCGCGAGCCGACGCAGCCAGTTCGCCTCCCGGCAGGTGATCGGGCCGCGCTGGTGCCTGCTGCCGCACGCCTCCGACTTCATCGATCCGCTGTTCTCCAGCGGGCTCGCGGTGACGGTGATGGCGCTGAACGCGTTGGCGCACCGGCTGATCGACGCGGTGCGCGCCGACGACTTCGCGGTGGAGCGGTTCGAGTACGTGCAGCACTGGACCAAGCGGATGTTCGACTACTACGACCGGCTGGTGTCGAACTCCTACACCTCCTTCGACGACTTCGAACTGTGGAACGCCTGGAACCGGGTCTGGACGATCGCCACCCTCTACGGCGCCAACGCGCAGATCCAGACCGTGCTCGAATACGAGCGCAAACCCGGACCGTGGGTGTTCGACGCGCTCGAGCAGCCGCCGTACCGCGGCCTGCAGGGCATCGACAATCCGCACTTCGCCGAGCTGTTCGACACGGCGTGCGCGGCGATGGCGGCCTACCGCGACGGCGAGATCAAGGTGGACGAGACCTGCCTGCGGATCTACGACGCGCTGCGCGCGAGCGGACTCGTGCCCGCGGTGTGGGGCACCCTCGATCCGGACGATCGCTGCCCGGCGGGGACCTTCACCCTGCCGCCCATGCACGCGATCCAGTTGTGGGGCAAGCACTTCAGCCCGCCGCACGTGCGCGGGCGGTACTTCAACGGCAGCGCGCGGGTGGTCGCCCGCGAGGCCGTCCGGTACTACAACGAGCAGGTGTTCCGCAGCGTTCGGTCCGCGCATCAGGCGATGCGCGATATCTGGATCAATTGGAATCGCGATTGGCGAAAGGCTGGTGGACCCGTCCGATGACATCGGCCGTTCTTCTCGGCCACGGTTTTCCGAGAACGTAGAAATTCGGCAGGCGATCCCTGCCGGTCCATGAATCCCGCCGGGTTCGCCAGGGACACGATCCGCCCGGCGGCGGTGGCACGCACACATCGCCTCGCACGAGTGCGCAGGTTCGTCGTGCGATGAATACGATCGCCGTCCAGCGGAGGGGCGGGCGATCGGGCATTTTTCGAGAGGGGTTCGAATATGGCCGTTGAGACCGAACAGTGCGTCGACGACGTGGGGGTCACCGAGCGGCGCGACCGTCCCGGGCGGCGGGCGGCCGCCCTGCACGTGGTCGGCGACCGCGGGGTCGACATGGTGCCGCTCGAGCGGCTGGCCGGATCGGTGACGCCGCGGCTGGGCGGCGAGGACCCCGATCACGTGCTGCGGCTGGCGGAGGTGGGCGAGGACCTGCCGCCGATTCTCGTGCACCGGCCCTCGATGCGGATCATCGACGGCGTGCACCGGGTGCGGGCCACGGCGCATCGGGGGCTGAGCGAGATCGCGGTCACCTTCTACGACGGTCCGGCCGAGCACGCCTTCGTGCTCGCGGTCGAGGCCAATGTGCGGCACGGCCTGCCGCTGTCGCTGGCCGAGCGGCGCGCGGCGGCCACCCGCATCCTCCGGACGCATCCGGACTGGTCCGACCGGATGATCGCCAAGACCACCGGGCTGTCCGCGCGCACCGTCGGCGTGCTGCGAAGTTGTTGTGCAACCGCCGATTCGGAGCGGTTGAACACCCGGATCGGCGCGGACGGCCGGGCCCGGCCGCTGGTCTCGGCGGACAGCCGCCGCCGGGCCGCGGAGATGATCGAGGCCCGTCCCGACGCGTCGCTGCGCCAGGTGGCCCGCGCGGTCGGACTGTCGCCGGGGACGGTGCGCGACGTGCGCGACCGGATGCGGCGCGGCGAGGATCCGGTGCTGCCGCCGCGCACCGTCAACCGGGTCGACCAGCAGCACCGCTTCGCCGAGGCCATCGTGCCGGAAGCGCCACCGCCGGTGGACGTCTCGCAGGTGCTCCAGGCGCTGTGCAAGGACCCGTCGCTGCGGCTCAACGAGAGCGGCCGGGAACTGCTGCGGTGGCTGCATCTGCACGTCATCGATCCCAGCGACTGCCTGTCGGTGACCGAGTCCGCGCCCGACCACTGCGTCGGGGTGATGGCCGAACTCGCGCGCGGCTGCGCCTACAGCTGGGCGCGGATCTCGCTCGAACTCGCGAAACGGATACCGGACTGATGACGCTCGCACAGCCGGCGGCGGGGCCGCTGCGCATCGACGACGAACGCCATCCGCTCGGCCGCCTGATCGCGCTGTTCGACGCGAATACCCTTCGGCTGCTGGATGATTCGCTCGATTCGACGGAGTCGGGCGTGCTGGCCGGGACGGGCGCGGTGGCGGGCGTGGCGACCGTGGCCTTCGCCACCGACGGCCGGGTCATGGGCGGGGCGCTGGGCCGGGCGGGCTGCGACCGGATCGTCGCCGCCATCGATCACGCCGTGCGTCGCGGATGTCCGGTGGTCGGGGTGTGGCATTCGGGCGGGGCGCGGCTCGGCGACGGGGTGGCCTCGCTCAACGGCATCGGCGGCGTGTTCGCGGCCATGACCCGCGCCTCCGGCCTGGTGCCGCAGCTGTCGCTGGTGCTCGGCGCGGCGGCGGGCGGCGCCGCCTACGGGCCCGGACTCACCGACCTGGTCGTGATGGCCAGGGGCGCACGGATTTTCGTGACCGGACCCGATGTGGTCCGCGCGGCCACCGGTCAGGCCGTGGACGCCGAGACCCTCGGCGGGGTCGAGGCGCACGCCCGCTCGGGGGTGGCGCACGTGCTCGCCGAGGACGCCGCGTCCGCCTACGCCGAGACCCGCGCGCTGATCGGCCTGCTCGCCCGGCCCGGCACGGTCGGCGCGGCCCACGACCCCCCGCGCGGACCCGCGGAGTTGTTGCCCGCCAACCCTCGTCGCGCCTACGACGTGCGGCCGCTGCTGGGCGCGCTGCTCGACGACGGCGCGTGGGTCGAACTCCAGGCGGGGTGGGCGGCGAACATCGTCATCGGCCTGGGCCGTCTCGGCGGGGGCACGGTCGGCGTGGTGGCCGACAACCCGTGCCACGCGGGCGGTTGCCTCGACGCCGCGGCGGCGGAGAAGGCCGCGCGATTCGTGCGGATGTGCGACGCGCTGCGGGTGCCGCTGGTCGTGGTCGTCGACGTCCCCGGCTATCTGCCCGGCGCCGAGCAGGAGTACGGCGGGGTGGTGCGGCGCGGGGCGAAACTGCTGCACGCGTTCGCGGAGGCCACCGTCGCCCGGGTCACCCTCATCACGCGAAAGGCGTACGGCGGGGCCTTCATCGCCATGAACTCGCGCGCCCTCGGGGCCACGGCGGTCTACGCCTGGCCCGACGCGGAGGTCGCGGTGATGGCGGCGGAGGCGGCGGTGGACATCGTCTATCGGCGGCGGCTCGCCGCGGCCCCGCCCGCCGAGCGCGCGGCCCTGCGCGCGGAGCTCGTCGCCGAGCAGCGCGCCACCGCGGGCGGGCTGGCGCGCGCGGTGGCCGAGGGCGCGGTGGACCGGATCATCGATCCGGCCCGCACCCGGTCGACGCTGGCCGCCGCGCTGGCGGGCGGATCCCGCGCGAACGGCCATCGGCCGCACGGGAATATCCCGCTCTGATTTACACAGATTGCGAAAACCGCACGGCCCCAACGACACTGAATGTGCTCGAATTACGAAACGGGAGTCTGAAATGATCGAGACAATTCGTGAATCGATAATCACCGCCCTCCGCGAGATGAATTACGACACCACGGAGATCACCGGCGAAACGGTGTTGGGCCCGGCGGGTATGGATCTGGAATCGCTGGCCGTCGCCGAACTCGCGGTCCGGCTCCAGGACGAATACGGCGTCCGGTTCCAGGACGAGGAAATGGTCGATTTCGCCGCCGCCACCCTCGACGAATTCGCCGCCATCGTCGCCGCGCGCATCGCCGAGCAGGCGCCCGCGGCGGACGTGAAGTAAGCGGACGGCGAGGAGACAGCGGCATGGACGCAGGGTCGCCCCCGCGGGCGGTGGTGACCGGCATCGGCGTGGTGACGCCGGTCGGTCGCGCGCTCGACGAATTCTTCACCGCGGTGTGCGCGCCGTCCTCCGGGCTGGTGCGCCCGCCGGAGGGGCATTTCGCGGCCGGACTGATCGAGTCGGCCGGCATCGCCCCGGTCATCGATCCGTTCGAGGTGGTCGCGCGCACGGATGCCGGTGTGGTGGACCGGTTTTCGCTCATGGCGGTGGCGGCCGCCGACGACGCGCTGGCCGACGCCGGGCTGAAGATCGGCGAGGACGTCGACCCGCTGCGCGTGGCGGTGATCGTGTCCACGGGCGCGGGCGGCATGGAGACCTTCGAACAGCAGGCGATCGTGCAGAACGATCGGGGCGTGGGCGCGGTGAGCCCGTACCTGTTCGCCGGCTTCCTGCCCAACATGTCCGCGGCGCGCATCGCGATCAAGTACGGCGTGCGCGGGCCGAGCGCCACGATCTCGACCGCGTGCGCGGCCAGCGCGCACGCGATCGCCGAGGCGCTGCGGCTGATTCGCGCGGGCGACGCCGACGCGGTGATCTGCGGCGGCACCGAGGCGTCGCTGGGCCCGACCGGGCTCGGCGGCTTCCGCAACGCCCGCGCGCTCGCCTCGGGCTGGGACGACCCGACCGCGGCCAGCCGCCCGTTCGACCGGCGCCGCAACGGTTTCGTGCTCGGCGAGGGCGGCGGCATCCTCGTCGTCGAGCGCGCCGACCTGGTCGACGCGCGCGGCGGCACCGGCTACGCCGATCTCACCGGCTGGGGCGCCACCACCGACGCCTACCACCTGGTCATGCCGCGCCCGGACGGCACCAGCGCCGCCGACGCCATGCGAATCGCGTTGCGCGACGCCGACTTACGGCACACCGACATCGGCTATCTCAACGCCCACGGCACCGGCACCCGGATCGGGGATCTGGCCGAGGCCAAGGCGATTCGCGACGTGTTCGGCGACGACCAGCCGAAGGTGAGCTCCACCAAGGGCGTCACCGGTCATCTGCTCGGCGGCGCGGGCGCGATCGAGGCGGCGGCGACGGTCCTCGGCCTCGCGCACGGGCAGCTGCCGCCGACCCGTAATCTCGACGACCCCGACCCGAAATGCGATCTGGACCATGTGCGCGGGACCGCGCTGGCCCGGCCGATCGCGGCGGCCATGTCGAATTCGTTCGCCTTCGGCGGTCACAACGTGAGCCTGGTGTTCCAGACCGCCTCCACCGTTCGTCGTCATCCGGTCGCGCGGCGATGAACATCCATGCGGCCGCGCCGATTCCGCCGCTGTCCAGCCACGCCCTGCTCGTGCTGCTGGTGCAGCTCGGGGTGCTGCTGGCGGTGGCGCGGGGCCTCGGCGCGCTCGCGAATCGGCTCGGCATGCCCGCCGTCGTGGGCGAGCTCACGGCCGGGGTGGTGCTGGGGCCCTCGGTGCTGCTCCCGCTGGCGCCGCCGGTGTCGCGGTGGCTGTTCGCCGCCGATCCGGTGCAGCTGCATCTGCTCGACGCCGTCGGTCAGGTGGGGGTGCTGCTGCTGGTCGGCATCGCGGGAATGCAGATCGACGCCGGGCACATTCGCGCCCATGTCGGTCCGGCGCTGAAGGTCAGCCTGTGCGGGCTGTTGATCCCGCTGGCCCTCGGCGTCGGCGTCGGGCTGCTGCTGCCGGTTCCGTTGCGGCCCGAGCACACCGGGCCCGGGGTGTTCGCGTCGTTCCTCGGCATCGCGGTGTGCGTGTCCGCGATCCCGGTCATCGCCAAGACGCTGCTGGAGTTGCGGCTGACCCATCGCGACGTCGGGCAGTTGATCATGACCGCGGGCGTGGTCGACGACGCCGTCGGCTGGATGCTGCTGTCGGTGGTGTCCGCGCTCGCCACCACGGGCGTGCGCACGGGTACCGTGCTCGGCTCGGTCGGCGCGATGGCGGCGCTGCTGGCGTTCACCGTGCTGATCGGGCGGCCGCTGGTCCGGGTGGTGCTCACCCGGGCGCAGGCGCGCGGCGACGCGGGCGCGGTCGTCGGCGCGGCGGTCGTGCTGTTGTTCGCCAGTGCCGCGGCCACCCACGCCATGCGGTTCGAGGCGATCATCGGAACGTTCCTGTGCGGCATCCTGATCGGCTCCTGCGGCGTCGATCTGCGGCGGCTGGCACCGCTGCACACGGTCGTGATGGCGGTGCTCGCCCCGATCTTCTTCGCCACCGCGGGATTACGCATGGATCTGGCCGCGCTCGCGCACGGGCCGCTGCTGCTCGCCGCGCTCGGCGTGCTGGCGATCGCCGTCGTCGGGAAGTTCGTCGGGGCCGCGCTGGGCGGGTGGCTGAGCGGGCTGGGCCGCGCCGACTGCCTGGCCCTCGGGGCGGGCATGAACGCGCGCGGGGTGATCGAGGTGATCATCGCGATGGTCGGGCTGCGCCTGGGCGTCCTCGGGGTGGAGGCGTACACGATGCTCGTGCTCGTCGCGATCGTGACCTCGGTGATGGCGCCCCCGATCCTGCGCCGGGCCACCGCGCGTTCGGAGGTCACCGCCACCGAGGCCGCCCGCGCCCAGCGCGCCCTGCGGCTCGAGGCCAGTTGAGGAGCGAGCATGACCGAGACCACCGTGGCGCACGCCGCCGACGTCCACACCGATTTCACCGCCACCGCGCGAGCGCATCCGGCGCGCACCGCGATCCTGCACAACGGCACGCCGATCACGTACGGCCAACTGGCGCACCGGGTTCGGGCGCTCGCCGCCGGACTCGCGGCGGCGGCCGGGGAGTCGCGCCGGGCCGCGATCCTGGTGTCGCGATCGCCGGAGACCCTCGCGCATCTGCTGGGCGCGCTGTGCGCCGGAGTCGCCTACTGTCCCCTCGACGCCGCGCTCCCACCCGCCCGGATCCGGCAGCTGGTGTCCGCGCTCGGGGTGGAGCGGGTCGTGGCCGCCGCGCCCGGATCGCGGGCGCCGGAGGGCGTCGAGACGCTCGCCCTGACGGACGGCGAAACAGTCTGCACGCCAACGCATTCCGAGGAAGATCCGGCCTACCTGCTGTTCACCTCCGGCTCCACCGGCCACCCCAAACCGGTGATCACGCCCCGGCGCGCGCTCACCGCCGCCGTGCGGGCGCTGCGCGCCGAATTCGCCCTGACCCCCGCCGACCGCGTCCTCCAGTTCGCCGCGTTGAGCTGGGACACCTGCTTCGAGGAGATCCTGCCCGCGCTCACCGCGGGCGCGTCGGTCGTGGTGGACGACGAGGCGTACGCCGGATCGTTCCCGCGCCTGCTGCGGATGCTCGGCGAGCGCGGCGTCACCGTGCTCGACCTGCCCACCGCGCTGTGGCACGAACTGGTGCTCCACCTCGACGAGGAACGCGCCCGGCTGCCGGAATCGGTGCGGCTCATCGTGATCGGCGGCGAGGCGATCAACCCGGCCCGCCTGCGCCGCTGGCGCGACCTCGGCACCGACTCGGTCGTGCTGCTCAACACCTACGGCTGCACCGAGACCACCCTGGTGACCCACGCCGCGCGCCTGGCCGGACCGGGCGCGGAGTTCGGCGGCGGCGACGACATCCCGCTGGGCCGCCCGCTCGCGCACGTCCGCGACCACATCGCCGATTCCGGGGAACTGCTCGTCGCCGGACCCGCGCTGGCCACCGGCTACCTCGGGGCGGCCGAGCAGACCGCCCGCGCCTTCGTCGTCGCCGACCACGGCGACGGCGCGCGGCGCTGGTTCCACACCGGCGACCTGGTGGCGCGCGGCGACGACGGGTTCGTGTACCCGCGCGGGCGCACCGACGACCAGCTGAAAGTCCGTGGCGTGCGGGTGAATCCGGTCGAGGTCGAGGCCCAGCTGCTCGCCCACCCGTGGGTGGCCGCCGCGGCCGTGGTCGGCGACCGCGGCCGGGGGCATCTCGCGCTCACCGCCTACGTGGTGCGCCGCGCCGACGCGGTGGGGGTGGCCGAGCCGCGCGCGTTGATCCGGCATCTGCGCGACCGGCTGCCCGGCCAATTCGTCCCGGGCCGAGTGTGTTTCGTCGACGCGCTGGCGTACACGGCCAGCGGGAAGGTGGACCGGGCCGCGACGCAGCGGGCCGCCGAAACGAGCAAGGAGTGAGCGGGTGACAGCCGAGCGGATCGTCCAGATCTTCCGCACCGTACTACAGACCGGCGAGGTCGAACCGGCCTCCGATTTCTTCGAACTGGGCGGCGATTCGCTGCTCGCGACCCGGGTGCTCAGCGCGATCGCCCGCGAATTCGGCGCCGAACTGTCCTTCGAGGACTTCGCCGAGGCGCCGTCGGCGGCCGCGCTGTCGCAGAAGGTGGGGGCGGCGGCGCGATGAGCGGATCCACGCATCGGGTGGCGGTGATCGGGGCCGGACTGGCCGGACTTACCGCGGCCCGCGAATTACGTTCGGCCGGAACGGATGTGGTCGTGCTCGAGGCCCGCGACCGGGTCGGCGGCCGGGTGCGCGGCATCCCCGTCGCGCCCGGCGTCGCGGTCGACGCCGGGGCCGCCTACCTCGGCGCCCGGCACACCGCGCTGCTGGCCGCGCTCGCCGCGCACGGGCTCGGCACCGCGGCGACCGAGATGTCCGGGCGCAGTACGTTTCTCGTCGACGGCCGGCGGGTCACCACCGCGGGCCGGGTGCCGCCGCTGCGCGCCGTGGCGCTGGGCGATCTGTTCGACCGGCTGGCGGCGCTGGTCGACGGCATCGATCCCGAGCGGCCGTGGCGGGGCGCGGACGCCGCGCGCGCCGATCGCACGACCGTCGCGGACTGGGCGGCCGAGCAGCTGTCCGACCCGGACGCCCGCACCTTTTTCCCGCTGTTCCTAGGCGAGATGATGGCCGCCGATCCGGCGCGAATCTCCGTGCTGCACATGGCCTTCTATCTGCGCTCCGGCGGCGGCATCCGCTACCTCAACGCCTTCGAGGGCGGCGCGCAGCAGTGGCGGGTGGACGGCGGGGCGCACCGGCTGTGCGAGGCGCTCGCGGCCGATCTCGGTCCCGCACTGCGGCTCGGCCACGCCGCGCGCGCGGTCGACCAGGACGACACCGGGGTCACCGTGCGCTGCGACGGTCCCGCGGGCGCGGTGGCCGTGCGCGCCGACGCGGTGATCGTGGCGATCCCGCCGCTGCTCGCCGACGCGCTCACCTACCGGCCCGAATTGCCCACGCCCCGAGCCACATCGGTGACCGGGCGCGGCTGCGCGGTCAAGGCGCACCTGGTGTATCCGGCGCCGCTGTGGCGGGCGGCGGGCCTGTCGGGCTGGTCGATCTCCACGCGCGGGCCGCTGCTGTCGACCGTGGACGATTCGCCCGCCGACGGCTCCGCCGGGGTGCTCACCGGATTCGTCACCGGCGCCCAGGCCCGGCCGTTCGCGGCGCTGCCGCCCACCGAGCAGCGGGCCGCGGTGCTGGCGCACGCCCGCGCGCTGTTCCCGGCGCTGCCCGAACCGGACCGCTGCGTGATCACCGACTGGGTCTCGGCCGAATACAGCCGCGGCTGCTACGCCGCGCTGTTCGGCCCGGGGGACTGGTCGCGGCTCGGGCCGGGGCTGACCGTTCCGCACGGCCGGGTGCACTGGGCCGGGACCGAGACCAGCCTCGAATTCTTCGGCCTGATGGAGGGCGCGATCCGCTCCGGCCGCCGCGCCGCGGCCGAACTGTCGCCCGCCGCCGCGCGGGCCGCCACCGAACAGGATGTGCTGCAATGAGTACGCTCACCGATCTACGCCGCGGCGGCTACCTCGCCGCGACCGACCAGCCCTACCGCTACACCCGCCGCGAACTCGTCGAACCGGACTGGCGGCGCTTCCCGGGCTGGGCCGGGGTGGGCGTAGCCGAATGGCACGACCCGCAGTGGCAGCGCGCGCACTGCGTCAAGACCAGCGCCCAGCTGCGCGCGGTCACCGGGACGCTGCTGGCCGAGAGCTTCTACGCCGACCTCGCCGCCGACCACGAACGCTTCGCGACCATGTCGATGCTGCTGCCCCCGCAGATGCTCAACACCATGGTGCCGCGCGGGGCGGGCGGGCAGCGCGCGTTCACCGAGGCGTTCGTCGCCGATCCGATCCGCCGCTACATGCTGCCGATCCACAGCGACCGCGACCCGCGGTGGACCTCGCACCCGTACTCCGAACGCGATTCGCTGCACGAGGCGCAGATGTGGGTGACCGAGGGCCTGACCCACCGCTACCCGACCAAGGTGCTCGCCGAACTGGTCTCCACCTGCCCGCAGTACTGCGGCCACTGCACCCGCATGGATCTGGTCGGCAACTCCACCCCGACCGTCGCCAAGACGCGGCTGGAACTGCGCCCGGCCGACCGCCAGGACCGCATCCTCGACTACCTGCGCGCCACCCCGGGCGTGCGGGACGTGGTGGTGTCGGGCGGCGACGTCGCGAATGTGCCCTGGCCGCAACTGGAGTCGTTCCTGGAGCGGTTGCTCGCCATCGACAGCGTGCGCGACATCCGGTTGGCCACCAAGGCGCTGGCCGGGCTGCCGCAGCACTGGCTGCGCCCCGGCGTGCGCGAGGGCATGGCCCGCGTCGCCCGCACCGCCGCCGACCGCGCGGTCAATCTCGCGGTGCACACCCACATCAATCACGTGCAGTCGGTGACCCCGCTGGTGGCCGCCGCGTCCCGGGCCCTGCTCGAGGCCGGGGTCCGCGACGTCCGCAATCAGGGCGTGCTGCTGCGCGGGGTGAACACCACCGCCGACGATCTGCTCGATCTCAGCTTCGCCCTCCAGGATTCGGCGAACGTGCTGCCCTACTACTTCTACATGTGCGACATGATCCCGCACGCCGAGCACTGGCGGATCGCGCTGTGGGAGGCCCAGCAGTTGCAGGAGGCCGTCATGGGCTACCTGCCGGGCTTCGCGACGCCCCGGCTGGTCTGCGACGTCCCCTATGTCGGCAAGCGCTGGGTGCACCAGGTCGCCCACTACGACCGGGTGCGCGGAATCTCGTACTGGACCAAGAACTATCGCACCGGCGTCGACGGCGACGGCGCCGACGTCCTCACCCGTCGTTACCCCTTCTACGATCCGATCCGCACCCTGCCCTCGCTCGGGCAGCGGTGGTGGCGGTCACAGTGGGAGCGGCGATGACCGTCTCCGCGCCCGTCCGGGTCCCCGCGCCGGACGAACCGATCGAGGTCACCACCGGCAAGGTCCGCGAATTCGCCTGCGCCATCGGCGAACTCGGGCCCGTCCATCACGACGTCGCCGCCGCGCGCGCGGCCGGACATCCCGGCCTGGTCGCGCCGCCCACCTTCGCGATGGTGCCGCTGCTGCCGTTCATCGAGGCCGCGCTCGACGAGGTCGGCATCGACCGCGCCACCGACGCGGTGCTGCACACCGAACAGCGCTTCGACTACCACCGGCCGCTGTGCGCGGGCGACGCGGTGCGCTGCGTGGTGCGCGCCGACCGCGAACGCGACACCACCGCGGCCGACGGGACGCGCGTGCTCGGCCTCGACATCCGCGCCGAACTGCGCGTCGCCGACGAGGTACGGGTCACCGTGCGCACCCGGCTGCTCGTGCGATTCGGCGCCGCCGGAAAGGAATCGGGGGAATGACCGCCACCCTGGAACCGGGCCTGCGGCTGCCCACCCGGACCTATCGCATCGATCGCGGCGATCTGGTCCGCTACGCGGGCGCCTCGGGCGACTTCAACTCCATCCACTGGAGCGACCGCGTCGCCGCCGCCAAGGGACTGCCCGGCGTGATCGCGCACGGCATGCTGCTCATGGCGCTGGCCGGGCGCGCGCTCGCGGACTGGACCGGCGCCGAATTCGACTGCTACGACCTGCGATTCAGCCGCCCCGCCGTCGTCCCCGACGACCGCGACGGGCTCATGATCGAGATCCGCGGCCGCGTCGTCGAGCACGACGGCGTCAGCGCGCGCATCGTCGCGACCGTCCACGACGCCACCGGCGCCACCCTCGCCCGGGCGAGCGTCGCGACCCGGATCGGGTGAAACGCCATGGCGCTCACCGAGATCGGGGTGCTGGGTCCACTGCGGCTGGCCGCCGACGGCGTCGAGACGCCGCTGGCGGGGGCCAAACTCCGCGGCATCCTCGTCCTGCTCGCGCTCGGCACCGACCGGTTCGCGCGGCGCGACGAGCTGATCGAGGAACTCGGCCTGTGCGGCACCACCAAGAACGCGACCAACGCCCTGCACGCCCACGTCGCCCGGCTGCGGCGCTGGCTCGCCGACGACGGCCGCGGCTGCGTGCTCGAGACCCTGCCGTCGGGCTACCGCCTGCACATCGACCCCGCGGCCGTCGACGCGACCCGCTTCACCGCGGCCGTGGATCGCGCGCTGGCACTGGCCGATCGGGGCGGGACGCGCGGCATCGGCACGCCGTCGGTGGTGGCGGCGATGCTCGAGGAGGCACTGGGGCTGTGGCGCGGCGACGCGCTGGCCGACACCGCCGACGGGCCGCGGCTGGCCGCGCTGGCCGACGAGTTGCATCGCGTCCGGGCGGTGGCGCGGGAAACGCTGCTCGACGCCTGGCTCGCGGCGGGCCGCCCGCGCGAGGTCGCGCTCGCCGCACCCGCGTTCATCGCCGACGATCCGCTCGACGAACGGTTCCACGAACAGTTCGTCGACGCCCTGCAACGCCTCGGCCGCTACGCCGAGGCGGTCGAGGCGTATCAGCGCGCGGACCGGCTGCTGCGCGACGAACTGGGTGTCGCGCCCGGACCAGGGTTGCGCACCCTGGTCCACGCGATGATCGGCGGCCCGTATCACCCGGCGTCGGCCGGTTTGCGCAGCCGGTACACCAGGTAACCGCGCGCGCCGGTGGCCATTTGGGTGTAGATCACCGAGTTCTGCACCGCCACCAGATCCCGGAACGCGCCGCGCAGCATCGGCGGCACGTCGTCGCGAATCTGTTTCTCCCGCAACGGCGTCACCCGGTCCAGCGCGGCGAGCACCTGCGCGCTGATCACGTGCTGGGACTCCCGGCGCAGCCCCGCGTCGTCCATGGCGCGTTCCAGCTCCGGAATCGCCTGCGGCGTACGCAGATCCGCGAACGCCACCGCGCCGCCGGGCCGCAGCACCCGGAACACCTCGGCGAAGAACGCCGGAACCGACGGATAGGTGTGCGAGGACTCGACATTGACCACCACGTCCACCGAGGCCGCGGGCAGCGGGATCGCCTCGGCGCTGCCCTGGATCCAGGTGGCCCGCTCGTCGCGCAGCTGGTGGCGGCACCACGCGATCGCGTTGGCCGCCAGATCCAATCCCACATACGAGCGCGGCCGGTGGTAGCGCAGCACGTAGGAGCCGCCGCCCCCGCGCCCGCAGCCGACTTCGAGCACGTCCTTGCCGGTCAGGTCCAGGCCCGCCAGCGTGTGCGCGTACAGCTGGATGGGGTAGCGGTGCGGTTCGTCCACCGACCGCAGCTCCAGCTCGTCGGCGCCGTCGCTGTAGCCGAGGTTCATGAACAGCATCCGCCCGGTGGGGTCCTTGGTCGCCAGCGTGTTGTAGACCGAACCCCACACCGCCCGCCGAATTCTCGGAAAGCGTTGCGCCGCACCGAATATCCCCGCCGAGAGCAGACTGGGGCGGCGCCCGCGGGCGGCGTCGCCGGTCCGGATCGGACCGACCTGACCGCACAGCGAGCCGGGGTCGGCGGGACGGGACGTGGTGTCGATGGGGTCCATGCGAATCCTCCTGCGGACGGACGGACGAGGGATGGCGAGGTGTGCGGAAGGGGCAGGATTCGAACCTGCGAGGGCGTGGACCCGTCCGGATGACTCCGGACCCCGTTGGGCCGCTTCGGGTACCCTTCCTCGATCGGAGGTCACAACAGGTTGATCGCGCGCAGGAAGCCGAGCACGGCCCCCGGCGCGATCCGGCCGCGGAAGGCCACGTACTCCGGAATCGTCACCGAGGGAAACCATTTCAGCTTGTAGTCGAGCTGGCTGTGCGCCGGATACAGCAGCCCGCCGCGGTCCTGCACCGCCCGCAGCAGGGCCGTCGCGGGCCCGCTCGCGCTGGTCGTGCGGAACTCCTCGGCCAGCCCCGTGAACGGGGTGAAGCCGAAATGCAGCCAGGGCGAACCGCTTTCGCGGAAGCGTTCGACGGCGGTCAGGTTGATCGCCTCCATCACCCCCGGCGGGGCCTGCGGTACCCGGCGGCTCAGATCGTGCAGCCAGCCCGGCCGCGACCCGTAGGCGGGCGCGTAGGAGATGTAGCCGATCGGCTCGTCGTCGATCAGCCCCAGGAACAGCCGCCGCCACGCCTGCGCGGGCCCGCCGATCTCACCGACGGTGAACGTCAGCGGTTTCGCGCCCTTGCCCGCGAGCCAGCGCTCGTCGATGGCGGCGAGGGCCGCGGCATAGGTCGTCGCGTCCACCTCCTCGACGCGCAGCCCGGCACGGCGGGCTCGGGAGATCTTGTTGCGCAGCCGCACGAACCTTTTCCCGCTCAGCGACCAGTCGCGCAGCTCAAGCGCGTAGGACGCGCCGAGCTGATTGACCGAGAATCCTTGCGCCGCATATAGTTCCGCGTCGTCCGCGCCGACCTGTACCGCCATGGCGCGACGGCGGGCGGCGCGGGTGTCGGCGAGGAACGCCGCCAGCAGCCGTTCCCGGTCCGGCGGCGCCGCGAACGGCCCACCGAACTGGACCCGGTAGCGGCCCACCCGGCGGTAGGCGACGAAACCGTCGATCCCCGGCACGGTGAACCGCTCCTTGTCCCGGTTGAGGGCCAGGAACGCGCTCGGATTGTCCCCGTGTGCCCGCAGCACCTCGACCGCGGCGGCGAGGCCGGTGGGCTGGAGGGCGTCTGGTGCGGTCACGAGAAGCAGTGTGCGACACCGGGTCTGACATTCGGATGAGACGGCGCGCGCGGCGGTTTCATCGCCGTGTCAACGCCGCCGCCCAGACTGGGCGCATCCGAGCAGAGGAGCGCCACCGCCATGACAGCAAGCATCACCGAGCACGGCATCGCTTCGTACGGCAGCTACATCGGGGGCAAGGACGTCGACGGCGAGCACTGGGTGTACGTCCTGTCGGCCGCCGCGATCATCGACGACTCCTTCGCCATGCTCAAACTCAAACGCCGCCTCGAACGCGGCGACCCGTCCGTCCCCGCCGAACTGCCCGACGCGGTGGTCGGCCGCGTCGCCGTCGCCGACGCCGCCGCGGTGGACGACGCCGTGGCCGCGGCGGCCGCCGCCTTCGCCCGATGGCGTTCGGCGCCACTGGCGGTCCGCTTCGACGCCCTCGGCGACCGTATCCACGCCGGACTCCTCGAACACCGCGAGATGATCGAGCACCTGATGGTCGAGGAGGGCCATCCGCGCGAGCTCGCCCGCTGGGAGGTGGCCTCGGTCATCGACGCCTACGGCCCCGAGGCCCGCGACTACCTGCGCGGCCAACTGTGGTGGGAGACCCGGAGGGCGGGGCGGCGCATCATCATTCGCCGCCAGCCCGACGGCGTGGTCTGCGTGAACCCGCCGGCCAACGCGCCCATGACCGGAGCGATGGTGTTCGCCTCGGCCGTCATGGCGGGCAACACGGTGGTGATGCGCGCCCCGCGCACCGTACCGCTCGGGGTCATGTACGCCATGCGGGAGGTGATCGCGCCCGCCCTCGACGAGGTCGGCGCCCCGCCCGGCACGCTGAACGTCGTGTGCGGGCAGCCCGCCCCGATCCTCGCCGCCTGGCTCGCCAGCCCGCACGTGGCCGACCTCATCCACGTCGGCGGGGTGGAGAGCGGGCTGCGCTACCAGCGGGAGTGCGTGGCCGCGGGCAAGAAGCCGATCCTGGAGCTGGCGGGCAACGACGCGGTCACCGTCTGGTCCGACGCCGACCTGCCCGCCGCGGCCCGGGTGCTGACCGAGAGCTTCTACGCCTCCGGTCAGGTGTGCATGCTGCCCAACCAGGTCCTCGTCCACCCGGCCGTCGCCGACCGCCTGATCGAGCTGATCGCCCGGTGCGTCACCGATATTCGGCCCGGCCGCCCCGACGAACCGGGGGTGCTGCTCTCGCCGGTGCTGCGGCAGGACGGCTACCGCCGCTGCCTCGCCGACGCCGTCGCCAAGGGCGCGCGGGTGGTCGCGGGCGGGCACGGCATCGACTTCGACGGCAACCGCGACGAACACGGATTCTTCCTGGCGCCCACCGTCGTTCGCGTCGACGGGCTCGCGGGCGCCCGGGAGATCGACGCGGTCCGCGAGGAGACCTTCTTCCCGCTGCTGCCGATCGTGGTGCCCGCCGCCGACAGCGACGAGCGGCTGCTCGACGACATCGTCGACTTCGTCAACTCCAACACCTACGGCCTGCGAAACTCGTTGTGGGCCACCGACCCCGCCGTGATCGACCGCTTCGTCGCCGAGGTCAACAACGGCGGCGTGCTCAAGATCAACGACTCGCACATGGGCTTCCTCGCGCCGCTGCCCACCCACGGCGGCACCGGCGACACCGGCGGCGTCTTCGGCGAGGCCAACTACCCCATGCTGCGCACGACCCGGTTGCAGGCCGTGGCGATCGCCGAATCCGGTTCGGGCACACCGGCGATCGTGCCCGGCGCCGAATCCGTCCCCGGAGGTGAGTCCTGATGTACACCCTCGACCAGGCCCGCGAGCGCTGCGACGCGCTGCTGCCCGGCCTGCTGGACAAACTGGCCGACCAGCCGCTGGCCGAACGCGAACGGCCCGGCAATCCCGGTCTGGAACTGTTCCGCGGCAGCGGCGGTCCGGGACTGCTCATCCCCGCCGAGTACGGGGGACTGGGCGCGGGCCCGCGCGACGCGATCCAGGTCCTGCGCGCGATCGGCGCGACCTCGCCCTCGCTCGCCGTCGCGACGGCCATGCACCACTTCTCGCTGGCCAGCCTGTTCGCGGCCTCGGACACCCTGCAACCCGGTCCGGAGGAACGCGCGCTGCTGGCCGCCATCGCCGACCAGAACCTGCTCGTCGCCTCGGGATTCGCCGAGGGCAATCCGGGCCAGGGCATCCTCACCCCGACCATGACCGGCGTGCGCGTCGACGACGGCATCGTGGTCACCGGCGCGAAGAAGCCGTGCAGCCTGTCCCGGTCGATGGATCTGTTCAGCGCGAGCGTGTCGGTCCCGGCCGCCGACGGCGGCACCGAACTGATGCTGATGCTGATTCCCGCTGCCGCGCAGGGCATTTCGGTCCATCCGTTCTGGCGGGCCGAGGTGCTCGCGGGCGCGGAGAGCGACGAGGTCCGGCTCACCGACGTGTTCGTCGACGAGCGGCTGCTCATCCCGGCCACGCTCGGCGACCGCGGCGAGATCGACGCCCTGCAGACGGTCGGGTTCATCTGGTTCGAAATGCTCATCACCTCCTGCTATCTCGGCATCGCCAGCGCCCTGGCCGAGCGCGCGTTCGCCGACATCCGGCGCGGCGGCGACCTGCTCGCCCGGCTCGGCGTCCGGCTGGAAACCGCCGCGCTGCTGCTGGAATCGGTGGCCCATCGCCTGGTCGGCGCCCCCGCGGACAACGCGTTGCTGACCACCGCAGTCACCGCGCGCTACGGCGCCCAGGACGCCATCACCGACGCCGTCGCGCTGGCCCTCGAGGCGATCGGCGGCATGGGCTTCCTCGGCGATCCGGACGTCGGCTACCTGGCCACCGCGAGCCGCTGCGTGGTCTACCATCCGCCCTCGCGGGTCTCGGCGCACGCGGCATTGGCCGCGGCGTTCCGCGGCGACGTGCTGCGGCTGGCATAGGCGGCCCGCGATGACCCCGGAAAGCACCGAAACCACCGAAACCGATTGGGTCGCAACGACGTACCGGCGGTCGCTGTCCAGCGGCCGGGCCCGGCTCGCCGCCATGCTCGGCGGCCACGTCGAGGTCGCCTCGGCCGGGGCCTGGGTCACCACCAGCGACGGCGAGACGTACCTGAACGCGGGCGGATACGGCGTATTCCTCACCGGCGCGGGCCATCCCACCGTCGTCGCCGAGGTGGAACGGCAACTGCGCACCCATCCCGTCGGCACCCGAATGTTCCTGGAGCCCACCGCCGCCCGCGCCGCGCGGGCGCTCACCGAGGTGACCCCCGAGGGGCTCGATCACGTGTACTTCGCCTGCTCGGGCGCCGAGGCGGTCGAGGCCGCGATCAAACTGGCCCGGCTCAACGGCCGCCCCCGGCTGGTCTCGACGATCGGCGGCTACCACGGTAAGACGATGGGCGCGCTGTCGGTGACCGCGCGCCCGACCTTCCAGGACCCGTTCCGCCCGCTGCTGCCCGGCGCGGTGAGCGTGCCCTACGGCGATTCCGCCGCGCTGGCAACGGAATTGGAACGCGCCCCCGGCGACTGCTGCGTCATCGTCGAACCGATCCAGGGGGAGGGCGGGGTCGTGGTGCCGCCGCCGGACTACCTGTCGACCGTGCGCGCGCTGTGCTCGGAGTACGGCGCGCTGCTGGTGCTCGACGAGATCCAGACCGGCCTCGGGCGGCTGGGCGCGTGGTGGGGCTGCGCCGAGGCCGGGGTGCGGCCCGACATCCTGCTCACCGGAAAGGGTTTGGGCGGCGGCGTGCTGCCGGTGTCGGCGGCGGTGGCCGCGCCCGAGGTGTTCGCGGCGCTGGACCGCGACCCGTTCCTGCACACCTCCACCTTCTCCGCCGCGCCGATCGCCATGGCGGCGGTGTGCGGGGCGCTGCGCGCGATCACCGAGGACGGGCTCGTGGCGCGGGCCGCGATCCTCGGCGAGCGGATCCGCGCCGGGATCGAGGAGATCGCCGCGCGCAACCTCGCCGCGCACGACTACCGGGTGCGCGGGCGGGGTCTGCTGCTCGGGGTGGAACTGCCCGACCCCGGACTGACCGGCGCCCTGCTGGTCGAACTCGTCGCCCACCGCGTCATCGCGAACCTGTCGCTCAACTCCGACCGGGTGCTGCGGCTGACGCCCCCGGCCGTGCTCACCGACGACGAGGTCGGCTTCCTGCTCGACGCCTTCGACAAGGCCACCGGCTCGATGATTTTCCGCAGATAGAACGAGGGTGAGAACCGTGCGAACAGTGGAACTGCGCATGCGCTCGGAACGGATCGACGCCGACGAGGCGTACCGGCGCATCATCCGGATGGACCGCTATCCCGACCTGTCCGAGGACGTCCGCTCGGTCGTCGTCCACCCGGGCGCCGACGGCGAACCGAGCACCAGCGACTGGGAGGTCTACTTCCGCAACGGCCCGCTGTGCTGGACGGAAGTGGACTACTTCCAACCGGATCGGCGCCGGATCAGCTTCGAGCAGACCGAGGGCGACTTCGACAGCTTCCGCGGCTCGTGGCGCATCGAACCCGCCGGAGCGGGCTGCGAGCTGTACTTCGAGACCACCTTCGACTTCGGCATCGCCAGCCTCGCGGGCATCATGGAACCGCTGGCGGAGAAGGTCCTCAAGGAGGGCCTCGCCATCGCCGTGCACCGATTGCTCGGCGACGCAACGGTTCTCGACGATCCGACGGTCCTCGCGGCGGTGACCGAACGCGTCGCGGTGGGGGAGTGAGGGTCGTGGACGCCTGCAACCACTTCGAGAGCCAGGTCACCTTCCGGCTCATGCGGCTGGAACAGCTCGCGGCGCTGTTCGTCTCGATGGGCCTGTTCTTCTGGCACATCACCGAGGTGCGCTGGCTGCCCGCGGTCGTGCTGTTCGCCTACATCGACCTCATCGGGTACCTGCCCGGCCTGCTCGCGCAGCGCCGCTCACTGGCCGCCGGGAACGGCGGGCGGATCGCGCCGGTCTACTACGTGCTCTACAACGTGATGCACAGCTTCCTCACCCAGGGCGCCGTGGTCGGGCTGTGGGTGCTCATCGCCGGATGGGAGTGGGCGCTGCTGGTGGTGCCGATCCACTTGTGCGGGGACCGTTCGGTTTTCGGCAATTCGCTCAAACCGCTCACGGTGCCGTTCGACACCAAACGGCCGCTCCCGGCGTTCGTCGAATTCGAGCGCCGGCTCGTCGCCCGGCCCGCGCTCGCGCCCGAACCGGCCTCATCGCGGTGACTCCGCCGCCGCGGCGGGCACGAACAATCCGTCGACCATGCGATCGACGACCTGCCACGCCTGCGCGGTCGCGGTCGCCGGGTCGTCGTGCTGGGAGATCGCGCCCGCCGCGGACAGCAACAGCGAGTACACGATGCGCGCGGTCATCGGGATGGACAACTCGGTGCGCAGATGACCGTGCTCGGCGATCAGCTCGAGCTGCCCGCGGATGAGGGGGAGTACTTGCCGTTCATCGATCTCGCGGAGCCCGTCCAGTCCGAGCACCGCCGGGCCCTGCTGCATGAGCGACCGCTTCACCGGGTCGTTGCCGAACAGGGTGAGCATCTCGTGCGCCCCGGCCTTGGCGAAGGCGCGACCGTCGAACGCGTCGGCGGTCTGGGTTCCGGTCGCGCGCACCACCTGTTCGATGCCCGCGCGCAACTCGTCGCGCAGGATCTGCTCGAACATCGTCCGCTTGTCCGGAAAGTGGTGGTAGACAGCGCCTTTGCTGACGCGCGCGCCCGCGGCGATGTCGTCGATCGAGGCATCGGCGTAGCCGGGATCGACGAACAGGCGCTTCGCCGAGTCCAGGATCGCGGCCTTGGTGAGTGCGGCGTATTCCTCACGACGTGTCTTGACCACCATAGCGACCGCAATTATAGTTACCGACTGACGGTATGTTTATGTACCCTCGGTCGGAACGCGAAAAGGTGGCGTCGCCGTGGTCACGAATGTGGGGATCTTCGCGAGGCTCGGTGGGTTCGCCCTGCGCGCGCCGCGCCGAATTCTGGCCGCGGCATTGCTGTTACTGGTGGTCGCGGGCGCGTTCGGCGCGCCGGTGGCCACGCACCTGCCGGCGGGCGGGTACGACGATCCGGGCTCGGAGTGGGCCGCCACCGAGCGCGCGCTCGCGCAGACCTTCGGCGTCGGCGGCATCTCGGTCGTCTTCACCGTCGCCACCCCCGAGGGGGTGGACAGCCCGGCCGCGCGCGCGGGCGGCGAGCGGGTCGTCGACGCCCTGCGCCGGTCCGGCCACGCCAACGAGATCGTCTCGTACTGGACCACTCCCGCGCCCTTCGCGACCCCGCTGGCCTCCGCCGATCACCGCACCGGCGTGGTGAGCGCGCTCATCGCGGGCACCGACAGCGAGGCGCCGGTGCGGGCCAAGGAGATCGCCGACCGCGTCGTCGGCGCCTCGGGCGGGTTGACAATCGCCGCGGGCGGGCAGGCGATCGCGATGAACGAGATCAACCTCCAGTCCCGCGACGATCTGGTCCGCATCGAGATGATCGCGATCCCGTTCACGTTCCTGGTGCTGGTGTGGATCTTCGGCAGCGCGGTGGCCGCCCTGCTGCCGCTGGTGATCTCGGGCTTCTCGATCGCGGTGTCCACCGCGCTGCTGCGGCTGTTGCAGTGGACCACCGACGTGTCCATCTTCGCGCTCAACCTGACCGTGGCCCTGGGCCTGGCCCTGGCCGTCGACTACTCGCTGTTCATCGTCAGCCGCTACCGCGAGGAGCTGGCCGCGGGCAATCCGCCCGATCGGGCGCTGATCCGCACCATGCGCACCGCCGGGCGCACGGTCACCTATTCGGCCCTCACGCTGATCCTCACCGTCTCGGTGATGCTGGTGTTCCCGATGTACTTCATGAAGTCGATCGCCTACGCCGGGCTGATCGGCGTGACGCTCAGCCTGGTCGGCGCGCTCGTGGTGGCGCCCGCGCTGCTCGTGGTGCTCGGAGATCGCCTGGCGGCGTGGGACATTCGCGGTCCGGTCCGCCGGTTGTTCGGCCGCCCCGCGCATCCGCCCCGGCTCCGCCCGGAGCAGACCCGCTGGTATCGCATCGCCGGATTCGCGGTGGACCACGCCGTGGCGGTCGTGCTCGCGGTGGCCGTCGTCTTCGCGGTGCTCAGCCTGCCGTTCCTCGGTATCCGGCTGGGCAATCCGGACGACCGGGTGCTGCCGGAGACCGCCTCGGCGCGCCAGGTGGGGGATGTGCTGCGCGAGCAGTTCGGTCAGGACATCGCCGGGACGGTGCGCATCGTGCTACCCGACGGGGTCGGCGGCGTGGGCGAACTCGGCCGCTACGCCGCCGACCTGTCGCGGGTCCCCGACGTCGGCGGGGTGGCCGCGCCGGACGGAATCTACGTGGGCGGCAACCGATTCGGCACCGCGAACCTCGGCTCCGAACAGCGCGGCGACGCGGCCTATCTCACGGTCACCACGACCCGCGACCCCTACTCCCCGGCGGGCAAGGATCAGCTCGCGGCGCTGAAAGCCGTTCCCGCCCCGGCGAAGACGACGTTCGGCGGGCTGGCCCAGCGCGATCTGGACAATGTCGCGGGCATCACCCGGCACATCCCGCTGGCGCTCATCCTCATCACCCTCGCGACCTTCGTGGTCATGTTCCTGTTCACCGGCAGTCTGGTGCTGCCGGTCAAGGCCCTGATCATGAACGTGCTGGCGCTGTCGGCGGCCTACGGGGTGATCGTGTGGATCTTCCAGGACGGCCATCTCGGCGCGCTGGGGACGCTGAGCACGGGCACGACCTTCGCCGCCATGCCGCCGCTGATCGCGTGCACGGCGTTCGGATTGTCCATGGACTACGAGCTTTTCGTGCTCTCGCGCATGCGGGAGGAATGGCAGCGCACCGGCGGCGACGTCCGCGAGTGGGTGTCGATGGGGCTGGGCCGCACCGGCGCGATCGTCACCGCCGCGGCCACCGTCATGGCCGTGGTGTTCTTCGCCATCATCGCCTCGCGGGTGTCGTTCATGCGCTCGTTCGGTCTGGCGCTCACGCTGACCGTCCTGCTGGACGCCTTCCTCATCCGCATCCTGCTGATTCCCGCGTTCATGCGCCTGCTCGGCCGGGCCAACTGGTGGGCGCCCGCGCCGCTGGCCCGCTGGTACGCGCGGATCGATCTGGGGGAGTCCGACGCGGAACCCGCGTTCCGCCGCTAACCATCTCGACAGGAGCTCCGATGTCCAGCTATCGCTCGATAGTCGTCGGCATCGACGGCGTGACGGGTTCCCCGCACGCCGTCGCCACCGCGGCCAGGCTCGCCTTCGACACCCAGGCCCTGCTCACGCTCGTGGGCGCGTATCCGCGGCTGGCCGGGCACGATCGGGCCGAGATCTCCGACCTGCTGGGACCCGACATCTACAGCGTCCTGCCCGGCGCGAGCCTGGACGAACTGCTGGAGTTCCTCGCCTGCGGCATCCGCGACCGCGGCGTGGACCGGGTCGTCCCGCACAGCGAACGCGGCGCGCCCGCGACCAATCTGCTGCACGTCGCCGATTTCGTGGACGCCGATCTGATCGTGGTGGGCCGCAAGGATTTCGACACCCCGTGGCGGCGCCTCGGCTCCTTCCAGAGCGAGGTCGCCCGCCGCGCCGACCGCGACCTGCTGATCGTCGCCCCGCAACACCGCGCCGAACCGGCCCCGGAAGCGTAAGCGCCGCATATATTTCTCGCATGTCCCGCGGTCGTCGTTCCCGCCTCCGGAGCTGGCCCGCGGCCGCGCTGCTCGTGGCCGGTCTGCTCACCACCACGGCCGCGACCGCGGCCGCGCTTCCCGAATCATCGCCCCGGACCGACGTTCTGACGTTCGACGCCCCGGCGATCGACACCGCCGCCCCCGGCGGCACTCTGCTCCACGGTCGCACCCGGCTCGAGGTCGATGTCCGCCTGCCCGCCGGATACGATCGGCACCCCGACGCGACCTACCCGGTGCTCTACCTCCTGCACGGCGCGCAGAACGAACCGCGGACGTGGACCGACCGCCCCGAACTGCGGGAGTCCCTCGACGCGACCGCGGCGATCGTGGTCATGCCCGACGCCGGGAACGTCGGGATGTACACGAATTGGCGCGCGCCGGGCGGCCCGCGGTGGACCGATTTCCACCTCGGCACCGTCATCCCTCGCATCGAGCACGACTTCCGGGTCCGCCCCGGCCGCGAATGGCATACCGTCGCAGGCGTTTCCATGGGCGGCCAGGGAGCGCTCCGCTACGCCGAACTCGCGAGCGACTACTTCGGCTCCGTCGCGGCGCTCTCCCCGGCCCTGCCCGATATCCGGTCGCCCGAGATGTCGACGCTGTTCCCGCTCGCCATGGGCGCGGCCGCCGGGCGCGTCGTGCGCTACGAGGACGTGTGGGGTCCGGTCACCGGCCCGTACGCCACATCGATGAACCCCCTCGATCAGGTGGCGAGGCTCCGCGATACCCGAATGTTCGTCTCCGCCGGGGGTTTTCCGTGCCCGGACGAACGCGACACCAACGTCTTCGGCGTCGCCGAACCGTTGATCAGGCTACAGGTCCCGCGCCTCGCGGACGCGGCCCGCGCGGCCGGCGCCGACGTCACCGTCCGCTACGACTGCGGCCTGCACAGCTGGGCCGAGTTCGGCCGGGCCCTCCACCAGGCCGTCGCGGACTGGGGGATGTTCGGCTGAGTTCGGGGGTCCATTTCGCGGGAACGAGGACCACTCGGTCCGGCCACACCTCCAGCACACGCAGGCAGCGGTACCGGTAGCGGAAGGTCTGCCCCTCCGCGTCGGGCAGCCGGGTCTCGCTGACCAGTTGCGGTGGCGCGTACAGCCTTTCCTTGGTGTCGAGTTCGACAACGGTCTCCCGTCGCCACAGCCCGGCGGCGGTCCGCTCGGCCCCGTGCAGCCCCGACCAGGTGGCGTAGATATTGGTGAGCCAGAACAGCGCGAGTACGATCGCCGTCGCCGCGACCCCGAGGGTGACCCGGCGGTGCGTCGGCGAAAACACTTCCGCAGCAACGGGCTTCAGCTGAGCGAGGATCCACAGCCCCGCCAGGACCAGCCCGGCACCGACGGCGAGGGCACCGGGCGTGAGACCGGCGAAGGTGATGATCTCCAACGCGGGAGCCGTCACCCCCAACACACCGCGGACGAGCAATACCGCGCCCACCCCCAGACACGCGATGCCGAACCAGCGAATCACCCTGCGCCGCCGCCCCTTTCCGATCGCCCGCCGCAGCAGCGCGCCCACCGAGATCACCACCCACACCAGCACGAGCGACGCGATCGCGGGCGGATACAGCACACCGACGCTGCGGGTCACATAGTCCCCATTGGTCAATCCGAGCGCGTTGGCGTCGAGTCCGAAGTAGCCGTAGTACTTACGCGCCTCCACGAGCCCGAAGTAGTAGGCCAGCCCGGTGATGAGCGTGGTCGGCGCGAGCACGGCCGCGACCACACCGATCCACTTCTCGATCCCCGCGGTGGGTCGCTCGGCGTCGCGGCTCATCGCGTTCCGCTGGGCGGGGGCGGCGGCGTACCGCCGGTGACTCCCGAGTGGGACGTACTCGGGGGGACGGGTTCGGTGGTGGATCCGACCGTCGGCGGCGTCGGGGTGGTCGGTCGTTCCGGGCAGGTGCCCGGATCGGTCGGGCGCGGACCGGTGCTGTGGTTGGGAATCGAGAATGTCGACGGCTCGGGCACGAGGGGTCCGTGCGTGGTCGTCTGCTCTCCGCCGGTCGGCCCGCCGTCGGTCGAGGTCGGCAGGGGACCGTTGCCGGTGGTCCGGACCGAACCGCCGCCGGGCGTCGGGCCGTCGGACCGATCACCGCATCCCGTCAGCGGCCACAGCAGGACGACGGCGACCAGGAGGGCGCACGCGGTGGTTCGTCTCGCAGACATCTGTCGGTCCTCGGCTCGCTGCGTTCGGCGGAGCCCGATCATGCGCCCCGCGGCCACCCGAGCGCTCGGGTAATCGACTACCCGAATTCGTCCCGCCCCGGACGTGACAGCGAAAGCGCGTGTCGCTGGCCACATTTCGACGCTGTCACAGCGGGCGGGCGGTCGGCATCTTGTGTGCGTACGACAGCAACCCATCACAGCGAGGACGAAGTCATGGAACAACGATTCACCCTCACCGACAACGCGCTCGGCGCGAAGTTCGCCAAGCGGTTCGGCAACGCCAGCCTGGTGGTCGCCCAGTCGACGCTGCCCAAGGCCACCCAGGACCTGGTCATGCTGCGGGTGAGCCAGATCAACGGGTGCGCGTGGTGCACCGACGTGCACAGCAAGGATCTCGCCCACGACGGCGAGCCCGCGGAGCGCGTCAACCTGGTCGCGGTGTGGCGCGAGGCCACGGTGTTCACCGAGGCCGAGCGGGCGGCGCTGGCCCTGGCCGAGGAGGGCACCCGCATCGCCGACGCGCACCGCGGCGTCTCCGACGAGACCTGGGCCGCGGTGCGCGCGCACTACGACGACGATCAGACCGCCGCCCTCGTCGCCCTGGTCGCCCAGATCAACGCGGCCAACCGGCTCGGTGTGATCGTCCGCCAGCAGGGCGGGTCCTATCGGCCGGGCAGGTTCGCCGAGATCACCGCCTGAGCGGACGGCCGCCCCGACCGGGGGCCGGGGCGGCTGTGTATTCAGTTGTCCCACAGAGCCTTTCGGCTACACTGCGGCCCGCTCGCCTTTCAGGTGCCGGACGAAGAACCGCTGGGCGTTGTCCGCCGCGAACCACGGCACACCGGTGTGCCCGCCCATATTCGCCTGCAACGTCTTCTCCGTCGAGCCGAAGGCGTCGAACAGGTCCAGGGCGAGTTGGCGGTCGTTGCCCTCGTCGTCCCATTGCAGCAGGACGTGCAGCGGGATGGTGATCCGCCGGGCCTCCGCGAACATCGCACGGGGAACGTAACTTCCGGCGAACAGGAGGGCGGCGGTGATGCGGGGTTCGATGACCGCCAGGCGGATGCCGAGGGCGATCACGCCACCGGAGTACCCGACCGGTCCGGTGATGCCGGGCAGGTCGAGGACGGCGTCGATGGTGGCCTGCCATTCCGGGGCCGCCTTGTCGACCAGCGGGGTGAGGAGCCGTTCGACGATCTCGTCGGCGACCGGCCCCCCGGCGGTGATCGCGGCGCGCAGGTCCGCGCGGGCCCGTTCCGCGTCGGGCGACGCGGGACGGTCACCGCTGCCGGGCAACTCGATGGTGACCGCGGCGAAGCCCTCCGCCACCGTGTGCCGGGCTCGGGCCGCGAGCCGGGGATACATCCTGCGCACCCCGCCCGGATGCCCCATCAGGACGAGCGGGACCGGTTCGGTGATCGTTTCGGGCGTCCACAGGATGCCGGGGATGTCGCCCAGGGTGAACTCGCGTTCGACGACGCCGTCGTCGAGACGCCGTTCGGAAATGAATTGCATGGTCGTGCCTTTCGGGAGTCGCACTCGAAAACGGCGCTCCCGGACGACCTATCGCCCGACCGTGACCCCCAAGGGGAGCACCCATATCACTACTGTGTTCACGGGTACCACCTCCTCGTTCTCCGGCACGGCTTCCGGAAGGTTAGCAGTGGGCGGTCGTGATCCGCCAACCCATTTTCGCCGTGCGCCGATGAGTTTCGATCCCCCGAGAGGTCTACGTGTCATGAGGAAACTGATCTACGACTTCAGCGTGTCCCTGGACGGCTACATCAACGACCGCGACGGCCGCATCGACTGGTCCGATCCCGACGAGGAACTGCACATGTTCCACAACGATCGCTACCGCAACCTCGAGATCTCCCTGCACGGCCGCCGCCTCTACGAACTCATGGCCGAGTACTGGCCGCACGTCCCCGCCGACGCGCATCCCGTCGAGCGCGACTTCGCCGAACTCTGGACGAACAAACCCAAGTACGTCTTCTCCCGCACCCTCACCGAGGTCCACTGGAACAGCACCCTGGTCCGCGAGAACGCGGTCGAGAAGGTCCGCGAACTCAAGGCCGCGGGCGACGGGGTGATGGAGATCGGCGGCGCGAACCTCGCGGCCAGCATCCTGCCGCACGACCTCGTCGACGAGTACCAGGTGTTCGTCCTGCCCGTGATCCTCGGGGGAGGCACCCCGATGTTCCCGTCGCTGCCGAAACGCACCCGCCTCCGGCGCGTCGAGACGAGGGAGTTCAACACGGCGGTGATGTCGCGGTACGTGGTCGACCGATAGCCTTGGCGCGCAACGTGTTCCGTGCCCGTGATGGTCCTGGGCCGCATTGTAAAATACCTTGATGGGCATATGCGCATCCAACGATGTGGACTGCTCATGTCGCAGCGGTGGAGTCGCTCACTTTGAAAACAAGCCAAGGAAGGGGAGGGGCCGCCGAGTCCGGCGGTTTCGCCGACGAGCTCGGTGGTAGCGCGCACGGGAGCGGAGAGGACGCCGGAGCCACGGGAGGTGCCATGTGTCGTTTGTTCGGGATGACGGCGGGTCGGCAGCGGGTGCACGCGACGTTCTGGTTGCTCGACGCCTCCGACAGTCTGGCGCGGCAGAGTCGCCGTGAACCGGACGGCACCGGCCTGGGCGTCTTCGAACCCGACGGGACGCCGGTGGTGCGCAAGCAGCCGATCGCGGCCTACCGGGACAGCGCGTTCGCGCGCGAGGCGAAGGAGTGCGAGTCGGGTACGTTCCTCGCGCACGTGCGGTACGCCTCGACGGGGGCGACCACCACGATCAACACCCATCCCTTCGAGCAGCGGGGACGGATCTTCGCGCACAACGGGGTGGTCGGCGACCTCGGTTCGCTCGAGCGCGAACTGGGCGACTACCGGGACCTGGTCGCGGGGGACACCGACTCCGAACGGGTCTTCGCCCTCATCACCAAGAGGATCGACGAACGCGACGGGGACGTGCGCGCCGGTATCGCGGCGGCCGCGTCCTGGATCGCCGACCACCTGCCGGTCTTCGCGCTCAACCTCCTCCTCACCACACCGGATGAGCTGTGGGCGTTGCGCTATCCGCGAACCCACGACCTGTTCGTGCTCCAACGCGCGGCGGGCGGCGCGCAGGGCACGCGGCATCTGGAACACGCCAGCGCCGCCGGACGCATCCGCGCCCGCTCCGGCGACCTGGCCGCCCACCCCGCGGTCATCGTCGCCAGCGAACGCATGGACGAGGATCCGGGCTGGCGCGAGCTGCCGGTGGGCCGGCTGCTGCACGTCGCACCCGACCTCGCGACCACCCTGCACCCGATCCTCGACCACGCTCCCCGCCACCCGCTCACCCTCGCCGATCTGGGCGAGCACGCCGCCGCGTCCCAGTCGGGGACCTGATCCGTCGCTCGACCACGCTCCCGCTCACTCGGTGGTCAGGCCGCCGCATCTCGATCCGGGACCGGACGTGCCGATCACGAAAACCGTTGCCGCCGTGCCGGTTACGTTCGAGCAAACGGTGGTAGGCGGCCGGTGTCCGAACACCGGAGACCCTCGAGGAGGGACATGTTCACCCACAACAAGGATCTGCAATTCGATGTGCGGGTCAGCGGCCCGGATCCCCGGTTCGCCCGCCTGCTCCAGGAACAGTTCGGCGGCGCCAACGGTGAGCTGAAGGCGGCGATGCAGTACTTCACCCAGGCGTTCCTGCTGCGCGGCAAACATCCGGAGATGTACGACCTGTTCATGGACATCGCCACCGAGGAGTTCAGTCACCTCGAGATCGTGGGCAGCACGATCACCATGCTGCTCGACGGGCTGAACGACGACCTGAAGCAGGCCAACGAGCGCTGCGACTGGATGCCCGTGGTGGCGACCGGCGACGGGCGCGAGGAGGCGATCCATCAGGTCGCGGCCGATCCGCTGTATTTCGCGCTGACCGGCGGCGGCCCGGACGTCTCCAATTCGGCGGGCACCCCGTGGTCGGGCGCGTTCGTCAACGCCAACGGCGAGCCGTCGGTGGATCTGCGCAGCAACCTCGCGGCCGAGTCCCGCGCCAAGATCGTCTACGAGTACCTGAAGCAGTTCACCAAGGACCGGGCGTGCAGGACACGTTGACCTTCCTGATGACCCGCGAGGTCGCCCACTTCCAGCAGTTCACCGCCGCCCTCAACGACCTGCCCACGAACTTCCCGCCCGGACAACTCCCCGGCGACGACCGCTTCCAGACCGTCGCGTTCAACATGTCCAACGGCGCCGAATCCGCCCGCGGCCCCTGGAACGAGGGCCAGGGCCCCTGGCCCGACGGCATCGAATGGCACTACGTCGACCACCCCACCACCGAATGGCTCGGCACCGACCACCGCGAGAACCGCGGCGACCGCGACAACCCCGAGGGCGCCCCGGCCGTGACGACCGGCAGCAAACCCTTCACCCACGAGGCCCACATAGCCGACGGCTGACGTAAAGCCTCCCGGCCACCGGCTCCCCATCAGGACCTCGAGTTGCCCGCGCACCCGCTGGATCAGCAGCGGTGTGCGCGGCGCGAAAGGCCAACGGGCGCTGGGGGATTCCCCCCGGATCACACTCCCGCTGGCAGCGGATCCTGACCCAGGAACCGCTTCCCGTCGGCCGCGCCCGCCCGGACGGCGGCGAAACCGTAGTCGATCATGCGGCGTTCGTAGGCGCGCACGGCGTCGAGGGGGTCGGTGGTCGTGAGGGCCTGGGTGAGGGTGGCGGCGTCGCGGAGGGCGGTGCAGGCGCCGGAGCCGGAGGCGGGGGTCATGGCGTGGATGGCGTCGCCGAGGAGGGTGGTTCGGGTGGTGGGCCAGGGTGGGGTGGGGACGCTGGTGCGGAGGGGGAGGGCGAACAGGGAGTCCGGGGCGCAGGCGGCGACGAGGGCTCGGGCTCGGGGGTGCCAGTCGCGGACGGCGGTGGCGACGATCGCGTGCAGGTCGGGGCCGGGCAGGGTGAGCAGCCGGTCCCGGGTGGGGCCGAACCATTCGGCGCGGGCGCCGAAGGAGCAGGTCATGTAGTCGGTCGCCGGGGGGAGGGGGCGGCCGGTGGGGGTCAGGCGGGCGGCGGCGGACGCGGGGTTCTCGGGGAACTCGACGGGGGCGACGCCGAGGAAGGTCCCGTCCGGGCCGGTGATCATCGTGAAGACGCCGAACATGGTGTCGTCGAACAGGTTTCGGGTCTCGGCGGTGAGCGGGATCCTGCCGTAGATCTGCCACACACCCGTCTCGACGACGCGGGCGTGCGGCAGATACCGCCGCCGCACCACGGAGTTGATGCCGTCCGCGCCCACCAGCACATCCCCGCGCGCGGTCGTGCCGTCGGCGAGGTCGACCGTCACCCCGTCGTCGTCCATCCGGAATCCGGCGACCGCCCTGCCGAACCGGACCCGGTCCTCGATCCCGCTGAGCAGGACGGAGCGCAGCGTCAGCCGATCCACCGCGTAGGCGGGCCCCTCCGACTCCTGCGCGAACAGCACCCGAAACGTGTTGTCCAACAGCGTGAATCGCGCTGCCGGAGTCCCGGCCGTGGCGTCGAACAGCGCGGCCGGACCCGCGGGCAGCACCCGGTGCAGGGCGTCGCGCGCGGCGGCGTCCAGATGCAGCCGGTAGCCCTGCCGCCGCGAATCCAGTGCCGCGTCCCGCTCGTACACCACGGCCTCGATACCGTGGCGCAGCAAGCCTTGGGCGAGCGCCAGCCCGCCCACACCCGCACCGGCGATGATGATGACAGAAGACATGGTCGTCCCTTCGCATACAGCTGTCGTGGAAGGGACGCACAGGTCACGGAATCGTGGTGTTCACACGCTCGGCGTCGCCGGGACTAACCCATACCCGGCACTGTCTTCGCGCGTCCACCGCCCACCCTAACCGCGTTCGACGGCGGCCGCGAGTTCGTTTCGCGCGTCGAGGAATCCGATCACCTTGGCGTGGAACGCCTCCGGCGTCTCGCCGGGAGCGCCGTGCCCCGCGTCGATCTCCGCGTACCGGGCATCCGAGATTCCCGCGAGGAGCCGCCGTTGCTGTTCGGCCGGGATGAGCCGGTCGTGGGCGCTGGCCAGGATCAGCGTCGGGGCGGTGATGCGGGGGAGCAGGGGCGTGAGGTCCACCCCGCGATCGACCTCGATCTGCCGCGCCGCGCCGGGCGCGATCGCCTCGGCCAGTGCCGCGACCAGCGCCGCGTTCTCCTCGGCGGTGACCCGCTCCCAATACCCCGGACCGAACGCCAGCAACGGCAGCATCCCCGCGAACAGCCGCGCCCCACCCGTCGCCAAAAGGTCGAGCCAGTACCGGAATTCGGCGTCCATCCGCGCGTCGGTGCGCACCCAGCCCGCGTGCATCAACAGCGACCGCACCCGTTCGGGTTCGGTGGCGGCCACGTGCGCGGCGATCACCGCGCCGAGTGAGTGCCCGACCAGATCGAACCGATCCACCCCCGCGTCGTCGGCCACGGCCCGAACCTCCGCCGCGAGATCGGCGACCGTGAGCGGGCCGCCGTGATCGACGGTGTCGCCCGACCCCGAATAGTCCAGCGCGAGCACGGTGCGGCGATCGGCGAGCCGTTCGGTGAGCGGCCCCCACTGCTCCCGCCCCGCCGCCGTCCCGTGCACCAGCACCACCGCGGGACCGCTGCCGGTGCGGTCGTAGGCGACGGTGGCCTCGCCGCCGCTGAGTCGAACTGTCGTGGTACGCATCGAAATCTCCTGTCCAGCAATCGTTATCGAACGGTGGGGCGAGCCGCGGTGAACTCCCGCAGCGCGCCGCGCAGGGCGGCGTCGAATTCGGCGGGCCGCTCCTGATGCGGCATGTGACCCGCCCCGGCGATCACCGTCACCCCCGCCCCCGGTGTGCGCGCCGCGCACTCCCGCGCCACCTCCACCGGGATCTCCGCGTCCAACTCGCCGTGCACGTAGTGGATCGGGGTCCGCAACTCCGACAGCCGAGGCCGCGGATCGTAGGCGGCGAATTCCGCGAACTGCCCGTCGATGTACACCCCCGAGTCGAGGATCTGCCCGATCGTCCAGTCCACCAACGCCCTCGGCGTCCCCGGCGCGTACCAGTTCGGCACCCATTTGCCGACGAAATCGGCTCGCCGATACCGCATTTCGGTGATGATCTCCGCCAGCGGCATACCCTGCCCCGGCCAGTACCCGGGTCCGTCCACCGCGACCACCCCGCCCAGCAGATCCGGGTGGGCGAGCGCGAGTTCGGTCGCGAAGGTCGCGCCGATCGAGGACCCCACCACCACCGGCCGATCCAGCCCCAGCAGCCGGACGACCTCCGCCAGATCCGCCACGACCCCGGCCACGGTATTGCCCGCCACCGGACGGTCCGACCGGCCGCACCCCCGCCAATCCAGCGTGACCACCCGGAACCCGGCCACGAACTCCGCCTGCTGCGCGCCCCAGACCCGCCCGCTCGTACCCCACCCGTGCACGAACAGCAGCGCCTGCCCGACGCCCTGGTCCTCGTAGTAGAGCCGCGTGTCCGCGACTGTCAGATAAGGCATTTCGCCACTCCTCGCTCTCGTGCTCCCCGTGCCCTCAGCGAACCCCGATCGGCGATCCCGAAAAACCACCGGATCGAGCTGGCAGTAATCACGGAAAGTGATTAATCTTCCGGCGTGGAGCTCCGGCAGTTGCAGTACTTCCTGACCGTGGCCGAGGAGTTGCACTTCGGCCGCGCGGCACAACGGCTGCACATCGTGCAGTCCGCGGTCAGCCAGCAGATCACCCGCCTCGAACGCGACCTGGGCATGCCCCTGTTCGACCGCACCACCCGCACCGTGCGCCTGACCGAGGCGGGCGCCCGCCTGCTCCCGCACGCCCGGCAGGTGCTGGCCACGGTCGCGCGGGCCCGCGAGTCCGTCGCCGAGTTGCGCACCGAACGCGCCGCGACGATCCGGCTGGGCACCAGCACCGGACTGGGCGCGCGACTGGAGATCATCCTGCGCGAATTCGCCTGCGCCGCACCGGATGCCCACCTCGAACTGGTCACCGCCGACGCCGACGAGCGCATCCGACGCGTCCGCACCGGTGAGCTGGACGCGGCGGTGCTGCGGGGCGCGCGCGACGTGCCGGACCTGGAACTGCTGCCGCTGTGGTCGGACCGGCTGCTCGCCGCGCTGCCCGCCACCCACGACCTGGCCGTCCGGCGCGAGATCGAGCTCGCCCGGTTCGCGGACCTGCCGTTGCGCATCGTCGGCCGCACCCGCAATCCCGCCCTGCACGACCTGATCACCGACTGCTGTCGGCAGGCGGGATTCGAACCGATCCTCGGCCCCGAGTTCACCACCGAACAGGACACGTTGGCCGCCATCGGATTCGGCGCGCCGAGCTGGACGGTGTACTACGCCGCCCAGACCGCGCGCCTGTCGTTCCCCGGGGTGGTCTGGCGTCCGCTGCGCGATCCCGAACCGATCATGCCGAGTTTCCTCGCGGTCCGGCCGGATCCGCCGCGACCGGAATTGCGCGCGTTGATCGCGGCGTGCCACGCCGCCGCCGACTGAAATACCGCGTTTCGAAAATACCGACCGGCTGCGACCGTTTCTGTCGAAATCCGCTCGCGCACAACATCGTAACTCCACCCCGAATACCGACTCGACGGACCTATACTGTTGCTGTCTTTTCATCGGGCGGCCCGTGGGATATCGCTCGGGGCGCGGGAGCCCGAGTCCCACCACGCCAGGAGAAGGTCATGCTCGATCAAATGGAAATCGCCCGCGCGCTCGAGGACATGGATTACTTCCGATCGCTTCGGCCCGACGAGCGGGACGCGGTCGTCGCCGCCGGCGGGGTCGGCGCCGCCGAACTCAGCGACGACAGCCTCGAATCCGTGAGCAGCGGACTCGAGGGCGGCGCCCAGATGCTCTACACCGGCACCGATTCCCAGGAGGAAGGGGAATCGCAGGCAATGGTGATTTGTACTTGCTGAGCGATTCTCGATAATGGCTGCGGATGAGCGGGGGCATCCGCGGCACGTCGCGATGTGGTGGAACGCCCTGACACTCGACGAACGCCGCATTGCTCCGGACGCCCCGGGACGCGGATTCGACAATGCCGACCGGGCCGCCACGGCGCGACGCCGCCTGGAACAGTGGCGCGCCCAAGCCCCTTTTCGCGACGACGAATATTTCGCTCGCCGACTGGAATTCGACGATCTCGACGAGCCGACCTTCGTCGCGCTGCTCGGCGAATCCGCCGACGCGCTCCGAACCCGGATGCCGCGCCCGCCGCCCTGGCTGTCCGATCTGTACCGCGCGTACGAGATTCCGCACGCCCGGCCGATCCCGGTCGTCGGTCCCCTCATCGGCCGGGCACAGACCGTATTGACCGACACCGCCGCCGAACTCGCGAGCCGCCGCCCGGACGCGGACATCCACTGGGACACCGTGATCGAGCGGCTGCTCGACGCCCTGACCGCCCGGCTCGACGACCGCATCAATCGCGCGGTGATCCTCGACCTGCGCGTCGCCACCCTCCGGGGAACGCTGCCGGAGCGGGATTCGGCCGCGCGGTTCCGCGGCTATGTGGACCGCTTGCGCGCCCCCGCCGAGGCGCTGCGGTTCCTGGCGCGATATCCGGTCCTCGCCCGAGCGCTGACCGAATGCGTCGAGGACTGGACCGGGGCGACCGTCGAACTGCTGCGACGCGTGTGCGCCGACTGGGACGCCCTGACCGCCACGTTCGGGCCGGGACCGCTGACGGGCGTCGAGACGGGACTGGGCGATGCGCACCGCCGCGGCCGCGAGGTCTGCGCCCTGCGTTTCGGAGACGAGCGCCGCGTACTCTACAAACCCCGGCCGCTCGGCATCGACCGTCACTTCGGTGCGCTGTTGAGCTGGCTGCACGCCAAAGGCGCGCCCGCGCTACGGGTTCCGCGAACCCTGGACCGTGGCGCGTACGGCTGGGCCGAGTTCATCGCGCACGCCCCCTGCCGCGACGAGGCGGCGGCCCACCGGTTCTACCAACGCCAGGGCGCCCTGCTCGCGGCCCTGTACCTGATGAACGCCAACGACTTCCACTACGCGAATCTCATTGCGGCGGGCGAGTTCCCGGTCCCGATCGACCTCGAAACGCTCGCCACTCCCGACTTCGGTCAGGCGTGCGCGCACTCCTACGACTCCGACGCGGAATTCGAGCTGGCGACCTCGGTGATCGGCACGATGCTGCTGCCCTTCCGCGCCGACGACAACGCCGTCGACCGCAGCGGTCTCGGATCCCGCGAAGGACAGTTGTCGGCCGACCCCCTGCCGCGGTGGGAGCGGCTCGGCACCGACCGGGCCCATCTGTCGTTCCGGCGGCGCACACTGTCCGGCGCGCGAAATCTCCCGGAGCTCAACGGATCCGCGCTGCACGCAGGCGATTTCGTCGCGGACATCGAGGCGGGTTTCACCTCCGTGTACCGAATCATCGGGGCGCATCGCGACCGGCTCGCGGCCCCCGGCGGTCCGCTGGCCGCGCTGCGCGGCGACGAGATCCGCGTGGTCTTCCGGGCCACCGGCTTCTACGACAAGATCATCCACCAGAGCTTCCACCCCGACCACCTGCGCGACGCCCTCGACCGCGAACGCCTGATCGATCGCCTCTGGTTCGGCCTCGACCGCACCCGATACCCCCACATCGCGCTGCGCCTGCTGCCCAGCGAACGCGACGACCTGCGGCGCGGCGAGATCCCGTACTTCCACACCCGCGTCGACGCCCGCGATGTGTGGACCAGCGAAGGCGAGCGCGTCGAGGGCCTGTTCGTCCGCTCGGGCTGGGAGATGATCCATTGTCGCCTGGCCGGTTTCGGCGACACCGACCTGCGCAGACAACTCTGGTACATCCGCGCCTCGATGAGCACGCTGGACCTCAATCGCCAGACCACCTTCCGGCGATACCCGCGGCCGTCCGCGACATCCCCGGCCGACCGGGACTGCCTGCTCGCTCAGGCGGCGGCGGTCGCGGACCGCGTCGTGCGGCTCGCCCGTCGGCGCGACGGCCGCGCCTCGTGGCTCGGACTGTGCTACGCGGAAGGCCGTGGCTGGCAACCGCGTTCGCTCGGTGTGGACCTCTACGGCGGCCTGCCCGGCGTCATCCTGTTCCTGTCCTACGCCGAGGCCCGCCTCGGCCGCGCGGAGTTCGGGATCGTGGCCCGGGAAGCCTGGGCGACCCTGCGCGCGATGCTGGCCCGGCGGCCCGGCCCGGACGGTATCGGGGCCTTCGACGGCTGGGGCGGACTGCTCCATCTGTGGATCCACCTCGCCCACCTGTGGAACGACCCGGCCGTACTCGCCGAGACCGAGGCCATGGTCCGTCGCATCGAGGCACGGGCGGACGCCGACGAACATCTGGACGTGGTGCGGGGAACCGCTGGAGCGATCGTCCCGCTGCTGCTCCTGCACCGGACCACGGGCGATCCGGGCCCGCTCGATCTCGCCCGCCGACTCGGTGACCGGCTCGTCGCCCGCGCCCAACCGTCCGCGGGCGGCGCGGGCTGGGTAAGTGCCTCGTCTCCCGTCCGTCCCCTGACCGGTTTCTCGCACGGCGCATCGGGCTTCGCGTGGACCCTGACCGAACTGTTCGCCCATACCGGTGTGGACGCCTACGCCCGCACCGCGCTGGACGCGGCCGCCTTCGAACGCGCCCACCGATCGGACGGGAACTGGGCCGACCTGCGGCGCCCCCGGCGCGCGCCCATGACCGCCTGGTGTCACGGGGCATGCGGGATCGGGCTGAGCCGCCTGCGCATGCGCGCCCATCTCGACGACGAGCGCCTCACCGAGGACCTCGACATCGCCGTGCGGACGACGTACGACAACGGCTTCGGCGCGAATCACTCGCTCTGCCACGGCGACTCGGGCGCGCTCGATCTGCTCCTGGAGGTCAGCCGGTCCCTGCCGGAAGCCGACCGGAAAACCGCACTGGCCGAACGGGTTTCGTACAGTCTCGCCGCAATGACCGAGCACGGCTGGCGTTGCGGCGTGCCCCTGGACGTGGAGACCCCCGGCCTGTTGGACGGCCTCGCCGGAATCGGGTACGAGCTACTGCGCCTCGCCGAACCGGACCGGGTTCCCTCGGTACTGCTCCTGGACGGACCGCCACCTGCGGAAGGAACTGGCCACCATGACGCATCGAGAGCATCCCGGCTTGGAGACATTGATCGCTCCGGTCACGAAACACGAGTTCCTCGAGGACTATTGGGGTAAGGCGACCCTGGTCCGCCAGCGCGGCGACCGGAACCATCTCGGCGGCCTGTTCTCCCTCGCGGACTTCGACGCCTGCCTGATGACGGCGGCCAACCGCACGTCGAAGATCCTCCAGATCATTCCCGCCGCGGGCAGCGGGCGCGCGCCGACGCTCACCGCGGTGTCGGCCATCGGCAAGGACCGGCTCTACGACGCCTTCCTCTCCGGGGACACCCTCCGGCTGATCGGCGTCGAAAAGCTCTGGCCGCCACTGGGTTCGCTGGCGGCCGGATTGCAGGAGGCGCTCGACGTGGGGATCGGGTTCAATCTGTTCCTCACCCCGCCCGGCGCGCAGGCGTTCCCGACGCACGCCGACACGCTGGACTCGTTCATCGTGCAGCTCGCGGGATCCAAACGCTGGTTCATCTGGGATCCGATCTACGAGCGGCCCCTCGGCTCGCAGCGGTCCCATCAACACGTCCAGGGGCTCGACTGGACGGAGGAGGAGCTGACGCTGCGGGAGAACCCGCTGCTCGAGGCGGGCGACGTCGTCTATCTGCCGCGCGGCTACTTCCATAGAGCCGTTGCGGCGGAGGAGGTTTCGCTGCACCTGACGATCTCGCTGCATCCGGTGGGCTGGGTGGACTTCTTCACCCGCGCGCTGGAGTTGGCGGCGCTCGAGGATGTCGATCTGCGTCAGGATCTGCCCCCGGGGTTCGTGGGCGACCCGCGGGTGCGCGAACGTATGGCGCCGGTCTTCGCGGAGCTGCTGGAGCGGCTCGGGAAGACGCTGTCGTTCGAGGCGACGCTGCGGTCGCTGGTGGAGGAGCAGGTGGGCGCGCGGACCTTCCCCGCGGACGGGCACTTCGCCGTGCTGGCCGGGCTGGGGGAGATCGGGCCGGATTCGGTGGTCGAGCGGCGGGCGGGGCTGGTCTGTCTGGTGGAGAACTCGGGGGATGCCGCCGTCATCACATTCGGGCCGAAGCGGGTGCGGGGGCCGAGGGAGATCCTGTCCACGCTGGAGTTCATCCGGGACCATCGCGCGTTCCGCATCGATGAGCTACCCGACACGATGAGTGTGCGCAGTCGAATCGTGTTGGTGCGGAGGCTGATTCGGGACGGTCTGCTGCGGCCTCGTTGAGCGGCGTTATGTCAGGGCGACCACGCAGGGGACGCGGTCGGGTGCGTGCAGGCGGGTCAGGGTGTAGCCGATTCCGGCGAGGCCGGGGAAGAGGCGGGGGTCGCCGGTGATTCGCAGCGCATACCGCGCGTTCCGGCGGGCGCGGGTCAGCATCCGGTCGGTGAGGTCGGCGGCCTGGTCGAGATGGCGCGGTTCCCGAAGCGCGGTGGCGGCGTGGACGAGCACGTCGATCCGGCCGCAGGTGCCGCAGCAGAGGTCGTCGGTGTCGGAGAGGACCGGGGCGGCCGCGGCCTCGAGCAGCGGCGCGGCGAGCTCGGGCCGGTCGAGGTGGGCGAGAGCGATTCCGGCGGCTCCTTTGCACCAGGATCGGGGGAGGTCCTTGTACCGGGGTCGTGGGTCGCCGGTGTGTGCGCCCAGCCGCGTCAAGGCGGTGTCGATGCCCGCTCGGCCGTGGCAGAAGCCCACTGCCGCAGGGGTTTCGGCGATCCTCCAGCTGTCGGCCGCGTCGAGTCGCCGCCCGTAGTGCCGGGCGAGGTCGAGGGGCCGTTCTCCGCCGGGGAGGGGGTCGGGGTGTCGCGCGTCGAGGGCGAGCAGTGCCAGGACGGCACCGGCGGCGCCGATCATCACATCGTGTTCCTCGGGTGTGTCGGTGCGGCCGGGCAGCAGCAGGGCGGCCGCGAGCCGGGCGTCGTCGGCCAGGGTGTCCGCGCCCAGCAGATCACCGATCCGGACGAGGGCGTAGACGAGGGACCCGATGCCGGTGAGGCCGCCGACCGGCTGTCGTAGGGGCCGGGAGTGGTCGGCGTGGAGGTCCGCGCGCAGGGGTGCGATGGCTCGAAGCGCCGTGTCTCGAAAGGTGTTGTCGCCGAGGACGTTCCACGCGGCCGCGAAGAACAGCGCGATTCCGGTGGTTCCGGCGTAGAGGTGGGGGCCGAGGAGGGCGGGCCGGTCCCAGTACAGGTTCCCGTCGCGGGCGGTGCGGGCGCTCGCGTGCAGCGCGGCGGCGATCTCCCGGGTGGCCTGCGGCGAGGTCAGCGGAGGCTGCTCAGGCCGTGGACGCGCAGCTCGACGAGCTGGTCGGCGGGGACGTTCGCGTAGCCGAGGTCGCGCAGGTGGCGGATGAATTTCGGGGTGACGCCGTGCGCGCGCAGTTCGACGAGTTGGGGGAGGGGGATCCGTTCGTATCCGAGGTCGCGGAGCTGACGCACGAAGGCCGGGGTGACCGCGTGCAGGCGCAACTCGACCAGGTCGGCGACGGTGGCGTCGTCGTAGCCGAGATCGTCGAACGCGCCGACGAAGTCGCGGCCGATGTCGTGGATCGCCAAGGTGAACAGGTCTTCCGGCGTCGCGGGTTCCGCCGCCGCCGTGAAGGCGAACTCGCCGCGTCCGCGGCCCTGACCGACCTGTCCGTCGAAGGCGAGCACCCCGGCGTCGCGGAGGATCCGGAATCGGGCGGGCGCGTCCGGGGCGAGCAGCTGATCGAGGGACAGACCCGCCAACGCGGCCAACGGGATATCGGTTTCGCCGAGGAAACGGCGGCCCGCCGGGAGTGCGCGGCGCAGGATCAGATGGACCAGCGCGTCCGCCGTCACGGACTCGATCGTCCATGTGCCCGTGATCGGGACGGCTGAACGTTCATCCATGCCCTACAAGGCTACGCTCGCGGCTCGGCGCGCGGAGTCGAACAAGCCATTGTGGCTCACGGTTTTCTACCGCTCACCACATACACGACCGCCCCGCCCGCGCAATGGTATTCGCCGCGCGCGATCGCGTCCCGCGCGCGGTCCGCGTCGGCGCGCAGGGCGGCGATCTGCGCGTCGAGCATCGCCTCGGACCCGCCCCCGGCCAGCAGATACCGTCGCAGCTGATCGCGATTCCACGGCCCCGTCTCCTCGTCCTCCCACGCGCGGACCGATTCCAGGGTCGCCCGCTGCTCGGCACTCGCGTACGGCGGAAGGACCGGAAACGCCGTGTCCCGCAGCCACACCCGCACATCGGTCAGCCCCGCCCGCGCGAACATGCCTGGCAACGCCTCCCCGATGGAGATGTCCCCGAGACCCAGCGCGGCCCGTCCCCGCTGATACCGCAGCCAGAACTCGAACCGCCGCACCAGCGTCTCGGTATCCTGTTCCGCCGCAACCGAATCGAACGCCGTCAGATTGAACAGATTGCTCGGCTCCACACACACCACCAGCCCACCCGGCTTGGTCACCCGAATCATCTCCGCCAACCCCCGCCCCGGCTCGGCCAGATGCATCAACAACGTCTGACACGTCACCACATCGAACGAATCCCCGGCGACATCGAGCCCCAACACATCCCCCGTCCGGAACTCCACCCGCCCCGCCGCCACCGCCCCCGGAAAAACCTCCCGAAACATCTCCCGAGCCCGCCCCACCCATTCCCCCTCCCGATCGATCCCCACCAACCGCCCCCCACCCCCCAAATGCGGAAACAACACCCGCCCCCAATGCCCCACCCCACACCCCACATCCGCCACCACCCCCACATCCCCCAACCCCCACCGCCGAGCCAACAACCCCACAAAGTCCTCGTTCCACCAGAACTCCCGCTGCTCCCGAAACCACGACGACGAGCAAGAATCCGATGTCCCCACGCCGCCAACATACGCGCTCGGGGCGGCCGTTCGGCCCGTATCGGCCGCGGGAACCGAATCGACGGGCCTGCGAAAATGTCGAGCATGACCGGTCGCGACGAACACCCCACGCTGCGATTGACCGCCCGAGAGTACCTCGGTCGGATGACCGACGATCTCGGCGACCTGGAGATAGTGAACGGCCGGCTGATCCCTCCGACCGCGCAGAGCCCCACGCACAGTCGAGTGGTCCGTCGGCTCGCTGGAACGCTGGAGGCCGCGCGACGGGAGAACGGGCCCCGCCTGATCGTGGACTCGGACATCGCGGTGCGTTTCGCCGACGCGGAAGCGGCCGCGGAAGATCGGCGCCTGAACATCCGGCACCCCGACATCCTCATCCGGGACTGCGACCCCTACGACGTGAACACCGTGCGCGACCACATCCTGCTGGTCGCGGAGGTCACCTCCGAATCCACCATCGACGCGGACATCACCGACAAACGAATCCAGTACGCGACCGCGGGCATTCCGCGCTATCTGATCGTCCGACTGGACCAGAAGGAAGAACGCATCGAGGAGATCGAAGAGTACCGACTCGACTGGTCGGGCCGCCGGTACCGAGCCCACACCGTCCACCGCCGCGTCCTGCTGCTCGACGATCCGGTCGAGGCGACAATCCCGTTCGACGTCTTGGAACAGCCCTAGGTCCAGGTGTTGTCCGGCGCGGGTCGAGCTGCGCATGCGGTGACGATCCGCTATGCTGCTACTCGACCCACTCGGGTCGTTCTCCCGAAACCAAAGTAGATGTAACTCGCGGTTACACTTACTTTCGCGCCGCCACCGGTAGCTCGCGCAGGATCGTGTCCACCACTGCCCGGGCGGTTTTCGCCACCGACTCCATGCCGCCGTCGCCGAAATTCTTCACGCCGTCGCCGACGTTCCACAGGTTCGGGATCGGGGTGGCCGGGGGGAGGTCGGTGCCGGGGGCGGCGTGTTGGCCCGGCCAGTCGTCGCGGTTGACGTTCACCGAAAGTATTCGGGCCGAATCGAATCCGGGTATCGCGGCGGTGAGGTCCTCGAGCAGGAGGCTGGTTTCGTGTTCGGCGTCGAAACCGGACCCGGTCGTCGCGGGCAGTCCCCAGCCGAGGTAGAGGTGCCAGCCGGGTGGGGCCATCTCCGGGCAGGTCGCGGTGAAGTTGATCAGCTCCAGCAGGCGGTTGTGTCGGGTCGGGCCGAATGTCATCGCCCCGAAGCGGCCCAGCGATTTCGGCATCGCGAAGTTGACCGCCAGCAGCGGCGCGGGGCGCGCGTTCTTCACTCCGCGCAGGTACTCCTCCGGAAAGTGTTGCGCGCCAACCAGTTCCACCGTTCCACGCGGCCCGGCGTCACTGATCGCGGCGCGGCACTCGATGCTCACCTCGGTGCCCTCGGCGGCGAGCACCGCACCGGTGACCCGGCCGTCCTCGATCCGCAGCGAGGTCACCTCGGTGGCGGTGCGCAGCCGGCCCCCGAATTCGGTGAACCGGTCCGCCAGCGCCCGCGACACCCCGACGCTGCCCTCGGGATGGAAACCGAAGCGCCGCAAGCCCGTATTGCGCGCGAAGAACGTGAACACCGCCGCCGCGGGCAGCTCGTCGGCCTCGGTGCAGAAGAACGACGCCAGCGGATTGCGCAACATGGCGTAGATCGCGCGGTTTTTCGTGAACCGGTGCAGCCACTGCTGGAACGTCACCTCCTCCGGCCGCACCCCGCGCTTGGCCGCCAGGCGCGGCAAGCGGTCCAGGCTCACCCGGCAGATCCACCGGAACACCGGATTGGCCCACCCGCCGAGCACCGGAGTCAGATCGACCTTCATCCGGCCCAGCCGCAACACCACCATCGGCCGCGGCACCCGCACCCCGTACGGCACGCCGACCGTCTCGCACACCCGCTCGAGCGCGCCGCCGAATTCGAACGCCGCCGCGCCGGTGTTGACCAGGAACCCGTCGATGTTCTCGGTCGAGGCCCGGCCGCCGAGACGATCGAGCCGCTCGGTCAACAGGACTCGATACCCCTGCTGCGCCAGCAGCGTGGCCGCGCACACGCCGCCGATGCCCGCGCCGACCACGAGCACGTCGTAGTGTTCATCGTTCGCTTGCATGACTGCCTCCCGGGGACGTCGGCCACCAGTTCCAGCGTCCCATCAGTTTCATCGCCGCGGGCACGATCACGATGCGCACCAGCGTCGCGTCCAACGCCACCGCGACCGCCAGGCCGATGCCCATCTGCTGCATGAGCATGTTCCCGGCGAGTCCGAACGCGCCGAACACCACGATCATCAGGACCGCGGCGCCGGTGATCAGCGGCGCGGTGCGGGCCATGCCGCGCGCGACCGCCAACCGGTTGTCCCCGCTCGCGCGGTACTCCTCGCGCACGCGGCTCAACAGGAACACCTCGTAGTCGGTGCTCAACCCCACGATCATCGCCAGGATCAGCGACGGCACGAACGACACCAGGAATCCGGAGTGGTCGAAAAGCCCACCGCTCCAACCGTATTGGAAGAACATCACCAGCACGCCGAAGCTCGCACCCACCGAGAGCACGTTCATCGCGATGGCCTTCAACGGCAGGAACACCGACCGGAACGACACCAGCAACACCACGTACACCGCGATCAGCATCAGCCCGATCACCAGCGGCATGCTGTCGGAGATCACCCGGTTCACGTCCTGGGAGCGTTGCGCGATCCCGCCCACCTCGGCGGTCAGCGGCGCGGGCAGCTCGTGCGCGCGGTCGGTGACCCGGTTCAGCAGCCGTTCGGTCGCCGGGTCGGCGGGCTGGGTGGACGGCACGACCTCCACCACGAACCGATGCGCGTCCGGGGTCACGAAATACCGCACGCCCTGTTGCGCGTCGGCGGGCAGCCGGTCGTAGGCAGCCGGGTCCAGGGCGCCGAACGGATTCGCGGGGGAGACCTGCCGCGCGGCGGTGAGCGCCGAATTCACCACCTGCACATCGGGTAACGTGCCCAGATCGGCCACGAACCGGGTCAGCGCGTCGGCCGCCGCCGGATCGGTGACCGGCCCGGGACTCTGCACCACCACCTGGATCGGCAGCGCCGCGCTGGGCCCGAACTGGTCGGCGATGTGCTCGGAGCCGATCCGCACCGGCGAGGACTCCGGCAGCATCCGCAGATCCGGCAGCGACAACGTCATGGAGAACGCCGGAATCGCCAGCAGGATCAGCACCGCGCCGCCCGCGGCCAGGAACGCCAGCGGGCGGCGCATGACCGCCAATGCCGCACGGTACCAACGATGTTCGGTGAGTTCCTCGTCGCTCGCGGTCTCTGCGCCGCCGCCGAGGCGGGCGGGCAGCCGGACCGCGCCCTTGTTGATCCGATGCCCGAGCAGATGCAGCAGCACCGGGGTGAGCAGGCTCGACACCAGCACCGCGATCGCCACCACGAGGGCCGCGCCCGCGGCCAGCGACACGATCGCGTTGAGCGGCACCACGAACAGCGCGGCCGCCGCGGCGATGATCGTCACGCCCGAGGCGACGACGGTGTGCCCGGCGGTGGACAGCGTGCCCGCGACCGCCGCGGGCACGTCCCGCCCGGCGGCCAGCTCCTCCTTGAACCGTTTGATCATGATCAGCGAATAGTCCACGCCCACACCGAGACCGAACATGAGCACGACGTTCTGCACGAACACCGACAGCTCGACGTGCCGCGCCACCACCCCCAGAATGCCCAGGGCGAACACCACATTGGTCAGCGTCGTCGCCATCGCCGCCACCACCGCGACCACGCTGCGGAACAACAGCAACAGCACCAGCGCCACCAGCGGCAGCGCGATCGCCTCGGCGCGCACCAGGCTCAGGATCGCGTCCTCGTTCACCGCGCCCTGGAAGATCTGCACGTTCACCAGCGCCACATCGAGCCCCTGCGGGTCGAAGCGGGCGTGCAGATCCTTCTCGATCCCGGGCAGCTCCTTGGTCGCCGCGTCGTCGTCGAGGCCCGACCCGATGGAGGTCACCGCCGTCGCCCGGTCCTTGCCGAGGAAGGTGCCGCGCGCGAGCGGGGACAGGGTGCTGTAGCCGAAGCCGCTCTCCGCGCGCAACCGCGGATCCGCGCGCACCTGGTCGAACACCTCGCGGGTGCGCTGATCGAAGGCCGGATTCGAGGCGGTGTTGTCGCGGTCGTGGACCACGAGCACGGCGGTGGTGGCGCCGCGCCCGTGCAGTCCCTCCGACAGCAGCTCCCGCACCGCGACCGTGCCGGATCCGGCGACGTCCCAGCCGCCGGAGCGCAGCGTGCCGGTGAGCGAGACCGCGCTCAGCGCGCCGAGGACGAGCAGCAGCACCCACACCCCGACCAGTCGCCACCGATTGCGTTCGGCGAAGCCCGAAACCGCTGCCGCCCAGCCCGTTCCCGCGGCCGCGGGCGCGGCGCCCGGATCCTCGGGCCGGTGCTCGGCGGGCGCGGTGTCGGACCGGCCCGTCATCGGTCGGTTCCGGGGGCGATCACGTCGCGGGCGGCGAGTTCGCTCACCATGTCGACGGTGTCGCCGATGGTGCGCACGCCGGCCAGTTGCTCGCGCTCGACGGTCCGGCCCAGTTCCGCCTCGAGCAGTTCGATGAGATCGACGAAATCGATGGAATCCATACCGAGATCGTCTCGCAGATCGATCTTTTCGTCGTCCAGTTCGTCCGCCGACATACTCAGCGTGTCGCTGAGCATTCGGATGACCCGCTGGCGAATGAGGTTGCGATCCAAGAGTTCCTCCTCGATGGTCGGGCGTGTCGGGTTCGTCCGAACCCGGCTAGGGGGTTCCGCGGCCGAGCCGGTGTTGCAGGGCGCCGCACACCTCCCCGGCGGCGGTGACGAAGCGGTCGATATCGGCCTCGTCCACCACCAGCGGTGGCTGGATGCGCATGACCTGATTGGTGTTGGCGGTGATGAAGGTCAGGATGCGATGGTCGGAACCGAGCGCGGACACGAACCGCATGCACAGCAGATCGGTCAGCGCCCCCTCGACGGCCGCGCCCGCCTGCCGCAGGCTGTCGCGCACCGCGTCGGGCAGGGTGTCGGCGAGGTCGAACAGCCCGCCCGGCAGCCGGGTCAGCGCCTCCGACACCGCCGCCCCGGTCGCGCCCGCGAAGTAGCCGGGATCGAAGGCGATCGCGTTCATCAGGCCCACCCCGCGCGTCTCGGCGATGAAGTCGAACGGCGCGCACACCCGTTCCAGTCCGGCCCGCAGCCGCTTGCCGAGCCGGTCGGCGCGCGCCGAGAGTTCCTCGCCCACAATCACATCCAGGGTGGCCAGCGCGACGGCGGCGGCGAAGTTGCCGCCGCCGAAGGTGGAGGTGTGGGCGATGGCGCGGGTGGGGGAGGCGTAGGCGGCGTCCCAGACCTCCGCGGAGCTGAGCGTCGCCCCGATCGGCACCAGCCCGCCGGACAGGGATTTGGCCAGGCACAGGATGTCGGGCTCGACGAGCTGGGATTCGCAGGCGAACAGCGTGCCGGTGCGGCCCAGCCCGGTCTGGATCTCGTCCACGATCAACAGCGCCCCCGCCTCGCGACAGATCCGCGCGGCGGCGGCCAGGTAGCCCGGCGGCGCGACGATGACACCGCCCTCGCCCTGCACGGGTTCGACGATGAACGCCGCCGCGCCCGTGATCGCCGCCCGCAGCGCCGCCTCGTCGCCGAACGGCACCCGCTCGCAGTCGGGCAGCAGCGGCCCAAACCGGGCCCGATGCGACTCCCGGCCCGTGACCGACAGCGCGCCCAGGGTCTTGCCGTGAAAACTGTTGTCCGCGTACACGATTCGCGTGCGCCCGGTGGCGGCGCGGGCCAGTTTGAGCGCGGCCTCCACCGCCTCGGTGCCGGAGTTGCTGAGGAAGACCCGTTCCATCGCGCCCGGCGCGAGGTGACAGAGCCGTTCGGCGAGTTCGCCGGTGCGGGCGGGCACCGAGGTGTACTGCACGAAGGTGGGCTGCCCGCCGGTGAGGAAGCCGCGCGCCGCGCGGGTGACCGCGGGATGGTTGTGGCCCACGTTGAGGCAGCCGTAGCCCGCCACGAAGTCGAGGTACTCGGTGCCGTCCGCGGTGGCCAGCACCGCGCCGTGGCCCGCGGTGAACACCCGATCGATGCCGTGCACCGAATACATCGCGCCCACTTGCGGATTCATGTGCCGGGCGAAGCGCTGCCGGGCCAGCGCGCCGTCGCCGCCGACGGTGCGGGCCCGCCCGCGCACGGCCGCGAACTCGGCGAGCCGCCCCGACGGCAACGGCCTGCCGAGCGCCGCCGGGGCGGCGACCCGGAAGCCGTGCCGCGCGGCGAGCGCGCCGATCTCCGCGACCCGCGCGATATCGAGTTCCCTTCCGAGGGAATAGGATTCGGCCCGGCCCTCCAGCGCGAGCACGATGGTCTCGGCGAGGCAGCCGTTGAGCTGTTCGCTCAGCCCGAAGCCCGCGCCCAGCGCGGTGCCCGCCGCCATGAGACCGCCGTCGAGCAGCAGCACGTCCGCGCGCGGCCGCTCCGCGCGGACCACGTCGCGGGGCAGCGCCACATCGATGACGACCGTGCCGGGCCGCAGCGCCGACTCGGCGATGATGCCGCCGCTCGAGGACGCGGCCAGCACGATCGACGTGCGGGCCAGGCAGTCGGTGAGATCGTCGGTGATCGTGACCCGGGCCCGATCCCGTTCGGGGAAGTCGGCGAGCATCTGCTCCGGATTCACCCGTCCCTTGCGGCAGGCCAGCACCACCGAGGCCCCGTCGGCCAGCGCGAGGGCGGCCAGGGCGCTGGCGATCGCGCCGGGCGCGCCCACCACCCCGATCGCCGCGTCCTCGATCGCCTCGCCGGAGGCGTCGAGCACCTGGTGCAGCATGCGGTGCGCGGCGTGCACGGTGAGGGAGTTGCCGCTGGTGACGGGGATGTCGACCTGTTCGGCGATGCGCACGCCGCGATTGCCGATGATCGAGGTGGCCCCGCCCAATCCGACGAGTTCGGCCCCGTTGGCGCGCAGCGACCGCACCTGCTCGACCACGTAGGCGACCGAATCCGACACCCGGCCCAGCAGATCCGGCGCGGTGTAGGGGATGTAGCGCACCTCGCCCGAACAGGTCGCGCCCGTCGGGGACACGACCCGGCCGAAGGAGGGCACCGGCAGGAACGGGGCGGCCGGACCGCGCCCGGCGCGGCCGGCGATGGTCGCGGTCAGCAGGGTGGCCGCGCGGATCATGTGCTGCTGGTCGGCCGAGACCGGATGCACCAGAAAACCGAATTTCACGTTGGCCTCCCACCCGGCAGCACACCCGCCAGAGACAGTGCGCGCCCGGACAATTCGTCGCGTTGCCAGCTGAACGCCGACATCATGGACAGCCCGTCGCCCTCGTTGTTGTGCCCGAGCAGCACGCTGTACAGGTCGATGCTGTGCGGCCGGGTCAACCGGTCCGGGTCGAGGTCGTCGAAGGACAGCACCCGGCGGTGCCGCACGTTCAGCTCGCCGACCGTGCGGTCCCAGTCGTCGTCGAGGAAGCCGAGCACGCTGGTCTGGGTGCCGATCGCGGCGAGCCGATGGCTCTCGCGGTAGGTGCGGATCACCGAGTGGCCGCCGTTGACGAACCGGAAGATGCTCAGGTTGTGCGCGAACGGCGACCCGTCGACGGCGATCTGCTGCACGAGCGTCGGCACGATGTCGGGGGTGAGGGCCGCGGCGCCGTCGCCGATGAAGGCCAGCACATTGGTGTCGCGGCGGGTGATCACCCCGGGCAGCGCCTGCAAACCGTCGCCCATGAGCGCGCGCCCGAACCACCCCGAGTAGCCGACTCCGGTGCGGGGCAGATTGCAGGTGGCCGACAGGCCCGCGCGGCCCACGTCATAGACGCCGACGTAGTCGTAGTTCTCGTCCTCGATGAGCCGCACCAGCTCCGCGCGCAGGCGGCGGATGAAGTAGTTGATCGTCATCGGCCGGATCGGCAGCAGCCCGATCACATCCGAGCGGGAGTCGGTGGTGGACGCGATCGCCGCGCGGCGATGCGCGAGCACCCCCGGGTCGACGTCGACCCGATCGAGCAACGCGCGCAACGTCTTCTCGATGTGCCCGGTGACGACCGGTCCCGCGAAGGGGGCGCGGTCGCGCTCGTCGGACACCAGCTGGGCCGGGGCGAGCCGCCGCAGCGCGGGTTCGGAGAACGGGGTGTCGATCTCCGCGATCGGGGTGTCGACGAACAACAGCGCCTGGTCGGCGGCGGGCCGCACCCGGCCGTCGGCGTGCAGGTACTCGTAGACGCGCGACGAGTAGCCGTACAGGCTCATCGTGCCCAGGAACTCCGGCACCGGCGCGCCGCGATGGTAGGCCCCCACCGCGCCGGGCCGGGTCAGCGAATCCGCCAGCGCCATACCGGTTTTCGCGGCCAGCGCGTAGATCAGGTCGCGTCCGGTGTCGGTGAGTTCGGCGGGCTGGCACAGCAGCCGCTTCGGTGCGGAGCCGAGCAGGCCCACCAGATCCTCGAAGGCGCTCGGGCGCACCTCGATCGGATCGGCGCGGGGCGGGACGGACGCGACCTCGACCGGTTCGAGTTCGCCGGAGACCTGCAGCACGTCGCGGGAGGCGAGGATGAGCACCGGTCCGCGCCCCGCCCGGAAGTGGGCGAACGCCTCGGCCAGCCCACGCGGGATGTCGGCCGCGACCGCGATGTGCACCAGCGCGAAACCCCTGGCCCGCAACGCCGTTCGCGAATCCTCGTGCCGGTGGATGGTGCCCTGGAACGGATACCATTGTCCGGGACGGGAATCGGCGCAGACGATGAACCCCGGCGCCGCCGCGCGGTGCAGATTGGCGAGGGTGCCGCGGAACTCGTCGTGCATCCCGCTGGTGGTGACGATGAGGAACGGCGCGCGGTCCAGCGACCAGCGCGCCAGCGCCGAGCAGGCCAGGCTGTGCTCGCTCGGGCCGCGCACGACCGGATTGCCCTGTGCGCGTGCGTGTTCGGCGAGATCGTCGATGAACGAGGCGACCACCGAACCGGTGTAGTAGTGCAGGCCCCACGCGTCGCCCGCGCGCTGGTCGAGGAACTCCGCGAGCGCGGCGGCGACGGTGCTGCGGCCGAGGTCGGGCCGGAACCGGTCGGTGCGGTGCGCGTGCACGGAATCGGTGACGGCGCAGGCGATGTCGGCGGTGACGACCCAGTCCTGCGCGGGCCGCCAGCGCGGGGTGAACCGCTCCAGCGCGACGAACGGGTCGACGTGCGGATCGGTGTAGATCTGCACGGTCGTCGGGGAGGGCTCGAACACGATCGTCTCGGGCAGCGCGGCCGCCAGCTCGGCGAGCCGCCGCTCCGGCACGGCCGGATCGGTGACGCGGTAGCGGTGCTCGGCGTGATCGACGACCAGCAGCGTCAGCACGCCCGCGTCGACGCCCGCGGCGGCCAGCGCGTCGGGGATCCGCTCGAGCGTGGGCGCCTCGACCAGCAGGAACGTGTCGTCGGGGGTGGCCAGGGTGAGGAAGCGCCGAGCCCGCGCGAGCACCTGCCGGTACTCCTCGCGGTCGGGTTCGGGGGCCGGTCGGGGACCGAACCGCGCCGATCCGGTGAGGTCGGTCAATGCGCGCGCGGCGGCCGCGGCTACCTGATCGTGATCGCTCACGATGACGATCAATCTGCATTGGGGTCGATTCGACGCGGGCAATAGCGACCTCCCCGATATCTGGTGTGGTGCGATTACGCCACCCACCGGTACGAGTGAACCAGTCCGCTCGGTCCGCAGTCAACCGTACCCGGAGGAGCGATTTTTCGAGTGAAAACTGATCGTTTTCGAATTCGGCCACCCCGCGTCTGTCCAGCCCCATTGACTGGGGGCACGCCGACCGGAAACCGCAGGACGGCGACCGCGTGCAAACTCGGTAACCCACCCGTAGCAACGGTGTTGATCATTTCGCCGCCGCGGCCCTGCCGACCAGGCTCTCGCTGGTTCTATAACGGTTTAACCCATCGATTTCGACCGAGGAGTAAGAAACGCCGGAATGGGTGCCGCGGACCGGGCGGCAACGCATGGGGAACCATATATCAAGATCGCCGGACTACCGTAAACAGACCTCGCTGTCCAGCGTTGACACGTTCTTCGAGATGGCAGTACCGTGATCGAAGTCCGGCGTCCCATGGTCCGGGGGAGACTCGAATCCCGAGTCGGCCAATTCAATCCGTGTCCGGCAGACAACGCCGTCAGCAAATCCTCCGGCACATTCCGGCGCATTTAACTGTTGATCGAAAAGGGGCTGATCAGTGATTACTCTCGAAGAGGTCGAAACCAAGATCAAGCAGAAGCTCAAAGGGAATTTCCCGGCCGGTCTGGTGCTGACCGCGGAGACTCCTTTGCAGGACCTCGGCCTGTCCAGCCTGCAAACCGCCGAGATCGTCTTCGAAATCGAAGAGGACTACGAGATCGAATTCGATCCGGCCCGGGCGGCGGACGTCAAGACGCTGGGCGCGCTCGTCGATCTCGCCAATGAGATCTTGGCCGAGAAGTACCCCTCGGAAGAGGAGGTGCCTCGATGAACGGTCGCGAACACTACATCTATATTCTCGTCGCGTCCCTGTTACCGTTCGCGGGCGTGCTCGCGGCGATGGTGCTGCTGTGGAATTCCCTGGTCGGCCCGTCCGATATCGCGGTCTTCGTCATCATGAGCGTGATCGGCGGATTGGGCGTCTCCATCGGATATCACCGGCTGCTGTCGCACCGCTCGTTCAAGACCTACCGGCCGATCAAGATATTCTTCGCGACCGCCGGGGCCATGGCCGGGCAGGGTCCGCCGCTGATCTGGGTGGCCCACCACCGCCGCCACCACCGGGTGGCCGACAAGCCGGGTGATCCGCATTCGCCGTATTTCGACGATCAGGTCGGGATTCGCGGAGTTCTCAAGGGACTGTGGCATTCCCACTTGGGGTGGCTGTTCGACAAGGATCTGAGTTCGGATCCGGTGCGTTACTGCCCCGATCTGTGCCGCGATGCCGATATCCGTTTCCTGTCCATCCGATTCGTGCCGGTGGTGCTGGCCGGACTGCTGCTGCCGGGCGTGCTCGGATTCGCGTTCACCGGCGGCACCCTCGCCGGATTCCTCACCGGAATTCTGTGGGGCGGTCTGGTGCGGATGTTCATCGGCAATCACGTGACCTACGCGGTGAATTCGATCGGCCACTACTTCGGGCACCGCCGCTTCGACACCGCCGACGAATCGCGCAACGTGTTCTGGCTGTCGCTGCCGTCGTTCGGCGAGTCCTGGCACAACAACCACCACGCGTTCCCGCGCTCGGCGCGGCACGGATTCCGTTGGTGGGAAATCGATCTCAGCGCGATCACGATCTACACGCTGGAGAAGCTGCACCTGGCCTGGGACGTCGTGCGCATCGACCCGGAGAAGGTGCGGATGCGCGCCGACGGGCTCACCCGCGTGGGCAGCGGCCGCGCCGCCCCGCATCAGCCCTCGCGCCCGCTGGCCGAGCGGGGGCAGGCGAGCACGAAGGATCTGGCCCCGGTCGACGTAGCGGATGTCGAATGAGTCTGTGGCAGCGACTGATCGCCGACGCGCGATCCTACGATTCGTGCGCCCGGTTCTGGGTGGACGGCGGCTACACCTCGGTGCGCTGGGGTGACCTGGTCGCCGAGGCCCAGCGCACCGTCCCGGCGCTGCGGCGGCTCGGCGTCGGGCCGGGCACGCGCGTCGCGGTCGTGCTCGCCAACGGCCCGGGCGCGGCCCGGGCCCTGGCGGCGGGCTGGATGTGCGGGGCGGCGGTGGCCTCCCTCCCGGTCCGGGTGCCCGGCACCGACCCCGAGGGTTACGCCGAACACCTGCGCACCATCTGCGACCATCTGGAACCCGTTGCGCTGCTGGCGGATTCGGCAACCCTGGCAGGGTTGCCGCGGCCGCTGCACCCGACGGTCCCGGCGCACGCGTTCGAGGACCTGGCCGCCGACGGCGACGCGGTGGACCCGACCCCGCCCGGCGACGACGAGATGGCGTTCATCCAGTACTCCTCCGGCAGCACCGGAACGCCCAAGGGCTGCATGCTGACCCCGCGGGCGATCGCGGCGCAGCTGGACATGCTGGCGCGCCTGACCGCCGCCGAACCCGGCGAGACGGGCGCCACCTGGCTGCCGTGGTCGCACGACATGGGCCTGTTCGGCGGGCTGCTCAGCGGCTGGTGGAACGACGTCACCACGTATTACTCGACGCCGCAACGGTTTCTGATGTCACCGCGCACCTGGTTCGAGGACATCGCCCGCTACGGCGCGCACTACACCGCGGGCAGCCCGACCGCCCTCCAGGTCGCCGCGCGGGTCACCGCGCTGCGCGCCAGGACGCTGCCCGGATCGCTCGCGCAGCTCAAGGCGGCCATCATCGGCGCCGAACGGGTGCACTGGGAGGTGCTCGAGGCCGCGGTGGCCGACCTCGGCCGTTTCGGGCTGCGGCGGCAGGCGCTCATGCCCGCCTACGGCCTGGCCGAGGGCACCCTCGCCGTCACCGCCACCCCGATGAGCGACGAACCCCGGTTCGTCGCCATGGATTCGGTGGCCCTGGCCGCCGGTCGGCTGCGCCGGGTCGATCCCGGCGCCCCGGGCGCGACCAAGGTGGTGAGCGCGGGCACGGTCTGCGACGGCATGGAGCTCATCGAACCCCGCCCCGGCGGAGATCGCCTGGCGCCCATCAGGTTCCGTTCGACGTCGCTGGCCACCGGCTACTACGGCGACCCGGACCGGACGCGGCGGCAGTTCGTCGACGGCGTGTTCGACACCGGGGACCTCGGATTCGTCGTGGACGGGCACCTGTATCCGGTGGGCCGCAGCGACGACATGATCTCCGTCGCGGGCCGCAATGTGTACCTGCGCGAGGTGGAGAAGGCCATCGAGGAGGCGGACGAACTGCGGTTCGGCTGCTCCACCCTGGTCGACGCCCAGCTCCCGGGCCGCTCGCGGCTGACCCTGCTGCTCGAAACGGGCGGCGCGCGCATCGATCACGACGCGGTGGCCCGCCGCGCCGCGACCGCCGCCATGTCCGCCGCGGCGCTGACCCTCGACGAGTGCGTCTTCCTGCGCCGCAACGCGCTGCCGCGCACCCCCAGCGGCAAGATCCAGCGGCACCGCTGTCGGCAGCTGCTCGCCGAGGGCGGCTTCGCGGCGGTCGCGACCGTGCAACTCCAACAGTCGGAGGCCGTATGAATTCCCCTGCCGCCCAACGGAAACGACATATCCTGGTGACCGGCCCGTCCGGGGTGATCGGCCGCGCGCTGGTCGCCGAGCTGGCCCACCATCACGTCACCGGACTGGTGCACTCCGACACCGAACTGCCCGAGGTGGCCGAGGTCGTGCACGGCGATCTGTCCCGGCCGTGGCTGGGACTGACCGAACAGCGCTGGCACGAACTGGCCGAACGCACCGACGTCGTCGTGCACTCCGGCGCGCTCACCACCTGGGGGCAGGACCGCGCCCGCTACCAGGACATCAATATCGACGGCACCGCGCGGGTGATCGACTTCGCCCGCCGCGCCGGGGCGCCCATCCACTATCTGAGCACCTGTTTCGTCCACGGCATCGAACGCACCGGGCTCGCGGGCGTCGCCGCGGACAATGTGGTGCGCCCGTACGTGTGGTCCAAACTCGAGGCGGAGAAGCTGCTCGCCGCGAGCGGGGTGCCGTACTCGATCTTCCGGCCCACCAACCTGGTCGGGGACTCGCGGACCGGGGCGTCGAGCCGCCGCCAGATCGTGCAGGTGATGTCGGAGTTCATCTGCCGGGGCAAGGCGCCGTACCTGCCCGCGCATCCGACCAATCTGCTCGACTTCGTGCCGCTCGACGTGACCGTCGAGGCGGTGGTGCGGGCGGTGGACGCCGACGACCTGCGTGGCCAGATCTATTGGCTCACTTATGGTTCGGAGGCCATGACGGTCCCCGAGGGCCGGGAGATCCTGATCGAGCACGCCGCCTCGCAGGGCCGCGATCTCGGGGAGCTGACCATCGTCGATCCCCGGCGGCCGCTGCCCGTGCCGCTGGCGGAGCTGCATCCGCTGACCCGGTCGTTCATCAAGGTGCTCATCGACGTCAGCGAGATGACCTTCGAGGCGGGCGGCATCCTGCCCACCTCGAAAACCGAACTGGGACAACGCCTCGGCGTCGAGTTCCCGTGCGACCGCGACGCCTACCGCAACAGCCTGAAGTTCTGGGCGAACGAATCCGCCTCCGCGACCGCGACGAAGGGGAGCTGACCATGACGACGAGCGGAAGCTGGCAACCACCGGATCTGTCCGGGCGGGTGGCCCTGGTGACGGGCGCGAGCCGCGGCGTGGGCCTGGGCGTGGCGCTGGCGCTGGGCGATTGCGGCGCGACGGTGTACGTCACCGGGCGCAGCACCCGCGACGGCGGCAGCACCGAGGGCATCCCGGGCACCGTCGACGACACCGCCGACCAGGTCACCGCGCGCGGCGGCAAGGGCATCGCGGTGCGCTGCGACCACACCGACGACGCCGACAACGCCGCGCTGTTCGACACGATCGCCGCCGGCACCGGCGGGCGGCTGGACCTGCTGGTGAACAACGCGTGGGCGGGCTACGAGCGGTTCAGCGAGGAGGCGCCGTTCCACGCGGCGTTCTGGAAGCAGCCGATGTGGCGCTACGACCTGTTCGCCGGATCGCTGCGCGGACAGTTCGCGGTGAGCCGCCTCGCCGCCCCGCTGCTGATGACCGCTCCCGCCGGGCTGATCGTGAACGTGTCGTTCACCGACGGCGAGGTCTACCTCGGCCAGACCCCGTACGACATCGCCAAATACGGCTCCGACCGGATGGTCGTCGGGATGGCCTACGACCTGCGCAAGACCGCGGTCACCGCGGTCGCGCTGCACCCGGGGTTCGTGCGCACCGAACGGGTCGCGGGCGCGTGGGATCTGGTCGGGGAGGGCCCGGCCCAGATCGCGCACTCCCCGGAGTACGTGGGCCGCGCGGTGGCGAGTCTGAGCGTCGATCCCGAGCTCGCCGACTACAGCGGACAGCGGCTGGCCGTGGGCGATCTGGCGACGAAATACGGATTCGACGACGTCGACGGGCGGCGGCCGCCACCGTTCCGGCTGGAGGGCTCCATCACCCTCGCGGCTCGGATGGAACGGCTCGGGCGGATCGCGCGCACCGGTCCGGCCCCGGCTCGCGGAGGTGCGAAATGACCACCGGCACAGACTATCTCGGGGCCTCCACGGAGGCCATCCAGCATCACTACGACGCGGGCAACGAGTTCTACCGGCTCTGGCTCGACCCGAGCATGACGTACTCGTGCGCGCTGTGGGAGGACGGCGACACCCTCGAACGCGCCCAGCAGCGCAAGCACGACTACCTCGCCGTCGGCGCGCACGCGCCCGGCGCGGAGCGCGTGCTCGATGTCGGCTTCGGCTGGGGCGCGATGGTGCGGCGGCTGCGCGACACCCACGACGTACGGCACATCACCGGATTGACCCTCAGCGCGGCGCAATTGGCGACCACCGCCGCGTGGGCCGACGAGCGCTGCGATCTGCGGCTGGAGAACTGGAACGCCCATCGCCCCGACGCGCCCTACGACGCCATCGTGTCGATCGGCGCGATGGAGCACTTCGCCAACCTCGGCATGAGCCGCGAGCGCAAGATCGACGCCTACCGGCAGTTCTTCACCCGCTGCCGGGAGTGGCTGGTCGAGGGCGGGCGGCTCGGGCTGCAAACCATTGTGCGCGGCCACAATACGAACGCCGACTGGTCGATCCAGCGCGAGATGATCCGGGTCAACCGGTGGATCTTCCCGGAGTCGGAGGTGCCGTGGTTCGCGGAGGTGTTCGCGGCCAGCGAGGGCCTGCTGGACGTGGTGAGCGTCCGCAACGACGCCCCGCACTACGCCCGCACCTGCGAGGTGTGGCTGGACCAGCTGCGCGCCCGCCGCGCCGAGGCCGTGGCCCTGGTCGGCGAGGAGACCGTCGAACGCTACGAACGCTATCTGCTGGTGTCGATCGAGGTGTTCCGGCGCAGGCACGCGGGCCTGGCCCGGATCATCTTCCAGCGCTGCTGATTTCGAGAACGGACGAGATATGCCCACAGGGATCCGAGACGTCGGCAGCTATCTGCCCGGCCCGCCCGTGCCGGCGACGTTCTTCTTCACCGAGGAAGAACTGGCCAGCCCGATCGCCAGCAATCCGCTGTTCAAGGCGCCCGCGACCCGTCATCACGTGAACGGCGAACGGGCCGCGGAGATGATCGCCGCCGCGGCGCGCCCGATGTTCGAGCGGCTGGGGACCGAACCGGAAGGGTCGGTGGATCTGCTGATCACCAATGTCATGCTGCCCGACCATCCGATCACCGGATCGGGCGCGGAGACCGCCGACCTGCTCGGCTGCCGCCCGCGGTGGATCATCGACCTGCACAACGGCGGCTGCGCGTCGTTCGGGTACATGCTGAAACTGGCCGACACCATGATCGCGAGCGGGGCGGCGCGCACGGCGCTGCTGTGCAATGTGCAGAACGGCGCGGGGCAGTTCTTCGCCCAGCCCAAGGTGCGCAAGAGCCCCTATGCGGCGGTCGCCGGGGACGGTTGCGGCGTCGCCTACCTGAGCGCGGGCGGCGGCTCGGAACTGTTGGGCGCCAGCGTGATCCACGCCCCGGAGTACGCGCGGGACCTGGGTCTGACCGGCACCCGCAAGTACTGGGCGCCGGGCACCGAGGAGCTCATGGTGAGCTTCCCGCAGGACAAGCTCGGCGACATCATCGCGCGCGGGAACCGGCTGGTGCCCGAGGCGGTGACCGATGTGTGCAAGCAGATCGGGGTGGCCACCGAGGACATCGACGTGCTGATCACCAATCAGCCCAACAAGATGTTCCTGGCGAACTGGCGTCAGGCCCTCGGCGTGCCCGAGGAGCGGCACATCGACTCCTTCGAGGAGTTCGGCAACCTGTACACCGCCGGGGTGCCGGTGACCTTCGATCGCGCGCTGCGCGCGGGCGCGGTGTCCGACGGCGATCTGGTGGTGTTCGCCGGATTCGCGCACGCCGGGGACATGGCCTCCGCGGCCGCCGTCCGGTGGTGCGGATGACCCCGGGCGCGTCAGCCGATCGGGCGGTCGAGGGTGAGGTAGGTGTCGCGCAGCACCCGGCGGCCGTGCTGCCGCGCGGTGACGGCCACCAGCGCCGGGTCCCCGGTGCGGTGCACCGTCACCGCCAGCGCCGCGCCGGGCAGCACCGGAAGCGCGAAACGTGTTCGGGAGCCGACGAATTCGCCGTCCACCCCGGCGTCGGTGAGGATGCGCCGCGCCGCCGCCCACACGATCGCGTAGGTGGCCATGCCGTGCAGCACCACGCCCGGCAGCCCGGCCGCGCGCGCGACGGCCGGATCGAGGTGGATCGGATTGCGGTCGCCGGTGGCGTCGGCGTAGCGGGCGGCCAGTTCGGCGGGCAACGCGATCTCGAAATCGCCCAGGGCCGCGCCGATCTCGGGTCGCGGCGGCCGGGACGCGGCCCGATGCACCCGGGGCAGGTCGGGCATGAGCACGGTGGCGTGGCCGACGGTGTCGGCGATCCACACCTCCAGCACGAGCGCGGGCGCCGGTCCGACATCGACGAGCGCGCCGATGCGCGCGCGGATCCCGACGGTCTCGCCGATCCGCGGCGCGGCCCCGAGCCGCACGGTCTGCTCGGCGTGCACGAGCGTGGGACCCGGGCGGCCGAGGTGGCGGGCGCGCAGTTCCTCCAGGGCGGGACCGGCGAGCGCGCCGACCGCGAACAACGGCGGCACCCCGCCGTCGGCGCCGAGGTCGGCTTGCAGGGTGGCCGCGGCGTAGGCGCGGACCTGCCCGGCGGTCACCGTGGCCGTGGTCGCGACGAACGGAGTCGGCGTATCGAATTCCATACCTGTTACCCCAGCGCATCTTTCGGACGTGTCCCGACCATGGTGAACGAGGAGACCCGGTGACATCAACAGCTCAAACCAATTCCACGACAACGGATTTCGATTCGGTCCGCAAGGCGGTGCGGGCGGCGGTCCCCGCCCTGCGCACCAACGGCGTGCAGGCCGAGGCCGAGCGGCGGCTGCCCGAGGCGACCCTGCGACTGCTCGAGGAGGCCGGGGTGTTCCGGGCCGCGGTGCCCGAACGGTTCGGCGGGCTGAATCTGCCGGTCGCCCAGATCGCCCAGCTCCTCGCCGAGATCGGCCGCGGCTGCGGCTCCGCGGCGTGGGTCGCGAACTCCGCGACCGCGGGCGCCTACCTGGCCGGGCTGCTGCCGGACCGCGCGCAGGAGGAGGTGTTCGCCGACACCGACACCCGCTTCTCCATCAGCGTCGCGCCGACGAGCATGTTCACCGAGGCCGACGGCGGCGGCTACAAGCTCAACGGGGCGTGCCCGTTCGCGTCCGGATGCCGCGGCGCGGATTGGAGTTTCATCCCCGGCGCGCTGCAACGCGCCGACGGCAGCTGGGGGCAGCTGCTGGCCGCGGTGCCCACCGCGCAGCTCATGATCGTCGACGACTGGCAGGTCAGCGCGGCCGCGGGCACCGGCAGCGCGACGATCACCGCCGCCGATGTGTTCGTGCCCGAACATCGGGTGATCACCATCGAGCAGATGCTCTTCGGCGGCGACCCCAGCCGCGCCAACGCCGCCGCGCCCGGCCGCGGGTACTCGTTCATGAGCCTGGTGCTGATCGAGGCCGCCGCCGCCATCGTCGGCACCGCCCGCGGCGCCTACGATCTGCTGCTCGAACGCGTGCCGGGCAAGGCCGTCACCTACACCACCTGGTTCGATCAGGCCCAGTATCCGATCACGCAGGTCCAGATCGGCACCGCCGCAAGCAGACTCGCCGCCGCCGAGGGGCTGGTGGAGCGGTGCGCGGCGCTGTTGCAGGAGCGCGCCGACGCGGGCGTGGAGCCGACCGTGGACGAGAAGCTGGCCATCCGCGGCCACACCGGATTCGCGGTGCGGCTCGCGCGCGAGGTGGTCGACGAGTTGTACACCGCCGCGGGTGGTTCGGTGATCCGCACCAGCAACCACTTCCAGCGCTTCCACCGCGATGTGCTGGCGTTCGCCAATCACGGACTGGTGCAGCCGGGCATCGGCGCGGAGGCGTACGGCCGCAGCCTGCTCGGGCTCGAGCCCACCACCCCGCTGCTCTGAGGAAGGGACATCCGATGACCGACATCGCACCGGCTCCCACCGGCACCGCGGTGAAGCACGAGATCTATTGGCGCGAAACCGAATCCGTGACCCCCGGCCCGCCGCTGCGGGAGGACCTCCGCTGCGATGTCTGCATCGTCGGCGGCGGCTACACCGCGCTGTGGACCGCGCACTTCCTGAAGAAGGCCGATCCGCGGCTCGAGATCGTCATCGTGGAGGAGGACTACGCCGGGGCGGGCGCGTCGGGGCACAACGACGGATTCGTCACCCCCACCATCGGGCACAGCCTCGGCGCGCTAGTGCACCGGTTCGGCACCGAACGCGCCAAACTCGCCTACGCGGCGGTGGGCAAGTCGATCCTCGAGCTGAACCGGTTCTGCGCCAAACAGGGCATCGACGCGGAATTCGAATCCGCGGGCTACTACCAGGTGGCGTCGAACCCCGATCAGATCCGGCTGCTGGAACGCGACCTCGAACTGGCCGCGCGGCTGGGCGCGCAATCGGGCCTGGACCTGCTCGACCGCACCCGGGCGCGGGACCGGATCGGCTCGCCCGCCATCGAGGCGGCGGTGAAAGTCGGTGGCGCGCTGATCAATCCGCACCGGCTGGCGCGCGGGCTGTTCCGCGTGGTGACCGCGCTGCCGGGGGTCTCGCTCTACGAGCAGACCCGGGCGCTGGCGGTGGAGCCGGTCGCGGGCGGGCATGTGGTGCGCACCCCGCAGGCGGATGTGACCGCGACCAAGGTGCTGTACGCGACCAACGCCTACCAGCATCAGTTCGCCGAGTTCCGCCGCAAGGTGGTGCCGGTGTGGAGCTACGCCGCGGTGACCCGCCCGCTGACCGACGACGAGCTGGGCGCGGTGCACTGGCCGGAGCGGGAGGGCTTCGTGGAGGCGGGCAACTTCATCGTCTTCGGCCGGCTCACCGCCGGGAACCGGCTGCTGTTCGGCGGCGGGCGCGCGCACTACCGGTTCCGCCGCGACATGGACGTGCCCCGCAATATCGACAACCCGGACGCCAGCGAGGCGCTGCACGCGGTGCTGCGCCGGTATTTCCCGATGTGGCAGCACGTGCCGTTCACCCACACCTACGGCGGCTGCGTGGCCATCACCCGCGAGGTCGTCCCGCACGTGGGCGCGCTGGGCGACGGCCGGTTCTACGCGCACGGCTTCTGCGGCAACGGGATCGCGCTCACCCACACCACCGGCAAGGTGCTGCGGGATCTGATCCTGGGCCGCGACACCTCCTACAGCAATCTGCTGTTCGTGCACGGCAAGGAGAAGCCGTTCCCGCCGGAACCGCTGGCGTTCCTGGGCGCGGGGGCGCTGTCGTCGGTGCTGGCCGCGCAGGACCGCCACCCGCGGCTGATCCGCAGGCAGATCGTCTGAGCGACCCCGCGGCCGCGACCTCTCATCGAAGGGCACGAGGATGAACGACTCGCCGGAAACCACCACGCCGACTTCGGATTTCGCGCGCCGCGTCGCCGCGGCGGCCCCGAACGACCGGTTCGGGGTGTGCCTGGATCTGGTGCTCACCGAGACGGCGGCGCTGCTGGGCTGCCCGCCACACGAGGTGTCGCCGGACCGCGCCTACCGCGACTACGGCTACAACTCGCTGGCCGGGCTGGCGCTCACGGAGAACCTGAAGGCGTCCTCCGGCATCGATCTGCCGCTGACCATGCTGTTCGATCAGCCGAATCCGAGCGCGGTCGCGCGGTATCTGCTCGAATGCACCGGGTTGGCCGAGCCGGTCGCCGAAACGCCCGCGCCGCAACCGGTTCCGGCCGCTGGAGGCGACGACGACGACCGGATCGCGGTGGTCGGGATGGCGTGCCGGTATCCCGGCGGGGTGACCTCGCCGGAGGGGCTGTGGGAGCTGGTGGCCGCGGGCGGCGACGCGATCGGCGAATTCCCCCGGGATCGGGGCTGGGATCCGGACGCGCTCTACCATCCCGATCCCGCGCATCCGGGGACGAGTTCGTCGCGGTCGGGCGGCTTCCTGCCCGACGTGGCGGACTTCGACCCGCAGTTCTTCGGCATCAGCCCGCACGACGCGATCGCGATGGATCCGCAGCAGCGGCTGTTGCTGGAGGGCACCTGGGCGCTGTGCGAGGACGCCGGAATCGACCCACAGGCGTTGCGCGGCAGCCCGATCGGGGTGTTCCTCGGCGTGTGCGGCAGCGACTACGCCTATCTCACCCGGCCCGCGTCGGCGGGTCTGGAGGGCCGGTGGGGGCTGGGCCAGATGAGCAGCGTCGCCTCCGGGCGGGTGGCCTACACCTTCGGGTTCACCGGGCCCGCGCTCACCGTCGACACCGCGTGCTCGTCGTCGCTGGTGTCGGTGCATCTGGCCATGCAGTCGCTGCGGCGCGGGGAGAGCGCGCTGGCCATCGCGGGCGGGGTGCAGGTGCTGGCCACGCCGAGCCTGTTCATCGAGTTCTCCCGGCAGCGCGGGCTGGCGCCGGACGGGCGGTGCAAATCCTTCGCCGACGCCGCCGACGGCACCGGCTTCTCCGAGGGCATGGGCCTGCTGCTGCTGGAACGGGTGGGCGACGCGCGCCGCAACGGGCACGAGATCCACGCGATCCTGCGCGGCTCGGCGATCAATTCCGACGGCGCGAGCAATGGCCTCACCGCGCCCAACGGCCCCGCGCAGGAACGGGTTATCACGGCGGCGCTCGCGGACGCCGGACTGGGCGCGGGGGACGTCGACGCGGTGGAGGCGCACGGCACCGGGACGATGCTGGGCGACCCCATCGAGGCCAACGCCATCCTGGCGACCTACGGGCGGGGCCGGTCCGCCGAGCGACCGCTGTGGCTGGGCTCGATCAAATCGAATATCGGGCACACCCAAGGCGCGGCCGGGGCCAGCGGACTCATCAAGACCGTGATGGCGTTGCGGCACAACACGCTTCCCCGCACGTTGCACGTCGACCGGCCCAGCCGCGCGGTCGACTGGAACGCCGGGGCGGTGGCGCTGCTGACCGAGGCGCGGCCCTGGCCCGCCGATCCGCGACGCCCACGGCGCGCGGGGATCTCGGGCTTCGGGGTGAGCGGCACCAACGCGCACGTCATCGTGGAGGAGGCCCCGGCCGTCGACGCACCGACACCTCCCGACCGTTCGGACGATGGCCCGCTGCTCTGGGCCTTGTCGGCCCGCACGCCCACGGCTCTCGCGAAACAGGCTCGGCGGCTGGGGGAGTGGCTGGAGTCGCGGCCCGAGCATCCCCTCGACATCGCCCACAGCCTCGCCACGACGCGCGCCCAGCTCGAGTATCGCGCCGCGGTGATCGGTTCCGGCACAGCGGAATTGCGGGCCGGACTGGCGGCGCTCGCCGAGGGACGCGGGGGCGGGTCGGTGGTGTCCGAGCGGATCCGGTTGGACGGGCGCTCGTCGGCGGCGCTCATGTTCCCCGGTCAGGGCGCGCAGTACGTGGGCATGGGAACCGAACTGGCGCAACGGTTCCCGGTGTACGCGGCGGCCTACGAGCGGGTGTGCGCGGAACTCGACCGGCATCTGGACCGGCCCCTCGCCGAGATCGTGGCGGGAGAGAAGGAACTGCTCGATCGGACCGGGTACACCCAGGCCGCGTTGTTCGCGGTGGAGGTGGCGCTGTACCGGCTGCTCGAATCCTTCGGCGTGCGACCGGCGTACCTCATCGGGCATTCGATCGGCGAGCTGGTGGCCGCGCATGTGGCCGACGTGCTCGATCTGGACGACGCCTGCCGTCTCGTCGCCACCCGCGCGCGGTTGATGCAGGCGTTGCCGAGCGGCGGGGCGATGATCGCGCTGGAGGCGACCGAGGCGGAGGTGTCCGCGGATCTGAGCGGCCGGGTGGCGTTGGCCGCGGTGAACGGCCCCGCGGCGGTCGTCGTCTCCGGCTCCGAGGCCGAGGTCACCGCCGTCGGCGAGCGCTGGGCCGCGCGCGGGCGGCGCGTCAAACGGCTCACCGTCAGCCACGCCTTCCACTCGCCGCTGCTGGAACCCATGCTGACCGACTTCGCGGAGGTCGCCGCGACGGTGACCCCGCGCGCACCCCGAATCCCGGTGGTGGCCAATGTGACCGGCGCGCCCGCCGACGATTTCGGCACCGCCGACTACTGGGTGCGGCACGTGCGCGGCACCGTGCGGTTCGGCGACGGCATCGCCTGGCTCGCCGACGCGGGCGTCGACACCTTCCTCGAGGTCGGCCCCGGCGGGGCGCTGTCGGTGCTGGCCCGCGAGGGCCTGGCCGAGATCGGCCACACCGCTCTGGTCCTGCCCACCCTGCGCGCCCGCCGCCCGGAGGCCGCGACCGTGCTGACGACGGTGAGCCGCGCGCACGCCACCGGACTGCCCGTCGATCTCGCCGCGACCCTCCCGCCGGGCGGCCGCCGGGTGCCGCTGCCGACGTATCCCTTCGAGCACCAACGGTTCTGGGTCGATCCCCGCCCCGAGGCCCCGGCCACGCGCGGCGTCACCGCCACCCCGCATCCCCTGTTCGAGGGCGCGGTGGAATTGCCAGACGGCGAACACCTGTTCCTGGGCAACTGGTCGGTCGCCGAGCACCCGTGGCTGGCCGATCACACCGTCTTCGGCACGGTCGTCGTCGCGGGCGCGGCGCTGGTGGAGATCGCCGCGCACCTGGGTCGGCTGCTGGGCTTCCCGGTCGTGGAGGAGCTGACTTCCGAAGCGCCGCTGTGGATTCCGCCCGACGCGGCGGTGGCGGTCCAGGTGCGCGTCCGCGTGATCGACACGACGCACCGGTCGCTGACGGTGCACACCGACGCGGGCGACGGCTGGCGACGGCACGCCTCGGCGACGGTGCGGGCCGACGACGCGCGGCGGGAGTCGCCGACGGCGAATGGTGTTGTCCGGCAGGGCGAGACGTTCGCGGTGCCTCCGGAGGCGGAGGAGGTGGACATCAGGGGGCTGTACGCGCGGCTGGCCGAGCGGGGGCTCGGGTACGGGCCGAGTTTCCAGCGGCTGCGGCAGGTGTGGCGGCACGAGGAGGAGGTGTACGCGCGGCTCGAACCGGAGCCCGGCGGCGAACTCCTCGTGCATCCGGGCACCGTGGACGCCGCCTTCCACGCGGCGTTCCTGGCCCGCTCCGACGACGAGACGGCGTGGCTGCCGTTCGTATGGTCGGGCGTGCGGCTCGCGGCCGGATCGCCGGAGACGCTGACGGTTCGGTTGTCGGCGGCGGGGCAGGACGCGGTGGGCATGACCGCGGTCGACGAGTCCGGGGCCGTCGTGATGTCGGTGGACGCGGTGATCGCGCGCCCGGTGTCGGTGGCGCAGCTCGCGGCGGCGCGGGAACCGGACGCGCTGTACGGGCTGGTGTGGGAGGCGGTCGAGGACGCCGTCACCGGTGCCGTTCCGCCGGTGGCCCTGGTGGCGGACGCGGAGGCCCTGCCGACGGATGTGGGCGTGGTGCTCGTGGATATCGGTGCGGGGCTTCCGGAACCGAGCGTGGATGTGCCGGGTGAGACCGGCGAGCTCGCCGCCCGCGCCCTGCGTTTGATCCAGGAGTGGTTGTCCGACAGCGTGTTCGGGTCGTCGCGGCTGGTGTTCGTGACGCGGGGCGCGGTCGCCGTCGGCGCGGGGGATGCGGTCGATCCGCGGGCGGCGGCGGTCTGGGGGCTGGTGCGCAGCGCGCAGAACGAGCACCCCGGGCGGTTCGGTCTCGCGGATGTGACGGGGGCGATCGACATCGAGGGCGTCGGGCGGGTCGTGGGATCGGGGATCGACCAGTTCGCCGTGCGCGGGGCGACGGTGTTCGTGCCGCGCGTGCGGCCCGTGCGAGGATCGGGCGAGTCGTCGCCGTGGCGCGGGCTCGACGGCCGGGTGCTCATTACCGGCGGAACCAGCGGGCTGGGCGCGACGGTGGCCGAACACCTTGTGGCACAGGGGGTTCGGCGGTTGACCCTGGTGAGCAGGCGCGGTTCGAGGGCGGACGGGGTGACCGAGCTCGTGGGGAGGCTGACCGGGAGCGGGGCCGACGTGGACGTCGTGGCCTGCGATGTGGCCGACCGGGATCGGGTCACCGAGTTGATCGCCGATATCCGGGCCGGGGACGGGCTCGCGGCGGTGGTGCACGCGGCGGGGGTGCTGGACGACGGGGTGGTCGAGGAGCTGACCGGTGACCGGCTCGCCCGCGTGCTGCGGCCGAAGGTCGACGCCGCCTGGCATCTGCACGAGGCGACGGCCGATCTGGATCTGACGGCGTTCGTGCTGTTCTCCTCGGCCGCCGGTGTGCTCGGCGCGCCCGGACAGGCGAATTACGCCGCCGCCAACGCGTTTCTGGACGCGCTGGCGATCGCGCGGCGGCGGCAGGGACTGGCCGCGGTGTCCATGGCATGGGGACTGTGGGCGCAACCCAGCGGGATGACCGGGGAGCTGTCCGCCGCCGACAAGGCGCGGCTCGCCGCGACCGGCGTCCTGGAACTGGACCGCACCGACGGCCTGCGGCTGTTCGACGCCACCGCGCGGTCGACCAACCCCGTGGTCGTCCCGATCCGGCTGGACCTCGCCGCACTGCGCACACCCCGAGTCGCGGTGCCGCCCATCCTGTCCGGGCTCGTACCGCGCGACGAGTCCGCACCCACCGCGGGCGCCCTCGCGACCCGGCTGGCGGAACTCCCACGCGCCGAACGCCTTTCGGAGCTGCTGCGCCTGGTATGCACCGAGGTCGCCACCGTGCTTCGCTACCCGTCACCGGACGCGGTCGATCCCGAACGAGCCTTCACCGACCTGGGATTCGACTCCCTCGCCGCCGTCGAACTACGCAACCGCCTCAACTTCGAAGCCGCCCTGACCATCCCGGCCACCGTCGTCTTCGACCACCCCACCCCCGAGGCCATCGCCCACTACCTCGACGCCCGCCTCTTCCCGGCGCCCCCCGACCCCGACCCGACCGACCCCGCCGACGAATTGGACAGCATGGACGCCGAGGCGCTCGTGCGGCTGGCGCTGGCGGAGGACTGAGCGAAGGAGCTGACCGTCATGGCCGTCGACACCGAGGAACTGGTTCGCGCGCTGCGGGCCTCGATGAAGGAGAACGCGCGGCTGCGCGCCGACGCCGAGCGCGGCGGCGAACCGATCGCGGTGGTCGGCATGGCGTGCCGGTATCCGGGCGGGGTACGGACCCCGCGACAGTTGTGGGAGCTGGTCGCCGACGGCCGCGACGCCATCGCGGAATTCCCCGGCGACCGCGGCTGGGATCTGGCGGCCCTCTATCACCCCGACCCCGGGCATCGCGGCACCTCCTACGTCCGGCACGGCGGATTCCTCGACGGGGTGGCCGATTTCGATCCGCAGTTCTTCGGGATCAGCCCCCGCGAGGCGCCCGCCATGGACCCGCAGCAGCGGCTGCTGCTGGAGGGGACGTGGGAGCTGTGCGAGCACGCCGGGATCGACCCGAACTCGTTGCGCGGCAGCCGAACCGGGGTATTCGCGGGCCTGATGTATCAGGATTACACCTGGCTGGCCGCCAAGCACGCGGACGCGCTGCTGGGCCGGTGGGGGATGGGCATGTTGAGCAGCGTCGCGTCCGGCCGGGTCGCGTACGTCTTCGGGTTCACCGGACCGGCCCTGACCATCGACACCGCCTGTTCGTCGTCGCTGGTGGCGACGCATCTGGCCATGCAGTCGCTGCGGCGCGGGGAGACCGATCTGGCGGTGGCCGGGGGCGTCACCGTCATGTCGACGCCGACGGTGTACGTGGAGTTCAGCAGACAGCGGGCGCTCGCCCCCGACGGCCGCTGCAAATCCTTCGCCGCCTCCGCCGACGGCACCGGCTGGTCGGAGGGCATGGGGCTGGTGCTGCTCGAGCGGGTGAGCGACGCGCGGCGCAACGGACACGAGATCTTCGCGGTCCTACGCGGTTCGGCGGTCAACTCCGACGGGGCCAGCAACGGCCTCACCGCGCCCAACGGCCCCGCGCAGGAACGGGTCATCCGGGCCGCGCTCGCCGACGCGGGCCTGCGCCCCGGCGATATCGACGCGGTCGAGGCGCACGGCACCGGGACCACCCTCGGCGACCCGATCGAGGCCAACGCGCTGCTCGGCGTGTACGGCCGGGACCGGCCGGGGGATCGGCCGTTGTGGCTCGGGTCGATCAAATCCAATATCGGGCACACGCAGGGGGCGGCGGGCGCCAGCGGGCTCATCAAGACGATCATGGCCCTGCGACACCAGGTTCTGGCGCGCACCCTGCACGTCGACGAGCCGAGCCCCGAAATCGACTGGTCCACAGGAGCTTTGGCGCTGCTCACCGACGAACGGGCGTGGCCCGCCCGCCCGGACCGGGCCCGCCGCGCGGCGGTGTCGGCGTTCGGGGTGAGCGGCACCAACGCGCACCTCGTCGTGGAGGAGGCTCCGGCCGCGCCCGAGATCACGCGTCCGGGCCCCGAACCCGGTGCGCCCCTTCTGTTTCCATTGTCGGCGCGCACCGCGCGGGCGTTGGCGGCTCAGGCGCGCGCCTTGTCGGACCATCTCGCCTCCATTCCCGGTAACCGTACGGTTGACCTCGCCCACGCGCTGGCCACCACTCGCGCGCACCTCGAACACCGGGCCGCGCTGGTGGCGTCGTCGGTGTCCGAACTCCGCGCGGCGCTGGACACCCTCGCCACGCAGCCGGTTCCGGTACGGGCCGAGTACGGGAACGGGATCGCGCGCGGGGCGGGTACCAAGGGTGGGCATCGGGTCGCCTTCGTCATCAGTCCGGGAGGCGACTGGCGGCGGGCCGCCGGTGTTCTGCGTTCGGCATCACCGGTTTTCGCCGATCGCTTCGATGAATGCGCTCGCGCGCTGCGTGCCGCGGGAGGCGCCGATCCCTCGGTGGCGGGACCCGCCGCCGAGGAGGGATTGTTCGCCCTGGTCGTCGCGGCCGCCGCGATGTGGGCGGAGCGCCTTCCCGGAGCCCACCCTGTGCTCGCGGCGGGCTCGGGGGTGATCGCCGCTCGGGTCATCGACGGAACGCTGTCGATCGCGGAGGGCGCGCGCGAGATCGCCACCGGGTCAACGCGATTCGAGGCCCCGGCGGCTGCCGATATCTCGGCATTGGCGACGGCGGGCTATCGGACGTTCCTCGAACTCGGCGCGGAGGAGGCCCCGACCGTGCGTGCCCTGGACGGCGTCGAGGGCGCCGTGGTGATCGGGCACGCGGATCCGGCTCTCGCCATCGCGGCGGCCTACGCGGCCGGGGCTCGGGTCGACTGGACGGCAGAGTATCCGCCGGGGCCGACCTATCATCGAATCGAATTGCCGGGCTACGCGTTTCAGCGGCGTCGGTTCTGGCTGGACGCGGACGGGCCCCGGGTGACCCGCCCCGAGACACGGGCCGGGCAGACCTTGGGCGCGTTGGTGCGGCGCGCCGATGTGGCGGGCGATCTCGTCGGCGCGGCGACCATGCTGGCGGCGGCCGCGCGATACCGGCCCACGTTCGATTCGACGGCCGGGATCGCGCACGGAACCGCGGCCACGCTCGTGTGCGAGGGACAGACGCCGATCGTGGTGTGCGTGCCCTCGTTTCTGGCGGGGTCGGGGCCGCATCAATTCGTCCGGCTGGCAACGCATTTCGGGCGGCGACCGCGGGCGTTCGCGCTGACCCTGCCCGGGTTCGGGGCCGCGGCGGCGTTGCCGTCGTCGTGGCAGGTGGCGATCGAGGCAGTGGCCGAGACGGTCGGGGCGGCCTGCGGGGACGCGCCGTACGTGCTGCTGGGCCATTCCATCGGGGGAGTGCTGGCGCATTCGGTGGCCGAACAGCTCGACCGCGCCGGGCGGCCGCCGCGTGGACTCGTCCTGATCGACACCTTCGACCCGGAACCGGGCGGGCGGCAGGACACCTTCGGCTGGGCCATGCATCACATCCTCGCGCGCGATCCCGAGGGCGTGGTGGTCACCGACGCCAACCTGCTCGCCATGGCGAACTATCTACGGCTGTTCGAGGAGTGGAAACCCGCGACGGTGAACGTCCCGACCCTGGCCGTACGCGCCGCCGCGACGACGGATTCGGCCGCGCCGCAACGTCATTGGGAGGTTGCGGACCGGAGCGTCGATGTCGCCGCCGACCACTTCTCGATCCTGGAGGACCACGCGCCGCTCGCCGCCGGAGCCATCGAACCCTGGCTGCGAACCCTGGAGAGGTGAACCCATGACGACGACCGAACTCACCCAACTCGTCCTGCTGCGCGAACTGGAACCCGTGGTCGAGCGCAATCTCGACCGGCACCTGTCGCTGGCCAAGGACTGGCAGCCGCACGACTACGTCCCCTGGGACGAGGGCCGCAACTTCGCCGCGCTCGGCGGAACCGATTGGGAGCCCGGCCAATCCAGACTCGGCGAGGTCGCCAAGGCGGCCATGATCACCAACCTGCTCACCGAGGACAACCTGCCCTCCTACCACCGCGAGATCGCCGAAAACTTCTCCCGCGACGGCGCGTGGGGCACCTGGGTGGGCCGCTGGACCGCCGAGGAGAACCGGCACGCCGTCGTCATGCGCGACTACCTGATCGTCACCCGCGCCGTCGACCCGGTCGCCCTGGAACGGGCGCGCATGACGCATATGACCACCGGATTCTCCTCCACCGACGTCGGCGCCGACCGCAGCCTGCTGCACTCCGGCGCGTACGTCACCTTCCAGGAACTCGCCACCCGCGTCAGCCACCGCAACACCGGCAAGGTCTGCGGCGACCCCATCGCCGACCGCATGCTCCAGCGCGTCGCCACCGACGAGAACCTGCACATGATCTTCTACCGCAACCTGTGCGCCGCCGCCTTCGACCTCGTGCCCGACGCCATGATGGCCGCCATCGACACCATCGTCCGCAACTTCCGCATGCCCGGCGCCGGGATGTCGGACTTCCGCCGCAACGGCGCGCTCATGGCCAAACACGGCGTGTACGATCTGCGGCAGCATCTGGAGGAGGTGCTGTTGCCGGTGTGCAAGCAGTGGAAGGTGTTCGAGCGCACGGATTTCGGGGGTGAGGGTGAGCGGGTGCGGGATTCGTTCGCGGCGTATCTCGAGGATTTGGCTCAGGTGAAGATCCCCCGGTTCGAGGAGCAGCGGGACCGGTTGCTGGCGCGGGAGGCTCGGCGTCATGGGTAGCACGCGGGTCGATGTCGACTTCGTGGTCGACGCGCGGGTGGAGACCGTCATGGCGGCCTTGGCGGATCTGCGTCGGATGCCGGAGTGGTCGTCATTGCACCGCAATGTCTCCGTCGAATCGGTCGACGCCCAGGGGAGGCCGACCCGCCTCACCGTCGATGCCAGCTTCGGGCCGCTGGTCGACCATGAACTCATCGAGTACGAGTGGGACGGCATCGTTCGCATGAGCTGGAACGTTGTGCAGAGCACTTATCTTGCTGTGCAACGGGGTTCGTACACGTTGCGGCCCGACGGGGAGCGGACGCGGGTGACCATGGTGATGGAGATCGAGGCGAAGTTCGCCGCTCCGCGGATGATGGTGAAAGGGGTGCAGTTGGCGGCGTCGCGGACGGCGAGTAAGCGGTTCAAGGCGTTCGCTGAGGCGTATTCGGTTGCGCGGGGATGATATTCGGGGTTTCTCGATAGGTTCTCGCTGTTTGCCGCAGCAGTTTCCTGCTCTCCTCCGGGCTCAGCGCCGCGCCTTCCAGAGCGAGGAAGCTCGCCCGATATTCTCGAAGATCCGCTTCGGCGTGGAGATAGATCGCGCGTCGGTAGATCGCGATATGGACGACCGAGTGCTCTCCCGGCGCCTGAGTTTCGAAGTCCAGCAGGGAGAATGGGCCGGTCCGAACTCCGAGAGGCATCCCTGCCGAGTCGGGCAGGATCCGCACACTGATATTCGGCCGCGTGCTCATATCCGCCAGATGGGCGCACTGCTGGAACATGACCCGGGCATTGCCGACGGCTCGCCGTGCGGCCGACTCGTCGAGGACCAGGCGATACCTGATCGGGTTGTACTTGCGCGTGATCAACAGCTTCCGTCGCATTCGCCGCTCGACGCGCCGCGCGATCTCGTGATCGGACTCGTTCCGATGTGCGAGTTTCACTAGAGTACGGGCGTATTCGGGGGCTTGCAAGATCTTCGGTATCTGATCCTGATAGGACGTCAGCCCGTCCGCTGTAGACTCCAGCCCGGAATAGAAGTCGAAGTCACGGGGAATGAGCTCGCCGTACTTGTGGACCCATACCTCCGAATTAGGCTGTCGAGCAAGCACTTTGAGCGCTTCGGTAGTGGTGTCGTCCGCCCCACAGATCTGGCAGAACTTCTCGACATCGGCCGGATCGACGGTGACGGTTGCCGCAGTCTCCATCCGCTGCACAGTCGTCGTCCCCTTGCCGATGAGCTGCGCGACATGAACCATGGTCAACCCAGCGCCCAAACGCAGATCACGCAGTAGTCTGCCGAGTTCGCGACGAGGGACAGTCACTCCGATTCGCGCAAGGCCGTGCTCCGATGTGTCGATCCTCCGCATGTGAAACCTCCGATCGGCAATGAAACAGCTAGGAGTTATTCCTCGGCCTCGCGTTCGATGCGTTCGCGAATGGCGTCGACCGAGTTGTGTTTGGGCGTGCGCGACGGCCAGTAGGCGATGAGGGGGTAGATCACGAGCGACCCGACGGCAGCGAAGACGAATGTCCAGAAGAAGCCGATCACGCTTCCCCCTCGGTCCGGCCACAAGGCGCGACAAGAATCTCCGATAGCACGACCGCGGACGTCATCATGGCTGCTCCGTTCGACTCTGGGCCTCCGGAGGCGGAGGCAGTAACAGCCTCCCCGCAACACAATCAGCGAAACAATGTCACTTCCACGCCTTATCGACCCGAGGTGACATTCATCCCACGAATAGCCGACATTCAGTAATCGAGCTTGATCGCATTCGCCAGCTCCCGCATCTCGGGCGTCAAGGTCCGTCGCCGACCGACGATCTGCCCCAAAATGTCACGCGCATAGCGTTGCTGCACAAGCCATTCCGGTGCGGTGCGCTGGACGACGCGGAACTCCTCGAGCGCCTCGGAGTAGCGTCCCATCTGCGTGTGGGCGTTGGCGACATCCAGCTTGTGGCGCATTCGGCTTGCGCCCGCCGGTTCTATCGAGGGCGCGGGGACCTTTGCGGCTATCGCGAGGGTCTTCTCCGGCTCGTGAGCGATGACGAATGATTCGGCGGCGATGTACGAGACCTCGAGAGGCCCGAAGGTGCGGCCGAGGAGTCGTTCGACGTATACGTCACGGCCGATGCGGGCTGCCGCCGCGCGGGCCAGGGCGAGGGCGTCTTCGACCTCGTGGGGCTGGTTGTCGCGCACGGCCGCGTTCGCGATCTTCAGCCACAGGCGTCCCCACATGCCCACGGATTGCAATGTGGCGCGGGAGAATCGGGGTTCGATGTCGTCGGCCCACTGGACGGCCATGGTGCGGGCGTCGTCCAAGCGGCCTTGGCGCAGGAGTGCCCACAGGTGGGTGTCGATGGCGGTGGCTGCTTCCACGGCGGTCTCGGACGCCTCGAGGGCGCGGTCCAAGACCGTGTCGGCGGCCTCGAACTGGCGGGTCTGCGCGAGGAGGGACGCGACCATGTTGAGGGTCTTGAACTTCAGATGCCGTGCGTCGTCCAGGGCTTCGACGTCCCGAATCAGGTTGGGGAGCAATGCCGTGACTTCGCGATATCGATCATCGGCGATCATGGCTTGCACGGTGTCCAGCATCGCTTGGACACCTTCGGGAGTGGCGGGTTCGTCGGGGTCGGTCATGTTGCCGTGCAGGGCGTGCAGGACGGGTTGCCACTGGGATTGGGTGTCGCTGTCGGGTATTTCGTAGTCGGGGGTGGTCTGAAGCGCCGAGGTCCGGAGGTTCATCGCGACCGCGAAGGAGCGCAGCGTCTCCAGACGGGGTTCGTAGCCGCCCTGTTCGATTTTGCGCAGCTGGGACAGCGATACGCCCGCCGCGCGAGCCAGATCGCGTTGCGTCATACCCGCCCTTTTCCGGGCGTTTCTCACTCGCTCGCCGACCACGCTCATGTACACCACGTTACGACGGTCGTGTCCGTTGATTCAGGGATTCGGTGATCGACCAGCGAACCGAAGGTTTTTCAACAGATTCGTGCCATCATGCGCCCGCACCTTCGGTTCGCCGCCGTCGAGAGCGTCCAGCACACGGATGGCGAAGGCAGGCACCATCGCTTCACGAACTTCGTCCGCGGTCATCCATCGGACCTCGCGCGCTTCGTCGGTCGGGTCAGCTACCCCGGCCTCGGCCGTGCAGCGGAACACGAGGGCGACAATGCCCGCGGCCAGGTTCTTGTAGACGCCGGTGAGCCGGTCGACCTGGACGGTCAGGCCCGTCTCCTCGGCGACTTCGCGGCGGACGCCGTCCTCGAATGCTTCGTCCAGTTCGAGCACGCCACCGGGCGCTTCCCAATGGCCGTTGTCAGCGCGCCGAATCACGAGCACCCGGTTGTCGCCATCGACGACGATGCCGGACACGCTGACGGAGTGCTTCGGTAGGTCGACCATGCGGCCCTTTCCTCGTGTTATTCGTCGGTCTCTTGGTCGATAGATTCGTGAGGATTCTAGTTGTGGAGTGCGGCAAGGACTTCCAACATCACGTCCACCGGCGCGAGTTGTTCGTAGACATACCTGGCTCGATGGGCGCGCGGCGTGCGGCGCGGCAACATCCACCCGCCCGCTACTGTGGTCATGGCCGCTTCGTCCGATGTCATTTGTTGTCCTCGCGTTCGATGCGGCGCCGAATGGCGTGTACCGACTTGTCGCAGGGCCGACGAACCGGCCAATAGGCGATGATCGGGTACGCGAGGAGCGACCCGACCACGGCGAAGACGAATGCCCAGAGGAAGTCGATCACGCCTCCTCCTTGGCCAGATCCGGGCGGTATGTCGTCCAATCGCGCAGTGCCGCAGAAGGTTTCGTCATGGCTACTCCATTAGGCTCGGGGCGGCGACCGTTGCGCCGCGCTGGTCGTAACGAACGCCTTGGCTGATGCGAGCTCCCATTGGTTCCAGGTGTCCGGAGGGGGGTCCGGCGATGAAACCACCGCCCACGTTGCCGCGAACGTCGTGACGAAGCGACGACGCGCTCGGCGTCAATTCGCCCCCGACGGGGGCGACATTTCGGCGTCATTTGGTTAGGCTCTCGGCATGGGTATGCCGAATACGGCTCTGCGCGCGGTACGGAATGCCCGCATGATGAGCCAGGACGATCTGGCGCGAGCCTTGCGTGAGGTCGGTTGCGTGAGTGCGACTAAGCGGCTCGTGCAGCGGTGGGAGTCGGGGGCGACGGTCAGTCCGCGGCCCTCCCATGCTCGGGCTCTGGAACAGGTGCTGAAGCTGCCGATCGAGAGCCTCGGGTTCGGTGCGGTGATGGCCGGGCGCTCGTTGTCGGGTGATCCCGGCGGACACGATGTCGCGTCGGCGATCGGTGCGGTGCCCGCCGAACGTCATCCCGGTGCGGCGGCGACGCAGCATGCCGGGGGCTTCAACGGTGTGTGGTTGTCGACCTACGAATTCTACTCGTCGGGACGTCAGCGGACGTTCACCTCGTCACACTATGTCGTGCTGCTCCAGCACGGCGACCGGCTCACGGTGCGGAGTCTGCCCAACAGCGCGGCGGGGACCCTCGAAATGGATCTCACCGTCGACGGGCACATCGTGACCGGCGCCTGGATGGAAATCACTGCGCCGCAGGGGTATTACAAAGGCGCGAGATACTCCGGGGCGATTCAGATGCTGACTGAGCTGACCCACACCCGCCTTGCGGGCAAGTGGGTCGGCTACGGCAAGAACTTCGAGATCAACACTGGCCCGTGGGAACTCGTTCTCCAGGACCGGTCGACGTCCAAGGCCACCATCGACGCCTACGATCGTCCGCCGAGCGGCGAGTGAGCTCGCCACCGCGTCAACATTCCCCCCGACGCGGATAATCCCGCGAAATCCATTCCCGCCATTCACTTTCCGTGATAGGCGCGGGCAGCTTCCCGCACAAGGCGCGAGGATCCGGGGACAGGATCGGCACCCGGTCCACACTACCGAGCGTCACCAGAACCAGGTCGTGACCGTCGGTGGCGATGCGGCGAATTCCGCTGTCCTCGTGGGCGATGATCACGGGGGTGGGGTCGGTGCGGCGCCAGTACCAGGCCGTGCCCTCGAGGCCGCCGATGGTGAGGGCGGAGCCGTCGGGGCGGAGGGTGAGGGTGTCGATCGGTTGGGGGAGGCGGATGGTGCGGTCGATGGTGGCGTGGTGGGCGATGAGGAGGTTGCCGGTGTTGTCGGCGACGGCGATGGTCGAACCGTCTGCGCTGACAGCCACATTGGGCTTGTACTCGGGCATGGGGAGGGTGCGCGGTGGTTGCGTGGTGTCCGTCGGGACGATGGTGATGTCGGCGCCGGTGATCACCGCGGTCGAGCCGTCGGCGCTGAGCGCGACGGCCGAGACGCCGTCGCGCATTGTGAGCGTTCGGGTGGGGCCGCCGCGCCGGATCACGGCCACGGCGGAGTGGGCGGCCGCCACGACGGCGGTTCCGGTGTCGCTGACGGTCACCTTCTCGACCTTCGAGCCCACCGACACCGGCTGGTCGAGCGTGCCCTCGCGGACGATGTGCACCTGCCCCTGATCGTCGCCCGCCGCGACGGTCGACCCGTCGGCGGCGACGGCGAGCACACCGACCGGATTCGGCAGCGGGACAGCGCGCGACGGCGATCCGGTCCGATAGACGAACAGCGTCGGCGGATACGCGGCCGCGGCCGCGATGGTCGAGCCGTCCGCGCTGACGCCGACCGCCGTGAACCGCCAATACGTCCGGACGACCGGCCCGGGCGGCACCAGTACGATATCCGGAGCGTTCCGGCGCAGAATCCGTAGCTTTCCCGCACCGTCGCCGATGACGATGACACCGCCGTCGCCGCTCACAGCGAATCCGACTGTCCCCCAATTGGTTACGTCGAGTCTGCGTTCCGGCGCGTCCGCCTGAGTGATCAGCAGCGACCCCGGCGGCCCGGCCCGCACGAGGGTCGAACCATCCGCGCTGACCCCCGGATCCGACAGCGATGACGTGGCCAGCAGCGTCCGGCGCGGCACGGCCGGGCGGACATCGAACAGCACATCGCTCGCCGCCGCCGTGACCGTGGAGCCGTCGGCGGCGACCCGCACCGCGCCGATCCGGCCCGGAAGATGCAGCACCTCGTCCGGGGTCCCGGCGCGCACGACCATCAGCATCCCCCGCCCGTCCCCGGCCGCGACCACGCCGCCGTCCGCGCTGATCCCCAGTCGCTCAACGGAATCCGAGAGATCGCGGGTCCGATCGGCCTCGCCGGGGCGGGACACGACCACGTGCCCGCTGTCGTCCGCGGCGGCGACCGCGCCGCCGACCGCGTCGATGGCGAGGTGATGAACCGCCTTCGCGGACCGGAAGCGCCGCTCCGGTTCGCCGTCGCGCGTGACGACGACCTCGCCGTCGACCCCGCCGACGGCGAGGGTGGATCCGTCGGCGCTCACCGCCAGCGCCGTGCCGCCGCCGCCCGGAACGAATCGCTGATCCGCCCCGTCCCGGAACACGTACAGGTTCGCGTCGTCGTCGCGCGCCACCACGGTCGAACCGTTCGCGCTCAGCTCGACGTCCAAGAAGTTGCCGATGATCGAGGACGTGCGGGCGGGCGCGCCGTCGCGGGCGATCGACAGTGTTCCATTGTGTACCACGGCGATCGTGGATCCGTCGGCGCTGACCCGCAGGTCCCAGATCTCCGGGGCGTCCTCCCGGCTCCGCACGGGCCGCCCGGCGTGCGCGATGTAGAGGGTGCCCATGGCGTCGGCGGCCACCACGGTCGAGCCGTCGGCGCTGACCGCGACATGGGTCGGCCGGTCCTGGAGGTCGAGGTACTCCTCCGGCGCGCCGCGGCGGAGGACGAGCACCCGCGTGTCGTTCGCCGCGGCGACCGTCGACCCGTCGGCGCTGACATCCAGCGCCTTCGGCGGGAACGGCAACCGCCGCACCTTGTCCAGGTGCCGAAGCTCGTACTGGGCGTTGAGGACGTCCCGCTCGGTGGCGTCCGGGGCCAGGGCGTGGGCGGCCAGAATCTGGTGCAGCGCACGGAGATCGCCCTCGGTCCGCGCCCCCGACCGCATCTGCCACGCCTGATCGACGAGGCGGGCGGCGATGGCCTCGCGGGCGCGGGCATCGGCGCGGTCGCTCTCCCGCGATCGAAGGGCGAACGCCGTGATCGCCAGGACCAGGGCGACGACGACCACCGCCGCGGCCGCGCCCAGCGCCCGCGCGCGTCGCCGCATGGCCTCGGCGTGCCGCCGCGCCACCTCGGCCTGCCGTCGGGCCTCCTCGAGTTCGGTTGCGGCACGGCGATTTTCGTGGTCCCGGGACGCCTCGAGCAGATCGGTCACCGGCCGCAACCGGTCCCGGTATCCGGGCAGCGCGGCGAGTTCCTCGGCGTCGGTCAGCCGGGAGCCGGTCAGTAGCCATTCCGTACCCCGCCCGTGCCGCCGCCAGTCGGCCGCGTCCCGTTCCAGCGCGTCCGCGGCGCGCAAGATGTCGGCCTGCTCCCGCAGCCAGCCCGCGAGATCCGCCCACTGCCGCAACAGGCTTTCCAACGCCACCTCGACGGTGGTGTCGCTCCCGCGCCGATCCTTGACCAGCAACCGGCGCTCGACGAACCGATCGATCAGCGGCCGGGCGTCGTTCGGCAGATCCGCGTAGCGCGCGATCCGCCGCACCGGCTCGGTGGCGTCGGCGGGGAAGGCGGCCAGCCACGGAACGAACGCCGAACGCAGCAGCGTCAACTCGGCCGCACGCCGGTCCGGTTGCCGGGACAGGATGTCGTCGATCTCGGCCGCCACCACCTTGTCGATACCGCCGATCTCGCGATAGTTCTCGGGGGTGATGCGCCCCGTAGTGCTCCCGTAGTCGCGATACAGCTTCGCCAGCGTCAAGGCGAGCAGGGGCAGGGTGTCCGCCCCGCCCCGGCAGTCGGTGAGCAGTCGCTCGATCACCTCCGGATGGATAGCGAGCGGGCGGCCGGTGGCACTCGCGCGCCGGGCGGGTTCGGTGATGATCTCGCGAAAGCGTTCGCGCTCCAGCGGTTTCAGCTCGTCGAACAGGTCGCTGGTGACACCGGCCAGGGGCAGGGCGGATTGCATGCGGTCGTAGTGATCGGTGCGGACGGCGACAACGAGAACCAACGGCACCGCCTGCTCGGCCAGGATCGGGCCCAGCAGCTCCAACGCCGCCGCACCCTCGGGTCCCGCGTCGGCGGTGAACAGTTCCTCGGCCTGATCGATCGGCAGCACCAGCGTCGGATCGGAACGGCCTGGCAGCCGCGCCGTGGCGGCGGCGCGGATCTCGGTCAGCCAGCCCCGCAGCGCCTCGGAATCGCGCTCGGCGAGAACGGCTTTGATGTGGCCGAGCGTGGGTGTGGACAGCCCCAGGCGCGCGCGGGCGGTGTGCACGGCCGCGGCGAGGCCGTGCTCGCCGGAAACGGCGTGCCGTTCGGGCCGGATCGTGCCGAGCAGCGTGAATTCCCGGTCGTCGCGGGCGAGCCGGGGAATCAGCCCGGCGCGCAGGAACGACGATTTGCCCGAACCGGATGGGCCGAGGACGACGAACGCGCCTCGCCCGTCGCGGCGCGCGGTCCGCAGGCGATCCAGCCCATGCAGAATCTGCTGATCTCGGCCGAAGTAGACGGCGGCGTCGACGGCGTCGAAGGGATCCCAGCCGCGATAGGGCGCGCGGTCGCGATCGTCCGGGGGCGGCCAGGGGAATCGTTGCGCGCTGATCCCCGCCTCGCGCAATCCGTCTCGCAGGCGGTGCAGCCCGGCCGTGCGGAAGGTGATCGTGTGGCCGGTGTCCTCGATCCGGATGTCGGTCGTGGGTCCGGGTCCGGTCAGGTCGGTGCGCTGCCACTCCCGGGTGGTGTCGAAGGAGACCGGCTCGAGCCTGGCCACGAAGACCCGCTTGCCGAGAAATTCCGCCGTGCGGTACTCGCCGACGCATTCGCCCGAGGCGAGCCAGTGCGCCGACACCAGGCACACCACGGCCTCGCAGCGTGCGGTGAAGGCGGTCAGCGCGTCCTTCCAGCGCACCCCGGCGGGCAGCCCGGACCTCGGATGGATATCGAGGAAGATCTCCTCCGCCAGCTCGTGATCCTGCTCGACCAGCCACTGCCGCAACGCCAGCGCGGCCGCGTTGTCCCGGCTGGAGTGGCTGAGGAAGATCCGCGTCATCGTCCCCCTCACGACTGCTGGCGCATCATCGTATCGCCCCGCGACAGCCCGTGTCACCGCAAGCCCCCAAAAGCCGGGGCCGTCGACGACCCGTCCGCGGGTGCGGAAAGGGCTTGGTGTACACAACGTTTCACGAAAGAATCAGGAGGTGGCAGCCATTCGTGGGATCGGTGGAAGATTCGAGGGCGGGGCGGCGCGGGTGACGCGGCGGACGCTGTTGGAGGTGCAGCAGCGGGCGGCGCGGTTGCAGCCGTTCACCATGGCGGAGTTCGGGCGAATCGTGTTCGGTGTCAGCGGGATTCCGCTCCGGATCGCGGCCAGCCGGGAGCTGCCGGTGGCGGTGGCCGGGCGCTGGGTGCGCACCGCGGCCGGGGACCGGATCGAGTACGACGCCGATCTGCCCGAGATCGCCCGCATCAACACCGTGTTGCACGAGGCGGGGCACATCCTCTACGGCCATGGCGGCGTCGCGGATCGGCTCGACGCGGGGCAGGCGTTCTGCACGGTGGTGGGGCCGGAGGCGATCGAGCGGTTCGCGCGGGTGCGGTATCGGTCGGTGTACGACTCCGACTCCGAGCGCGAGGCCGAGGCGTTCGCCCGGCAGACGCTGCGCAGCATCCTGTGGAGTGATGTCGACACCGACGAGTCCGCCGGGCTGCGGGCGGGGCTCGGGTTCCCGCGTACGCGAATCGGCTAGGCGCATGGCGGTTTTCGACGCGGCGGTGGCGTTGTTCGTGCTGGTGGGCGCGGTCGGGCTGATCCGGCAGCTGCGGCCGCAGGGGGCGCGGGCGCGGCGGACGCCGGTGTTGATCCTGGTGCTGATCGCGCTGAGCTATCTGCTGCTCACCCCGGCCGTGGAGGCGGTGTTCGCGCCGATCCGCGACAACACCGCGTATCTGCTCAGCAATCTGTGCGCGATGAGCGCGATCGTGGTGACCATGATGTTCTGGCGGTTGCAGTTGGTCGCCGCTCCGCCGCGCCGGTCCCGGGTGCTGCTGGTCGCCGCGCTGTACGCCGCGGTCGCGGTCGTGCTGACCTACCTGTTCGCCACCTCACCGCAGCGGCCGCACGGCGCGGGCTTCGCGCGCGAGTTCGCGGGCAATCCGCGAATGCAGCTCTACTGGATTCTGCAAGCGTCGGTGCTGATTCCGACGCTGCTCGCGCTGGCCGGGGTGGCGGCCCGCGCCCGCACCCGCGAACGGGCGTGGCGGCGCGGGCTGCTCGGGCTGCTGCTCGGCGCGGCCCTGCTGCTCACCGTGTACGAGGTGTGGGCGCTGGTCATCGTCGTGGTGTGGCCCGCCATGCCGCCGTCGTGGGCGCAGTTGCTCACCGCCGCGCTGCAACTGGTGGTGAGCGCGCTGCTGGTGGCGGGGGTCACCGGACCCGTCGCCCTGGGCGCCCTGCGCGGCACCCGCCTGGCCCGCTCCTACCTGGAACGACTTGCGCCCCTGCATGATTGGCTCACCACCCGCTATCCGCAGGTGCGCTTCGACGCCCCCGCCAGCAGACGGGCCGAGAGCCGGGTCACCGATATGCTCATCGAGGTCAGCGACGGCCTACGCCTACTGCAACGCGACGCGCCCGCCCTGGCCGCGGCCATGCGCCTCGACCACGAGTCCGTACGCACCACCGCCGCAGGCGGCCCCCACCACATCGCCTACGAACTCGCCGCCGCCCAACACTTCTCCTCCCTACCCTCACCACCGCCCGCAGTCGCGGAATACGAACGCGCCGCGCCCCAGAGTGTTCCTGCCACGCCCTCATCGCCGCCAGCGGTCACCGGATGCGAACCAGCCGCGTCCCAATACTATTCGGCCCTGACCTCACCGACGCCCCCGGAACCCGAAATCCGTGCGGCCGAACGCGTTTCGCCCCCAGTCTCACCGCCGCCCTCGGTCGTGGAACCGGAAGTAGGTGCGCAGCGCGGGCGCGCCGAGCCGTTGCATTCGGATGCCGAGCTGGAACAGCCGACCCCGCGGATCGGGCAACATGCCGAATTGCCTGCCCAGTTCGATGAGGTCGAAGGTGCTGGTCCAGCGGGACAGCAGGCCGTCGCGCAACTCGTAGATGTCGACGCCGCGATTGTCGAAACGTCGTCCGGTGGGGGCCATTCCGAGGGGCGAACAGCCGCCGCTCATGTCGCCGGTGAAGGTGCCGCGCATTCGCCAGGGGACCGCGAGGCTGGTGCCGTCGAGGGTCAGGTGTGGGGGGCCGGCGAGTTCCCAGCGGACGTCGGGGAATGCGCGCAGCAGGGTGGCCACCGCCGCGCGCAGGCCGGGGGTGCCGACGGCGGGCTCGCCGCAGAGGCCGGGGTCGATGAGGATCACGTCCTCGGTCATGAGTGCGAGCACTGCCTCGGGGTCGTAGCGGTCCCAGGCGTCGAGCCAGCGGGTGAGCCACTCGCTCCACACGCGGGCGTGTTCGACGGCGTGCCCGGCGAACGATTCGGCCTGTGCCGGAAGGGATCTCGCGATTCCCCGTGAGTCGGCGCCGCCGACGAGCGTCGGTGGCAACCATGCGGTGTCGATGCTCATGCCGCGATCCCCAATCCGTATGACATGCCAAAGCATAGAATGTATGCTCTGGCAAAATCAACCGCGCGGAGGAGGTCCGGTGGCGAACGAGCGCGGCAGGGTCGGCATCGTCGGCGGCGGCATCGCCGGGCTGGGCGCGGCGATCGCCCTGCGCGCGAGCGGCTGGGACGTCACCGTCTACGAGCGCGCGGAGCGGTTCACCGAGGTCGGGGCCGCGGTCTTCCTGTCGGGGAACGCGGTGCGCGCGCTCGACGCGCTCGGCCTCGGGGACGCGGTGCGCGCGCACGCGGTCGCGAATCGGCCGTGCGCGGTGCGCAATTCGCGCGGACGGCTGCTGTTCGGCGTGCACCTGGACGACTTCGTGGGCGGACTGGTGGCCATCCACCGGGCCGACCTGATCGCCATCCTCGCGGCCGCGGTCCCCGACGACTGTGTGCGCCTGGGCACCCGGGTGCTCGGCGCGGACGAGACGGGTCGAATCGAGACCGATTCCGGCACAACCACATACGACTTCGTGGTCGCCGCCGACGGGGTGCACAGCCGCCTCCGGCAATCCCTGTGGCCGGGCACGCCGGTGCGCCGCACCGGAATCCTGTCCTGGCGTTGGGTTCTCGACACCCCTGCCCCGGCGAACGCCGGATTCTTCTGGGGCCGCGACGCGGAGTGCGGGGTGGTGCCCATGGTCGGGGATCGGACCGTTGTCTACGCCGCGGCCCGGTCGCCGATCCTCGACCCGGACCATTTCCGTACCTGGCCCGCACCGGTGCCGGAGCTGATCGCCGGGGCGGGTGCGGATCGGGCGGTGCGCGCCGAACTGCTCGAGATCGCGGTGCCGCGCCGGTTGTGGTTCGGTCGCGTGGTGCTGCTCGGCGACGCGGGCCACGCCATGCTGCCCACGCTGGGGCAGGGCGCGTGCCAGGCGCTCGAGGACGCCGTGACGCTGGCCGCGTGCCTGCCCGATCCGGCCCGGTACTCGGCGCTGCGCAGGCGGCGGGTCGCGGCCCTGAGTTTCGCCGCGCGCCAAGGGATGCGGCTGACCGGACCCGGTTCGGCGACAGCGGCCGCGATGCGCGACGCGGTGCTCGCGGCGACCCCCGATCCCGTGGTGCTGGTCGCGCTGCGCGCGGTGAGCCGCCGCGCGATCGGGCGGTGGAGTCCGCCGCCCGCGCCCGCGGCCTACGCGGTCTCCTCCGGCAGGTCCGGGGGATCGGCGGGCAACCCCTCCTGAACGCGCAGGAATTTGAGGTAGTCGATCAAGGAGGCCAACGACTGCTGCGACAGATCCATGGCACGGAACGCGACCGCCCGCGGCCCCGGGGCGGTGCTCAGGCGCAGATACTCGATCTCCTGGCGGCCGCGCTGCCACGCCTCGTCATCGATGAAGAACCGGATGTCGACGCCGAACGCGGCGGCCAACCCCGTGGCGTGCTTGAGGGAAGGGTTCTGCTTCAGCCCCGAACGCAGTTGCGACACATACACGGCCGAGATGGGATAGCCGAGATCGGTTGCGCGGCGGGCGATCTCGTCGGCGGTGAAGCGGCGTCCCTCGTCGTTCGGCATCGTCCGGAACAGGTATTCGAGCCGATCGGAGAAGGCGCCCTCCGCCATTCCACACTCCCTGCTGATTCGAGGCCGGACCGAAGGTTCATGCTACAGCATAGCGGTCGTGTGACCCGAGTCACAGCGACGCCGAAAGCGTGCCGTATGCCACAGCACTATTGCTATGCTGTGGCATACAATCACGCCGGAGGGTGGGGAGCATGAGTGTTCAGGTACGGGACGAGGCGGGCGCCGGTGTCGAGGGGTCGGTGTTCGAACCCGTCACCGAAACCATGGCCCGGGTCGAGAGCCTGCTGCTGGAATCGCTGTCGGCGGGGGAGGCGTTCATCGCCGAACCCGCTCTGCACCTGCTGAATTCGGGCGGTAAGCGGTTCCGCCCGCTGGTGACGGTGCTGGGCGCGCGGTTCGGCACGGACCCGGACGGACCGGCCGTACTCGCCGCGGCCGCCGCGGTGGAGATGATCCACCTGGCGACCCTGCATCACGACGATGTCATGGACGAGAGCGCGGTCCGTCGCGGCGTGCCGACGGTCAACGCCCGCTGGTCGAATACGATCGCGATCCTGTCCGGGGACTATCTGCTCGCCCGCGCCGGGCATCTGCTGCTCGACCACGCCGAGGAACGGTCGGTACTGGCGAAGATGCACGAGACCGTCACCGCGCTGGTGACCGGGCAGATGCGCGAGGCCACCCGCGCCGACAGCTGCTACGACGCGCAGATCTACTTGCGCACCATCCGGGAGAAGACGGCCGCGCTGATCAGTCTCGCCGCTTGGGCGGGCGCGACGCTGGCGCGCACGCCGCCGGAGATCGCCGCGGTGCTCGAGGAGGCGGGCGACCGGCTCGGCATGGTCTTCCAGATCGCCGACGACATCCTCGATCTCACCGTGCCGACCGATCGGCTCGGCAAGACGCAGGGCCTGGATCTGTGCGAGGGCGTGGCCACGCTGCCGGTGATCTACGCGCTCGACGAGAACACCGCCGCCGCACGGGAACTCGCGGCCCTGCTGGCCGAACCCGTCGAGGACGCGGAAACCCTTGCCCGCGCGCTGGATTCGATCCGGCGCACCGACGGCCTGCCCCGGGCCGCGGCGACCATGGCGCAGTACGTCGAGCAGGCGCAACGGCTGCTCGACGGGCTGCCCGCCTCCCCGGCGCGCGCCGCCTGGGGACGGTTGATCGACTTCGCCGCCGCGCGGACGCACTGAGAGGACGCGAGCCATGAGGAAATACGACATCGCCGTGATCGGCGGGGGACCGGCGGGCGCGGCGGCCGCGTGGCAGGCGGCGACCGCGGGGGCGTCGGTGGTCTGCGTCGACAAGGCCGAGTTCCCGCGCGACAAGCCGTGCGGCGACGGGCTGACCCCGCGCGGGCTGAGCATGCTCGACCGAATGGGGTTGAGCGCGGCCATGGAACGCTTCCCCGCGATCGACTCCGTCCGAATCCGCGGGCACAGCGAATGGCGGGTGCGGTGGCCGGATCGGCCCGGATTGCCCAGCCTCGCGCGCACCGCGCGGCGACTCGAACTGGACGCCCTGCTGCTCGCGCACGCCGCGGCGGCGGGCGCGGAGGTGCGCGCGGGCTGCGAGGCGCTCGGCCCGATCCTGGAGGGGGACTTGGTGACCGGCGTCGAGACGCGCGGCGGCGCGATCCGCGCCGATGTCGTGATCGCCGCCGACGGGGCGTACTCGCCGATCAAGAAGCGGCTCGGCCTGCGCACCCGCATCACCGGTACGACGGCGGTGGCGGCGCGGGCGGAGATGCCGTCGCTGCGGCCGGACGATCCGTGTTTCGAGGTGCATATGCCGTTGCGCCCCAACGGCCGTCCGATTCCCGGCTACGGGTGGGTGTTCCCGCTGGGCGACGGCCGGATCAATGTCGGGGTCGGGTATCTGACCACCTTCCGGGGATGGCGGGACGGGAATCTGGTCACGATCCTCGACGACTTCGCGAAATCCCTTCCGGCGGAATGGAAGTTGCCGGACCTGGGCGAGCTGCGCAGGTCCCGGGGCGTGCAGGCGTGGCGGTTGCCGATGGGCTTCACCCAGTGGCCGCCGTGGCGGCCGGGTCTGCTGCTGGCCGGGGACGCGATGGGCGCGATCAAACCGTCCAGCGGCGGCGGCATCTCCAAGGCCCTCGAGACGGGGATGGAGGCCGCGCTGTGCGCGCTGGACGCGCTGGACGGCAAAGGGCCGCACGACTTCTCGAACTATCAGCGGCTGCTGCGCCGCCGATACGGGACGCAGTACGCTGCGACCCGCCTGGCCTATCGGATCGGCGGCAACCCGTTCATGGTCGGCCTGGCCTTCGGCATGTTCGACCACTCCTGGGTGCGGCGGCTGGCGCTCGGCGGGCTGTACGGGCCGTCGGCGGTCGCGGGCTACGCGACCGGGCCGTCCGACGCGGCGCCGGAAACCGATGCGGCGCAACGCGTCGCGGGCTGAACCGGAAGGGACAGGGCACATGGGACTGCTGTCGAAGAACCCGCTGGAGACGCTGGCGCGCGCGGAGCGGACGCTGGTCGACGCGGAATCGGTGCTGCGCCGGGTGGAGGACACCTTCGCGCGCACCGAATCCGCCCTCGACGTGGTCGGGGAGACGGTGGCCGGGGCCGCGGCCACGATGGCCCGCTCCGAGGTCGTGCTCGCCGCGGTCGACGAGCGGCTGGCCGAGCTGACCGCGTTGCTGGGCGAGGCGGTGACGCTGCTGCGCGGGGTGCGGTCGGCGACGGGCGAACCCGAGGAGGCGGCGTGAGCGCGCCCCCGGCCACCCGCGCGGACGTGGCATTCGACCTGTCGCGCAACGAGATTCCGCACGGCGTGCCGCCCGGGGTGCGGGCGGCGGTGCGGGCCGAACTGGACCGGCTCGCCCGCTATCCGGAGCCCCTCGCCCGCGAGCTGTGCGCGGCCGTCGCCGAGCACCTCGGCGTCGCCGAGACCGAGGTCTTCGCCGGGCACGGCAGTTCCGGGGCGCTGACGACCGCGCTGCGTCTGGTGTCGTGGCCCGGCGCGGACGTGGTGTTCGCGACGCCGAGTTTCACCGGATACGACGCGTTGGTGCGGGCGGCGGGCGCGAGACCGCGGCCCGTACCGGGACGGCCGGGGGCCTGGCAGCCGCTGGCGGCGATGGGCGCGGCGATCGACGCCGACACCGTCGCCGTCATCGTGACCTCCCCGCACAATCCGAGCGGGGAGGCGGTCCGCGCCGACGCGCTGGCCGCGTTCCTGGAACAGGTACCCGCCGCGGTGCTGGTGGTGCTGGACGAGGCGTATCTGGACTTCGATCAGGACTACCAGCGCGCCGACATCCTGGCGCTGGTGGCCGCGCACCCGAATCTCGTTGTGACGCGGTCGTTCTCGAAGGCGCACGGGCTGGCCGCGCTGCGCGTCGGCTACGGGGTGGGGCATCCCCGGCTCATGCGGCGGCTGCGCGCGACCCTCGTCGCCTACGACGTCGGCACGCTCGGGTCGGTCGCGGCCGTCGCGTCGCTGGGGTATCCGGACGAGCTGGCGGGACGGGTCGCTCGGGTGCGTGCGGTGCGCACCGAGCTGGTCGCGGTGGCGCGGGCGGCCGGTTTCGCCGCGCCCGATCCGTACGGCAATTTCGTCTGGCTGCCCACCGCGGACAGTGTGGCCTTGACATCCGCGTTCGCCGCGAACGGTGTCGCGGTGTGCGATTATCCGGGCCTCGGGGTGCGGATCACCGCGACCACACCGGCGTCGGTGGCGGCGGTGGCCGAGGTGCTCGATCGGTTCGCGCGGCGGGGCCGATGACCATGGTGACCTCGGCGCGTGCCTTCACCGATTTCCAGCGGCATCCGCGGCACATGTCCTTCGCCGACTTCCTGGCGTTGACGCCGGCCGAGCGGATCTGGCTGGCGCGGCGGTCCGGGGACGGCGATCCGGAACTGCCGGTGGCCGATCGGGTCCGGGTGTTCGTGGCGTTCGCCCGGCCGCGCACCTGTGTGCCGATGATCCTCGCGTTCCAGCTGGGCCTGGAATTCGCCGGGATACACCAGGATTGGCGGACCGCGCTGGGCTCGGTGGCGTTCTTCGCGATCGGGATGATCGCGAACCTGTTCAACATCTACTCCGATATCGGTGAGGACAGCGCGAACCTGCCGATGCGGGTGTTCCGGCTGATCGGCTACGGGCGGGCGCGGCTGCTGCGCGACACCGTCGCGCTGTGTGCGCTCACGCTGCTGGCCGCGGCGTTCTCGACGCCGCTGTTCCTCGGCGCGGTCGTGCTGGCGTTGGTGGGCGCGCATCAGTACTCGCTGCGGCCGCTGCGGCTCAAGGAACGGCCGGTGCTGGGGATTCTGTTGTTCGCCACGGTCGTCGCCTATCCGTTCGTCAGTATCGTGGCGCTCGCGCCGGACGCGCTTGCGCGCCTGGGGGATTGGCGGCTGCTGGTGGCGGGGCTGTATCTGCTGGTGTGGTTCTGCGCCAAGGGCCTGGTGAAGAACGTGCCCGATTTCGCGGGCGACGCCGCCGTGCGGCTGTCCACCTCGGCGACGGTGTCGGCGTCGCGGGCGCGAGCGGCGCGCACGGCGGCGGTGGTGACGCTGGTCGTGTACGCGGGGGTCGCGGTGCCGATCGCCGTGGGCGCGTTCCCGATTCGAGTGCTGTTCGCCCTGCTGTGGTTGCCGGTGATCGCGTGGCAGGGAGTGCGGCTGATCCGGGCCGATACCATGATCGCGGGGAACGCGGTGCTGCGCACCGACATGCTGGTGTCCACAGGCTTCCTCGCCTCGCTCGTCCTGCTCATCGATCCCGCCCCCGCGAATATCGCGGTGGTGGCGGTGGGGGCGGTGTTGATCGTGGTCGCGGATCTGTTGCGCCTGGACAGCCGCACCGAGCGGGACGCGGCCGCATGAGCGGGCTCGATCATCTGCCGGGTCCGCCGGGGCGGCCGCTGCTCGGCTCGCTGATCCCGTACACCCGCGATCGCGGGGCGTTCGTGCGGGAGGCGCTGCGCGAACACGGCGATGTGTGCCGGGTGCGGCTGCCGGTGCGCGACGCCGTGCTGATCGGGCATCCCGAGGACGCGGCCCGCTATCTCAACGACACCTCCGGTGGTTTCCAGAAGCTCGGCTATCGCCTGCCGCTGCGGAACCTGGTGGGCGGGGTGGCATTTCAGGAGGGGGAGCGGTTCCGCGCCAAGCGCAGCGCCATGGCGTCGATGTTCGCGGGGGCCTCGCTGGCGGGGGCGTTCGGCCGGGCCGCCGACACTATCGAGGACCGCGTGGACGAGGAGATCGCCGCCGCCCGGGACGCAGACGTCGTCGATCTGCAACGGGTGGTGTCGCGGCTGGTGCTGGCGGGTCTGCTGGCGGCGCTGTTCACCGAGCCCCTGCCCGCCACGCAGGTGCGCGTCGTCGATCAGGGATTGCGGTTGGCGACAGCGGTTTTCGGGTTCATCCGGCTCACGGGCGGGCCGCCGAACCTGGTGCGCGGCCCGGACCGGGTGCCGCCGCACGCGGTCGTGCGCCTGTACCGGACCGTGGCGGCGCGGGTGCGGGGGCGGCGGGCGAGCGCGCAACCGTACGACGATCTGCTCGCGGCGATGCTGGAGCTGCACGCGCGCACCGGGTCGCCCGCCGACGATCTCGGGGTCACCAATGAGCTGGTGCTGTTGCTGTCGGCGTCCTACGGGGCGATGACCTCGGCCGTCACCCACACCTTCGCGCGGGTGCTCGCCGATCCGGCGGCGACCGAACGGCTCCGCGCGGAATGCGCGACGCTCCCGCCGGGGCCGGGCATCGAGGCCGTGCGCGACTTGCGCTGGGCGCGAGCGTGTTTCGAGGAGGCGCTGCGGTTGCAGGGGTCGGCGCCGCTGCTGCGGATCGCGGCGAGGCCGTCGATCGCGCGCGGCTACCGGATCCCCGCGGGGGTGCCGCTGGTGTTCCCGCTGGCGGTGATCCACCGCGATCCGCGCTGGTGGCCGGAGCCGGATCGGTTCGCGCCCGAGCGGTTCCTCGACTCCGCGCCCCGGGAGCGGCGGGCGGGACCGGTGTATCTGCCCTTCGGGACGGGGCCGCATCGCTGCCTGGCCGCCCAATTGGCGTACGCGCTGGTGCCTTTCGTGCTCGCGGCGATCCTGCGCCGGTACCGTCCGGCGCTGCCGCCGGACTGGACGATGGTCGAGCGACCGGGGCTCGCGCCGCTGCTGGCGGGCGGGCTGCCGGTGCGGCTCGGTGACCGATGAGGAGGGACGCGATGCGGGACACCACCGACGCGCTGGCGGTGCGGCATCTCATCTACGGGCGGCTCGTCTCCGACGCGGTGTGCGCCTTCGCCGCCCTCGGACTGGCCGAACGGATCGGCGAATCCGGCTGTAGCGCAACAGAGTTGGCGTCGTCCGCCGATCTGCATCCGGGGCGGTTGGCGGATCTGCTGCGGCTGCTGGCCGCGTACGATCTGGTCCGGTTCGACGGGGAGCTCGTCCGGCTCACCGCGCGGGGGCGGTGTCTGCGCGCGGCGCACCCCGCCTCGGCGCTGCCGACCGCGCTGCTGGTGCGGGAGGTGGTGGGTCCGGCGTGGGGCGCGCTGGAGATCACGCTGCGCACCGGGCGGCCCGCCTTCGACGCCGTCTACGGGCGGTCGTTCTTCGCCGAGATCGACTCCGATCCCGCGCTGCGCGCGGTCTTCGACGAATCCCAGGCGCGCGGAGCCGAATCGGATCTCGGCGCCGTCATGGCGCGGGTGGCCGGACGCGGGCACGTCGTGGACCTCGGCGGCGGCGACGGTTACCTGCTCGCCCGGCTGCTCACGGAGTTCCCCGCGCTGACCGGGACGCTCGTCGATCGACCCGCCGCCGTCGAACGCGCGCGGGAACGCATGCGGGACAATGGTTTAGCGTCCCGCTGCGACTGCGTGGTGGGTGACTTCTTCGCGCCGCTGGACCTCGCCCTCGGCGCGGGCGAGCTGCTCATCCTGCGGCACATCTGCCACGACTGGGACGACGACGCCTGCGTGGCCCTCCTCACCCGCTGCCGCGCCGCCCTCGGCCCGGGCGCGCGGCTGCTCGTGGTCGAACACCACCAGCCCGACCCGGACGCCGACATCGACCCCACGGCCGCCCTCATGAGCCTCTACATGGCGACCGTCACCTCCGGTCGCGAACGCACCCTCGCCGAATACGAGAAGCTGCTCGGCGCGGCCGGTCTGACCGTGCTGGACAGCAGTGCCGCCGGTGGGGTGTGCGTCATCGAAGCGGGGGCGGACCGGTGAACCTCCGGCTGCGCGAGCCCGAACCCGAAGTGGCGCGGGCGCTTTCGCGATGGCTGACCGAACGGGTCGGCAGGCCGCACCCCGACCTCGGGCGGGACGGACCGATCTGCCCGTTCGTGCTCCCGGCGCGCAAGGCGGGCGCGCTGACGCTGCTCGAACATCCATGGCGGGGGCCGCACGAGGCGGCGCGCATGGCGGAGCTGATCGTGGCCGTCGCCGAACGGTTCGAATCCGTCCCGGGGCGGGGCGATCTCGACGCGCTGCTGGTGGTCGTCACCGGGCTGCCGCGGGAGGCGTGGTGGCTGATCGACGAGGGACATCGGCAGGCCAAGACCGCGGTGGTGGAGCGGGGGCTGATGGTCGGGCAGTTCCATCCCGACTGCCGCGCACCGTCGGTGCACAATCCGCTGTTCGCGGTGAACACCGCGCCGTACCCGCTGTTCGCCCTGCGGCGCATGGCCGTGCACGACATCCTGTTCCTGGCCGAGGATCCGCGCTGGTTCCGGCGCTACCGGGAACTGTTCGGGCACCGGTTCACCCCGGCGGGCCGCGTCGGCGAACCACTGCGCGCCGCGTACGCGCGGGCGTGCCGGATCGAGCGGGAGGCGTCGTGGATGTCGAGTTGACCGAGGTGGTGCGCGAATACCGGATCGGCGGGCAGCGCGTGCGCGCCCTCGACGGGGTGGATCTGCGGCTGACCGGATCCCGGTTCGTCGCGCTGGTCGGTCCGTCCGGGGCGGGCAAGAGCACCCTGCTGCACCTGCTGGGGGCGCTGGACTCGCCGACCTCGGGACGGGTGCTGATCGGCGGCACAGACATCGGCGGGCTCGGCGACGACCAGCAGGCCGACTTCCGTTTGCGGACGGTCGGATTCGTGTTCCAGGACTTCCACCTCATGCCCACCCTGTCCGCGTGGGAGAACGTGGCCCTGCCGAGGATGCTCGCCGGGCAGTCCGTGCGACGGGCCCGCGCCGAGGCGACCCGGCTGCTCGCGCGCGTCGGCCTCGGCGACCGCGCCGCGCACCGCCCGGCCGAACTGTCCGGCGGTCAGATGCAGCGGGTCGCCATCGCCCGCGCCCTCATGATGGACCCGCCGATCGTCCTCGCCGACGAACCGACCGGAAACCTCGACACCGCAACGGGTTCGGCGATCCTCGACCTGCTCGCCGACCTCGCCCACGAATCCGGCCGCCTCATCGTCCTGGTCACCCACGACCACGACGCCGCCGCCCGCACCGACCGCACCATCACCCTCCGCGACGGCCGCATCGTCGCGGACACGGGGGCGCCGACGCTGCGGGAGGTGTCGTGACGGGGGGCTTCCTCGCTCGGATGCGGGTGCTCACCTGGCGGGATGTGGCCGCGCACGGCGGGCGCAGTGCGGCGTTGGTGGTCGTGCTCGGGGTGGCGGCGGCGTTGCTGGTGGCGGTGGTGACGACCTACTCGTCGCTGGTCGGGTCGGCGACGGCGTTGAATCGGAGCATTGCCGGGGAGTCGGATCTGGCGGTGCTCGGATATTCCGATACCGGGTTCGATCAGGAGCTGGCGGCGACCGTGGCGCGGGTGCCGGGGGTGGCGGCGGCGGTGCCGTTGTTGCGGAGCACCGTGGGCGGGGCGGATCCGGTGACCGTGCTCGGGGTCGATCCGTCGGTGGCGCGGCTGCGGTCGCCGTTGCAGGCCGCGTTGACCGCGCAGCTGCGGGCGCATCCGGAGTTGCTCGGCGGCGACGCCGTGGTGGTCGGCGCACAGATGAATCTCGCTGTGAGGCAGACATTCTCGCTGGGGGAGCGGCGGATGAGGGTGGCGGCGGTGGTGCCCGCCGACACCGCGGGGCGGATCAACGGCGGTCGTTTCGTCGCCGCGCCGCTGCCGTTGGCGCAGCGCGTCGCCGATCGGGCGGGGCAGGTCGACGCCGTGTTCGTCGTCGCCGGGCCGGGGGTGGCGCGGGGGGAGTTGCGGGACCGGATCGCGGCGGCCATCGACGACCGCGCCCTGGTCACGGCCGCGGATCTGAACTCGGCGCAGGTGCGCAACGCGCTCGTGCTGACCCGAAGCATCACCCTGCTGGTGGCCGCGGTGTCGCTCGTGGTGGCGGCGTTCCTCATGTTCAACGCCATGACCATGGCCGTGGCGCAACGGCGTCCGATGATTGCCGTGCTGCGGGCGGTGGGGGCGCGGCGGCGGACGGTGGCGGCCGATCTGCTCGTGGAGGCCACGCTCATCGGGGTCGCCGCGGCGGCGGTCGGGATTCCGCTGGGCCTGCTGCTGGCGCGGTGGGCGATCGGGCGGACGCCCGGATTCCTGGTGCAGGTCGTCTCGGCGCGACTGGAGTACCAGCTGACCCCGGCCGTCTTCCCGGTCGCGCTGGTGATCTGCGTCGCCACCGCCGTCGCGGCGAGTCTCATTGCCGCGCATCAGGTTTCACGGATCGCGCCGACCGAGGCGTTGCGGGCCGCGGATCTCGCTCCGGGCGAACCGTTTCCGCCGCGGCTGCGCGTCGTCGCGGCGCTGGTGGCGGTCGCGGGGGTCGCGCTGGCGGCGGTGATCGCGGTGCGGGCGCAGTCGGTGGCCGTGGTGGCGGCGGTCGCGGTGCTCACGGGTGGACTGCTGGCGCTGGGGCTGGCCGTGGCCGGGCCGGTGGTCGCGGCGGCGGGATGGTTGTGCCGGTGGGCCGGATCGCCCGGGCGGATGGCCGCCGCATCGATCCACCGCGCGCCGCGCCGGACCTGGGCCACCGCCATGAGCGTGGGGGTGGCGGTCACCATCGGCATCGCGGTCAACGGGTCGCTCGGAGATCTGGTGCGGTCGGCGAGCGGCACCTTCGAGCCGTTGCGCGGCATCGATCTGCTGATCACCGCCGCCGGGCACGACGGTTTCCCGACCACGCCGCTGCCGCCGGACTGGGCGGCCCGGGTGCGGGCGACGCCGGGGGTGGCGACGGTGGCGGGCGGGCAGTGGGCCTATGTCACCCTCGGGGACCAGCGCGTGCAGGTCGCGGGACTCGCCGACGGGAATCCGAATATCGCCGGACTGCTCGATCCGGGCGTGCGGGCCGAGGTGCTGGCCGGACGCGGGGTCGTGGTGTCGCGGCTGCTGGCCGACCGGTCCGGCATCCGGGTCGGGGACGAGCTGGCCGTGGGCACCCCGACCGGGATACACCGCGTGCCCGTGCTCGGCGAATTCGGTTATCTGTCCATCGACGCCGGGGTGATCGGCATGAGCCTGGACGGTATGCGCGACTGGTTCCGGCGGCCCGGATCCACTTATCTCGCGGTCACTTTCGCGCCCGGGGCCGACGCCGCGGCCGTGCGGGCGGCGGTGCGCGACGACCTCGGCGCGGGCGCGGAACTCGCCACCGGCCGCCAGGCGTACGCCGCCAGCCTGGTCAGCGTCGATCAGGCCGGGGCCTTCGCGGTCGGGCTGCAATGGATCGTGGCGGTGCTGGCCGCCTTCGCGGTCATGAACACCCTGCTGCTCGCGGTCGTGCAGCGCCGCCGCGAGATCGGCGTGCTGCGCGCCATGGGCGCGCGGCGGCGATTCGTCACGCGGCTGGTGCTCGTCGAGGCGCTCGCGGTCGGCGTGGTCGGCGGCGGCATGGGCGTGCTCGGCGGGGAGGCGGTGCACGTGCTGGCCGATCGGGTGCTGCGGGTGCTCGCGGGCATCGACGTGCGCTACGACCTCGACCCGATCGCGTTGTGGTCCACCGGGATCGCGCTGACCGTCTGCCTGCTCGGCGCGGTGCCGCCCGCGATCCGGGCCGGGCGGCTCGACGTCATCGACGCGATCGCGGCGGAGTGAAATCGAGGCGTGCTCGACGTCATCGACGCGATCGCGGCGGAGTGAAATCGAGGCGTGCTCGACGTCGTCGACGCGATCGCGGCGGAGTGAAATCGAGGCGTGTACCTTCACGGGAAGGTCCGCGGCACACCTGATGGGGAGGCTTCGATGGCACACGATCTTGTCGAATTCGACACGCAGAAGGCGCATTCGGCGCGCATGTACGACTACTACCTGGGAGGCAAGGACAACTTCGCCGCCGACCGGGAGGCGGCCTCGACGGTGATGGAGGTCTTTCCCGAGACCGCGCAGGCGGCCCGCGCCAATCGCGAATTCGTCCACCGCGCCGCGCGTTTCGCGGCCCGCAGCGGGATCCGGCAGTTCCTCGACATCGGCACCGGCATCCCGACCGAACCCAATCTGCACAACGCGGTGCAGGCGGTCGACCCGCGCTGCCGGGTGGTCTACGTCGACAACGATCCGCTGGTGCTCGCCCACGCGCGGGCGCTGATGTTCGGCTCGGCGGAGGGCCGCACCGACTTCATCCCCGCCGACATCCGCGACCCGCACGTCATCCTCGAATCGGAGACGCTGCGCGAGGTGCTGGATCTGTCCCAGCCCGTCGCCCTCAACCTCGCCGCGATCCTGCACTTCGTCACCGACGAGGAGGGCGCCTACGACATCGTCCGCACCTATATGGACGCGTTCGCCCCCGGCTCCCACCTCGCCGTCACCCACGGCTCGAGCGACCTCAACCCCGAGGTGTTCGAGAAGATCGTCGGCGTCTACGCCCGAGCCGGTATGACGGTCGCGCTACGCGACAAGGCCGCGGTCACCCGCTTCTTCGACGGCCTGGACCTCGTCGAGCCCGGCGTGGTCCCCGTGCACCGCTGGCGGCCCAACCCGGACTTCTACATCCCCGAGGAACGCCTCGCCTGGGCCGACACCGCGTTCGGGGTCTGGTGTGGGGTGGGCGTCAAGCCCTGACGCGGGACGAAAGTCGTTGCGGCCGTTGCCGAATCGCCGCCCCGCGGGTCTCGGGGCAACGGGACGGGGTGCGGGCGGGCGGCGGACGGCGCGGATCGATTCCGCGATTCGGCGGTCGGGAGGCGGGGTGCTGTGGAACACTCCCGATCTTGAAGGGTGTGCGGTGGATCTCACCGTGGGGGAGTTCTAAAAATGACTCGATCAAATGCTTGACTCATTCCAGAAAAGGGACGAGACTGGCGTTCGTGCCCACAGCCAGTGAAGTCCAGCACATGTTGCGGGAGGCCGCGCTGCGCGTGACCGCCCCGCGGATGGCGGTGCTGAGCGCGGTGCACGACCATCCGCATGCCGATACCGATTCGATCATTCGCGTTGTGCGGGACCGTCTTTCGACGGTGTCGCATCAGGCGGTGTACGACTCGTTGCGCACGCTCACCCAGGCGGGGCTGATCCGGTGCATCCAGCCCTCCGGCTCGGTGGCGCGCTACGAGTCCCGCGTCGGCGACAACCACCACCACGTCGTGTGCCGGGCGTGCGGGGTGATCGCCGACGTCGACTGCGCGGTCGGCGCGGCCCCGTGCCTGACCGCGTCGGACGACCGGGGCTTCGCCATCGACGAGGCCGAGGTCGTCTACTGGGGGCTGTGCCCCGACTGCTCGGCGAAACAGGCCGAGCCGCAACGACTTTCACCGTAGCTCGCACCCACTCATGAGGAAGGAATGCCGTGACATCCGACAGCCGTCCGCCCAACCCGGCGACCGAAACCCACAGCGCCAGCGAGAGCGAGAACCCGGCGATCCCGTCGCCGACCCCGAAGACCGGGCGCCCGCACACCAACCGGGACTGGTGGCCCGAGCAGATCGACGTGTCGATCCTGCACGCGCACTCCTCGAAGTCCAACCCGCTGGGTGAGGACTTCGACTACGCCAAGGAGTTCGCCAAGCTCGACGTCGAGGCGCTCAAGGCCGACGTGGCCGCGGTGCTCACCGACTCCAAGGACTGGTGGCCCGCCGACTACGGCAACTACGGCGGCCTGTTCATCCGCATGAGCTGGCACGCCGCGGGCACCTACCGCACCTTCGACGGCCGCGGCGGCGGCGGTCAGGGCGCGCAGCGCTTCGCCCCGCTCAACAGCTGGCCCGACAACGCCAACCTGGACAAGGCGCGGCGGCTGCTGTGGCCGGTCAAGCAGAAGTACGGCAACAAGATCTCCTGGGCCGACCTGCTGGTGTTCGCGGGCAACGTGGCCCTGGACTCGATGGGCTTCCAGACCTTCGGCTTCGGCTTCGGCCGTCCCGACATCTGGGAGGCCGAGGAGGTCTACTGGGGTCCCGAGGACACCTGGCTCGGCGACGAGCGCTACAGCGGCGACCGCGAACTGGCCAACCCGCTGGGCGCGGTGCAGATGGGCCTGATCTACGTCAATCCCGAAGGGCCCAACGGCAATCCGGATCCGCTGGCCTCCGCCCGCGACATCCGCGAGACGTTCGGCCGGATGGCGATGAACGACGAGGAGACCGCCGCGCTGATCGTCGGCGGGCACAGCTTCGGCAAGACCCACGGCGCGGGCAACCCCGACCTGGTCGGCCCCGAGCCCGAGGGCGCCCCGATCGAGCAGCAGGGCCTGGGCTGGAAGAGCGCGCACGGCACCGGCAAGGGCAAGGACGCCATCACCTCCGGCCTCGAGGTGGTGTGGACCGCCACCCCGACCCGCTGGAGCAACGGCTTCCTGGAGAACCTCTACGGCTACGAGTGGGAGCTGACCAAGAGCCCCGCCGGGGCGTGGCAGTGGAAGCCCAAGGACGGCGCGGGCGAGGGCGCCATCCCCGATCCGTTCGGCGGCCCCGGCCGCACCCCGACCATGCTCACCTCGGACCTGGCGCTGCGCGAGGACCCGATCTACCGCGAGATCACCAGCCGCTGGCTGGAGCATCCCGAGGAGTTGGCCGAGGCGTTCGCCAAGGCGTGGTACAAGCTGCTGCACCGCGACATGGGCCCGGTCAGCCGCTACCTCGGCCCGTGGGTGCCCGAGCCGCAGCTGTGGCAGGACCCGGTCCCGGCCGTGGACCACGAACTGGTCGACGGGCAGGACGTGGCCGCGCTCAAGGCCAAGGTCCTCGAATCCGGTTTGACCGTGCCGCAATTGGTGAAGACGGCGTGGGCGGCGGCGGCGAGCTTCCGCAGCACCGACAAGCGCGGCGGCGCGAACGGCGCCCGGCTGCGGCTGGCCCCGCAGAAGGACTGGGAGGTCAACGAGCCCGCCGAGCTGGCCAAGGTGCTGCCGGTGCTCGAGCAGATCCAGCGCGAGTTCAACGACTCCGCCTCGGGCGGCAAGAAGGTCTCGCTGGCCGATGTGATCGTGCTGGCGGGTTCGGCCGCGGTGGAGAAGGCGGCCAAGGACGCCGGTCACGACGTGACCGTGCCGTTCGCGCCGGGCCGCACCGACGCCACGCAGGAGAACACGGATGTGGAGTCGTTCGCGGTGCTCGAACCGCGCGCCGACGGGTTCCGCAACTACGCGCGCGCCGGGGAGAAGGCCCCGCTCGAGCGGCTGCTGCTGGACCGGGCCTACATGCTCGACGTGACCGCCCCCGAGCTGACCGTCCTCATCGGCGGCCTGCGCGCCCTGGGCGCGAACTTCGGCGGCAGCGCGCACGGCGTGTTCACCGACCGTCCCGGCGTGCTGACCAACGACTTCTTCGTCAACCTCCTCGACCCCGAGGGCGTGGAGTGGAAGGCGTCGGAGACCGCCGAGAACGTCTACGAGGGCATCGACCGCTCCGGCGCGACCAAGTGGACCGCCACCGCCAACGACCTCGTCTTCGGTTCGCATTCGGTGCTGCGCGCCGTCGCCGAGGTCTACGCCCAGGCCGACGCGGGTGAGAAGTTCGTCCACGACTTCGTCGCCGCGTGGGTGAAGGTCATGAACAACGACCGCTTCGATCTGGCGTGATCGTTCGGCGCTGAGCGTCCGGGCCGGTCCTTCGGGACCGGCCCGGATTCGTTTCCGGGGGGCGTATTTCCCGGTGCTCGAGCTGATCGGAATCGTTGACATCGCCTGAGCGCGGGCGGTTTTCGCTCGTCACCCGGGGGACGGAGTTCGGCGGGCCGACGACGCCGAGGGTGGTGCGGGGGATTCGGCCGCGCGTCTCGCGTTGCACGGCAGGACAAGTCGCGCACGGACAGGAACGAGAGACGATGGCAGCGGAATCACTGCATCTGGGGGTCGCGCTGGATGGGGCGGGGTGGCATCCGGCCGCGGGGCGGGAGGGGAGTTCGCGGGGTGCGGAGGTGTTCGGGGCGGGGTATTGGACGGATCTGGTGGGGATCGCGCGGCGCGGGCTGCTGGATTTCGTGACCATCGATGACGATCTGAGCGGGCGGGCCCGGCTGGACGCGGAGTTGATCGCGGCGCGGGTGGCGCCGGTGAGCCGGGACATCGGGTTGATTCCCACGGTGACCACGACCCATACCGAGCCGTTCCATGTGTCCAAGGCGCTGGCGACGCTGGATCACATCTCGCGGGGGCGGGCGGGGTGGCAGGTGCGGGCGGCCGGAAGCGCCGCGCAGGCACGGCATTTCGGGCGGCGCGAGGTGCGGGAGCTGACGGCGGCGGAGCGGGCGGCGGCGGTCGCGTCGGGGGAGTTCCCGCAGCAGGTGCGGGAGCTGTTCGAGGAGGCGGCCGACGCGGTGGAGGTGGTGCGGCGGCTGTGGGACTCCTGGGAGGACGACGCGGAGATCCGGGATGTGGCGAACCGGCGGTTCATCGACCGGGACAAGTTGCACTACATCGACTTCGAGGGCCGCTTCTTCAGCGTGCGCGGACCGTCCATCACCCCGCGCCCGCCGCAGGGGCAGCCGGTGGTGACCGCGCTCGCGCACGCGCCGCTGATCTACGAATTCGCTTCGCGCGCGGCGGATCTGGTGTTCGTCACGCCGACGCTGGCGGACGGGCCGCGCTCGATCGTCGACGAGGTCGCCGCCGCGGCCGAGCGGGTCGGCCGGACGGGGGAACCGCTGCGCGTGTACGCCGATCTGGTGGTGTTCCTCGACGCCGACGAACCCGGCGCGCGGCGACTGGCCCGCCTCGACGAGCGCGCCGGGGCCGAATTCGCCTCGGACGCCGCCGTTTTCGCGGGCGCCGCCGAGGACCTCGCCGACCTGATCGTGGCGTGGAGCGAACACGGGCTCGACGGGTTCCGGCTGCGGCCGGGCGTGGCCGTGGACGATCTGACCGCCGTCGCGGACCGGCTCGTGCCCGCCCTGCAACGCCGCGGCGTGTTCCGCACCGAGTATCCGGGCGGCTCGCTGCGCGGGCTGCTCGGCCTGCCCACCGATGTTCCCAACCGTTACGCGACTGCCTGAGAGGCCGGACGTGAGCACCCACCGCAAACAGATCATCCTCGGCGCCTATCTCGGCGGGGTGAACCATCACACCGCGTGGTGGCATCCGCGCGCCGGAAGCCAGATCGACTTCACCAGTTTCGAGCACACCGCCCGCACCGCCGAACGCGGCAGGTTCGACTTCTTCTTCCTCGCCGAGGGGCTGGCGTTGCGCGAACGCGCGGGCCGGATCTTCGATCAGGACATCATCGGCCGCCCCGACACCCTCACCGTGCTGGCGGCGCTCGCCGCGGTCACCGAACACCTCGGGCTGGCGGGCACGATCAACACCACCTTCAACGAGCCCTACGAGCTGGCCCGCCAGTTCGCGAGCCTGGATCACCTCTCCGGCGGCCGCGCGGCGTGGAATGTGGTGACCTCCTTCGACGCGTTCACCGGGCAGAACTTCCGCCGCGGCGGCTTCCTCGATCCCGCCGACCGGTATGTGCGGGCGGAGGAGACGCTGAAAGCCGTTCGCGCCCTGTGGGATTCGGACGGTGGCGAATTCGCCCTCAGCGGCCAGCAGTTCGATATCGCGGGCCGGTTCTCGGTGCCGCGCAGCCCGCAGGGCAGGCCGGTGATCCTCCAGGCCGGGGTGTCGCCGCAGGGCCGCGCGTTCGCCGCCGCCAACGCCGACGCCATCTTCTCCCCGTACGGCAAACTGCCCGAGGCCGCGGAGTTCTACCGCGACGTCAAGGCCCGCGCGGTCGCCGCGGGCCGCTCCGCCGACGACATCAAGATCCTGCCGTCGGCGAGTTTCGTGCTCGGCGACACCGAGGCCGAGGCGGTCGAGAAGTATCACACGATCCGCGACGAGCAGGTCACCGGCCAGACCGCGCTGATCCTGTTGGAGCAGATCTGGAATCGCGACCTGTCCGGCTACGACCCCGAGGGCCCGGTCCCCGCGATCGACCCGGACCCCGACGCGCCGCCGATCATCCAGGGCCGCGCGTTCGTGCACCAGGATCGCTTCGCGACCGCGCGGCGGCTGCGCGAGGTGGCCGAGGCCAAGCGGCTGAGCCTGCGGGAGGTGGTGATCGACCAGTTCGAACGCGGCGCCCTGGTCGGGACGCCCGCGCAGGTGGCCGAGCGGATCGACGAGTTCGTGCAGAACGACGGCTCCGACGGGTTCATCCTGGGCTCCCATCTGGTGCCGTGGGGTCTCGACGAATTCGTCGACCGGGTGGTGCCGTTGTTGCAGGATCGCGGGGTGCTGCGCGCCGAGTACACCGGGACCACGCTGCGGGAGAACCTGGGGTTGTCGAACGCGCGGGCCGCGGTGCCGTCCAGGGCCTGACCCCCGCGTCGCGGGGGCGTGAAAACTGGGGTCTCGCACCGGGTTTCGCGAGTTCCTACGCTCGGCCGAAACATCGACACGACCGAAGGAGCCCCTCCCGTGAAGAACAACGTCCTGGCCGCCGCACTCGTCACCGCGGCCCTGACCCTGCCGCTCGCGGCCGCCGCGGTCCCAGCGGCCGCGGCGCCCGCACCCGCGACCACCGATGTCGCCCTGACCCAGATCGACGCCGGGACCGGGTCGGCGTCGGGGTCGGCGGCGGCGATGACGGAGCTGATCTGCACGATTCGCGCGCTGCTGGCCATCGGGGCCCAGTGCGGGATCATCTACCCCTGAGTCAATTCGGGACGAAGGCCAGGCCCGCGATTCCGGCGGCGTAGACCAGCAGGGCGGTCACCGAATCCGGGCCCATCCGCAAGAATTGGCGGCGCGGGCGGAACACCAGGCCGGTCATGTACACCAGGGTGAGCACCCCGCCCAGGCCGGTGAGGTAGATGTCGGTGTGGTGGGCCTGCGGCAGCACCGCGGAACCGGAGACGATGGTGGCGACGAGGAACAGCACCGGCAGGAAGGCGTTGCCGCCGAAGATGTCGCTGACGGCGAGCTTGTAGTCGCCGAGGCGGGTCGAGGTGAGGCCGGTCGACAGTTCCGGCAGGGCGGTCGCCGCCGCCAGGACGGTCGCGCCGAACAGCACCCCGGACATGCCCCACCGGCCGAACAGCTCCTCGCCGCTGCGTTCGATGAACACGCCGGCCACCAGCGTCACCAGCGCCGCGATCGCGAAAACCGTTGCGACGCGGGCGGTTCCGAGGCCGCGGCGGGTGGCCTCGCTCTCCTTGGAGACCTCCGAGTGCCCGCGCGCCTTCGCCTGGCTGTCGGGGGCGTTGCCGTCCTCGTGCCAGGGCAGCCCCTTCCCGGCCTTGCGCACCAGCAGCAGCCCGACCAGCCACAGCACCGCGATGAGCAGCGCGCCGGGCGTGGTGCGCGCGATGACGAGGTCGCCGGGCATCTGGGTGGACATGATCACCACCAGCAGCAGCGCCACCACCAGCGCGCCCTCCAGCAGCAGCGCCAGCGACGCGGCCAGATAGGTGAGCGGGGCGCGCGGGCGGACCCCGGCGGCGTCGAGGGCGACCAGCACCACGGTCTGCAAGGCGATCCCGCCGAGAATGTTGCCGACCGCGACATCGGTCTGATGGGCCGCGGCGGCGCTGACGGTGATGGCGAGTTCGGGCAGGTTCGTGGCGATGGCCAGCAGGATGACCCCGCCCATGGCCTCGCCCAGACGCAGGCGCTGGGACAGCACATCGGTGGCGTCGGACAGTTTGACGCCCGCGACCCAGATCGCGGCGGCGCACGCCACGAAGATGATCAGCAGCAACGGGGACGACAGGGAACTCACCATGATCGAATGCCCAAGCGTGGCGGGTTCATTCACCGGGCCCGGGAACGCCCCCTCAGCTGCGGCGCAGGGTGCCGGTGACGGGGCCGGTGCGGTAGTCGAGCGTGCCGTCGGTGTGCAGTCGCACCGTGACGTCGGCCTTGTCGCAGTTCGGGCCGGTGGCCGAGGCGGTGGCGAGGGTGAGTTCGGTGTCGGAGACGGCGGACAGGCTCTCGGTGCGCTCGCAGCGCGCGCCGGTGGCCTTGTCGGTGCTCGACGAGGTGGCCACGTGATCGGCGTTGTCGCCGGTGATGGTGAGCACGACGTCGAAGCTGTCGTGACCGTTGTCGGCCACGCCCTTCCATTCGCCGAGGAACGCCGGGGAGATCTGATCGGCCTTCGGCGAATGGTCCTCGGGGTTGCGCACATAGGCCACGATCGCGATCACCACGATGAGCAGGGCGATGGGGCCCACGATGGCCAGTCGTATCCGGTTCTTGCGGCGGATCGCTCGTTGTTCGGGTGTCAACCACTCATCGCCGTCCACCCGGCCCAGTGTATGGGCGATCGCTCCGGGAATCCGCTTTTTACGCAACCGAATTCGGCGTGGCGTGTCGAGCGACGGCCGGTCAGTTGATCGGGACGATGGCGAGGGCGTTGTCCGGGCGGGCCGCGACCAGCAGGTTCTTGTTCGCGGCGTCGAGGCTGAATCCGGTGGGGCCGTGCAGATTCGAGGGCAGGCTCACCTTGGACACCTCGGTGCCGTCGGGGCGGTAGATCTTGATGGTGCCGGTGGTGGCGGCGGTGGCGGTGACCCAATCGGCCACGGCGATATTGCCGTTGGGCAGCACCTGCACTCCGGCGAGCACGCCGTGCACGGCGCCGAGTTTGGTCGCGGTCACCGTGCCCGGCCGCAGTTCGAGCCGGTACAGGTCGCCGCCCTCGGCGCGGTCCCCGGCGGCGGCGACGTAGGCGAGCTTGCGGTCGCGGTCGACGGCGATGCCCTTGGCGCCGGGGATCTGGGTGGCCAGCGGCTCGAATCTCTTGTCGGCGGTGTGCAATTGGTGGACCGCGCCGTGGGCGGTGTCGGTCACCAGCAGCGTCGTGTCGTCGAGGGCGGCGATGCTGTCGAGCAGGATCGGGCCGTCGGCGGTGAGCGTCGCCTCGAAGATCTGGGTGAGGGTGTGCGGGTCGTAGCCGACGACGCGGTCGACGTCGGCGACGTAGAGGGTGCCGTTGACGACGGCCATGCCCGCGGGCGCGTTGAGCTTCGGCTCGCCGGGGCGGGGCAGGGCCGTGCGGTTGGTGACGGTGCCGTGGTCGGTGAGCTGGGAGACGAATCCGGTGCCGTCCTTGGCGGCCGGATCCTTCTTGTCGCCGAGGTTGCTGACGAACCATTGATCGTCGATCACCACGACACCGCTCGGGCTCGCGAAGCCCTGCACCGAACCGGGCGCGGCGACGTAGGCGGTGCGGGTCGGTGAGGCGGAAACCGAAGTGTCCGAAGGGGTTACGGTGACGATGACCGTGGTGGCCGTCGGGGTGGCCGGGTGCTGGTCGTTCCCGTTCCCGCCGCAGCCGGTGGCGACGAGCGCGAGCGCGCCCAGTCCGGCGGTGAGCCTGCCGATCGATCGCCGGTGCACCGCGCGCATAGCCTGGTCCGTTCCCTCGTTCGGCTGATCCGCGACCAAGGTATCCGAACGGGCGCGGCGGCGCAGGGAAAGATCGCGAATTCGGCGGCGCGGTGAATGTGTCGGCGCGTCAGAATATTTCGGGGGCGGGGCCGGTCGTCGATGCCGCCTTCTCGTCGGTCAGGTCGGCGGGCCGGGACTTCTTGCGCGGCCGGTCTTTTCGGCGCAGGTGGTTGGCCGCGCCGAGCAGCACGCCGAGCGCGACGAGGATCAGGCCGCGCAGCCAGATGGCGGCCTCGATGCGGGTGAACAGGAACAGGCACGAGATCAGCGCGAGGACCGGGACGGGCAGCGGGACGCGCAAGTGGTCGCGGGCGTCGCCGGGGTCGCGGCGCAGCAGCAGGACGGTGATGTTGACGGCGGTGAACACGATCAGCAGCAACAGCACCAGCGTCTCGGCGAGGGCGGCGACCTCGCCGGTGAGGGCGAGCACCAGCGAGACCGCGGAGGTGGCGAGGATCGCGACCCACGGGGTGCGCCGGCCCGGCAGCACCCGAGCCAGCACCGCGGGCAGCAGGCCGTCGCGGGCCATGCCGTAGGCCAGGCGCGAGGACATGATCCCGGTCAGCAGCGCGCCGTTGGCGACGGCGACGAGCGCGATCACGCTGAACAGCCGATCGGGCACGCCCCCGGCGAGGCGGACGACCTCGAGCAGCGGTCCGCTCGAGGCGGCGAGCCGGTCGGTGGGCACGGCCGCGCTGGCGACGACGCCGATCAGCACGTAGACGATCCCGGCGGTGAACAACGCGCCGAACAGCGCCCGCGGATAGGACCGGCGCGGATCGGTGACCTCCTCGGCGAGATTGGCGGAGGTCTCGAAGCCGACGAAGGAGTAGAAGGCCAGCACCGCCCCGGCCAGGGTCGCGCCCACCACGCCGTGTTCGGGCGTGCCGATCTCGGTGAGCCGCGCGGGATCGGCGTCGCCGCGGAGCATCACCCAGGCGCCGAGCACGATGATCAGCACCAGACCGCCGAGTTCGATCACGGTGGCGACGGCGTTGGCGCCCAGCGATTCCTTGATGCCGCGAATGTTGAGCAGCGCGAGCGCGGTCAGGAACACCACGATCACCGCGGTCGTGGGCAGCTCGACCAGGGCCCGCAGATAGTCGCCCGCGAAGCCGCGGGCCAGCGCGCCCACCGACACCACCCCGGCGGCGAGCATGCAGAATCCGATCAGCGATCCGGCGGCCGGTCCCAGCGCGCGGGTGACGTAGTGCGAGGACCCGCCCGCGCGCGGATATTTGGTCGCGAGTTCGGCATAGGACGCGGCGGTGAGCGTCGCCATGATGAGCGCCACCAGCAGCGGCAGCCACACCGCGCCCCCGGATTGCGCGGCCACCTGCCCGACCAGGATGTACACGCCCGCGCCGAGGACATCGCCGAGGATGAAGAAGTACAGCAGGGGGGTCCGTACGGCCCGGTTCAGAGCTGTCGCCATGGTGTACCGATACCCGCGATCGTGCCGGTGATGCCTGGGGAGATGGGGCGACCGGGCTCAGGGGGCGAGAGGGAGCGCTTCGCGACGGTTTCGGCTGTCGGTGACCGGGTTTCGTCGGGCGGGATTCGCGATGTCGTTCTCGTCGCCGCGTCGACGGGGTGTCGAGGTCCCGGCGCAGGTCGAGGATGTCCGCGGGTGACGGTGTCGCGAGGTGGTACGGACTGCTCAGGGTGGCGTCGGGCCGGGGCCGCCGGTGGGTCCCGGTGGGTGGAATCGGGTGCTGTGTGAGCGGTGGGGCGGTGGTTGGGTGGCGGGGGAGAGGACGGCGTGATGTTGGTCGACATTCAGTTGGACGGGCGGCCGGATCGGGTGATCGGGCGGGCGCGGGAGTTGGCGGGGCTCGGGGTGGACGGGTTGTTCACGTTCGAGGGGCCGCACGATGTGTTCGTGCCGTTGGCGGCGGTGGCGCCGGTGGTGCCGATGACGGTGAGCACCAATGTGGCGGTGGCGTTTCCGCGCAGTCCGATGCATGTGGCGCACACGACCTACGATCTGACATTGCTCAGCGAGGGCCGGTTCCGGTTGGGGCTGGGGTCGCAGATTCGGCCGCACATCGAAAACCGTTACGGCGCAACGTGGTCGCGGCCCGCGGCGCGGCTGGGGGAGTTCGTGGCGGCGGTGCGGGCGATCCTGACGTCGTGGCAGGAGCGGACGCCGCTGGACTTCCGGGGCGAGTTCACCCGGCACACGCTCATGCCGCCGACCTTCGATCCCGGGCCGAACCCGTTCGGTGTCGCGCCGGTGCTGATGGGCGGGCTCGGCCCGGTGATGGCGCGGACCGCGGCCGAGGTCGCCGACGGTCTGATGATGATGCCGTTCAACACGATTCGGCACTTCCGCGAGCGCACCCTGCCCGCCGTCGCGGAGGGCCTGGACCGCGCGCGCCGCGCGGCGGCGGATTTCGAGATCGTCCCGCAGGTGATGGTGTCGATGTTCCGCGACGACACCGAACGCGCCGCCGCCGACGCCGGGGTCCGCCGCCTGCTCGCCTTCTACGGTTCGACCCCCGCCTACGCCCCCGTCCTCGAGGTCGAGGGCCGCGGCGACCTGCAACCCCGCCTCAACGACCTGTCCAAACGCGGCGCGATCGACCACATGACCGACCTCATCGACGACACCCTCCTCGAAACCATCGCCGTCCGAGGCACTCCCGAGCAATGCGCCCACCAGATCACCACCCGCTTCGCCGCCCTCGGCTCCCGAGTCTGCGTCTACTTCCCCGGCTACCACCCCGCCCCCTCCCACATAGCCGCCCTCGTCCAAGCCCTCCACTGACCCCAGCCCGGCAACCCAGCCGCACCCTTTATTCGGATCCGCACCCGTTTCGTAGCTATGCAAGGGGTGCGGATTCGAATAAGGGGTGCGGCTGTACTGGTGGACGGGGGTTAGGGGGCGGGTTTTTTGGTGGTGTTGAGGGTTAGGGCGGAGGTGAGGATTAGGGTGCCGCCGAGGAGGCCGGGGAGGGTGGGGGTTTGGTGGTAGAAGAGGAGGCCGAACAGGAGGCCCCAGAGGCATTCGAGGGTGAGGAGGTTGCCGGCGTGGACGGGGTCCACGCGGTCGAAGCCGTAGTTGATGAGGAAGACGTTGGCGATGCTGAGGATGCCCGCCACCGCGACGGCCGACCAGAGGGTGAGGGGGGAGACGGGGCCGGTCACCTGGGGGACGCCCTGGCCCTGGGCGAGGGAGGTGAGGGCCACGCCGAGGGTGCCGACGCCGAGGGTGAGGGTCGTGATCTCGTGGTTGTTGAGAACGCCGGTGTGCCAGTCGCGGCCGAGGTAGCTCCACGCCATCGCGGTCATGGCGAGCAGGGCCAGCAGATCGCCCGGATCGACCGTGACGCCCGCGCCGCCGGATCGCGGACCGGACAGAAGTGCCACGCCCACAACGGAACCCGCGACGCACGCCAGCCGCGCGGGGGTCGCGGAGACCCGCCGCAACAGCAGACCGAGCGCGGCGGCCAGGGGGAGCGCGGCGATGAAGGAGACGTTCGCGACGCTGGTGAGGGTCGCGGCCTTGGCGAACAACAGGGTGCCCACGACATACAACAACACCGTCCGCGCCACGACCACCGCCCACTCCCGCCCGCCCGCGCGCACGACGACGGCCCACCGCAACTTCCGGGCGAAGATCACCACCGCCAGCGCGAACGCCACCGCGGTGCGCAGATAGACCTGCTGGGCGACGGTGAAACCGTGGTCGAGGTAGCGGGTGAACACGGTCAGCATGGCGAACGACGCGGTCAGGATCACCAGCGCCGCGACACCTCGCAGGTCGGTGATCTTGCTACCTCGTACGATTGCCGTGCCATCGATACCGCTAGCGTACCTACCCCCTCCGGCTACCGGTTCGTAACTTCCGATCGGTATGGAACAGGCGGATATTCGGCAATCGTCTGGTGCGGATCACCGGCCGCGAGACCTCGCGCGCCCGGCGTCGGCGGTCCCGGCGCGGGGGTAGTCGGCGCGTGGTGACCGCCGCGCCGGGCGTCGGTCCGAGGGCGCGCGCCGGGCGTCAGCGATCCCGGCGCGCCCGTAATCGGCGCAACCAGCGCCGCGCCGATTCGATCCGCTCCGGCGGCCGGGGCGGGGTCGGCGGCGCGGGCGGACACGCCGGGCGTCTGCCGCGCCGGGCCCGCGCGAGCCAGCCCGCGAGCAGGCACGCCGCCGACAGGATCGACACGGTCGGGATGTTCATCACCGACGCGCAGGCGATGTAGGCGGCCAGCGCCGTGACGACGGTGGCCGCCGCGGACATCACCTGGATCAGTTGGGTGGTGAGTGAGGTTGTGCCGCTGGGTGTTTCGGTGTCGGCGGGATCTCCGCCGACGGTGCTGTCGTTTCTCATGACGCTCAGCCTGCGATCGCGCGGGCCGTCGGCGCCAGGGTGGGGCCGACGCTTGCACGCCTGACGCGCAGAAGCGCGTGAAATGCGAACGCAACCAGGCGAATCGGGGCTACTGTTGAGCTCGGACGGCGTGGAGCCCCTTGCCCGTCCGGCCTTCGTGAAGCCCAACGGGAGATGTTGTGAGCACCCCACACAGCATCGCGTGCGCACGCCGGATCGTGCGCGATGTGGAAACCGCCGGGGGGACGACGTGGGACGCGGTGCGGGCGATCCGGGCGCACTGCGGGATGTCGCTGCTGCGCGCGCATCGAATGGCCCACGGCTATACCCTCGTCGATGTCGCTCACCGGTTGCGGGAATCGCTCGACGCGGCGGGAGTGCCCAATTCCGGTGTGTCCCACCAGAGTGTGTCGCGCTGGGAGACCGGGCTGGACATGCCGTCGTATCAGTTCCTCGACGCCCTGTGCCGGGTCTACCGCACCCGCCCCGATCGCCTCGGATTCGGTCACGACTACACCGACGATCGGGCCGCGCCCGCGCCCGCCGCGGTGGCGGGCGTGTGGGAGACGGTGCGCGCGTTGGAGGAGAGCGTCGAGTCCAGCGGCTATCTGGTGTATGTGCAGCCACCCTCGGAGTACATCCCCGCGCGGATGCGGGATCTGGCGCAGATCCAGCATCTGATGCTGGCCGACCGGTCCGCGGAGCTGCGCCGGCGGCTGCTGCGGGTGGAGGCGATCGTGGCGGGGCTGATCGCGTTCCGGCTCAACGACGTCGCCGACATCCACGACACGTTCATGTGGTTCGCCAAGGCGCGGCGCGCCGCGCGGCAGGCCGGGGACACCGCGGTGGAGGCGTGGCTGCGCGGGCATCTGGCCCACGGGCACGAGTGCTACCGGCATCAGCTGGATCAGGGTCTGGCGGCGGCACATTCGGCGCAGGCGGCGGGCGCGCGGTCGGCGTGCGTGTTCGGGCTGCTGGCCGAGGCCGGGATCCAGGCCCGGATCGGGCGGCGGCGGGAGGCGGTCGGCGCGATCACGACCGCGGAGCGGATGTTCGCCGCACTGCCCGCGACGGCCACCGGCGACGACAATCTCGGCACCTCCGAATACATCCTGCGCTGGCATCAGGCGCACACCCTCAGCGCGATCGGGGATCGCCGTGCCGCGCAGGAGATGCGGGCGCGGGTGCTGGAACTGCCGATGGCCGACAAGGATCGGGTCGGGCGCGCGCTGCTGGATCTGGATCTGGCGGCGATGCTCGAACGCGAGGGCGAGCTGGAGCAGGCGTGCGCGCTGATCCGCAACGTGTGGCTGACGCTGCCCGCCGAGCTGCGGGTGGGTCAGATCCAGCGCGCGCTCACCCAGGTGGTGGCGCGGCTGCCGATGCCCGTGCGCGACACCGTGTTCGGGCGCTGACGCGGCGATGCCACCGGCGCGGGGGCCGGTGGCATCGGGGCGGGGACGGTCAGTAGTTGGTGCCGAGGATGCGGTGGAAGAAGCCGCGGTAGCCGCGCAACGCCTGGCGCAGATCCTCGGTGTCGGCGGATTTGCCCGCGCGCCAACGGCTTTCCAGGGCCTGCTTGCGGTCGGCGATGACCCGGGTCAGCTGATCGATGGTGGTGCCGACCAGTTCGTCGGCGCGGGTGACCGCCTGGTGCGGGTCGTCGACGAACAGCGCCTGGACCTCCCGCCATTCGATGCGCAGCCGCTCCAGGTCGGCGTCGGCGAACAGCGGGTGGTCGTCGGAGGTCGGCGTGGGCTGCGGGGGTTTGGCGGATTCGCCGTCGGGGACCTGGGTGCCGTCGAGTTCGGCGGTGCCGCGGTCGGCGGGACCCGTTCCGGCGGTGGGGTTCTCGGCGGTGGTGGTGTGCTCGGCCGCGGCGGTCTCCCCGGCGGCGGTGCCGACCTCGGTGTGGGTGTCGTGTTCGGCGGGGTCGGCGGCGCGGCGCTCGTCGGCGGTGTCGAGTTCCTCGTCGTGATGCGATTGCGAGGCCGGGCCGGTGCGGGTCTCCTCGTCGCGGACCTCGGCGTCGCCGACGGTGCTGTCGCTGGCGGTGTCGTGGGTGCCCGCCGAATCATGGTGCGCGACAGTGGAATCGCGCTCCTGGTCGATGACGCCGGAGTCGTGCCCGGCGGTGGCGTCGGGGACGTCCGGGTCGCCGTGGGTGGTGCCGGATTCGTGCCCGTGCGTGGCGGATTCGGTCTCGTAGCCGCCGGAGGCCGAATCGCCGTGTGCGCCGGTGTGTTCCGGGTCGTGGGCGGCGGTGCCCGTTTCGTGGTGGCCGGTTTCGGCGTCGGGGTCCGAATCGTGGTGGGCGGTAGCGGTTTCGGGATCGCCGTCGATATCGGTGTCGGGATCGCGGCGGGAGAAGATGCTCATGACACTCTCACTACTGGTGGTGGCGGGTGGTGGTCGGGGTCGGATCGGTGCCGAGCAGGTCGGCGAACAGCTCGCGGTAGTGGACGATGGCCGTGCGCATGTCCTCCGTGGAGGCGGTTCCGTCGGACGCGCGGACGGTGATGTCGTGCGCGACGCGGAAACCGCTCAGCGGTTCGGCGTGTTCGACCGACAGATCGGCGACCTTCTGGTCGTGATCGTCGGTGGGATAGCCGCGGTCGGCCATGATCGCGGTCACCAGCCGGTCGGCCACGCCGAGCGCCCCGGCGGGGTCGTCGACGAACTGCTCCTGCATGCGCGCCCATTCCAGCTGGTAGCGCTGTTTCTGTTCGTCGGACAGCTCGCGCAGTTCCAGTTGGGCGTGGCGGCGTTCGCGTTCGGCCAGTTCGGCCTCGGCGGCGCGGCGGTCGTCGGTCTCGGCGACCACGCGGTCGTACTCCGGCCCGAATTTGGTGCGTAGTCGCCGTCGGCGCAGCGCCGGTCGGGCCGCCAGCGCGATGACGATCGCGACGACGACCACGACGATGACGATGATCGCGGCCAATACTCCACCCGACACGTGAACCTCCTCGTCGAGTTCTGATGCTCGCGCCAGGTATGCCTCGGTACGCCGCCGCCAAACCCGCTGGGCGTCAGGAGGGTTGACGGGCGCGCCGGTGGTCTGGTGCTCGGCCCCTACCTCAGCGTCGGGCGATGCCGTGCTGATGGGCGTAGACGACGGCGTGGATGCGGTCGCGGACGCCGAGTTTGGCGAGGATGCGGGAGACATGGGTCTTGACGGTCTCCTCGCCGACGCCGAGGGCGGCGGCGATCTCGCCGTTGCTGGCGGCGTCGGCGAGCAGGAGCAGCACCTCGTGTTCGCGGGCGGTGAGGGTGGCCAGTTCCGGCGGCGGCGGGGCGGGGGCGAGGGTGCCCGCGAGGCGGGCGGCGAGGCGGCGGGTCATCGACGGATCGATGACGGCGTCCCCGCGCGCGGCCACGCGGACGGCGGCGACGAGTTCCTCCGGCGGCAGGGTCTTCAACAGGAAGCCGCTGGCCCCGGCGGCGAGCGCGCGGGCCAGGCTGGCCTCGCTGTCGTAGGTGGTGAGCACGAGCACCCGGGTGCCGCCCGCGGCGACGATGGCCGCGGTGGCGGCCAGGCCGTCGAGTTTGGGCATGCGCACGTCGAGGATCGCGACATCCGGTCGCAGCCGGGCGGTTTCGGCGATGGCGGCGCGGCCGTCGCCGACGTCGGCGACGCAGTCCAGATCCGGATGCGCGGTGATCACCGCGCGCAGCCCGGAGCGGAACATGGCGTGGTCGTCGGCGATGAGCACGCGGATCGGGCCGCTCACGTCGCCCCGATCGGCAGCACCACCGCGACCCGCCAGCGCCGATCGGGGCCGACGCCGTGTTCGACGGTGCCGCCGAACAATTCGGCGCGGCGGCGGATGCCGTCCAGCCCGCGATGCGCGGACGTCTCCGGAAGATGATGCGGGGCAACGGGATTGGTCTGGTCGATGCGCAGCCGCCGGTCGTCGCGGGCCACGCGCAGGGCGGCGGTGCCCGCGCCGTGCCGCAACGCGTTGGTGAGCAGTTCCTGCACGATGCGGAACACGGTGACGTCCAACGACTCCGGCAGCGGGTCGGCGGCCCGGCCGGTGTCGAGTTCGACGGCGAGTCCGGCCGCGCGCACGGTGTCGACGAGGGCGTCGATATCGGCGAGGCCGGGCTGGCGGGTCGCGGCGTCGTCGCGGCCGTGCAGCAGGTCGAGCTGGCGGCGCAGATCGACCATGGCCGCGCGGGTGGACTCCTCGACCGCGGTGAGCGATCGGGTGGCGGCGTCGTGGCCGGGCGGCAGCGCGAGCCGAGCCGCCCCCGCGTGGATGCCGATGGCGGCGACGTGATGGGAGATGACGTCGTGCAGATCGCGGGCGATGGCCTCGCGCTCGTCGGCGAGGGCGCGTTCGAGGGCGGCGCGTTCGTGCTGACGCCGAATGCGTTCGCGCTGTTCGAGTTCGGCGATGTAGGCGCCGCGCCCGGCGGTGTAGCGGCCGACCAGCCACGGCACCAGACCCGCCGAGACGGTCTGGGTGAGCAGCAGCCGCCAGTCGTGGGCGGCGGGCCCGCCGGAGATCAGGGTCGCGGCCGCCGCGCCGAACCCGAGCAGCGGCACCGTCAGCAGCGACGCCCGCGTCGACAACCACGCCCCGGCCCGATAGCCCGCGACCAGATAGCCGACGTCGGCGACGCGGAAGCCGAGCCCGTGCCGATGCATGAGCCACGCCTCGAGCAACCGCAGCGCGACCTGCGCGGCGGCGACGAGCGCGGCGGTGCCGGGCGGCGCGGCCAGCGCGAGATCGGCGGCGACGATCGCGACGATCATGACCACCGCGAATCCCGGACCGCTGCCGGGCAGCCCGCACACGCCGAAGACGAGCGCGTCCACCGCGGCGGCCGCGGCGGCGACGAGCAGCGACTGCCGGGCCAGCGAGCGGCGCACGGTCCCGGGTTCGCGCCCGGCGGCGAAGGTGCGCACCGACGCCTCGGCGCGCCGCCGCGCCCAGGCCCGCATCGTCTCGCCCCGCACGGTCGCCGACGATACCCGGCCGCCGCGCCCGCGCCGTCCCTCGTACGGGGGAGCCGCGATCCCTCGGCGGCGCGATGTTTCGCCCGGTCGGGGTCGATAACGTCGGCGGCGGACCGGGTTTCGGAGGAAGGACGTGGGATGAACGCGGAACTGGGGCTGTACGCGGTGCCCGCCTTCGCGGTGCTGATGGCGCTCGAGTGGCTCGACGCGCGCCGCGACGGGCGAACGGGTTTCGCGCGCCGGGACACCGCCGCCAATTGGGGAATCTATGTGCTGGGTCTGGTGACCAAGCCGGTGCAGCAGTATCTGCTGCCGTTCTCGGCGGTCGTGGCGGCGGCGGCGCTGACGCCGTGGCAGCTGCCCGCGGATCGGTGGTGGGTGTGGGTGCTGGGCCTGGTGGTGACCGATTTCTGTTACTACTGGGCGCATCGGGCCGACCACCGGATCCGGTTGCTGTGGACCGCGCACAGCGTGCACCACTCGAGCACGTACTTCAATCTGTCGACGGCGATCCGGTTGCCGTGGCTCAATCCGCTGGCGTCGCTGCCGCGGAGTCTGGCGTGGGTTCCGGCGGCGTTGCTGGGGTTCCCGGTGTGGATGATCTTCCTGCTGATCTCCCTCGGGCTGCTGTACCAGTTCCCCATCCACACCCAGCGGGTGCGAAAGCTCTGGCGCCCCATCGAATTCGTGTTCAACACGCCCGCGCACCATCGGGTGCACCACGGCTCGAACGCGCCGTATCTGGATCGCAACTACGGCGGGGTGTTCATCGTGTGGGACCGGATGTTCGGCTCGTTCGCCGCGGAGACCGAGCCGATCCGCTACGGCCTGACCCACGACATCGCCACCGACAATCCGGTGAAGGTGAACTACCACGAGTTCGCGGCCCTGGTGGGGGATGTGCGGGCCGCGCGGACCTGGCGTGGACGGCTCGGCTACGTCTTCGGCCCGCCCGGCTGGCGGGAGCCCGGGATCGAACCGGTGCGCGAGAAGGCTTCGGCCTGAACGGGTTTCGGCCTCACCCCGCGCGCATGCCCTCGAAGATCCGGGCGAAGGATTCGCCGCCGTGGCCGTCGGCGACCTGCGCGTCGATCAGGGCCTTGACCGGTCCGAGGACCGTGAGCGGCACCCCGGCGGCGCGGCTGGCCCGGACCAGTGCGTCGAGGGCGGCCTTGTTGAACGCCAGGGATTGGGTGTCTGCGCGGTAGTCGCCGCTATCGATGAACGCGGCGTGCCCGGCGAATCCGGCGGCCATGGCCTGTACCCACGGCGTGGCGCGGGCGGCGAACTCGGTCGCGGACACGCCCGCCGAACCCACCAGCGCCGCGCCGTGCGCGAATCCGGCGAACATGAGGTACATCCCCGACAGCAGCGCGAAATCGTACAGCGACGCCAGGCCCGCGTCGTCGCCGAAATACTCTGCCGCGCCGAAGGTTTCGAGCAGCCCGCGGTGGTCGTCGAAGACCGCGGCGGATCCGGAGTACAGGATCGACGCACCGGGCGCGCCGATCATCTCCGGGACGGCCATGATGCCGCCGTCGAGATAGGCGACGCCGTGCGCGGCGGCCCACGCGGCCAGTTCGCGGGCCTCGTCGGGGGTGGTGCTGGTGAGGTTGATCAGGGTGCGGCCGGACAGGTCGGCGGCGACCGGGTCGAGGGTGTCGTGCACCGACGCGTGATCGAGCAGGCAGGCGAGGATCGGTCCGGGCGCGGCGAGCGCGTCGGCGACGGCGGGGGCGACGACCGCGCCCGGCAGGTCGGCGGCGCGGCCCGGGGTGCGGTTCCACACGGTGACCGGGTGGCCGTCCGCGAGCAGCGCCGCGGCCAGGGCCCGGCCCATCGCGCCCAGGCCCAGCAGTGTCACGGGGGTGGAAGGCATTGCGGCTCAACTCCTTACGAGTGCGAGAGGTTGCGGGGGCGGCGCGCCGGAATCCATCCTCGCCGGTCGCGCGCTCCCCGAACAGCACCGACTTTCTCGTGCGGTACCCACCCCGAGGTACGTATCGAGGTGACGCGGCCGCGGCGGGCGGGAATCGAGACGCGGCCCACAGTCACCGGCGCGGCGAATTGCGCGCACGCTGCGGCCAAGACGTGGTCGCGGCGGGCGGGGGTGGTAGGAAAGATTACGTGTCTGCACCTCGAGAGAAGTCCGCGCGCGCGGTGTCGGAAGTGGTGGAACTGGTCAGCACGCTGATCCGGTTCGACACCTCCAACACCGGCGAGTTGGAGACCACCAAGGGCGAACGCGAATGCGCGCAGTGGGTGGCCGACCAGTTGCACCAGGCCGGATACACCACCGAATACGTGGAATCGGGGGCGCCCGGCCGCGGCAACGTGTTCGCGCGGCTGCCCGGCGCGGACCCCGGCCGCGGCGCGCTGCTCATGCACGGGCATCTGGACGTGGTGCCCGCCGAGGCGTCGGACTGGAGCGTGCACCCGTTCTCCGGCGCGGTGCGCGACGGCTACGTGTGGGGGCGCGGCGCGATCGATATGAAGGACATGGTCGGCATGATGCTGGCGGTCGCGCGCCAGTTCAAGATCGAGGGCACGGTGCCGCCGCGCGATCTGGTGTTCGCCTTCCTCGCCGACGAGGAGAACGGGGGCCGCTGGGGGTCGCACTGGCTGGTCGACAACCGGCCCGACCTGTTCGAGGGCGTCACCGAGGCGGTCGGTGAGGTCGGCGGGTTCTCGCTCACCGTGCCGCGCCGCGACGGCACCGAGAAGCGGCTGTACCTGGTGGAGACCGCGGAGAAGGGGCTGGCGTGGATGCGGTTGCGCGCCAAGGCCCGTGCCGGGCACGGCTCGTTCGTGCACGAGGACAACGCGGTCACCATCCTCGCCGCGGCGGTCGCGCGGCTGGGCAAACATCGGTTCCCACTGGTGATCTCCGATTCGGTGGCCGAATTCCTGGCCGCGGTCGGCGAGGAGACCGGCATCGACTTCGATCCGCACGGCCCCGACATCGAGGGTCAGCTCGCCAAGCTCGGCACCATCTCCCGCATCCTCGGCGCGACCCTGCGCGACACCGCCAATCCGACCATGCTGCGCGCGGGCTACAAGGCCAACGTCATCCCGCAGACCGCGGAGGCGGTGGTGGACTGCCGCGTGATCCCGGGGCGGCAGGCCGAATTCGAGCGCGAGATCGACGAGCTGATCGGACCGGATGTGGAGCGGGAGTGGATCACCCACCTCAACTCCTACGAGACCACCTTCGACGGTCATCTGGTCGACGCCATGAACGCCGCGATCCTGGCCCACGACCCCGAGGCGCGCACGGTACCCTACATGTTGTCCGGGGGCACCGACGCGAAAGCGTTCGCCAAGTTGGGAATTCGCTGTTTCGGCTTCGCGCCGCTGCGGCTGCCGCCGGAGCTGGACTTCTCGGCGCTGTTCCACGGGGTGGACGAACGGGTTCCGGTCGACGCGCTGGAATTCGGCACACAGGTCCTGGAGCATTTCCTTCTGCACAGCTGACGATTCGAGAAAGGACGGCCCTCGTGCCCGACTACTCCTACAACCCGTACGCGGCGCTGCCGCAACTGCCGAGCTTCACGCTGACCTCCGACGACGTCACCGACGGTCAGCCCCTGGGCAACGATCAGGTGTCCGGTTCGTTCGGGGCCGGGGGTAAGGACATCTCCCCGCAGCTGTCGTGGTCGGGGTTCCCGGCCGAGACCAAGAGCTTCGCGGTGACCGTGTTCGATCCGGACGCGCCGACCGCGTCGGGTTTCTGGCACTGGGCGGTGTTCGACATCCCGGCGTCGGTGACCTCGCTGCCCTCGGGCGCGGGCAGCAGCGCCGAGAGCCTGCCCGAGGGCGCGATCGCGCTGCGGCACGACGGCGGCTCGCGCGGATTCGTGGGCGCCGCGCCGCCCGCGGGGCACGGCTACCACCGCTACTACATCGCGGTGCACGCGGTGGGGGTGGAGTCGCTGGGCATCTCGCGCGACGCGTCCCCGGCGTTCTTGGGGTTCAATCTGTATTCGCAGGCCATCGCGCGGGCGGTGCTGGTGGGGACCTACGAGCAGAAGTAGGTGCGTCCCGTACTGTGGCCCAGGGTGGAAAGCCCTGGGCCACAGTCGGTTTCGCCTCAGAGGCTGATCACGTCGGCGGGGAGGGGGTCGGTGTAGAGGGCGGCGATGTCGGTGGCGTATTCGGCGGCGATGGGGGTGCGCTTGAGTTTGAGGGTGGGGGTGATCTCGGTGCCGCCGGGTTCCCAGACGCGGTCGAGGACGCGGAAGCGTTTGATCTGTTCGACGCGGGCGAGTTTGGTGTTGCCCGCTTCGACGGCGGCGCGGACCTCGGCGAGGATCTCGGGATGCCGTGCGAGCGTGGCGATGTCGGCGTCGGGGGTGCCCAGCGCCTTGGCGCGCACGGCGGCGGTGTCGGGGTCGAGCACCACCAGCGCGGCGATGTAGGGCTTGGCGTCGCCGACGGCCACGATCTGCCCGATCAGTGAGGAGGCCGCCTTGACGGCGTTCTCGATGTTGGTCGGGGAGATGTTCTTGCCCGCCTCGGTGATGATCAGTTCCTTCTTGCGGTCCACGATGGTCACGTAACCGTCGGCGTCGATGGTCGCCACGTCGCCGGTGTGCAGCCAGCCCTCGGCGTCGAGCGCCTCGGCGGTCTTGTCGGGCATGTTGCGGTAGCCGCGGGTGACGATCGGGCCGCGGATGAGCAGTTCGCCGTCGTCGGCGAGGCGGATCTCGGCGCCGTCGACCACGCGGCCCACCGAGCCGGGGCGCGGGCGGTCGAGTTCGGTGAAGGTGCCCACCCCGGTGGTCTCGGACATGCCCCACACCTCCGAGACCGTGAAGCCCAGTCCCAGCAGGTATTCCAGGGTTTCGGGCGGGATGGCGGCCGCGCCGGAGGAGGCGATGCGCAGCGCGTCCAGGCCGAGCGCCACGCGCAGTTTCGACAGCACGAGCGCGTCGGCGATCCGGTGCTGTACCCCGAGCAGCGGCGGCGCGTCGGCGGTGCCGAGCCGGGCGCGGGCGCTCGCGACGCCCACCCCGATGGCCCACCGGGCGAGGGCCTTGCGCACCGGGCTGGACTCGGTGGCGAGTTTGGCGTCGATCCCGGCCTTGATCTTCTGCCACACCCGCGGCACCCCGAAGAACGCGGTCGGCCGGGCGTCGGGCAGCGCGGCGGCGATCTCGCGCGGATCGGGCACGCAGGTGACGGTGATGCCGGTGAACAGATTCATGCAGTGGCCCGAGATGCGGTCGGCCACATGGGCGGCGGGCAGATACGACACCGCGCGATCGTCGAGGCCCACGGTGAGCGGACCCGACATCAGCACCACGATCTGGGCGACGACATTGCTGTGGGTGATCTCCACGCCCTTGGACGGCCCGGTGGTGCCGGAGGTGTAGATCAGCGTCGCCAGATCGTCGGGCCGCACCGCCTGCCACGCGGCGTCGAAGTCGAAGTCCGCCTTGGGATTCGACTCCACCTCGGCGAGCGACCGCGCCCCGGTGGCCGGGCCGTCGACCACCACGATGTGCTCGAGGTCCACCCCCGCCCCGGTGACCGCGTCGAGGAACGCGCGTTCGGTGATCACCACGCGATTGCCCGCATTGGCGAACACGTGCGCGATCTGCTCGGGCGAACTGGTGTTGTACACCGAGAACGGCGTCGCCCCCAGATGCAGCGCCGCGGTGTCGACGAGATTGAACTCGGGCCGATTGGTGAGCATGATCCCGACCGTGTCCCCGTGTGCCACACCGAGTTCCGCGAGCCCCGCCGCGATGGCCCGCACCCGCCGATCGTAATCGGCCCACGTGATCTGCTGGGTCCCGCCGACGGTCCGCAGGGCGACCTGATGCGGCCGCAACCCCACGGTCTGCTGGAACGCCTGCGGCACGGTGGTCACCGCGACGCCGGTCTGATGGGTGAAGGCGATAGGTGCTGTGCTCATGTCCCTGTTCCCGATACGTGACGCGAATCACCCATCCTACGATGATTTGCCCGGTTCGTGAGGAGAGTGGTGAGGGGTCAGTTGGGGTCGGGGGCCCAGGGGGCGTCGTCGGTGGGGATCCAGTGGCGGCGTCGGCGGCGTTTGGCGTCGAGGTAGGCGGCGGCGCGGGGACTCTGCGCGGTGGCGCGCAGCGGGACCACGGTGACCGCGATGCCCGCCCGCCGCACCGCCTCGACCTTGAGCGGATTGTTGGTGAGCAGCTGAATGCCGGTGAGCCCCAAGCCTTTCAGGGCGTCGGCGGCGCCGCCGTAGCTGCGGGCGTCGGCGGGATAGCCGAGCGCCTCGTAGCTGGCGAAGGTGTCCGCGCCGTGGCGGGCGCTGTAGGAGTAGCCGTGCGCCTTGGCCAGCAGCCCGAGCCCGCGGCCCTCCTGCTCGAGGTAGATGAGCACGCCGCCGCCCGCGGCCTGGATGATGTCGAGGGCCTTGTCCAGTTCGTCGGCGCAGTCGCAGTCGTCGGAGCCGAGGGATTCGCCGTAGAGGCAGCGGGAGTGGATGCGCACGAAGGGGGTGTCGCCGGGCTCGCCGAAGACGAGCAGGTGACCGCGGGTCGTGCCGTCATCGATCTCGGAGACCTGGACGGCCAGTTCGCCACCCTTGCGGCCGAAGGGGTGGGTCACCGGGGCGTGGTCCGGGACGGACGCGCCGGTGGGTCCGGGCAGGACGACGGTCAATGCTCCTCCGAAGCGATGGTCAGGATCCGATGGATGCGGTCGAGATCGGGCATGGCGCCGGGAACGTCGTCCAGCGACTGGGTGGCAATCATAGCGGCAGCCGCGAAGCGGAAATCGGTTTCCGTCACGGGGACACCGGAGTTGATCACACGATAGGCCAGCGCGGCCGAGAAGGCAGCGTGAGCGCCCGGCGAGCTGGTGAGCAGGGCGGGTAGCGGCGGGATATCGACGTCCAGGGTCGCGCCCCGGACGCTGACACCAAAATTCTGTAGCGTGCACACGGTTTCGATGCCGAGCATGCGCAACTGCTGCACCGGATCGGCGCCGACGGCGTGGCTATCGGGCAGCATCATCGCCAGTTCGGTGGGGCTGCCGACGAGGAACGTGATCGCCCCGAGGTGGCCGTAGAGCAGCTGCGGCCGGGCCAGGGGCGGGGCGACGTGCACGATGAGCACGGGCGGATCGGGCAGCGCGCCGATCTCGGCGAGGACCCGCTCGATCACCGGGGGCGCGTGCTCGAAGTTGAGCAGGACCGCGTCGGCGGTGGTGAGGGCGGCGCGCACCGCGGGGTCGTCGAGGTCCTCGACGGACAGATCCAGGCGCGGATCCTTGCACGGGATGTGCGCGCGCTCGCCGGTGGGCGTGACGATGAGCGCGGTGACCGAGGTGGGGGTGTTGGGGACCCGTTTGACGAATGCGGTGTCCACGCCCTCGGCGCTCAGGTACGCCAGCACCCGATCGCCCGTGTCGTCGTCGCCGACGGCCGCGACGAGCCGGGCGTGCAGCCCGAGGCGGGCGGCGGCGACCGCGCGGGTGAGGCCCTTGCCGCCGGGATGCTCGATCATGCTGCCGGACACGGTGTTTCCCGCCTGTGGGATGCGGCCGACGCGGTAGAGGTGATCGAGGACCGCGTCGCCGACGACGGTGACCGTCGGTCGGGTCGGGTCGGGCGGGGCCGGGGCGGGCCGGGTGTCGGGGCGGCCGTCGACCAGGAGGGTGGCCAGCGCGGTGAAGGCCCGGCGTTCGGGGGCGAGTCGCAGCGAGCGCACGGTGGGCGTCGAGCCGGGGTCGGCGCGCAGCGCGCGATGCAGCGCGTGCCAGTGCTCGACCAGGTAGGCGCGGCGCACGCCGAGGTCTCCGGCGTACAGCCGCGCGGGATCGATGCTCGGCGGCGGGGCGTCGGCGAACAGGGTGAGGACGAGTTCGGCGTCCACGATGAGGCGGTCGGTGGGGTCGAGCCGCTCGGCCAGCTCGCGCAGCAGCGGCAGCACCGCGGCCTCGGCCGAGGTGTCGTGACGTTCGGCGTAGGCCGCCACCGCGGGCAGGGCCAGCAGCGCCGACGCGTCGATCTCGGTGGCGCGCAGCCGGGTTCGTTCGCGCAGCCCCGACCGTTTGCGCAGGCGCGACAGGACATTGCGGACGGCCTCGATCGCGGGGTCCGGTGCGCTCATCGTCCTCGCACCTCCCTCCGGCCACGCGTTCGGATGATCATCGGGCCGAGAATAGCGAGCCGACGCGGCGATTGCCTGGTTTAGCGCGGACGAGATCTGTCAAATACCAAACTATCTCGGCAATTGCCCCAAAGGGACGGCAATCAGCCGATCGGGAACGGCGAATGACGCCGGGGGACATCGGGAGGCACCGATGGAAGCGTTTCTCCACAAGCGGCGGCTCCGGCGGTGCCGCCGCCCCCAACCGGTCGAGCGGGAGACCGACGGCGGCGTCGCGAACGCGTGCTGAACCCGCGGCTCGCGTTCGTCTTCGACTTCTTCCCTTATCTCCTCGGTGGCCGCCGCGCCCCGTGACCGGTTGCGCGGCGGCGCCTTTCGCAGTGGAGGTCGACCGTGACCCTCTATGTGACAGCTCGGTCCGTGACCGGCAGCGTCAGTTCCGAATGGGCCGAATGCGTCGATGAGTACTCCGGCTGGCGGTTGAGCTGGCTGCCGGACGTCGGCCTGTCCCACGCGCAGGCGTGCGCGGGCGTCGAACTGGCCGAACTGGTCGCCGCGCCGGGCGGCCTCGTGGACACCGCGCGGGCGCAGGCGTGCGCGGACGCGGTGAACGTGTCGCTGGCGCAGGCGATTTCGCTGCTGCATCAGCGCCGGATCTGGCGGCGGTCGCCGTGACCGCGGCCGCTCTCGAGAGGAGACGATCGTGACCATCTTCCGCGGCGGGCAGCGCATGACCAGCGACCGGTCCCCGGAGTACGCCTACCGCGTGCCCGGGTCGCGGGCGTGGCGGTTGAGCTGGCTGCCCGGACACGAAGTCAGCGAGGCGCGGGCCCTGGCGGGGATGGAGCTCGACGAGCTGATCAGCGACCCGGGCGGGGTCGACGAGCCAGCGGTGCTGGCGATGATCCACGAGCGCGCGGCCGTGCTCGGCGTCGAGTACGCCGATGTGGTGCTGCTGCTGGTCGCGCGGCTGGCGCGCCGCGGGCCGGAACCGAGCGCGCCACCGCGATCCGAGGACGACGCGTGGATGCCGGTGTCCGCGGCGGGGATTCGCCAGGGTTGACGGTTCGGCATCGACTGCCGGTTTACGCCGACTGCTCCAACCCGCCGCGATGCTCCGCCCCCACGGCCTCGGCGAGCGTGCCGAACCCGTGCTCGCGCAGCCGCTGGGCCAGGCCGCGGTGGATCCGCCGGGTCCAGAACAGGCCGCCGTAGATGAATCCGGTGTAGCCCTGCAACAGCGTGGCGCCCGCGAGGATGCGGGCGAAGGCCTGGTCGGGGGTTTCCAGGCCGCCGACGGAGATGAGGGTGAGGCGGGTGCCGACGCGGAGGTAGAGGCGGCGCAGCACCTCGAGGGAGCGGTCGGCCAGGGGCGGGCCGGACAGGCCGCCGGGGCCCATCGCCTCGACTTCGGGTGCGGGCGTGGCCAATCCGTCGCGGCCGATGGTGGTGTTGGTGGCGACGATTCCGGCCAGGCCCAGTTCGACGGCGAGGTCGGCCACCGCGTCGATGTCCTCGTCGGACAGGTCGGGGGCGATCTTGACCAGGACCGGTTTGCGGACGCTGTCGAGGACCGCGCGCAGCAGGGGGCGCAGCGATTCGACGGCTTGCAGGTCGCGCAGGCCGGGGGTGTTGGGGGAGCTGACGTTGACCACGACGAAATCGGCCAGGGGGCCGAGGGATTCGGCGCTGGTGACGTAGTCGGCGGCGGCCTGCTCGGGCGGCACGACCTTGGTCTTGCCGATGTTCGCGCCGATCGGGACCGCGCCGGCGCGGCGGCGGCGCAGGCGGGTGGCCGCGGCGGCGGCGCCCTCGTTGTTGAACCCCATGCGGTTGATGAGCGCGCGGTCGGCGGGCAGCCGGAACAGCCGCGGGGCCGGATTGCCCGGCTGCGCCCGCGCGGTGACCGTGCCGATCTCGGCGAACCCGAAACCCAGTGGGCCCCAGGCGTTCACACCGCGCGCGTCCTTGTCGAACCCGGCGGCCAGCCCGAGCGGAGCCGGGAAGTCGACGCCGAAGGCGCGCACCGCGAGGATCGGATCGCGCACGGTGGTCAGCCGCGCGACCAGGGCCCGTACCCCGGGCACGGCCGTGACCAGCCGCAGCGCGGCGAAGGCCAGATGGTGCACGCGCTCGGGGGGCAGCAGGAACATCGCCCGCAGGAGTAGCGAATACATCCGCGCGCTCACATCCCCGGCTGGGGCGCGGGCACCGCGGTCTTGCGCCGGCGCAGCAGCACCCGGCGGCTGCCGTCGGTGTAGGCGCGCACGCGCGAGAGTTCCCAGCCGCCGTATTCGGCCTGGATGGCCAGCCGCATCGAGGCCGTCACCCGGGTGACATCGGGCGGCAGGCGTAACGGGACGTATTCGTATTCGCCCTCCTCGATGGCCTGCTCCCACTCCACGGGGAGCCCGGGCCGACGGTGCGAACGGTGCGCCGAGGCCTGAGTCATCCTTGCCCTCTCTTCCTCTGGTCCGCGCCGATCCGCTGCAGACCGTCGCCGGTCGCGGATCCGACGAACATCTCGCCGGTGCGGTCGTCGATCGCCACCGAATTGGGCTGGCGTACCGTCGGCAAGCGGTCCACTTCCTCCGGTATACCCCTCGACAGGTCGTAGCCGAGGACCTCGTTGCCGCCGCTGCGGGTCACCCAGACGGTCTCGGTCCGACGATCGTAGGCAAGTGCGTAGGGCGACGAGCCTACCGGGAACCGCTGGCGCAGCACGAGCGGATCGGCGGTGTAGACCAGCAGCGCGCCGCCGGAGGTGTCGCTGACCAGCAAACGGCCGAAGTGGTCGCCGATCAGCGCGCTCGCGCCCTGACCCGCGCGCAACGCCAGCCGGGCCCGGTGTTCGGTGAGGTCGAGTTCGGTGAGCGTGGTCTGGGAGCGGTCGAGCACGGCGACCGCGTCGCCCGCCGCGGCGAGGGCGTCGATCTCCCCGAGTCCGGTGACCGTGTCGCGGACGGTGTCGTCGGCGGCGAGGATGCGCACGCGCCCGTCGGCGAGGCCGACCGCGACCGTGCCGTCGGGGCGGCGGGCGACCGCGCGGGCGGGGGCGTCGAGGGCGGTGGCGCGCAGCTCGCCGGTGGCCCGATTCAGGTGCAGCAGTTGGTTTCCCGCGGTGAGCAGGATCTCGCCGGGCGCGCCGGGCGACCAGCCGGTGGCCGGGGCGGGCAGTGGCACCGCGCGGGCGGTGGCCGGGTCGTCGCCGAGGCGCACGGTCCGCCCGTCGGTGTCGAGCGCGGCCAGGGGCCCGCCGTCGGGGTCGGTGAGCAGCGCGGCGATGGGCGCTGCCGGGGTGACCGTGCCCGCGGGCGGGGTCGCGGCGGCGGGCCTGTACCTGCTCTCCGACGACGCGGGCTGGGTCACCGGGCACATCCTCAATGTCGACGGCGGGCAGATCATCCGATGACCGACG